>NC_023135.1:2763266-3454083 GCF_000511355.1 Leisingera methylohalidivorans DSM 14336 | reverse complement strand
CAGGCCGTGGGTACGAACGGCAATAAAGTCCGCAGTGTGTGAACTCACCGATCCGAAACCTCGCAGTCGCAGCGAACGGCATGGTGTGTTTGCGGCGGCCGCTCTCCCAGGGCGAACGAGGTCCGATAAGATCGGCCTCAGCAGAACCAGCCGTGAAGGAGAACGACCATGTTGCACTATGTTGGTCTGGACGTGTCCGTCAAATCCGTGTCGATCTGTGTTGTCGATGAAGATGGCGAGGTGCTGGCGCGCGGCGAAACCAGTTCGGATCCGGACGAGATTGCATCGTTTATTTCCGAACATTCCGCCAAGCCCGAGCGGATCGTGCATGAGAGCGGCATCCTGGCCATCTGAAACACCCGCGAGCTGGAGAAACGCGGCCTTCCGATCATCTGCATTGATGCCCGCCTGGCGCACAAGGCGCTGTCTGGGCGGATCAACAAGTCCGATACCGGTGAAGCCGAAGGGCTGGCGCATCTGGCCCGCACCGGCTGGTTCAGCCGGGTTCACATCAGAAGCGAGGCGTCGGAGCGGGTTCGCGTTCTTATTGGCGCACGGGAGCGCCTGATCAGGATGCGCAAGGACCTTGAAGCGCATGTTCGCGGAGTGCTGAAGATTTTCGGGATCTGCATGGGGCCAGTAGGCCGGGCAGACCTGCGGCAGGGCTTCCGCGACCAGCTCGCAGAGGCAGGCCAGACCGACCCGGCGCTCGGCCTGATGGCGGATATGTTCATCCCGATCCACAGGGCGCTGTGCGCAGCCGCGGAAGCGATGGACGGCGATCTCAGGCTCATCGCGCGCCAAAGCGGCCTTGCCCGCCGCCTCATGACCGTCCCGGGCGTTGGGCCTGTCGTCGCGCTGTCCTTTATCGCTTCCCTCGACAATGCGGAGCGTTTCCGGAGATCGAGGGACGTCGGCGCCTTTCTCGGCCTCACTCCGCGGCGTCACCAATCCGGAGACATGGACTGGTCCGGCCGGATATCAAAATGCGGAGATCGTGATCTGCGAAGACTGCTCTACTCCGCGGCCACCACCTTAATCACCCAGGTCAGAAAGCCATCACAGCTGCGCGCTTGGGCCAAGAGGCTGCAAGACCGAAAAGGCTTCAAGAAAGCTGCTGTCGCGGCATCCCGAAAACTCGCCGTCGTCATGATGTCCATCTGGCGCGCTGGCACGATCTTTGAACCAGAAAGGGAGCTCATAATCTGACATCCAACCGAGACCCCGCCCACCAGAGAAAGGGCGGGTTCACCGCCCTTCGGGACGGAGGCGGATCAAGCCAGTCATAAGCTGCTGAAGGTGCGTGCTGTTCACTTCGCGAATGACATTCTGCCCGGTCAGCTCCCGGACGCCATCAGGAAGCGGAAACACCGACTTCGTAGAGAACCAAGACACCCGAACGGCTATAGAACCCGTGCTTGACGCTTCTGCAAACAGAGAGCAGGAATGGTGGGCTGCGCCGCAGCAGAAGACCTCGGCTGGTTGCGTCAAACAGCTAAGTTTGCAGAGGGCGGTTGCTGCGCACAGCTGCCGCCTGTGTAACGCGCAGCAAACGGCAACTCTCCGCCCGACATGCATGTGCTGGCCCGCCAGACTGGTCACCAGGCATGGGGCTGCTCCGGGCAGTGATCGGCATGCTGCTCAGCACCTTGTGCAACACTGAAAAACACCGCACGGCGGCCGACAAACGGCCGCCGCATGTCCCGTTTAGTTCCCCGCATTAGCCTCAGCCGGTCCAGTTCACTGCTTGCGCGTAAATCAGGAATGCAGCCGCAATCCCGATCCATAGACCGAACAGCGGCAGGAAAAACCGGACCCAACGGTCCCAGGACACTCCGGCAAGCGCCAGTGTCGCCATGAAGTAGCCCGAGGTCGGATAGAAGATGTTCGAGAGACCATCGCCCAGCTGATAGGCCAGCACGGCGTTCTGGCGGGTGACGCCGATCAGGTCCGACACCGGCGCCATGATCGGCATGGTGACCAGCGCCTGGCCGCTGCCTGACGGAACCACGAAGTTGAAGCCGAGCTGCGACACAAACATGCCGACCGCGGATACCGAACTGGGGAAGTCGCCGACAAGATGGCCCAAGCCATGCACCAGCGTGTCCATCACCTGGCCCTGCTCCAGCATGACTGCCACCGCACGGGCCAGGCCGACGATTATCGCGCCCATCAGCACGTCGCGGAAACCTTCGTTGAAGGCGTCGCAGATCTTGCCCGGGGTCAGCCCGGAAATCAGCCCGACAGTTGCGCCCATCAGCACGAACAGCCCCGCCATTTCCATCATGAACCAGCCGCGGGTCAGCACGCCCCAGACCATCAGGCCAAAGAACATGAGCGCGGCAATCCCGGCCCAGGCCTGACGGGTGGTAAAGCGCATTGCCGGCGCGTCCAGGTCATGCACATAGGTGTCGCGCTTGGCGGCTTCCTTGGGGTCATTGGCCAGCAGGCTCGCCTCCGGGTTTTTCTGCACCCGCAGCGCATACCGCATCAGATAGGCTATCCCGGCCCCCAGTAGGCAAATGAACAGCAAAGCCCGCAGTCCGGCGCCGGAGTAGAGCGGCAACTCAGCGATGGACTGGCCCAGCCCGGTGTTGATCGGATTCAGCACCCCGGCAGTAAAGCCCGCTGTCGTCGCCAGCAGCGCGGTGGCAACCGCAGTGATCGAGTCGAACCGCAGCGCGATCATCAGCGGCAGGATCACCGGCACATAGACCAGCGCCAGCTCCTGAGTGCCGATCAGTGTCGCCACCACCGCAAAAATCACCATCAGCGCGGGAATCATCAGCACGCTGCGCGCGGCGAAGCGCCGGGTCAGCTTGTCCACAACCACATCGATCACGCCGGTGCGGCGTATCACCATGAACATGCCGCCAATGATGAAGGTGAAAAACACCACCGTCGAGGCGTTCACCAGACCGTTCGGCACGGCCAGCATGAATTGTTCCCAGCCGATCGGGCTGGCCTCGACGTATCGGAAGGAGCCCGGATCGACGGCACTGCGTCCGTTCGCCAGGGTCACCCGGTCGTACAGCCCGGCTGGCACGAAATGTGTCGCCAGCGCGGCCAGCGCCGTGAACACGAATAGGATCACGTAGATATGCGGCATCCGGATTCCCTCCTCCTGAACTCCGGCTTCAATCTCCTGTTGCTGTGCTGACATGCGTTCCTCCCTTGCCGCCACATTTCAAATGCCTGTTGACATCTTCTGTAAAATGTTAGGAGCTATGCTATAGCTGTGACAATCAGGGATTCCGAAAAGCATCTACCTGGATTTCTTGAAAGACTTCCTGATTCATTTTATATTCAAAGGGTTGAGGATGAAAGACGCGACCGGATCAGGACAAGAGCTGCAGGCGGACCAGGCTTTTGAAGCGCTGCTCGCAGCTTTGCGGCAAGGCACGCTCAGGGCTAATGAATTCATTTCCATGCCCAAACTTGCCGAATTGCTCGGCTTTCCGATTGCCGCCACCCGCGAGGCCGTCAAGCGGGCAGAGACACAGTCCCTTGTCAGTATCCTGCCCAAGCGCGGCATCGTGGTGATGGACGCGAGCCCGGAAGTGACGCGGGCCTGCCTGGACATGCGGGCGCTGCTGGACAAGGAGGGGGCTTGCCGTCTGATCCGGGCCGGTGTGCCGCTGCCGCTCAACAGCCTTCGGGGAGCGCATGAAACGATGCTGCAGCTGCCGCAATGCGGCAGCTGCGCGGATCTGCCGGTCCAGGCACTCGAAACCGATCTGAGCTTGCATGACATGCTGGCGAGCGGGCTGGACAACCCCTTCCTGCGCAGCGCCTATGATGCCAACCGAAACCGTCTTTCGGTGATTCAGGCCGCCCGCGCCTTTCTGGTTGACCGCATTGTCAGCGCCATGGAGGAGCACCTCGCCATCATCGCAGCCCTGCGCGCCCAAGACACCGAACAGGCTGCGAAGGCAATCGACCACCACTGCCGTCAGACAATGCGCTGGTGGGGAGTCGAGGAGCGCTAAGAGTTTCCCTCACCGCAATGATGCGGCTTCGCGGGGAAAAACTTGGCGTCCTTTAACGGGCGGACGGGGAACGAAAACCCCACTTACGCAGCCACCGGGGTCCCGGAGGATGTTTCCATAAAGGTTACGGCCACTGACCGGACAATTGAAAGTCAGAAATGACCTGTGCTTTCGCCACCGCAGCGAACAGTTGCTTTGACAGGCTGCGCCGCAGCATCAAACCCTGCGTTTATGGCCTGAAGGGTGCCAGGCGCAGGGGGGTGCGCGGTTCTCGGTAGCGACTGCAGCATCACCTAGTGCCTTACCGGCTTGTGGATGTCGGCTGTCAGGAAGATGGCCCAGGACTTTCGCTCCTGCACAGGTTGCTCTGCCCCCTGAAAACTGGACCGTATGAAGCTGGAGTTTTCCGCTAAGTTTCCCTGGCTGGGAGAGGAGCGGAATCGCATGAAAGCATCGAAGTTCACGGAGGCGCAGAAGGCCTTCATCCTGAAGCAGGGCGAGCAAGGCACGCCGGTCGCGGAGATCTGCCGCAAGGCGGGGATCAGCCAGGCGACGTACTTCAACTGGAAGAAAAAATACGGGGGTCTTCTGCCGGACGAGATGCGCCGGCTGAGAGCGCTGGAGGATGAGAACACCCGGCTGAAGAAGATCGTAGCCGATCTGACGCTGGACCGGGAAATGCTTCAGGATGTCATTCGGCGAAAGCTCTGAAGCCTGGCCGTTTGCGCGAGATCGTCACCGGGATGTGCGTCGACTGGGGCGTGTCGATCCGGAGGGCCTGTGGGGCCATCTGCTTCGACACCTCCACCTACCACTACAAGTCCCGGCGGATCACTGCCCGGCAGGGCATCGCCCAGCGATGTCCCGAGAGGGGACCAGGCTGCCGTCGAGCGGCGGATCAAGGAGATTGCAGAAACGCGTGTGCGCTATGGCTACAGGCGCGTCCATGTTCTGTTGCGGCGAGAGGGCTGGACCATCAATATCAAGAAGACACGCAGGATTTACAATGAGTTGGGTCTGCAGTTGCGGAATAAGCACCCGAAACGGCGAGTGAAAGCCAAGCTGCGCGAGGATCGCGAAGAAGCCACCGGGCCGAACGACGTCTGGGCAATGGATTTTGTTCACGACCAGCTGGCCATGGGAAAGAAATTGAGGATCCTGACCGTGGTCGACACGCATTCGCGGTTCTGCCCTGCCGTGGATCCTCGGTTCAGCTACCGCGGCGAGGACGTGGTTCAGACCCTGGAACAGGTTTGCGGCAGGATTGGCTACCCGAACACCATTCGAGTCGATAATGGCAGCGAGTTCATCTCCCGCGATCTGGATCTCTGAGCCTACGCCAATGACGTCACGCTGGACTTCTCACGGCCCGGAAAGCCGACGGACAACGGGTTCATCGAGGCGTTCAACAGCAAGCTCCGATCCGAATGCCTGAACGCGCATTGGTTCATGAGCCTTGCCGACGCCCGCGAAAAGTTGGAAGCTTGGCGTAGACACTACAACGAGGACCGACCTCACAGTGCGATCGGGTATAACGTCCCGATTGCCATGCATTATCCCGATGGCGTCACCAGCCCGTCATCGTGACACAGCCGGAAAACTCCAGCTTCCGGTGGTCCAATGTTGGGGACCAGAGCAGAAGTGCGGAAGCTCTAAAGACGGCCGAGGGCACGTCGGGGAGCACATCATCAGGTTGATCTGCAAAGCAGAGTTCGAGGGCGCAAAGCGCGGCACCGGACACTCCTGCATTGGAATAAAGACCGCATTCGCTGCAAAGCTCTTGCCGGAAGCCGTGTGATTTAAATAATTCCGTAACGCTCAGCCTGGCCGGCCCAACGCAACAACCCCTGGAAAGACCATTGGACCCGGCGTTTGCTTCACCGGCGGAGAGAAACCTGTCGCCGGAGAAAATGGTGATGATGGCCAACCAGCTGGCCTCCTTTCTCAAAACCCAGACTGGCGGCGGCCAGGCCGAAGAGGTGGCTGCCGACATCAACGATTGCTGCGAGCCGCGGATGCGCAGCCAGCTGATACGCTATGCTGCAATGGGGGAACCGGGATTGCACCCGCTGGTGCAGAGGGCAATGCGTTCGGTGCGCGCACCTGCAGATGGATAGCTTGCCCGGCTGATCATTTGGGCGGCTCTGTTCCCGCGGGCCGCAATACACTCTCATCGCCGAGACATATTGGCAGCCTTGCTGGTTTATTTATGCAACGCACATCAGAACAGGCCGGGCTGGTGATGCAAAAGCTCCTGCTCTCTCGACAAAGCAATGGAGAGCGACAATACTCCGACACCGCCCCCACTGAAGAGCGGCAGGTATGACAATTACAGATTTGGCAAGGCTGGCCGACCCGCTTGAACAGGCAAGCATACTCATCGTGGACGATGAAGCGGGCATGCGTAATTTCCTCGTGAAAACCCTGCGCCCTCTGTGCCAGCTGGTGGAGGAGGCCGAAAACACCGAGGCTGCCGCCGCCCTGCTCAGCACCCGGCAATATGACGTGATGATCCTCGATAACATTATGCCAGGCCAGAAGGGGCTCGATTGGCTGGCCGATCAGCGCCGCGACGGCGGCTTTACCGACACCATCCTGATCACCGCCTATGCCGATCTGCAAACTGCGATTGATGCTCTGCGGGCCGGCGCGTCGGATTTCGTCCTGAAGCCGTTCCGCTCGAACCAGATCCTCAACGCCCTGCGCCGCTGCATCGAAACAGCCCAGTTGAAACGCGAGAACATGCTGCTGCGGCGGGAGCTGGAAACCACCGGTGTCGGCCGCCGCCGCCGCCGCGAGCTGGTCGGAGCTTCGCCCGCCATCAGCCAGGTCCGCGCCTTGCTGGACCGGGTGGCGCAGGTTTCCACCCCGGTGCTGATCACCGGCGCCTCGGGCACTGGCAAAGAGGTTGCCGCGCGCCACTTGCATGCGCTCTCCAGCCGCGCCGGGGCGCCGTTCGTGCCGGTGCAATGCGGCGCCATTCCGGCGGATGTTATTGAATACGAGCTGTTCGGCCACGCCCCCGGCGCCTTTCCCGGTGCCCCTGCGGCTGCCCGTGAAGGGCTGCTGGCCTCGGCACAGGGCGGCACCGTTTTCCTTGATGAGATCGGCGAACTCAGCTCCTCGGCGCAAAACGCGCTGCTGCGGGTGCTGGAGGATGGCCGCATCCGGCCAGTTGGCACGGAACGGACGGTGCAGCTGGATGTCCGTTTCGTGATGAGTTCCAGCCGCGCCCTGGCCGAGGCGGTGGCCGCCGGAAGTTTCCGCGAGGACCTGCTGTTCCGCATCAACGTGATCGAAGTGCCAATGCCGCCATTGCGCGAGCGCGGCACCGATATTGTCGAGCTTGCGGAACTGTTCCTCTCCGAAATCGCCGCCCAGCTGCAGCTGCCGCCGCTGGAGCTGTCCGCCAGCGTCAAGTCCGCCCTGCTGCGCCATGACTGGCCTGGCAATATCCGCGAGCTGAGGAATTTTGTGGAACGCTCGCTGATCTTCGGCAGCTTTTCCCTGGAAACGCTGGCCCCGGCCCGGCCCGCTGCTGACATCCTGCCGCTGGAGGAGGTCGAGCGCCGCGAGATCCTGCACGCGCTGGAGGCGGCCGGCGGCAACCGCAGCGAAGCGGCGCGGCGGCTGGGTGTCTCGCGCAAGACCATCGACCGCAAATGCACGGCTTGGGGGCTTTGAGCCGTGCGAAGGCTGCACCCGCTCTTGCGGTCGGTCCGGGTCCGGCTGCTGCTGATCGCGCTGCTGCCGATGCTGGTGCTGATGCCGCTGCTGCTGGGCATAGCCACCTGGCGCTGGTCGGACAAGGTCGATGGCCTGCTGATCACCAAGGTGAACGGGGATCTGACCATTGCCGACCAGTATCTGGCCAGGCTGACTGCCACCTCCGGCGAACTGCTGGATGCGGTGGCGCAATCGGTCCGTTTCCGCAACGCGCTTACGGCGGGCCGCACTGCAGATTTCCTGGCGCAGGAACAGGCCCGGCTAGGTCTCGATTTCCTCTATCTCGCCGGCCCTGATGGCCATGCCGGTTTTATTCCGGCAGACTGGCCCGTCATCCGCGGCGCGCTGCAGGGGCAATGGCAAAGCGCGGTCGACATTCTGGATGCCGCCCAGCTTGACGCTCTGGTCCCCGGCCTCGCCGCCCGCGCTGCCATTCCGCTGGTGGCAACCGAAGCCGCTGTGCCCACGAACCGCAGCGCCGAGACCCGCGGCATGATCATCCACTCCGCGGCGCCTGCGGCCCTGCCGGCCAGCCAGCCGGCGGTGCTGGTGGGAGGGCGGCTATTGAACCGCAACCTGGATTTCATCGACACGATCAATGCGCTGGTCTACCGCGAGCAAAGCCTGCCGGAGGGCAGCCAGGGCACCGCGACGCTGTTTCTGGAGGACGTGCGGATCTCCACCAATGTGCGGCTGTTCGAAAACCTGCGCGCCCTCGGCACGCGCGTCTCGGCCGAGGTGCGCGGCCAGGTGCTGGGGCGCGGCGAAACCTGGCTCGACCGCGCCTTTGTGGTGAACGACTGGTACATCTCCGCTTACGAACCCATTCTCGACAGCCGCGGCCACCGGGCCGGGATGCTTTATGTCGGCTTTCTGGAAACCCCGTTCCGCCAGGCCAAGCGTCAATCGGTGCTGGCGCTCGGCGCGGCTTTCCTGCTGATTGCGGCACTGTCGGTGCCGATCTTCCTGCGGTGGGCCGGGCGTATTTTCCGCCCGCTCGAGGGTATGACGCAGACCATCACCCGGGTCGAGCAGGGCGACCTCGCTGCGCGCAACCGCCCGCAGAAGGACGGCGGCGAGATTGCCCGCGTGGCGTCGCATTTCGACAGTCTGCTGGACCAGGTGCAGGAGCGCGACCGGCAATTGCGCCACTGGGGCGAAAGCCTCGAAGCCAAAGTCGAGGAGCGTACCGCCGATCTGCGTGAGGCCAACCGGCGGCTGGAGCAAACCACCCAACGGCTGATCGTCTCCGAAAAGCTCGCTGCAGTGGGCGAGATCACAGCCTCGGTTGCGCATGAGATCAACAACCCGATCGCAGTGATTCAGGGCAATCTCGATCTCGCCCGCACGGTGCTGGGGGATCAGGCGCAGCCGGTCGAGGAGGAATTCCGTCTCATTGACGATCAGGTCTACCGCATCGGCGTCATCGTCTCGAAACTGCTGCAATTCGCCCGGCCAGAGGAATACTCCGGCGCCTCAGGTCTGATCTCGCCGGCCGAAGTGCTGTCCGACTGCCTGGTGCTGACCCGCCACCAGATCGAGGTGGCAGGGGTCAGGGTCGAGACCCGTCTGGACAGCACCGGAGAAGTGCGGATATCGCGCACCGAATTGCAGCAGGTGCTGGTCAACCTGATCCTCAACGCGGTGCAGGCAATGCCCGGCGGCGGCCGCCTGACCCTGACGGCTGAAGATGCCCCGGATGGCGTGCTGCTGGCCGCCGAAGACACTGGTACCGGCATCCCGCCCGAGCTGCAGAGCCGCATCTTCGATCCCTTCTTCACCACCAAACAGGCGCAGGGCACCGGGCTCGGCTTGTCAATCAGCCACCAGCTGGTGAGTCGCGCGGGCGGGCGGATCACCGTGCAGTCGCAGCCCGGACAGGGCAGCCGCTTCGAGATATTTCTCCCCTCCACCGTCGCGGCCTGATGTGGACAAATTGGATAAAATCCGCAAGGAGCCGGGGCCCCGGCGCGGACAAAATGTCCCGCGATTATTAAAAGGCCTGCCGAGAGTCAGACAAAATGGCCGCATAAGTCATTGTGTTTGCTAAATTTTTTATTTGACAGATGGATCTTCCCGCCGCCTTTTTCAAGCTGCGGCGCTTTGCCGTAAGCCATTCCGGGCGGCCGCAATAGGAGGTTGCAGCCACCGGGACAGCACTAGGGAGGACAACTTATGAACAACCGATCACCAGGCGGGCTGGGTTTTCTGCACAAGAGCCACATCACCGCTGAACCCGGCTTCAACCGCTGGCGGGTGCCGCCGGCATCCATCGCCATTCATCTCTGCATTGGCTCGGTCTACGCTTGGTCGGTGTTCAACCCGCCTCTGACCCGCGAGCTGGGGGTGGTGGCTTCCAGCGCCGATGACTGGAGCCTCGGCTCGGTTGTCTGGATCTTTTCAGTGGCTATTGTTTTCCTCGGGCTGGCCGCCGCTTTTGCCGGCAAATGGCTGGAAGAGGTCGGCCCCCGCATGGTGGGCGTGGTGGCAGCGCTGCTGTGGGGCGGCGGTTTCATTGTTGGGTCGTTCGGCATTTCCAGCCATCAGCTGTGGCTGGTTTATCTGGGCTACGGGGTGCTTGGCGGCTGCGGTCTGGGACTGGGCTATGTGTCTCCGGTTTCGACCCTGATCCGCTGGTTCCCCGACCGGCGCGGCATGGCAACCGGCATGGCAATCATGGGCTTTGGCGGCGGTGCGATGATTGCCGCGCCGGTCAAGGGCTGGCTGCTGGATCTCTATGAAACCGAACCGACCTATCTCGGTGCCAAGGACGCGGTGCAGACCGTGGTTGAAAACGGCCGGGTCTTTGCGGAAACCGCGCAAGGCAAAATCGAGGTGGTGATCGCCAGCGCGGCGCAGGCTGCCGAGTTCGGCGGGGAGGCCGGCGCCTATGCAGTCGGTACCGGCAATACCGGCGCCGCGCAGACCTTCATGACCTTGGGTATCCTCTATTTCGTGGTGATGATCCTCGCCGCCTTCCAGTACCGGGTTCCGGCCAAGGACTGGGCACCGGCGGGCTGGACGCCGAAACCTGCGGCCTCGGGTTTGGTGACGCAGAACAACGTGCATATCGACCAGGCGCTGAAGACGCCGCAGTTCTGGCAGCTGTGGGTGATGCTGTGCTTCAATGTGACTGCCGGCATCGGCGTGATCGGTGTTGCCAAGACAATGATGTCTGAGATTTTCGGCTCGGTGATGCCGCTGGTGGCAACCGCCGCTTTCGCCTCGACCTACGTGTTGATGATTTCCGTCTTCAACATGGTCGGGCGGTTCTTCTGGGCGTCGACCTCGGACTATATCGGGCGCAAGGCCACCTATATGTGTTTCTTCGTGCTGGGTACCGTGCTGTATCTGTCGATCCCCTATTTCGCCTCGGCTGCCGCGGCGAACCCGTCGCTGATCTATCTGATGGGGTTCTACCTCGCGACCATGCTGATCTTCTCGATGTATGGCGGTGGTTTTGCCACCATCCCGGCCTATCTCGCGGATATGTTCGGCACCATGCATGTGGGCGGCATCCACGGCCGCCTGCTGACGGCCTGGTCGACAGCGGGTGTGCTCGGGCCGCTGGCCATAACTTCGCTGCGGCAGATGTCGGTAACCAGCGCGGTGCAGGACCTGGCGGCCAAGATCGACCCCGCCGCCTTTGCCGAGAAGTTCGGCGCCCCGGTGACGCAGCTGGACCAGCTGGTGGCGGCCAAGACCGTGACCATCGCCAAGCTGATGGAGATCGCCCCCGCGGGCACCGTCGATCCGACGCCGAGCCTCTACAACACCACGATGTACTGCATGGCGGCGCTGCTGGCGGCGGCCTTCTTTGCCAATCTCGTGATGCGCCCGGTGAAAGAGCATCACCACCATGACGACCCGGAGCTGCAGGCCGTCCCCGGGGAGTAAAACCGGCGTCCGGGGTGCGTTTTGCGCCCCGGCTGCGGTTGCAGCCTGCATTCCAGACAGTAGATTTCCTGAAAGAAGTTTAAGTATTTATCGCAGCTACCGGGAGTGCCGCAAATTTTGCGAGGCAGCGTCTCTGCGCCTTGCCATCCTCAATGCAGAGTCCAGCACGAACAGGGCCAGAGCGCTACCCGGAGTTACACCTCTTCGTGGGACATGACTGTTGTGGATGACGCGGTCGCTCAAAATGTAATTCCGGAACTGTTAGTGACCTGAGCCCCAATTTTCCTCCACCTCGCGGAAAGTCCTTGGGATTGGTGCTCTGAGCCCCAACATTGGACCACCGTAGGCTGGAATTTCCCGGCTGTTTCACGATGACGGGCTGGTGGCACCATCAGGATATTGCATGGCGATCGGGACGTTGTACCCGATCGCACTGCGAGGTCTGTCCTCGTTGCAGTGTCTACGCTAATCCTCCGGCTTTTCGCGGGCATCCGCAAGGCTTATGAACCAATGGGTATTCAGTCATTCCGCCCGCAGCTTGCTGTTGAATGCCTCGATGAACCCGTTGTCCGTTGGTTTTCCGGGCCTTGAGAAGTCCAGCGTGACGTCGTTGGCGCAGGCCCAAAGATCCAAGTCGCGCGAAATGAACTCACTGCCGTTGCCGGCTCTGATTCAGGATTTCTGCCGGGCTTTGCTCTGTGCCGTGCGATAGCTTTCTGCAAACCGCTCTGCCTCGTGTTTTTCCATCGCAAGGTCGAGATCCCATTTCTGGATTTCCTTGGCCAAGATACGATCCTTGTCTTTGCGTTGTTTGGCGATTTGGCGTCTGACGGTGCCAACCGTCAGGCAATCCAGTGCGGGCGGGCCGTTCAGGGCCGCATTGGGTGCGGGCGCACGACCGAAAATGCCGACGACCGCGCGACGCTCGGCGGCGGTCAACCCGTTCACGACCATCGGCCCGAGCAGCAGCGATTCCGACAGGCAGCCATTGGCAGTGACAACCTCGTGCCGGTCACAGGCGAAGTGTACCCATGTGATCTTTCTCTTGCCCTTCATATGACGGATGCCCGGTACCGCCGTCAGGGATTTTGCAGGCGCGAAAGCCTCGCTGGTGAACACCTTGTCTAATTGCCCGTTCCCGCCGACAAATATGCGGTGTTGCGGCGAGACGATCAGGTCCTTTGCAGGCAGGTTAGGACCCAATGCCTCGGCCTTGATCTGCACCGGCTTGGCGTCGGCTTCGACCTCTTCCAGCGGATGGACGCTGCAGCGTGCCCAGCGGATTAACTGCGGGCCGTGATCCCGCGTCAGAACCAAATCGCCAGGTTTCAACGTCTCCACCGGGCGCGGCCCGTCCGGTGTGTCGATCATCGTACCAGGGGCATAGCAGACTATGTTGGCGTAGGGCTCCGAACTGGTGGATGTTCCGTCGCCGCTATCCACTGGATCGCCATCGCGCCCTTGTGCAGCGGTAAATGATGTTCCGTTGACAGGTTCTTGCCCCTCTGGATAGCCAAAACCAACGTTAACACCGTCGATCCTGACAACGAACACTTCATTGCCAGCAGCATCCAGCATTGAGAACTCATTCTCAACGACAGAACCGGCCAGATACGTCACACCATTTATGGTGACATCTTGGCCAAGTGTCTGAGCTCCGCCAGTTTCTACATATCCGTCCTCGAATTGACCGTCGTCATCAACGATATCTATCTGGGAACCTGATCCGCCGTTGAATGTGAAGGTTTCACCGATCCATGTTGGCGCCGAGGCATTATAATCCGGGCTGTCCGGATCGTTGGCATGGGAATCGCCCTCTATGTCCGACATCGGGATTGCCGATGGCATCGTATAAAGCGACCAATCGTATAACTTGATGATTGGCATCGGGTTCGACTCCCTTACATGACTCGCACAAACACTCGAAGATCCACGCTAAACTCGGTGGGTAAAACCCTGGCAACGAAACCTGAATATCTGGTGAACACGCGCCATTTTAACTGAAGAACTGCCTGCAACTGTATTGTTCAGGCGGTCTGAGCGGCCCATTTCTGGCGAGATTTGCGGAGTGCAATCACCATTGTCGCAAACTTGCGGGCGATAGCAATGATGATGACTTTGTGCGGTTTTCCTGCCTTCCACAGCCGGTCTGCTAAGGGTTTCTGGACCGGGTTGTGGTGCGCCGCCCTGTGGCCGGAAATCAAACCGCCGTTGATATATCTGCAGAAAACACTTGCAAGTTTGAGCCGTCCACCTAAGGCACTGGGAAGTGCCAGCCCTTGGCTAAGCCGGCATGACCATGCAGTTGAACAAGATCCATTCCGTCAAGACCATCGACCGCGTCGCTGCCGAATTAGGTGAGACCGTCGATCAGCTGCTCGCTTTCGCCATCAAACTGGAGCCGGAAGATGGCGTGATCTGGGTCTAAGGTCCCGAAGATGCCAGCGTCATGGCCTTCTCACCATTAGGTGTCCAAAAGCAGCGTGAGAGCATCGGACCGAACCATCAAAGTGGGTCCTGACGCCACCACGGTCGTTAATGTCCAGAGAGCCGGTGTAACTTTTCTCTGCGACCTTGGTTCGGCCGCAGTTACAGGGCGGTGATCTTCGCGGGTTCCATGGGGGCGGTGTCGCAAATGGCGGCGACGGTTTCCAGATGTCGCCTTGGTGCGGTCAGGTACTGATAGGCTGGCGCTTTCACTTCTCGGAAGAGGACGACATGAAGACTTTCATCGGCATTGGCGTTTCGCTCGCGAGCTCCGCAGTCTGCGTGCTAGACGAACGTGGGCAGATCGTGAAGCGGGCGCAGCTCGACAGCAAGCCCGAGGCTTTCAATGTGTTTCTGGGCGATCTGCCGTGGCGCATCGAGGCGATCGGGCTCGAGGCCGGCCCACTGCCGCAGTAGCTCCACCGCGGCTTGCGGGAGGCGGGGTTCAAGCTGATCCTGATGGAGGCGCGCCAGGTCAAGGCGGTCTTGAAGGCGATGCACGTCAAGACCGACCGCCGCGATGCCGAGGGGATCGCCCGGCTGCTGCGCATGGGGTGGTTCAGGCCGGTCCATTGCAAGTCGGTTTCGGCCCAAGAGGTGCGCGCTCTTCTTAGCGCCCGCAAGGCGGTTCAGAAAGCGCTGCTGGATATCGAGCAGTCGCTCTTCGGGGTGCTGCGCAGCTTCGGACTGAAGCCTGGTTCGGCCGGCAAGAGCCGCTACGAGGCGCGGATCCGCGAACTGGTCGCAGGAAACTCTGCGCTTGAAGCCGCAGCTGCAGCCATCCTGAGCGCCCGAACGGCGCTGCGCGGCGAACTGTCCGCCCTCGAGCGCCGGGTCCTTGCGCCCGCACGTCAGGACGAGGCCAGCAGACTGATGCTGACGATGCCAGGCGCCGGCGCCGAGGTCGCGCTAACGGCCCGGTCGCCGATTGACGCTCCGGGCCGGTTCCGCTTGTCGCGTGATGTCAGGCCATGTTCCGGCAGGTATCACCATAGATCTTCTTTCATACCTTCTTTGGAATAGGCGAACCTGTAAATGGCCTCTTGGCATAATGGCACAAGCGCGCCTTCATAGCGAAGGCGGCCGGCAATTTGCTCAGGTGTCCAACCGTATTTGATCCGTTCGATGATCAGTTCCCGCAGCTCGGGGTGCCGTATCAACTTCCGGTCCTTCTGACGCCGGGAAAGCGCCTTCATCGAAGCAACACCGCCGACATACCCGGCGACCTTGGCCATCTCTGCGTCCTGATAATGATTGCGCCGGAGCCCGCGGAAAATGCCGCTCTGTCGCGGCCGGGGCGCTCTGCATTCACGTCCGCGCTGACTTTGGCTCCGTGCCATTGCTTGATCTTGCGTCGTTCTTCCAGGCTCGGCTGCTTGTAGGGACGTTTCATCATTTGTCCTTTTGAGTGCCAACAGGCTGTTATCACTCAAAAGTCGCAACCCAATCTAGAATGTGCCCCGCTACCCACTTGAAAACGTGTAAGCGAAATTATGGTAAATTTTGACCAGAGCGAATGACTCTGTTTCAGGGCACGTTGTTGATTTCCGCTTCTCTATTCGGCGGGTTTAAGTCAAGTGTCATCGAACGAATTCCAAGCCGGCAACTTTTTCTTCCGCGGGGTCTCGCTTCTCGTCGGGATCGGCACTCCGGCCCTCCCATGATGGGATAAGAGGAACAAAGCGGTTCAATCTTAGAACCGTCCCGGCGGCATGGGCGCCGCCGGCATTGCGGAAATCGCGAGCTCACTGCATCCACCGTCCCGCGAAGGACATTTTGCCAACTTGGGCGGACCTCAGAAGACAGTCATCATCCGGCCATTCCGGCCGCGTCGTTAGGCTTTACTTTTCCCAAGAAAATTCGGTTCCGTCGCTCCACATCCGGTGCATGATTACAGCCAGGCGGCGGTCCAGCACGACGATGGCCTGCCGGTGGCTGCTGCGCGTTGCCAGTTTCACGGCCCTGGCTTTCAGCCAGGACCACTTCTTAACCCAGGTGAGCAGAACCTAAGCGGCCTTGTAAAGCAGTGCGCGCACTGCTGTATCGCCGCATTGCGACATCCGGCCGGCGCGCCTGCTTTCGCCTGATTGATGGAGCATAGGCGTCAGCCCGAGAACTGCCCGTAAGGTTCGTGAATTCCGGAAACAGGCCGGGATATCGATTGTGCTAGCAAATGCCACGGCCGTGACCGGCCCGACCGCCGGGATTGTCATAAGGCGGTTGCTAGTTACATCATTTTCAGCGACGGTCAGAGCCAAATGCTGAAAACGGGCAAACTCTTCCCGCAGCTTTCGCCTCGCCGCCAGCAACAGCTGTATGATCTCATCAAGGTCATGTCTCTCCTTGACGAACTCGCAGATCCGGTCTTCAAACCTAACGGCGCCAACTGATCGGCACGCAGAAGAAAATCGAGGCTCTGACTGCAGACATCCGCGCGGATGCGAGGGCCAATGAAGCCGCACAACGCATGCAAACGATCCAGCGCTTCCTTCAAGGCCTTGATGCAGGACCCGGCGATCATCGTGTTCGATAACCGCCAGCTCCACACCTTTCCGCTGTGCCAGTCCATGATCGCGACCAAATGAAGGAACCCAGGTGCATGGGAATGTTGGTTATGTCAGTAAACCAGACCTGATTGGGGCGGGTGATCGCCAAGCCTATAAGAAGTAATTGAAAATCCTTTTTTCAGGGTGTTTCTCGCTGGTCTTTTGCCCCTGGCAGATCGGCACAAGACGCATGATCCGCAAGCGACCGACACTGTCTATGAGAGAGGGTTACGCCGATGATGATTTCCAATGCCGATTTCGAAGAATTGTTCCCTGCACTTTTCCAACCCGAACCAGCACGCGCAACGCGCCCAAAGTCAAAGGTGCCAGGCGCCGTACGTGTCGCTCGGCGGGATGGTGACGGCGGACGGCCTGCGGCGTCCACCCGCGGATCGAAACCGCAGGCGGCGACGGCCCGCAAACCGGTTTCGATCTGACAGGTTTTGACAGGATCGGCATCGCTGCCGCCGCAACACGGAGCACGAGGGCCCATGCGGCCGCTGGAAGCGCGATCACTGCTTTTGGACAGATGCGAAACAACGGTAAGCCACGCCTGGAACGGCAAATCGGCACACCAGCCGCAGTCAGGAGTAAGAACCATGATAGCCACACGAATCCTCGCGGCAGTGGAACGGTTTCCGCAAGATGACGCGGTGTTGGAGCGCGGATTTGAACTCGTAAATCGGCTTGGAGCAGTGCTTGCCATCGTTCAGGTGTGGAGCTGCCCGGCCATGCGGCGGCGCGCGCATTGATAGGTACGTTCCGTTACCAATCTGAGGCTGCAGCCCGCGACCGGATCGAGGCGGCAATGCGCCGGAACAGCAACGATCCTGCAGCCACCGAGGTCCAAATCGTAGCCGGATCGGCCGCCCAGAGGCTTGTCGAAATCTGTGATGAAGTCGTTCCTGCCCTTGTCGTGAGGCGGGCAAATCCAAAACCCTGGATCGTCGAAAAGCTGCTTGGCTCAGACAGAACTGACCGCCCATCGCGACACTTTGGCCGAAGACGCCGAGAACCGCCTGCGCGGCGAACCGGCAGAAGAACTCATTCGCGCGACGCAAAGCCCCGATACGGACTTGATCATGCTGGGTCCCAACCTGTCCAGCCTGATCCTGCGTGGGTTTACTGGCAGTGTCACGCAGCGACTGCCGCGCAGTGCCGCCTGCAACGTGTTGATCTGCCGACCGGCAGAAGGTTTGCGGTCCACGCGCGCTGGCAACAGAACCGGCAGCCTGGCTATCCTGCGGCCAGCAATCCTGACCACTTTATCCAGGAGGCACCAATGACCACCAAACTGGAACAGGACCCGTCAGCCGACCATGCCAAGGCTGATATACCGAACACCGCGTCCGTAACGAAGGCGGTGTCCGAGGTCCTGGCGGAGACTTACCGGCTGGTCCTGAAGCCCCAAACTTACCATTGGAATGTGACGGGTCCGCTATTCTTCTCAATCCACGAGATGACCGAGGCGCAATACACCGGCATGTTCACCGCGGCGGATGTTCTGGCCGAGCGGATAAGGGCGCTGGGTAAGCCCGCGCCGGTGAACCCGGCGGCACTGGCCGCAGGACCGGATGGAGAGGATCCCGATGCAAAACTGTCAGCAAACAAATTTGTCAGGGTTCTTCTGACCGACCATTAAAGGCTGACTCAATGATCGCAGCAGCAACGAAACCCGCGGGCGCGTGCTTGGGTTTTATATGCTGACTTTCTACCTTGCGATTGCACTTGGCCAGACTTTGATCAACATCGCCCCGGTGACTCCACCGGAACGACAATCGGCCCGCTTCTCTCATCGGCGCTCATGTCGATCTACGGCCCCTCTTCGTTCTTCCTGTTCGAAGCCGCCGTCGCAGGGGGAATTTGCGCCGGTGGAAGCCGCCATCACGCGGATCGCCAGCGCTGTGCAAGCGGTCTTGCAGCATGCAATCTGCGCGTCAGGTGTGGCTGCGGGTCAAGCGGGCGGCGGCGCTCTGGAGTGCTGCCGGTCCGGTGCGGGACTGCCGAACACTCAGTCCGGCCGGGTGAAGAAAGCCTTGGCAAAGGCGGTGAACGCCTGGACAACAGGCCGTCTCACCGCGGCGCCGCGGTGGGCGAGGGCGATCTGGTGCGGCGGCGGATGGCCGGCGAGCGGTACCCGGACGACCGGATTGCCGTCATAGCACATCCCGTCCGGCAGATCGGTGGCCAGCAGGCCGGCGCCGAACCCGTTCGCCACCATCGACCGCAGCATCTCGATCGATCCGGTTTCATGGGCCACCTGCACCGGAAAGCTGGCGTTCTGCAGCAGCGACAGGAAATAGCCGCGGCTGTGCGGCAGGTTCATCAGGATGACAGGCTCCTGCGCCAGCTCTTCGACGCTGACAGCGGGCTGCCGTGCCAGCCGGTGGCCTTGCGGCAGCAGGGCATAGGGTTCCGCGGCCATCAGCGGGGTGATCGCAAAATTGGACGGCACCCCGAAATCATAGAGCAGCGCGACGTCAATCCGGCCTTCGCTGAGCCAGTCGAACAGCGTTTGCAGGTCGCCTTCGAGGATGCGGATTTCGGCGTCGGGACGGGTCTCCATGAAGCGGCGCACCAGCTGCGGCGCATAGCGCGGGCCGAGGGTGGAAAACACCCCGAGGTTCAGGAACTCCGGCGTGCCTTCGCCGCCGCTCAGCACCCAGCGCGCCTGTTTCTCCAGTTCGTGCATCTGGGCAACCTTGTGCTGCCCGAACGGCGTCAGCTCCATGCCGCGGCCGGGGATGCGGACAAAGAGCTTCTGGCCGAACACCTCCTCGCAGCGGGCGATGGCCAGAGACACCGATGGCTGCGAGGTGTTCAGCGCGCGGCTTGCCGCGGCCGTGCTGCCGGCTTCAGCCACCGCCAGCAGGAATTCGACCTGGCGGAAGGTCAATGGTATATTCAAATTGGAATACCTTTTATATCGATGCTGTATTTCCCGATATACCCCAGCGGAGGCTACCCTGCAGCAAGCAATTGATGGGGTATGCATGTTCGATAATGACGAGACCGCAGGCCGCAGGCCGCTGAACGGGGTCCGGGTGCTGGATTTTTCCCGCGTTCTTGCAGGTCCCTACTGCACCGCGCTGATGGCCGATCTTGGGGCGGAAGTGATCAAGGTGGAGCCGCCCGCGGGCGATGACTACCGCCATATCGGCCCGTTCAAGGACGGCGAAAGCCTGCTGTTCCATTCGGTGAACCGCGGCAAGAAATCCATTGTTCTGGACCTGAAGTCAGCAGAAGGCGCCGCGGCGGCACGGGCCTTGGCAGCCGAAAGCGATGTATTGATCGAGAATTTCCGTCCCGGCGTGATGGAGCGGTTCAGGCTGGGCGCCAAGGACCTGTGCGCAGCCTGTCCGCAGCTGGTCTATGTCTCGGTGTCCGGGTTCGGCCAGACCGGTCCGAACCGGATGCTGCCGGCTTATGACATCATCATCCAGGCGATGAGCGGGCTGATGGACGTGACCGGCGCCGAGGACGGCCCGCCGATGATGGCCGGGGACGCCTTTGCCGACGTGGCGGGCGGCATGTTCGCGGCCTTCGGGGCGATGGTGGCGCTGTTCGACCGCGCCCGCAGCGGCAGGGGGCGGCATGTCGATCTGGCGCTTTATGACTCGCTGGTATCGATGATGCCGGTGCTGGCCTGCCGGGCACTGATGGCCGGGGAAACGCCAAGGCGGACGGGCAGCAAACATGCGCTGTCAGCGCCCTTCGGCACCTATCCCGCCAAGGACGGTAGTTTCACCGTTGCGGTGCTGAACGACCGGCTGTTTGCAAAATTCGCAGCGGCCATCGGTGCGCCGGAACTGGCCACTGATCTGCGTTTCGCCAGTGACAGCTTGCGGCGGCAGAATGAACCGGCGCTGGCGCGGCATATCGAAAGCTGGGCCGCCGCCCGTGATGTGCAGAGCGTGGTTGCGGTACTGTCGGAAGAGGGCATCCCGGCAGCGGCGCTGTGTTCGGTGCCAGAGGCCTGGACATCGCCCCAGGCCCAGGCGCGGGAGCTGGCAACGCCGGTCATCCATCCCTCTCTGGGCGCGCTCAGCGTGCCGGAACAGCCGGTGCATTTCAGCGGCGCGCCGCGCGGCGGGCGGCAGGCAGCGCCGGAATTGGGGGCGCATACGGATGAAATTCTGAAGCAGCTGCAGGAAGGAGAGACCAAATGAACGGTGATCCGAACAGTGAAGACCAGGCCGTCATCGGCCAGATCGAGCGGTTTTCGACCGAGGTGCTGGCTCCTGCCGCTGCCGCGATCGATGCCGAGGGGACCTTTGCAACTCTGCACCGCCCGGCGCTGGCGGAGATGGGCATCATGGGGATGAACCTGCCCGAAGCCTATGGCGGCATTGGCCTGTCCGGTCCTGCGCTCTATTGCGCGGTGGAGGCCATCGCCGGCGCCTGCGGCTCAACCGCGTCGATGCTGACGGCGCATTTTCTGGCGACGGATTCGCTGCTGCTGGGCGCGGATGAGGCGCTGAAGCAGCGGCTGCTGCCGACCGCCGCATCGGGGGAGGCGCTGGGAGCTTTTGCTTTGACCGAGCCGATGGCCGGCTCCAACCCGGCCGACATGCGCACCACCGCCACCCGCGACGGGGACGGCTACCGGCTGAAAGGGTCCAAATGCTTCATCTCGAACGCGGGCGGCGCGGATTTCATCGTGATCTATGCCAAGACCGACCGCGCGGCAGGCGCCCGCGGGGTCAGCGCCTTTGTAGTCGAACCGGCCAAGACCGATGGGGTGGAGATTGGCAGGCACGAGGAGACCATGGGTCTGCGCGGCGGCCATGTGTTCCCAATCTCGTTTGACTGCCACGTGCCCTCGGCAAACCGGCTGGGCGACGAGGGCACCGGGTTTCGCACCGCGATGAAGGTGCTGGACAACGGCCGTATCGAAGTGGCCGCGCAGGCCACCGGCATTGCGCGCGCCGCGCTGGATGCGGCTGTGTCCTATGCCAAGGAGCGCGAGGTTGGCGGACGGCCGATCGGCAGCTTCCAGGGGCTGCAGTGGATGCTGGCCGATAGTGCCACCGAACTGGCGGCAGCGCGGGCGCTGGGATTGCAGGCTGCCCGCAAGCGCGGCACCTGCGAGCGGTATTCCTCGGACTCGGCCTTTGCCAAGCTTTATGCCAGCGAGGCGGCCTGGCGTATTGCCGACCGGGCGCTGCAGATCCACGGCGGTTACGGCTACACCCGCGATTTCCCGCTGGAACGCTACCTGCGAGATTTACGGATCTTCCGGATCTACGAGGGATCTTCGGAAATCCAGCGCACAATCATTGCCCGCAGCATGCTGAAGTAGCCGTTCAAGCTGCACAAACCATGCAGGCTGCGCCGTTTCAAAGCGCAGCCTGCCAGTGAACCAGCCTGTGAATGGCATAAGCGAATGGGCAGCCAGCTATGGCGAAGGTAAACGGCAGCGCAACGCCGGCGACCTTCGGTACTGATACGGCTTGAACGTCGCATCCTGTAACCGCGGCCAAAAAGTGACCTTAGGCAAGGCCTGTTTCGCCATCGGTCCATGGCACAAGGTGTTGCCGTGGTTTCATTCTATGACCGGATTAAGAAACTCGCAGCCAGAAAGATTCCGCACGCCGCGATGATCCGCTTCAAAAGCCTTTGAGGCAAGTATGTCATTGCTCTACCGCCAATCGCGCCACCGGCAAGGCCGCTGATCAGCACCGTAATCGCTGCATCCCAGGCAACAAGACCAGTCAGGGAAAACGGAACGACCGCGGCTGTATTCGCTCCCAGAGATATGAAATTCTTGCGCGCCGTCGCGACGTGGATGGAACCCTCGCCCGCCAGAAACACTGCAGCCACGATCAGGAACCCATATCCCGCGCCGAAGTATCCGGCATAGACGCCTGTGAACAGAAACATCACGCGCGCCGCAGCTCTGTTCCTGCCTGCCAAGCGCTGCCCCAGCTTTGACAACTGGTCGCCAAAGAGGATCGCGACGGCAGCTAGAACAAGGAAGCCCGGAACAATTGACAGGAAAGCGGCCTCACCCAGAGCATAGAGCAGCACCGCACCGGTGACAGCGCCTGCGGCGGCGATGATGGCGTCCAGAACATGCCTGTGCCGGTCGGCGGCAAGCGATCTGCGGAACACCCAGACACCGGGGAGCTGGGCAGGCCACAGCCCTGCTGTCGCGGTCGCATTAGCGACAAGAGGCGGCAGACCGGCGGCCATCAGCATCGGGAACACAAACAGCTTGGATCCACCGGCCACGACATTGACAAGCCCGCCAATCAGCCCCGCAAAAACAAGAAATGAAAAGTCACCGAAGACTGTCATTTTGCGTGGTTTCCAGGTGGTGAGTTGCCCCGCATTTTCAATCCTTGTCCAGCATGGCGGCCTCGATGGTCTTCAAATGGTCTGTCATCGCACTGGCCGCAGCGCGCGGGTCCGCTGCCGCGATTGCGTCGACAACCCGGTCGTGCTGATCACTGTGGATCGTCTGAAACTCGTCAGGGGCGATGCTGCGGTAGGTGCGGTCCCATTCCCGTTGCCATGCAACACGGCGGCGCGCGCCTGACACGTAAATCAGAAACCCGGTCAGCACCGGATTGCGCGACGTCTCGGCGACGGCGCGGTGGAACGCATTATCAGCCTGTTCACACGCTGCCCTGTCCCGCGCGTCGCGGCCCTCACCAACCTTTGAACGCAAGTGAACAACATCAGATTCATCCGCGCGCAAAGCCGCCACAGCGGCCACTTGCGGTTCAAGCAGCAAGCGCGCCTGCATGAGGTCCGGTGGCGTAGCCCCCTCGACCAGAAGCGTATCGCGCAGAGGCATATGGACCGGACGATGGCCTCGATATGTCCCCTGTCCGACGTGACGCCAGATTTCGCCCTCTTGTTCGAGAGTCGCATAACACGCCCGAAGAGTTTCCCGGCTGCACCCCAGAATGCCCCTCAATTCACGCTCTGGCGGCAATCGATCCCCGTGCACGGGTGCGAGCTTGTCGATGGCCTGACGAAGATCAGCCAAGACGGCTTTGACACGTCTCCCCATACACGCCTCCATTTCAGACCAATTTGCCGGCCAATCTATTTGCTGCCAGGAATGATGCCACTCTATAGGAGGACAACGTGATGAGTATGAATTCAATCCACTTCGGCACCTGCACGCCGGTTTTGACTGAAGAAGAGATCGAAGCGCAGGTTTTCCGCGATCTTAAAGCCGCGCAAAAAGCAGCCCGTGCCGAGGAAGAAGGCGGCGTTGTCCTCTTTCAGTATCCCGACGATCGCAGCGAGTTTCAGCGCCTGCGCGCCTGGTGGCACATCAGACATCTCCGGTCTGCCTCCAACACTGCGGAATACGAAACAGCTCCGATGACCGAGCCTGATTGGCCCGGGCACTGGGCAACAACTAAATACGTCTGACCTTTTAGCACTTGTATTTCTCAGGCGGCCTGATTGCCGAAGTACCTGCACGCCTTGACGATGTTGCCGGTTTCTGCTGCATAGGCAAAGACACGCTTTTTGCCTGCAATTTCGCTGAGAGTTTTCGTGTCTATCTGCTTACTCCTTGGAAGTCTTCCGCTTGTCGTCAAATACATCCGTCAAGCCATCCATAAGCTGATCCTTCCAATGCTTGATCTGGTTCGGATGCGTGCCACTCTTGCCAGTGACAAAAAGCGGGAGCCGCGGGCGACACGCCACCAACAGGTTCGCGCTCCCGGCTCAACCGGGTCAGTCGCAGAGGCGGCCGGCTACTAACACGAGCTCGCAGCTCATGGAATACTTCGGCCTGCCTGCACAATCGCGCTCCCCTTGCCTCCGTCCCGGGTGCTATCAGCATACACCCTGATCCGAAAACCGGGGCCGAACATTGGCACCAGGATCTGCATACCGGTTTCCAATGCCCCTCTCGGAAGATTTGCTTCACAAATCGCCTGCCGGGCAATGATTGAAGCGCTGAACGCGAAAATCCACCGCGCGGAAATGCCCAACTCGGAGCCGCGTGAACGTCGCAACCTGCCTAAATTTCGAGCCTGTCCGGTTCACTTTAAGGTGCCCACTGAGCCAAACAGACATCACTAGGAATAGCGTTTCCATGGACGGCAAGAATGTTTCTGAGACGAAGGAGGTCTACATATAACGGCCCTCTGCCACGGAAACCGGAGGATAGATGGTCTATGAGGCAGCGGGCCGATAGGCCCGCCCCAATTTTTACCGTAAGCCGCCACGCTGTGAAGCTGGCAGTCATGCATCCTGGCCAATAACCAGTCCCTCAGGCAAATTCTGATAGCAAACCGGACGCAGGAAGCGGCGGATCGACAAGGTCCCCACTGATGTGGCTCCGAAATTTGTCGATGCGGGGTACGGCCCGCCGTGCACCATGGTATCGCTCACTTCGACGCCAGTGGGGAAACCATTCGCCAGAACCCGGCCCGCCTTGCGCTCTAGGATCGGCATCAGCGCCTGGGCGTCCGGGGTATCGGCATCTTCCATATGCACCGTGCAAGTCAGCTGGCCTTTCAGGTTCCGTGCGATGGCGCGCATGTCTTCGACGCCTTCTGCCACAACAATGATGCCCATAGGCCCGAAAACTTCCTCGGCCAGCACTTCGTTGTTCATCCAGTTCTTTGCGGTCGTCTGATACAGGTATGGTGTCGCTTCACGCTGGTCGCACATCGAAGTCAGCAGTTCTTGGACACCTTCCGTTTCGGCGATCCGCCGCTGACCGTTGCGGTAGGCTTCAGCTATGCCATCGGTCAGCATCGTCTGTGCCCCGGTCTCGCCAAGAGCCTGCCGGGTCGCAGCGGCGAATTTTTCTGCCTGCTCACCCGAATTGACAACGGCTACACCGGGATTGGTGCAGAACTGGCCCGCCCCCATGCTGAGCGATGCCGCCCAGCCCTTGCCGATCTCTTCGGCACGGGCGTCCAGCGCCCCGTCCAAAATGAACATCGGGTTGACAGAGCCGAGTTCGCCGAAGAACGGAATTGGTTCGGGACGCGCAGCGCACAAA
This sequence comes from Leisingera methylohalidivorans DSM 14336, assembly GCF_000511355.1. Classification (NCBI taxonomy): domain Bacteria; kingdom Pseudomonadati; phylum Pseudomonadota; class Alphaproteobacteria; order Rhodobacterales; family Roseobacteraceae; genus Leisingera; species Leisingera methylohalidivorans. The sequence goes on along the minus strand of NC_023135.1, from coordinate 3,428,455 downwards.
TCGAACAGCGCGCGGCCTCCGGCCAGCGAACCGGTGAACCCGACCGCCTTGATCAGCGGATGCTGGACCAGCGCCGCCCCCACGTGGCGGTTGCCGCCCTGAATCAAGCTGAACACGCCAGGATGCACGCCGCATTTCACTGCCGCCGCATGAACCGCCTCAGCGACGATCTCTCCGGTTCCCGGATGCGCGGAATGGCCTTTGACAACCACGGGGCAGCCGGCAGCCAGTGCGGCGGCGGTATCGCCCCCGGCAGTGGAAAAAGCCAGCGGGAAGTTGGAGGCGCCAAACACCGCAACCGGACCGATAGGGCGCTGCACCATCTTCAGGTCCGGGCGCGGCATGGGCTGGCGCTCCGGCAGCGCCTCGTCATGACGGCGGTCCAGGTAGTCGCCTTTCAGAATATGGGCGGCGAACAGGCGCAACTGGCCAGTTGTACGGCCACGTTCCCCTTGCAGACGCGCTTCCGGCAGGCCTGTCTCCTGGGTTCCGATCTCGGTGATCGCGTCGGCCCGTGCTTCGATTTCGTCGGCAATTGCGTTCAGAAAATCGGCGCGGGACTGGCGGGTAGAATAGCCGTAGCTCCAGAACGCCTCTTCCGCGGCCTGGGCGGCTGCCTCCACATCCGAAACGCGGCCAACGGAAAAGCTGTGGCTAGGCCCATGCGCGGGACTCGATTGAAACGAATCGCTGCCTGCGGTCCAAACGCCTGCGATGAGGTGTTTTCCATGCGGGATAAAGGTCATGTCGGCTCACTTTCGTGCGAGTGCATAGGTAAAGGTTTGATATTTAGGATATTGTATCCAATTAAGCGGTGCGCGCAAGCCCCTGCCTTCTCACGCAGCCATTCACTCGCTTCCGTGACGCCTCTGCTTTACAATCATTTCCAGCAATTCAGTCTTGGTGCGTTCAATATGCTGCCGCAACAAAGCTGCTCCGCCGTCCACGTCACCATTGCGGGCATACGTCAGGAGCTTCCTGTGCTCCTCCTGTGCAGGTTTGCGCTGTTTCATGACGCTGAGGTGGATACGCACATACCGATCCGAATGAAGGCTGATGCGCTCCAGAAATTCCATCGACATGCGCCGGTCAGCCGCGGCGTAAAGCCCCATGTGATATTCGTGGTTGAACTTGCCCCATTGGCTGACATCGTCAGCTTCATAAGAGCGTTCCATCTCAGTCAGAAGCCGCTCGCATGCCTCAAAGTGGGCCGCTGCCATGTTTGGAATTGCCCGGCGGAAAAGGTCGACTTCGATCAGAATCCTCAGATCGAAAATTTCCCCGATCTCATGAAGGGAATGCTTGATGACCGTCCCGCCGCGGTTGTTCTCCCATTGCACAAGGCCTTCCGCACTCAGCCGTTTCAAGGCTTCCCGCACAGGCATCCTCGAGACATCATATTCCTTCGCCAGAAGCTCCTGCCGGATGGCCTCTCCTTCTGCCAGCTCACCGCTCAGAATGCGCTGCCTGAGATCGCTTACGATCATCTCAGGTAAGCTTAGCTTCTTGACAGCTCGCCCGCCTGCCATCTTGCATCTCCCTTTTGTATTTTGGATGCATATTTACTAATAGACTGACCATACAGCAGCATTTCCAGTTTCAGAAGCCAAAAAAGATTTGCCAAACACCGCCCAACTATTGCATCCAATATCCAAAATTAGAGTTTGGAGCCGCGCTATGACAACCGTAAGACAACTCCCCCTTCAGGAGATCAAGGAGCTAAGCCTGTCGGTTCTCAGCCGCGCAGGCTATGGTCAAGCCCATGCGCAGGCAATCTCGGACATGCTTTATACATGCCAAATAGATGACTGTCAGTCGCATGGCTTGTTCCGCCTGCTCATGTGTGAGCAGACGATGAGGGCTGGCAAGATTGATGGGCATGTTCCGCCTCACATATTAAACGAAGATACCGCCATAGTGCGCGCGGACGCACGGGGCGGCATGTCTCTTCTGGCGCTGGAACAGGCACTGCCGACGCTTGTCGAAAAGACGCGAAGGTATGGAATTGCCGCGATGGCAATCAACAACTGCTTTCATTTCTCGGCGCTCTGGCCGGAGGTTGAGCGGTTGTCCTCTGCCGGTCTTGCAGGCCTGGCAATGGTGCCCAGCCATTCCTGGGTTGCGCCTGCCGGTGGAACACGCGGCAGTCTCGGCACCAATCCGATCGCCTTTTCCTGGCCGCGCGCAGGCAAGGATCCCTTCACCTTTGACTTTGCCACTAGCGGCTTTGCCCGCGGCCAGATCGAACTGTACAAGCGCGCAGGCAAACCGCTGCCTGAAGGGGTGGCGATCGACAAGGATGGCAAGCCAACTACCGACCCGCAGGCGGCTCTGGATGGGGCGATGCTGACCTTTGGCGGCTACAAAGGCTCCGCCCTGTCGATCATGATCGAACTGATGGCCGGACCGCTGATCGACGACCTCACCAGTCTGGAAAGCATGGAGTTCGCCGAGGGCGCTGGCGGCGCGCCGTATCATGGCGAGATCATCCTCGCCTTTGATCCGCAGCATTTCAGCGCGGGCCGCACCGCCGAAAACGGCGCCCGCGCCGAGCGCCTGTTTGCCGACATCATCGATCAGGGCGCGCGCCTGCCCTCGCAGCGCCGCTTTGCCGCCCGCGCCCGCAACCTGCAGCGCGGCTATGTGGAAATCCCGCAGGCGCTGTATGATGACCTGACCGCTCTGTCCGGCGCGTGAACCAGAAAAAGGGGGCAGATCTGATCAGCCCCCTTCTTCGGTACTCAAGCGCCCCAAGTGTCCGACAGGCGATAGCCGCCCGGCCAGGGGTCATCCGGGTCCAGCAGATGCTGGTGAATTCCCGTCACCCAGCCGCGGCCGCTGATCTCTGGCACGATGGCATCCCGCTCCCCCACCTTTGCGGTCTCGACAATGCGGCCGGCAAAGCGCGAGCCGATGATCGACACGGCGTCAAAGGTCTGCCCAACCTGCAACTGGCCGCGCGCCGCCATCAGCGCCATCCGCGCCGAAACCGCGGTGCCGGTTGGCGAGCGATCGACCTTACCGGGTTGAATGGCCACAGCCGATTTGCCGCTCAGGCCGGTATCCGTTTCGCTGAGCGGACCGCAGAAGGCGCAAAAGGAGATATGATCCCATTCCGGGTTTTCCGGGTGACTGAAGCCTAGCTGTTCATTGGCCGCATTAGTGATGCGTACGCCAAGGCGGGCAATTTCCTTGGCCTCGGATTCGACAATCTTAAAACCCAGTGCCTGCGCATCTACCACCACGAAACTGTCGCCGCCATAGGCGGTGTCCACGGTGATCGTGCCCAGCCCTTCGACCTCAAGCGGAACCTGAATCTTGTCGGCAAAACTCGGAAGATTCTGCACAAAAATACGCTCAGCCTTGCCGTTGCGGCACTCCGCGCGCACCTTCACCAGCCCGCCCGGCGCTTCCAGCACCATATGCGTTTCCGGCTCCTGCATCGGCACCAGCCCGCCATCCAGAAGCACAGTCGAGACGCAGATCGAGTTCGAGCCGGACATCGGCGGCGTGTCTTCCGGCTCCATGATGATCCAAGCGGCTATGGCCTCGGGGTGCTTGGGCGGCACCAGCAGGTTCACATGACGAAACACGCCGCCGCGCGGTTCGTTCAGCACGAAGTTGCGCAGGGTCTCGTCCTGCGCGATGAAGTTGCGCTGCTCCCACAGCGTCTCACCCGGCGGCGGCAGCACGCCGCCGACAATGACATCGCCGACCTCGCCTTCGGCATGGGCCGAAATCACATGTATGGTCTTTGCGCTACGCATTCACTGCTTCCTCAATCAAAATCGGTCAGCCCTGTAAGGCTGAAGCGGAATCGAACAGTTCCTGCCCGCAACCACATCGCCCACCAGCTCGGCGGTGGCGGCGGACTGGGTCAACCCCAGGTGCCCGTGACCAAAGGCATAGATCACGTTCTCGGCCCGCGGTGAGGTGCCGATGACGGGCAGCGTATCCGGGATTGAGGGCCGGAACCCCATCCAGCGGGTGCCGCCCGAGGTCTCAAGCCCCGGCAAGAAACGCGCAGCCTTTTGCAGCAACACATCCGCGCGCTTGTAGTTGGGTGGCAGCTTCAACCCACCCAGCTCCACCGCGCCGCCGACCCGCACACCACCATTGATACGGCTGACCACAAAGCCATGCGCACCGAATGTCAGATGGGTGCGCACGTCAAATGCCCCGGCAGGCAGGGTGGTGTTGTAGCCACGCTCTGTCTCCAGCGGGATGCGGTCCCCGAGGGTGCGCGCCAAATGATGCGACCAGGCGCCTGCTGCCACCACAACCTTGTCGGCCGTTATGCTGCCGTCTTCGCAGACCAGCTCAACCCGCTCCCCGTCCTGGGCTATCGAGCGGACGGTGCTGCTCAGGATCTCTCCGCCTGCGGCCACAAAGCCGCGTGCCAGATGTTCGGTCCAGGCTTTCGGGTCGGTCGTGTTGATCCAGTCCGGCGTGAAGCCCGCATGGGTGAACCGGCGGTCGAGGCCCGGCTGGATCTCGGCGATTTCCTCGGGGCTGCGCAGCAGTTCATACCTGATACCATAGCGACCGCGCAGCTCCCACCCGGGCAGGCTGTCGCGAAACTGCGCCTCGCCCTCATACAGCTGCAACTGGCCGTCGCGTTGAATCAGCGCCTCGCCATCGGTGGCGGCAATCTGGCGTTCCAGCGCCGCCCTGGACAGATCCATCAGTGCGCTTTGAGCCGCAACGGAGGCGTCGTGGCGGTCCTGCCAGCTGGCCCGCCAGAACCGCAGCATCCAGGGTGCGATCCGCAATGCATAGCGCGGCGGGATCGACAGCGGGCCCAGCGGATCCAGCAACCACTTCGGCGCCTTGCGCATGATGCCCGGCGCCGCCAGGGGCATCACATCTGTAAAGGCAAAAGCCCCGGCGTTGCCCTGCGAAGTCTCGGCGGCAACGCCGGTGCGGTCCAGCACCCGGACCTTGTGCCCCTGCCGGGCCAGTCCGGCTGCGATGCTGATACCGACGACACCTGCGCCGATGACAACGATATCTTGCGGCATGGGATCTGCCCTCTGATTGAAAGGAATGCACGGGGCGAAACATGCGCCCCGCCAATTGACAAGAGAGCTGGCGCTGTCAGACGATCCCGGCCTTGAACGGATCGTCGGGCGCGAACACCAGTCTGGATTCCGCCATCACATAGGCCTGGCCGGTGATCTTCGGGATAACCCCACCAGTGGGGCCGTTCCGGTAAGACAGCTTGTAAGAGCTGCCGATTACGCTTTCCAGAACGATCTCCTCGCCTTCTGCAAGCTGATCAGCCGCTGCGAGACAGGACACGAAGGCCGAGCTACCGGTGCCACAAGGGGAGCGGTCGTATTCGTCATCCGGGCACAGCACAAAATTGCGACGCAGCGCCCCTTTGGCCGGGCTGGCCCCGCTCAGGATCACGTGATCCACCGGTTGGCCTTCCCGCCCTGCGACACCTGTGCGGTTGCAGCTTTCGCGAATGGCGACCGACAGTGCCGTCAGCGCAGGAATGTTGGCCGTCGATACTTCAAGCGGAGCGTTCGCGATGAAGAACCAGTTGCCCCCATAGGCCATGTCACCGCTGATTGCACCGTGGCCTTCGACCTCGACGGCTACATCGTGATGAATGCGACGGCTTTCGATATTGGTGACAGAGACGGTATTGGCATCATGCAGCTCCACCGTGACCACCCCTGCCGGGGTTTCGATCCTATGGGCGCCTTGGGAAATACGGCCCATATGCGCCAGAGTAACGGCCAGGCCGATGGTGCCATGGCCGCACATGCCCAGCACCGCATCCGCATCAAAATAGATGACGCCAGTGACGCAGTCCGGGTCCACCGGTTCCACCAGCAGCGCCGCCACCATCCCGGCTTGGCCGCGCGGTTCGAGCAGCACCGAATTGCAGAAATCCTGGTGTTCCGTAGCCAGCGCCTCTGCCCGCGCGGAAAGCGGCCCCGACCCAAGGTCGGGGCTGCCCTCAAGGATAACCCGTGTGGGCATCCCGCCGGTATGGCTGTCGATTACATGCATTCAGCGATAATCCCGCCCTGGGCCGACCAGTCAGCGAACCAGGTGCGGAACAGGTTGTACTGCTGTTCGCAATAGTTGCGCTGCGCGTCGGTCAGCTCATCGCTTTCGATGAAGTGCAGGCGATACTCTTCTTCGCCGTTCAGCACCAGCAGGTACTTGTAGTAGAGGACCAGGTCGGTGCCCTCGTCAAAGCTGGCCAGCACGCCGAAGGCTTCTTCCAGCTCGCGCGCGCGCAGGCGCGCCTCTGCATTGCCCTCGGCCGCCTTCTGCGACAGCGCGGCCAGCAGCAGGGCTTCCTTGGGCAGCGCGGTGCCGATGCCGGTGATCGAGCCGGTGGCGCCGCAGTTGACGAAGCCGTGGTAGACCTCAGTGTCCACGCCCACCATCAGGGTGACCTGATCGTCTTTGCTGGTGATGTGCTCAGCCGCATAGCGCAGATCGTCCTTGCCGCCGAATTCCTTGAAACCAACCAGGTTCGGGTGTTCTGCGCGCAGCGCAAAGAACAGATCGGCGCGGGTGGCAAAGCCATAGACCGGGCTGTTGTAGATAATCGCAGGCACATCGGGTGCCGCGGTCAGGATCGCCTTGAAGTGGTTCTTCTGCGCGGTGGCGGATGTGCCGCGCGACAGCACACGCGGGATCACCATCAGGCCTGCAGCGCCGACCTTCTGCGCATGGGCCGCCAGGGCCACTGCGGATTTGGAGTTGATCGCACCGGTGCCCACAACGGTCGGCACGCCGGCTTCGACCAAGCGCTCAACACCGGTCATGCGTTCTTCGTCGCTCAGCAGCGGCCAGTCACCCATGGAGCCGCAATAGACCACGGCGGACATGCCGGCCGCGATCATTTCCTTGCCCTTTTTTACCAGGGCGTCGAAATCCGGGGTGCGATCCGCCTTACAAGGGGTCATGAGTGCGGGCATGGTACCCGTGAAGATATTCTGGGACATGAGTGCTCCTTAATAAATGTGCCGCCTTTCGGGCCAGCCTGTCGAACTGAGATCCCAGCCTGGGCCGCAGCCCGATGCCACGATAACTCGCTTTGCCAGACTCGCGCTTGGAACCCACGACTCTGCAATGCAGTCCTAGTATTTTTTGGATCCAAAATCCAATATCTTTTAACACCGGTTCCAAAAAACTTTAAAAACCGGGCCACAGCGGCGCGAGCAGCCGCGCCGATACCCGGCCGCAGAGACGGATCCGAAACAAGACAGCCGGCGCTGAACGCCGGCTGTCCTTGCGAGGCTTGCAGCCCCTGCCCTTCATCACACGGAAAGAAGACCTGCTCAGCCCAGCAAGAGTTCGGGCAGCCACAGGGCCACGGAGGGCACGAAAGTCGTCAGCATCAGCGTCGGTAGCCAGGCAAAGATGATAAACACCAGCGTCGGCCAAAGCATCTTTGCAACGGGCGTTTCTGACACCTGCGCGCCGAGATAAAGCAGCGGCGCCGTCGGTGGCGTGATGTTTGCCATGCCGAGGTTGACACCAATCACGGCGGCGAAATGGATCGGGTCCATCCCCACGCTCTGCGCAATCGGCAACAGGATCGGTGTCGACAACAGCAGACCTGAAATATCATCCATCAGCATCCCGATCAGGATCATCACGACATTGATCATCAGCAGGATCACGATCGGGTTGTCCGACACGGAATAAACCATCTGCTGTGCGATCTGCGGCGCGCCCTGGGCGATAAGATTGTCGGAAACGATCAGCACCATGAAGATCATGATCATCACCACGCCAATAGTGATGCCAGATTTCTCGATTGTCCCCATCAGCCCCCGCCACGTCAGCCCGCGGTAGAAATAGATCGCGATCGGGATCGCATAGACCACGGCAATGCCAGCCGCTTCGGTCGGGGTCATGATACCGCCATAGATGCCGCCCAGGATGATGACAGGCATCATCAGCGCGGGGCCGGCAAAACGCCCCTGCGCTTTGAGCGCGGGAAAGAAGGGCGAAGGCCGCTCGGACAGCTTGATCTCGCCATGTTTGCGCAGCAGGAAATGGTTGGTGATGATCAGCAGCGTGATCAGGATGAAGGCGGGGATCACCGTCGACAGAAAGCACTTAAGCACATGCTGCTGTGCGACCCAGCCATAAAGAATATGGTTCGAGCTTGGCGGGATCAAAAGCCCCAGCGGGCTTGCCGCAACCAGCAGGGCCGCGGATTTACCCTCGGGATAGTTCGCCTTTTTGAGATGCGGCAGCATGATGCCGCCGATGCAGGTCAGTGTCGAATTGGCGCTGCCCGCGATGGAGCCGAACACCCCGCAGGCCAGCACGGCCGCCGCGCTCAAGCCGCCCTTGAGGTGGCCGACGAACATTTCCGCAATCGCCACCAGCGGCGCCGCGATGCGGCCGCGCTCCATAACGCCGCCGGCGATCATGAACAACGGAATGGCCAGCAGAACCAGCGACCGCAATCCGGTCGACCCGGTCGGCAGATAGCCGGTGATCGACTGATCGCCCACCAAAGCGATGAACATCAGCACCGCCCCAAAGGCCACAAAGACGCTGACACCCAAAAGAAGCATGGCGCAGACAATGACAAGACTTCCGACGATAATCATGACTGCGCCTCCTTGTTCAGATCTGATTTGAGAGGCAGGCCGAGGCCCTTTCGAATGTGAACGTAAAGGTAGGCGGCCGAAAACATCGCCATGAAGCCAAAGGCAATCATGATCGCGATGCGCCAGGAGACGAAGGGGATGCGTAAGGCAGGAGTCGCGCGCAGCCTTGGGAAGGAAAAGTCATCGGCAAGAGACACATAACAGGCGTAGGCAATAAAAACCGCTACAATGAGCTCGATCGCAAGAACCACAAAACCGCGCCACCAGATCAGACGCGGGTTCTTGAATACGACCTCGAGAACGTCGGCGTTGATGTGCAACTTGCGTTCGGAAGCCAGCACGGCACCCGCGAAGAACCCCACGATGCTGATCGCCAGCAGCCATTCCTCATACGCAAAAAGGTCACCGCCGAACCCGTAGCGAACAACGACAACCAGACCAAAGGTCACGGCCATCATCGCCCCGGAAAACACGACGAGGACCTTCATAATGAACATTGCCCAATTCATCGGAACGCCGATGCAGCGCGGCAACTCATCCGTAATACGCGCCATCTCCCCCCCCTTCTTGGAGTTGAGCTCCTGAAAATGCGGGAAATCAGCCTACCAAGGGTGCAGGAGCCAGAGCCGCTTACGGCCCGTCTCCTGCCTGGTTTGCCGAGATCCGTCAGAGCACTCAGGTGTCAGAGAATCCAGACAGGGGCGGCAAGCTCTGCTACCCCTGCTGAAATAGATTACTTAACTGCTGCCAGGACCTGATCGATTACGTCCTTACCAACCGCGCCTTCCATGGTCGGCCAGATGGTTGCGCGCACGTGGTCAGCCATCGCTTTCTGCTGTTCGCCGCTGAGGCTAAGGATCGTGTAACCGCTATCGATCAGCTTCTGGCCATACGCCGCATCGTTGTCTCGGTTGTAGGCAAAGAAATCTGCCGATGCCTTGGTCATCGCCGCCTGCACAACCTCACGCTGCTCGTCGTTCAGCTTCGCCAGCGTCCGCTCGGACCCATAGTAGAAGGTCTGTTCAAGGAGAGAGTTGTACTCGATGAAATGGGTGCCGACATCAGACTTCGCAAAGATTGAGTAGGTCGCGGTTTTGGTGCAGCAGATCGCGCCGTCCACGATACCGGACTGAAGCGCGGGGAAGATGTCCCCCCAGGCCATTGTCGTGGCGCGATAACCTAGGGCTTCCATCGTTGATTTCACCGCATTGGAAGACCAGACACGGATGTTCATGCCCTTGTCTTCGGAGCTGCTCCAGTTGTCAGGCTCCTTGGTAGCAACGATACCAACGAAACCTTCAGGATTTGCTGCCATCACGCGGACGCCGTATTCGTCGGTAATGTCCTGCAGGATCCGATTGTAATCCGAGTCCATGTCGCGCAGCACGCGCTCCATGTCGTCATAGCCGCTTACGAGGAACGGCATGTTGAGGAATTCCAGCCGCGGATCCGTATCAGAATAGATAAAGGCGGAGGCAAAATCGATGTTTCCGCGGGCCACATCTTCAAACAGGGCTTCGCCTGACCCCAGCTGGCTGGCCGGAAAGACGGTCATTTCCAGACCAACACCCGCAGCATTCACGTCAGCCGCGACCTGCTCCATCATCTTTGTGCCCTGGTGGTCGATCGGAAACACACCTGCAAAGCGCAGCTTGATATTCTCAGCAAAAGCGGGTGTGGCAAACTGCAATGCAATCGTGCCGGCGGCCACTGCTGTCAACAGCTTTTTCATTCCTTAGTTCTCCATGTTGTGAAGGCAATAATTATCAAACCGGCTGCCCGGCTTCTTTTCCCGCGTTTTCTTTCTGGGCACACCAACTGCCATTCACGGCCCATTGTCGAAGCACCTTGAACGTGATGATCGCTCTGAATTTCACCCGAAGCTCAAAAAGTACTCGCCAAATCCAGCCATGCTTCCTCCTCCCAAACGCAGCTTCAAGCTTTATAGTGATACAATATCCAAAATCCAATATCTCCGTGCGTCTGAGGGAGATTTATCGCAACTGATTGATATAAAAAATTTTTCCAGAACATACACCGGTTTCTGGCGCCTCTATCTCCCCAGGGCAGAGTTCCGGAGTCCTGAAAAACCCAGGAAAGATTCGCGCTGCGCACGGCTCGTTTGAGTGTTTTGGACTTGCGAATGTATGAATGACTAGAGAAGAAAACGGCCTGCTTCCGGCTCAGCATTTCGCCCAGCCAGTCGAGAAAGACGGCATAGGTCCGGGGTGCGTGCGAAGTAAAGCGCGGTGAGCTTTGCTGGCTGCTTCACAGAACCAACACGGCACAATGCGATGCAGTCGGGGTGAAGCCGCCCGCACGAGCAGATTGCTGAGCTTCGGCCAGCCTCTGGGCGATCTTCAACAATCAGTGACCTGCCACCCGCGGACTATGCGCGGACACTGACCACCGCATTCGCCCGCCCCGCTGCGCGAGAGGAAAGCTTTGCGCATCGGGCGATTGCTCAAACTGCGCCGATCAGCGTAAACACCAACCGGGCTCAAATCGTGGTTAGATGAAATTTTAGTCGCAGGTCACCACTGAGCAGCCCCACTTGTGCGGTCCGGTTTGAAAGTTAGTGCATGGTTGGCCGCTGGTCCATCAAGACGATGGCCTCGGGCGCAGGCGGGCGGCAGACCAGGGCACTGTGCGGTCGTTTAGTGTTGCAGTGCTGTCTCCAGCTTTCGATGATGATCTGGGCTTCCCGCAGAGGCTAGAAGACCTCCCCGTTCAGCAGTTTGTCCATTGCCCGTCAGGCGCATGCAAAGCATGCTGCCGAGAGGGGCGCATCCGCCCGTTGAAACTCTCGCAAAATCCGTTCTCCCACGGCGATCCTGGCTCGATGCAGGCGGTCTTTCCCCCGAAGCTTTGCTCCAATCTCTGACAGCCTCAGCGATAGGCTCCGGGCCGTTGTCCGACCGGATGCAGGCAGGCACGCCGCGTAGAAGGAACAGGTCGGTCAGCGCGCCGCTGACCCCGGCCCGGTTCAGCTTCCGCTTCACACGGATGGCCAGGCACTCCCGGCTGTGTTCCTCCAGAATGTTCAATGTCCTGAACGCCCCGCCATCATCAGGTCGATGATGCACGAAGCCGCAGGACCAGACGTGGCTGCGACATTCGGGGCGCAGCCGGGCGCATGATCCGCCGTTGAGCCAGAGCCGCCCCTTCCTGGGCTGTTTCAATGGAACCTTCAGCCCCTCGCGCCGCCATAGGCGTTCGGCCCGCCTGTCAATCACCTGCCAGCCGGCGTCCCGCAGCAAGGCCGCAACCCGGCGGCAGCCATATCGGCCATATTGACGTGTCAGCTCGATCATGTCCGCGACCAGGCGCTCCTCGTCTTCACGCCCCTGAGGCAATCGCCGCTGTGTGGACCGGTACCGGCCCGGGACGCGGCAAACGCGACGCTTTGAAACCGGCATCCCGCTGCGCGCATGAGTGATGCAGGAACGGCGACGCGAGGAGCTCAGAAGTTTCCCCGTGCGGCTTCCGGCAGGATCAGCTTGCCCAGCGTCAGATCCGGGACAGCCCGGCGAAGACGCTGGATCGCTTTCTGAAGCCGCTTCAGGTCCTTCAGTTGTTCTGCGCCCATTCCGCCGCACTTTTTCTTCCAGCGGTAATAAGTTTGCTCCGTCACGCCGGTCTGGCGGATTGCATCAATCCGGGGCATGCCTTGTCCCATCAGGACTTCAACCTGCCGCAACTTCACGACAATCTCTTCTGGCTTGGGTCTCTTAATCGCCATCTATGGTCTTCCGATTTCCCCATCATAGGCGCGGACCACTTCTTTGGGGGAGGCTCAGGCTTGAGCAGCCCTACTTGAGTGGTCCAAATTGAAAGTTAGTGCATGATTGGCCTGCGGTCCATCAAGACGATGGCTTCGGGCGCTGGCGGGCGGTAGCCCAATGCACTGTGTGGTCGCTTGGTGTTGCAGTGTTTTCTCCAGCTTTCGATGATGATTTGGGCTGCGCGCAGCGGGTAGAAGATTTCACCGTTGAGCAATTCGTCCCGCATCCGCCCATTGAAGCTTTCGCAGCAGCCGTTTTCCCAGGGGGGGCCCAGGCTCGATATACGCAGTCTTTGCTCCGGCCGCTTTGATCCAGTCTCTGACAGCCTCAGCGATGAACTCCGGGCCATTGTCTGACCGAATGCAGCCTGGCACGCCGCGCAGGATGAACAGGTCAGTCAGTGCATCAATGACCTCGGTCGGGTTCAGCTTGCGTTTTACACGGATCGCCAGACATTCCCGGCTGTACTCGTTCAAGATGTTGAGCGTCCTGAACGCCCTGCCAGCGTCGGTTCTATGATGCCCGAAGCCATACGGCCAAACATGGTTGCGATACCCGGGTTGCAGACGGACGCACGATCCATCGTTCAGCCGGAGCCGCCCCTTCTTTGGTTGTTTCATTGGCACTTTAAGCCCCTCACGCCGCCCCAAGCGTTCCACGCGTTTGTCATTCACCTGCCATCCTGCATCTCTCAGCAGGGCGGCAACCCGGCGGTAGCCATATCGACCGTGCTGCCGTGCCAGCTCAATCATATCCGCGATCAAACGCTCCTCGTCAGCCCGCCCTCGTGGCGACCGACGCTGTGTGGACCGGTGCCGGCCCAGAACACGGCAAACGCGTCGCTCAGATACCTTGAACCAGCTACGCACATGATCAATGCAAGCGCGTCGGCGTGAAGGGCTCAAAAGTTTCCCGATGCGGCTTCCTTCAGGATCAGCTTGTCCAAAGTCAGATCCGACACCGCACGACGCAACCGCTCGTTCTCTTTCTGAAGCCGCTTCAGGTCCTTGAGTTGCTCTGTGCCCATTCCACCGTACTTTTTCTTCCAGCGTAAAAGGTTTGTTCGGTCACGCCGAGGGGTTCAATAAGGCCGCAGTTGCGACGGCTCGAAAGATAGCTGTGCTGATGCTGACGATCTGGAAAAATGAAACTGAAATCTGTTGTTAGGAAAAGCTGCAGCCTAACACGAAATGACGGAATCCTGCCTGAGGAAGAGGCTGGGCGCGAAGTCCCCAGGGGACGGAGCCAGATTGATCTCGTGGGTGCGGTTGGGGCTGAGAGCATTGCGCCTGATGACCCCGCACATGACATTTGGAGACAATCAGCCCCGAACGCCATAGTGAGGCGGCCACGTCCGGTCTCGGAGAGAACCATGCCTCCGAAGGACAGAGCGAACCAGGTCTGGACTATGCCGCAAACAGAGAACCGTACCCGAACCTAACCTGAGAAAGTCGGAAAAACCCTTGCATCGAAGGGGGCATAACCGGGTTCTTCCACGCTAAAGCGGATCCGGCTGGAAGCCGGTGAGTTTGCTGCAGGAAGTGGATACTGAAGAGGCTTCATGGGCCTTCTGCACCTGCCGCCGGTGTCTGGTCATGTTGGCAGGCCGCGCCCAAAATGGCCCGGCCAATGACACGCCGGAACTGCAGATCCAGCATCACCGCCAGATACATCCGGTCAGGCAAAACCTACTCCGCGACGATCAGTCCCGGCACTTTGTCCTCAAGCTCATCGAAACCGGGGCACAGCTTGGCCTTGGCATCGACGATAAGATGATCCATGTCTTCCGTGCGGCAAAACACCGAGCGGGACGGCAGCCCGACTTTGGAATGGTCGGCCAGGATGATCCGCCGCTCCGAATTCCGGACCATCGCCCTTGCGATCTCGGCACCGTGCAGGAAGTGGTTCATCGCACCCATTTTGGCGCTGACGCCCCAGGGTGCAAGCAGGGCGGCGTTTGCATGATAACGCTGAATATCGTTGATCGTGGCTTCGCCATGGGTTTCCATCGGGTCCTGTTTGATATCCCCCGCCAGCATGACGACACGGAAGCCGCGTCCCGGCTCGCCCGGGCGCTCGGCCAGACGCTGGGCGACATCGACGGCGTTAGTGATGACTGTCATATCAGTCAGGCCATTCGGTCCGGCAAGAGCATCGGCCATCGCCTGGCTGGTCGCCCCCGCGTCCATGAAAATGGTCATGCCGCTTTCCAGCAGCTGCAGGGCGGTCGCAGCGATACAGCGTTTTTCCTGCAGGCGCTGCTTTACCCGCGTCGAAAATGCCGTGTCTTCCCGCACGGCGGGGACGGCCCCCCCCCTGACACGGCGAACCTCGCCGGCGGTTTCCATCTCCATCAGATCGCGGCGGATGGTTTCTCTTGAAACGCCAAACTCCTCAACAATTTTGTCGATGGACACCCGGCCGAATGCGGCCAGTTGCGCACGAATCTTCTGGTGCCGTTCTTCCTGCCACATAACTGAACCACCCAGCTTTATTGGAATAAGTCAAAATTTGCCTCTGTATTCCACAAACTTCAACCACCTCGAACAACTCAACACATAACGACACAAAATACACATATTGCCACAAATGTGAATCCACGCTAATGATTCTCCAGGCCGGCTGCGAACAGGCCCCCAATGAAAGAAAACCAGCCCCTTCAAAGCGAAGGGCGCCGCCGGAGCCTTGCGCACCTAACGATGGCTTGCGGCCGCAGAAACGGAGAGACCGCATGACCCGCGCTTTCGCGATCGAAGACCACCACATCGCCTTTGCGCTTGCGCTTGCCGATACCGCCCGGGATGTGCTGTCACGGCACGCCACCGATGCCCCGGGGGTTTCGGTCAAGCCGGATCGCAGCCTTGTCACCCAAATGGACCTGATGATCGAAGCCAGGTTGCGGGCGATGATCGCAGACCGGTTTCCGTCGCACGGGATCATCGGCGAGGAGGAGGGCGTCATCGCCGAAGACGCTGAAGCGGTTTGGATTCTCGACCCGATCGACGGGACCGCACCCTTCATCATGGGCCTGCCGGTATTTGGCACGCTGATCGCCCTTGCAATCGACGGCGTGCCGCTGCTTGGCGTCATCGACATTCCGGGCGTCAATGCCCGCTGGCTGGGTGCGCCGGGGCGTCAGACCACCTGCAACGGCCGGCCCGTGAGCGTGCGCTCATGCGCCGGGCTTTCCCAGGCTTTGATGACCAACAGCAATCAGGATTACATCCCCGCCGCCGACCGCGCCGCCTTCGAAGCCCTGAGAGCGGCAACTGCGACACGCGTCTATGGCGGGGCCGCTCTCAATTATGGGCGGCTTGCGGAAGGCCGCACCGATCTGGCCGTGGATGCCGGACAAAAAGTGTTCGATTACGCGCCGTTCCGTCCCGTCATCGAAGGCGCAGGCGGCATCATCACCGACTGGCGGGGCGACCCGCTGACCATTCATAGCGACGGCCGCATTCTGGCCGCTGGCGACAGTGCCGTTCACCGGCAAGCCGTCGATCTGATCGCCGGAACAGAAGCCTGCGGCCAGTAATTCCATCGCTGGGGCGCATCAAAATAACGGCACGATAACTGGGAGGAACCATGAGTATCGACATTTCCAATCTCACTGTCACCTATGGGCAGGTCGACGTGATTTCAGGCCTGTCTCTGACAATCCCCGAGGGATGTTTCTTTACCCTTCTGGGACCATCCGGCTGCGGCAAGACCACGCTGCTGCGCACGATCGCGGGCTTCGTGCCAGCTGCCGGCGGCATGATCAGCTTCAGCGGCCGCGACGTGACGCGCCTGCCGCCGCACAAGCGCGCCATCGGCATGGTGTTTCAGGATTACGCGCTCTTTCCCGACAAGACCGTGGCGCAGAACGTCGCCTTCGGCCTGCGCGCACGCGGTGAAAAGAGGCCTGAAATAGACCGCAAGGTGGCGGAAGCGTTGGAGCGTGTCGGGCTGGATGGATTTGGAGGGCGCCACCCCGCCGCGCTGTCTGGCGGTCAGAGGCAGCGTGTGGCGCTGGCGCGGGCGCTGGTCATCAAGCCGCAGGTGCTGTTGATGGACGAACCGCTGTCGAACCTCGACGCCAAGCTGCGCATCCAGATCCGCGAAACCATCACGGAACTGCAGCGCGAAGCCAACATTACGACCGTCTTCGTCACCCATGATCAGGAAGAGGCCCTGTCGATGTCCGACCTGATCGGAGTGATGAAGGACGGGGCCGTTGAACAGCTCGGCACGCCACAGGAGATATACGCCAAACCGGTAACCGGATATGTGGCCGATTTCGTCGGCGCAGCCAACCGGATGAAGGTACGGCTGGGCGCCGCCGAGAGCGGCATGGTCCGCGCCGAGTTCGGTTCTGCCAGCATCCTGGCCAGGAACGCGTTGCCAGGGCAGGCCGCCGAAGGGCTGCTTGTTCTGCGCCCCGAAGACTTGAAAATCTCTGCCGGCCAGCAGGACGGGCTGCAATCGCTGCCTGCACAGGTCCGGAAGCGGCAATACCTCGGGTCAAAAACCAGCTATTGCCTCGATCTGGGTGATGAATTGCAGGTCGTTGCCGAACTGCATGGCCCCGGCCACGACGGTTTTGCCCCCGGCGACCAAGTCAGCCTGGGCATCGACCCGGACCTTGCACGGGTCATCGCAGCATGAGCACCGCAAACCTCCGCTCTCCCTGGTTCTGGATAACCGTTCTGGCGCTCGGGCTGCTCGCGCTGTTCGTCCTCTACCCGCTCCTCAACATCCTCAGCGCCAGTGTGCTGGGCGACGGGCCGTCGGGCTGGTCACGGCTGATCGAGTCGCCGAAATACCTCCGGGCCATCGGCAACACCCTGATCCTGGCAACATCTGTAACCGTGATCTGCACGCTGATCGGGGTTCCGCTTGCCTATGTCACCGCACGCTACAGTTTTGGCGGCAAGACGCTGATCGCGCTGCTGCCGCTGATCACCCTGGTGATCCCCGAGGTGATCGCCGCGCAGACCTGGCTGATGATGCTGGGGAACAACGGGCTAATCACCAAGTTCTTCCGCGAATTCGGTATCCACCTGCCGTCTTTCTACGGCTGGTTCGGCCTGATCACCTCGATGAGCTTCATCTATTACACCTATGTCTATATCGGCACCGTCGCCGCCATCGGCAAATTCGATGTGCAGCTGGAAGAGGCCGCGCAAAGCCTTGGCACCCCGCCGGTTTTTGCCCGCCTGAAGGTAATGCTGCCGGTGATCATGCCCGCGATCCTGGCCTCGGCGCTGCTGGTTTTCACCATGACGGTCGGCAACTTCGCGATCTCGGTGATCCTCAGCCATCAATTGCCGCTGCTATCGGTGGCCACCTATCAGGCGGCGGTTGCCGAGGGCGCATCGGACATCACCATGCAAAGCACGCTGGCCAGCGTTTCGGTGATGATCGTCATGGTCGTGCTGTTCTTCAACCGCCGGGTCGTGTCGCGCGGCAGCTATGAAATCGTTCAGGGGCGGGGCGCCAGGCCCGTGCCGCTGCGTGGTGTGCGCGGAATGATGGTCGCGCTGCCGGCCTGTCTGGTGGTCGCGATCTCACTTCTGCCGCTGGCCACCATCGTCGCGGGGGCGTTCACAAAATCGCGCGGCCCGGTGCTGCAGTGGGGGGAATGGACGCTCGACAATCTTGCCCGCGTCTTCATCACGGCGCCCGGTCCCCTGCTGAACTCGCTGACCTATGCGGCAATCGCAACCGTGATCTCTATCGTTTTCAGCACGATGGTAAGCTATTTGGTGGTCAAGAAGCCGAGCCTGCTGACCCCGCTGGTCGACTATGTCTCAGCGATCCCGCTGGCATTGTCGGGGACGGTTCTGGGTGTCAGCCTGCTTGCGGCATTCAACGGCGGGATCCTGCCGCTGACCGGCACGGCGGCCATCATCGTGCTGGCCTATGTCATCCGCAAGATGCCGTTCGGAATGCGCAACAGCCAGTCGACGCTTCACAACATCCCCAACTCGATCGAGGAGGCATCCATCAGCCTCGGCTCGCCGCCGCTCCGCACGTTCCTGCGTGTCATCCTGCCGGTGATGCTGCCCGCGGTGGCATCGGCGGCGATCCTGACCTGGACAACCTCGGTGGCTGAACTGTCTGCCTCTATCCTGGTGTATTCCGGCGGCCGGGAGACACTGCCGATCCAGATATTCCGGCTCATCGATTCCGGGCTGATGGCCTATGCCTCGGCTTACGGGCTGGTTCTGGTGGCCATTATCCTGATCCCAATCACAGTCGCCAACCGGCTGTTCGGCATCGACATTTTCTCATCGAAATGACGTGTCGGCATCACCCGCGCACGGCGCGGACATCGAAACAGTAGAGAGGAGAAACCATGAAGTTCAATTCACTGATCCCCGGCGCCCTGGCCCTGGGCCTGACCGTCACACCGGTGCTGGCCAGCGAACCGGTCCTTTACACATCGAACCCGGTTCCCGCGGTTGAGGCCGTCCAGGCGGCGGTTCATGAAAGTGCCGGCACCGATCTGGGCGTCATCACCGGGGGCAGCGGCGTGCTGCTGCGCCGGATCGAGGCCGAGGCCGATGCGCCGCAGGGCGATGTGTTCTGGTCGACCTCGATCAACACCGTCGGCGCCTTCAAGAGCAATTTCGAAGCCTACAGCTCGCCCGAGCTTGCCGCGGTCAAGGAATCGCTGCGCTATCCGGACGACCTGTTCCAACCGGCCAACATTCACGTCGTGACCATGCTGGTGAACTCTTACCTGCTGGACGGCGCTGAAATGCCCGGCAGCTGGGCCGATCTTGCCGATCCGGCATGGAAGGGCCGGGTGATGATCCCCGATCCCGCAAACAGCTCGACCGGCTACACCATCGCCTGGGGCTTGTCGAAACTGCTCGATCAGGAAACCTTCGAAGCGGTGGTATCGAATCTCGTGATCAGCGGCTCGTCATCCGCGGTGCCGAGAGGCGTGGCAATGGGCGAATACGCCGTTGGGCTAACTTTTGAAACCAATGGATACGCCTATGTCGACGGCGGGCAGGAAGAGCTGCAGCTGGTTTACCCCGCAGAGGGCACTTTCATCACCGCCGACTATTCCGGCCTGGTGCAGAATGCCCCCGCCGGCGAGAATGCCAAGAAGGTCATAGACACGCTCATGTCGAAGGAAACCCAGACCGAGCTTCTGATGGTTGCCTTCCGCCGTCCCAGCCGGACCGACATCAAAGTATCCGACTATGTCGGGCTTCCTGAACTGGGTGACATCAAGATTTTCGACGTCGATGAGGGCGAAGCGGCCACCTCCCGCGAGGACTTCCTTGCCAAGTGGGCCACCCTCCCGAAGGCCGGCAGCTAAGTCCCCCCGGGCTTTCTCATCGGCAGCAGTCGCGGCATTTTCTCCCAGTGCCGCGACTGCGCTTTGTCGCTTGCTGCGGCTCTGATGATGTGACCGCCCCCCGACGGCATCAATGTGCCAAGGCGGGTCTGCAACGATCCACAAAGGAAAGCGGTCATGCCAGAGATTTCCAAGGTCGGGCCCGATCTGGCGAATAATGTGGTTCAGGCCCGCGGGGCAGATGCAGCGGGGCAGCCTGTTCTGCGCAAGAAGCTGCGGAGGGGTCAGGTGCTGGCCTTATTCGGCGGGTTGCAGCCCTGTGTTGTCGCGATGGAAGCCTGTGGCGGCGCTCATTATTAGGGTCGTGAGATCAGCAAGTTCGGCCACGAAGTACGGCTCATCCCTCCCGCTTATGTGAAACCCTTTGTTAAACATTGGAAGAACGATGCCGCGGATGCCGAGGCGATCTGCGAGGCCGCGCTGCGTCCGACGATGCGGTTTGTGCCTGTGAAGAGCGAAGAGACGCAGGGCGCGGCGATAGTGTTCCGCGTGCGCGAGCTTCTGATCCGGCAGCGGACCCAGGCCATCAATGCACTGCGAGGGCATTTGAACGAGTTCGCACAGGTCGCGCCACGGGGGGCGGCCAACGCGTCAAAGCTGATTGCAATCATCGAAAGTCCGGAAAGCGGCCTGCCAGCTGATGCCATCCCCACACTCAAGGTGCTGATCACGGCCCTGACGCCGCATCAGAGGCCGGATACATGTCAGCGGCTTCGTAGCAGAACTGATAGCGGAGGCGTGCGTTCCCCTTTCCCGGTTGGGGTCAGGCCACGCGAACGATCTTGGCTGCGCCGAGAGCCGGGAAGCGGTTCACTAGGGCAATGCGGATGTGGATTTCAGCGGTTTTTCCATTGGGGTCTTCTGTAGCGGTGCGATCACCGAAGGCCTTTAAGCAGCGCATTTTCGCCTCGATCCGGCTCCGGGTGTGATAGCCAGTCCAGCCCCGCCATCCGCAGCAGACCGGCCGGCGACCGGGGCGGGCCTCATGTGGCGCAAGCCAGGTCATCTCTTTGTCTCCCCAGATGAGCAGAGAACCGCGCTGTCGCAGCGCTGCATTGTAGCTGGACCAATTCGCCGTCCGGTAGCGGGCTGGTAAGGGTTTCGTCATGCAGCCCTTCTAACCTCATGTATCCACGCGGTGAATCCTCAAGGGGTCAAGTTCTGCAACAACGCCAGCCTGGTGGGCGCCTGGTGAGGGGCTGATCGCCTGGGGCGAGTTCATCCGGAACCGTAAGAAACTTGTGGTCGTGGCCGATGCAAAGCCCGTAATGAACGAAGACGACACTACAGCGGTGATTTGGGAGCGTCGGCCGCGGAGAAGGAAAATCACTAAACAAGCCAATTAGGGCAGCTGGGCTAACGGCGGCCTGAAAACCCCATAATTTTGCCATACTTGACAGTTTTTCTCAGTATGGCCGAGGCGAATTCATAGAGGTACAGTTATTTGGTTCAGGCGGGTATCAGGTGGCTGCTGGTCTTGTTCGTTCTCGAGGGCATTGCGGTCATCGCAACCTATCAGATTTTTTTTCCCATCGAATGTCACGCAACCGGAATAGCGGGATTGTGCCGCGGGTTGAGGATTGTGTTTATCAGCGCCATCTGCGTCTTCGCTGCGTTTGCAGTTCTGATATGCGGTCGGACCAGAAGCTGGCACCGGTTTCTCGAACTGATCAAGGCAGCAAGTCGAAAGCCCCTTTGGGGTAACGTTCACTTGCTCGGCGTCATGGTCATATTTCTGCCGGTACTGATCATCCCTCCAGGGGAAGTGAACGAAAAATTCCTGTATGTTTTCATACTGCTCGCAGGTGGCGGTGCCTTAGCAGCACTTGGATCCTTGTTCTGGGTTCTAAGACCGTTGTCCTGGTGGGAATGGCTAGGAACCGAGCGTTTTCAGCCGCTTGTAATCTTGCTGTTGGCTGCTTTGATCCCGTCCTTGGCGCACCTGATAGAGCCGCTGTGGGCGGTTGAGTTCGTGTCCACCGCCACATTCAAAGGTGTGGCGCTGTTGCTCTCTGCAGTTGGCCCTGAGGTTTTCATTGAACCGGGCCGTGCTTGGATCGGGCTGCCAGGGTTTGTGGTTGCTGTCGCCAGCCAGTGTTCCGGCATCGAAGGGTTTGCGCTGATCACCGGGTTCATGGTGATCTATGCTGTGCTGTTTCGCGAAACACTGAGGCAAAATGTATTCTGGCTTGTTCTTTGGCCAATAGCGCTTCTGGCCAGTTGGGTATTTAACATCCTGCGCATTACTGTCCTGATTCTGATTGGCAGGTATGTCTCGCCGGAACTCGCGGTGAACGGCTTTCACAGCTTCGCCGGGTGGTTGCTTTTCATCTTTCTGGCGCTTGGAATCTTATATCTCGCTCAAGCTATACCGGCGCTTCGCCGAGTGAACTATACCCTCCCAGAGAGGGAAAAATTGAGCGCCGACCCTGTAGCCGCTCTGATTGTCCCTTTTATTGCCTTTATGATTTCGGGCGTCATTGCACATGCATTCTGGGAAAACCCTGCTCTTGGATATCCGTTCCAGGCGGCGGTCATGCTTGGCGTCTTGGTCTGGATGCGCCGTGCGCTGTTTCCTCAGATCCGGCTGTCGCTCGACCCGTTTTCGATCGCGGCTGGTCTTGTCGTCGGTGCGGCATGGGTGTGGTTTTCCGAGCCCTATCAAGAAGACGATCTGGTTCTGGGAGCATTGAGCGGTAGTGCGTTCCTGGCATGGGCGATGGTACGCACGCTGGGAACCACCCTTCTGGTGCCCGTGGTGGAAGAAGCTTTCTTTCGCGGCTACATTCTGGCCAGGCTCGATACCGGCTCTCCGGCCGCAAAAGCCATCGCAGTTCTGGTGTCGACTGCTCTGTTTGCAGCCCTGCATGGACGCTTGATTCTGGCAGGCATCGCGGGCCTTCTTTTCGCAGCTGCAATGTTGCGCCGGGGTCGACTGGGCGATGCCGTTGTCGCGCATATTGTCGCAAACGCATCCGTCGCCGCAGTCGCCTGGTATTCCGGGCAATGGTCTTTGATCTGACCTGGGCTTACCCAGCCTTGCGGCGCCGGTTCACCTCCCAAGCCAGCACCAGAGCGGCGGCTAGAGCTGCGAGAGCCATTGCGCCTGTGGATGCGTCAATTTCGGGAACAGAGGCCGGTCGCCCTCCGCCGATGCCTACATCAACGGCGCCGAGATCGACGCCGATCGATTGCGCCGTTAGGACTGTGGGCAGCACGCTCAACAATGCAATGGAAGCACCGCAAACACCAACTTTCTTGCCAATACCCGCCATAGACAGATCTCCACTTGAACAATTCGCCCCATAATTGATTCTCGATAACTAAAAATCAAACAAATCTCTGCATTGTTGCGGAATTGGCAGTCAATCATGCCGCAGGCGGATCGTTGTTTCAGGATAGGCCTGCCCTTGAGTTCGCACGAGAAAAATTCACTGTAGTGATTTGAATGGCTTCGTAGCAGAACTGATGGCGGAGGCGTGCGTTCCCCTTTCCCGGTTGGGGTCAGGCCACGCGAACGATCTCGGCTGTGCCGAGGGCCGGGAAGCGGTTCATTAGGGCAATGCGGATGTGCATTTCAGCGGTTTCTCCGTCGGGGTCTTTTGCAGCGATGCGATCACCGAAGGCCTTAAAGCAGCGCATTTTCACCTCGATCCGGTTCCAGGTGTGATAGCCAGTCCAGCCCCGCCATCCGCAGCAGACTGGCCACCATGCCGGCGGCTTGCCTTAAGAGCAGCTTGAACAGAACTTTTATCGACAAGCGGAACTGGATCCCGGCATTGGAGCAGACCGGCCGGCGACCGGGACGGAGAAGAAGAAATTCCTGCGGCAGGCGATCCGCTTGGTGCTGTCCGAAGGCAGGCCGCCGTCCCCCCTCTCGGGTATTGCTGCGCAATCGCCTGCCGGGCAGTGGCGGCGACACTGGCGTAGCGCGCCGTCGTGGTCAGTTTGGCATGCCCGAGCAGCGCCTGCCCTCTCATCGAAACTGGGTTTCGACTGCCGGGCAATAAACGACCCGGATGCCGACGCCGCGCTCCGGCAGATGTGTCGCAAAACTGTGCCGCAGCGTGTGCAGCGTCACAGGCTTGGTGATGCCCGCGGCCCGCGCCGCCTGCTTGAACAAACGCGGGAACTGACGGGTATTCCGGGCTTGCCGCGATAGCCGGGGAAAATGACCCGTTCAGGCCCGGCCACGCCTGTGTCCTGACCGGCGGGCCGTTCTTATCACCACTCGCGCAACAAGCCCGGAATACCCGCGGGCAGCATCACGTTGCGATCCTTGCGGGCCCTTGGATTGCACGATGCGGATGATCTTCTGGTCCTCGTCGATGCCGCCGACCTTGAGCCGGACAACTTCGCCCGCACGCAGGCCGCAGCCATAGGCGAGCGACAGCATCACACGCGCCTTCAAGCTTGGTGCCATGAGCAGGATACGCTTGACCCCGGTACCGCTCAGCCCAGCGGCACCTTCACCGGCTCCTTGAGGCTGAAAACCTCCGCGGCCAGGTTATGCCGCCGCAGCGTCACCCGGAACAGAAACTTCACCCCGGTCATGGTCTGACTGCGGGTACAGATGCTGGTGCCGCTTTCCATCAGATGCCGCTGGAAGCCCCGCACATCATCGGTTGCCGCGGTCCCGGGGGATCGTCCGAGCCAGGCTGCAAACCGCTTGCAGGCCCGCAAGAGGCTGGTTTGAAGCGCCGGCCCCGGATTGCGCGCCGGCATATCGGCAATCATCCGGGCGCGAAGGGGTGCCGCCGGCGCGGACTGCTGAACGGTCATGGGAAACCCTCTGTCAACCGAGGCAAAATCACCGCGCCCGACAGCACGCAGCCGTCATCGAAATCCGCGAACAAATCCCGATTCCGCGCCGGGGCGACCGGGTCACCGTTTCGGAGGATTAGAGCGCTTCCCGGCTGTTCCCCAGGATGACGGCAGGCAGCCCGAAGCGGCCTTAGACAAGGGGTGTCGCGCCAAAGATTCTGCCGCCGCGAAATTCCTTGGTCACTTTCCCGGAAGCCGGTGGGGTGGATGGCTCCTGCTCCAACCGGCGTCGCAATGCGCCATAGTGCAGGTGTCGATATCTGGTTATGAGAGGAGCCACCCCATGCAAGTTACCACGACCGGTGTTGATCTGGCGAAGAACGTAATTCAGGTCCACGGAATTTCCGGAGATGAAAGTGTCGCCTTCAACAAACCGCTACGCCGCGCACAAGTTTTACCGTTCTTCGCGAAGTTAGAACCTTGCCTGATTGGTATGGAGTCCTGCAGCACGGCGCACCATTGGGCTCGTGAGTTGACCGCCTTGGGCCACGACGTGCGTCTGATCCCTCCGATGTATGTCAAACCTTATGTGAAACGCGGCAAATCCGATGCGATTGATGCTGAGGCAATCTGCGAGGCTGTTACCCGTCCGACCATGCGCTTCGTGGCCATCAAAACGGTAGAACAGCAGTCACTGCTATCGCTTCATCGTGCGCGTGACCTTCTGGTTCGCCAAAGAACGCAGTTAATCAACGGCCTGCGAGGGCTGGTCGCTGAGTTCGGCATTTATATACCCCGAGGTCTGGCTCGCGTCATTGGGTTTGCCGAAGACATCACCCTCGGAGAGGTGCTCGATGTCCCAGATATCGCCAATGAGGTGATCCGCAACCTGTCTGAACAGCTTAAGGCGTTGCACAAACGCGTCCGCTGGTATGAGGAACGTTTGAAGCAGGTGGCTAGGGAAGATGAGCGGGTAAGACTGCTGCGAACCATCCCAGGCGTTGGAGCGGTGACAGCCTCGGGGATCATCGCCAGCATCGGAGACGGGCACCAGTTCAGAAATGGCCGCGAATTTGCGGCGTGGCTTGGTTTGACACCCGCAAATAGATCCAGTGGTGGAAAAGAGAAGCTGGGCCGGATCACCAAAATGGGCGATCAGTACTTAAGATCGTTGCTTGTCGTCGGGATGACATCGCTTGTCAGGCAAACCCGATCACATCCAGAGCGCGCCAGCAAATGGCTGACGTCGCTCCTTGAACGCAAACCTGCTCGCCTGGCTGCAGTTGCTATGGCGAACAAGACGGCCCGAATCGTCTGGGCCGTTCTCACCCGTAGCGCACCCTACAACCCACATTTGGCCTAAGGAGACAGAACCACGAGTTAGCAAGACCTGCGAAATGATGGTGCAAAAGTCAGCCGCGAAAACCAAGAGACCCCGTCGAAGGTCCCGGGCATCATAGCCCGCTAAGCCGTAAGGAACTTGGTTTGCGGAACCCATCAGGGCCAGCGGTCAAAACCGCGCAAACAGGCCGGACACACGACTGCATCTGACGAATGCACGAAATCAACTCAAAAATGTCTTGCTATGCAGGAGCCATCCACACAGGTCCTTCGCCGGAACCAAGCTGCTTCATGTGACGCTTCGGGTTGCACCGGAGCAGCTATGCGCAAAAGCGCCATTTTCAAATCCAGCCCTGCCGCCTGCCGCAGGCGGAGCAAGAATCTGGCACCGTATGGCCGGGGCGGTGGCAGCGTCAACGCTCGTTCGATCTGGCTCTCAAATTAGCGGAAAATCGAATAGCAAAGACACGGCACAAGCCGGAAGAGGTTGTCTGGAAGCTTCCGCAGGAGGCCCCTCAGGTGCAGTTCGAGTTGCTATTCATGAATCTGCCTGGCAGGAAAGAATTGCCTTCGCCAGCAGACTTGCCGCGCGTGAAGGGCGTTTGCGCGGGTATACGATTTGAAACGTGTCATTGAACGTGACCCGGTCCTTGGCAAGGGTGCGCAAACGGCCGCGTTGCACTTCCGGATCCGCGTAATGATCGGGCAGAAATCCGATAAAGGCGCCGGACAGAATGAGAAGCAGCGTGCTTTCCATATGCGCGGCTACAGCGTGCCAGTTGAAGCCGATGCCGCAGATCGGTCCTTGCGGCATATACGTGCGTCCGGCAAAATCCTGCCGGGCAAGAACCGCATCCGTCAGCGTATCCTCATCAACGGCAAACAAGGGGTGCCGGCAACTGCAATACAGGTTCTGGCGTTCTTCGAAGACATCGACAGCCTGCATCTGTCCCAACTGACGCTGAGACGGCATCAAAACGGCTTGATACCGGCCGTTCAATATGCCTTGCGACAGGACTTGCGGCGCGGCAATGTCGATCGACAGCCGCACCTGTGGAGCGAGTTCTGCAAATTCCTCGATGGCACGGTCCAGTCTCAGGCTTCGGTTGGTGTACATGGCATCAACCGTCCCGAAACTCAGATCCCCGGACAGTTCCCCCTGCGCTTCGCTGACCGCATTTTGAAACCGGTCGATGGAGCCGAAAAGGTCAAGCATCGCCGAATAGATTTGGCGGCCTTCCTCGGTCAGATAAAACCCGCTGCGGCCGCGTTCGCACAGCCGCATGCCGAGCCTCTCCTCAAGATGCCGCATGTGCGCTGATATCGTTGCCTGCGTCATGCCGAGGTTTACCTGTGCGGCCGAAAACCCGTTTGCATTCACAATTTCTGCAAAGACCCTCAGCAGGCGCAAATCAACATCGGCAAGGCTGTGAGGTTGGGACGTTTGAGGCGCAATTTTCTCCATACATAGAGATTATCATAACTGAGCTTAGATACATATAGATTTGAATGAGAATATATCGGTGCTTTGCTGATCCCATCTAATTTGGAGGGGAGAAAAGCATGTCCGATAACGCCTATGACCAGGGCCGCCTCAACTTGCCATTCGTTGGCATCAGTACCTTTGGAAAAAACCCCTATGTAGCAGACTGGGACCGCATTGACGCCGATGTCGCGATCCTCGGGGCGCCGTTTGACTTTGGTACGCAGTGGCGCGCCGGTGCCCGGTTCGGACCACGGTCAATCCGCGAAGCCTCCACATTGTTCTCTTTCGGCCATGGCGGCGCTTACGACCACGAGGATGATGTCACCTACCTGCCGGCCGAAAAGGTCCGGATAGTCGACATCGGCGACGCCGATATCATCCACACCGATACTGAAAGAAGCCATGCCAACATTGAATTCGGTGTGCGCAAGATCCTGGCCGCAGGCGCGCTGCCAGTGGTCCTGGGCGGCGATCATTCGGTTAATATCCCCTGCATCAATGCCTTCGAGGAAGACTGTGCCAAGAACGGCCCCATCCATGTCGTTCAGATCGACGCGCATCTCGACTTCGTCGATGAGCGCCACGGCGTGCGCTGCGGACATGGCAACCCGATGCGCCGCGCCGCCGAGAAGGACTATGTCAGCGGCCTGTCGCAGCTTGGCATCCGCAATGTCTCCTCGACGGCGCGCGACGGCTATGAGGCCGCCCGTTCCATGGGCTCCGATATTCTCTCGGTCCGTCAGATCCGGGCGCTCGGCGTGGAGGCCGTGCTGGCGCGGATCCCCAAGGGCGAACGCTATTACGTGACAATCGACATTGACGGGTTCGACCCCTCGATCGCTCCGGGCACGGGCACGCCTTCGCATGGCGGCTTTATTTATTACGAGGTGCTGGAGATTCTCGCCGGCCTTGCCGAACGCGGCACGATTGCAGGGGTCGACCTCGTCGAGGTTGCGCCGGATTACGACCATACCGGCGGCACGGCAATTCTGGCGGCTCAGGTGCTGATGAACCTGATCGGCCGCATCATGCATGCGCGGGAGGTCTGAAAATGGGCAAGCTCCGCTATGATTTCACCGGCGAACAGGTGCTGGTCACCGGCGCAAGCCGCGGCATCGGTTTTGCCGCCGCCAGAGCCTTTGCCATGGCTGGTGCCGAGGTGACGATCCTGTCTTCAGGTGCCGGCATCCATGCCGCCGCTGATGCCATTGCCACTGAAAGCGGGCGGCCCTGCCGGGGGCTCGAAGCTGACATCACCGACAGCGCATCGGTAAAAGCGGCGCTGGCGCCGCTCGACCGGATCGACGTGCTGGTCAACAATGCCGGGCTGGAGCGCATCACCCCTCTGCTCGACCCCGACGCGGCGGTCGAGGAAACTTTCCGCCGCATCACCGACATCAATGTGAACGGCACCTTCTACGTCACCCGCCACGCCGTGCCGAAAATGCGCGATGGCGGCAGTATTATCGTTACCGCTTCGATCTGGAGCCGTACCGCAGTGCCGGAATTTGCGGCCTATATCGGCTCGAAACATGCCAACCTGGGTTTCACCCGCGTGATGGCCAAGGAGCTCGGGCCGCGCGGTATCCGGGTGAATGCGGTTTGCCCGGGATGGGTCAAGACCGATGCAGCGATGCTGTCGCTGACCGAGATGTCGCAGCGCACCGGCCGCAGCGAAGAGGATCTCTTGTCCGAGATCACTGCCGCGCAGGTCCTGCCGGGGCTGCTGGAACCTGACGATATTTCTGCGGCCTACCTGTATCTCGCCTCGGAAGGGGCGCGGGATATCACCGGTCAGGCGGTCATGGTTGACCGCGGCGAGGTGATGGCATGACGGCGCGCGTTCTCATTACCGGCGCTCAGCGCGGCATCGGAGCGGCCGCAGCTCTGGCCTTTGCAGGGCAAGGCGCGCGTTTGGCGCTTGCCGATCTCAATGCGCCGGACGCCACGGCCGAAGCGGCCGGTTCACAAGGCGCGGCCGAGGTCCATACGCACGCCTGCGATGTCTCCGATGCGGCGGCGGTGGCTGCGCTGGCTGACACCCTGAGATCTGCCTGGGGCGGGCTTGACGTGCTGGTCCACTGCGCCGGAATCATTCACGAGGCGCCGCTTCTGGACACGCCGGTGGCGGACTTCGACCGTGTGATTGGCGTCAATCTTCGCGGCAGCTTTTTGGCTGGTCAGGCTGCCATCGGCCTGATGACGCCGGATGCGGCCGATCCGCCCCGCGTTATCCTGATCGCTTCCGACATGGCCTACTACGGGCGCGAGACCTTTTCGCCCTATGTCGCCTCCAAACACGGTGTGCTGGGGCTCGTGCGCAGCTGGGCCAAGGAATTCGCCCCCGGTATTCTTGTCAACGCCATCTGCCCCGGACCGATTGATACCGAAATGCTGGGCGCAGCGCATATGAGTTCTGAATGGCGGGCAAAGGAACTTGCCATTCCGCTCGGCCGCTTCGGCACTCCAGCGGAGGTTGCCTCGGTGGCAACTTTCCTCGCCGGCCCCGGCGGCCAGTATTTCACCGGCCAAGGGATTGGCCCCAACGGCGGGAGCATCATGCCATGATCAGCAACCCAATTCCCTGGCCGGGCGGCGCGAAATGCGCGGCCAGCATCACCTTCGACATGGACGCTGACAGCCTGATCCATCTGGCCCACCCGACCGACGGCCACAGCCGCACGGCGGCGATTTCCATGCTCCGCTACGGGCCGGAAATTGCTATTCCCCGCATCGTTGAAAGCTACCGGCAGCTTGGTATCCGCCAGACCTTCTTCATTCCGGCCTGGTGCATCGAGCAATACCCCCGGGCGGTCGAGGCGATCCTGGAGGGCGGCCATGAGATCGCCCATCACGGCTACCTGCATGAGCACCCGCGTGAACTGTCCGCGGAGGAGGAGGCGTATTGGCTTGACCGGGGCATCGACGTCATCGTCAAGGCAACCGGCCAGCGCCCGCGCGGCTGGCGTGCGCCGCTCTACAACTTCTCGCACCGCTCGGCGGATCTTCTGGCAGAGCGGGGCTTTGTTTATGACGCCTCGCTGATGGGTGATGACCAGCCCTATATGCTTGACTCCGCGGCAGGGCAGCTGGTGGAACTGCCGTCGCATTGGGGATTGGACGACTGGCCGCAATACGTTCAGTCGATGGATCTCGACTACATGATGCCCATCCGCGCGCCTCAGGAAGGTTTCAAGATCTTCTCGCAGGAATATGACGCGGCATGGCGCCACGGCGGGCTTTGGGTTCCCGTTGTGCATCCTTTTGCCACCGGCCGACTGGCGCGGTGGGAGATCATGCACCGGTTTATCGAAGAGGCGTTGGAACGCGGCGGTGTCTGGTTTGCACCGATGGAGGAAATCGCGGCCCATGTCCAGAAGGTGGTGCAAAGCGGGGACTGGAGCCCGCGCATAGACAGGCTGCCGCATTACACGGAACCCGTCCAGGTCCGGAGAACCTAAGGGATACGTGGGGAGCGTAACCGCAGGCCGGAGGGGCCTGCAATCTAGGGAGGTAAAGATGAACGAACATACTGAAGAATGGCTCGCTGAGATTGACCGGCGCGCCGCGGTCTATGACCAGATCGGAGAAGGCGGCCGCGGCCGCATGACCGCAATCGACTATCTCGGGATAGCCGCGCTGACCTTGGCGCTTGCCGCCGTTTTCTGGATGTGGGGGACCTGAGATGACCTTGGAAACAACAACAGAGAACTTCGGCGCGGATCCCGCAGCCGGTGCATCCAATGGCTATGGTGCGGCAGCCGAACGGGGCGATGCGCCGCTGCTGCCTTCGGAACGGCTGTGGGGGTTCAAGGAATTCACCTTTGCCAATTCGGCGCTGGCAATTGCCACCTGGGCCTTCCTGATCGGTGGCGCGGTTGGATTGTTCGTCGGCCCGAAGGAAGGGATCGCGGCAATCGTGATCGGCAATATATTCGGCGTGGTTTTGACGGCATTGGCCACCACGGTTATGACCGGGCGCTACGGCGTTGAACAGTTCACCGCCCTGCGCAGCCAGTTCGGTTACAACGGCAGCCGCCTTGTCTATCTGCTGGCTGTCATCGTGCTGACCATGGGCTGGCTGGCAGTGCTGGCAATGATGTTCGGCCGTTCGATCGACGGGCTGACCGCGCTGGCAAGCGGCGGCACGGCTTCGCCAATTGGTATCAAAACGGCCATCGCCGCGGTTGGGGCGATCCTGCTGACCTGGTACATCGTCGCCCGCGGGCCGACCTCGATCAAGGTCTTCAACATGATCGTTTCGCCTGCGCTGGTGCTCCTGATGGTGGGCATGCTGTGGCTGATCTTCCGCCAGCACTCCTTTGCCGAACTGATGGCCATGGAGGCACTTGACCCGCCGTTCGAAGACAGCAAGCTGAACTTCATCATCGCGATTGAGGTCAACATGGCGGCCGGCTTCTCCTGGTGGCCCTACATCGGCAACCTGGCGCGGCTGACACGCAATGAGCGGACGGCCTTCTGGCCCAACCTGGTTGGCATTTTCGGCGCCGCTGTGCTGGGCGAGATCGTGGGCCTGCTGGCTGCGGTATCTCTGGGCGACAGCGATCCGACGATCTGGATGACAACGATTGCCGGTGTTGGTGTCGGTGTGGCGGCTCTCGGCTTCATCGCCTTTGCCAACATCACCTCAATGGCCAATATCCTTTATGCTGCAATCGTCGGGCTGCGCCAGGTCGGCACCGCTGGCGTGCGCCGGATCGGCTGGGGCACATTGCTGTTCGGTTTCTGCATAGTGCCGCTGCTGCTGGCCGTGGTCTTTCCG
Source organism: Leisingera methylohalidivorans DSM 14336 (assembly GCF_000511355.1). Lineage (NCBI taxonomy): Bacteria > Pseudomonadati > Pseudomonadota > Alphaproteobacteria > Rhodobacterales > Roseobacteraceae > Leisingera > Leisingera methylohalidivorans. The sequence continues at coordinate 3,396,339 of NC_023135.1, read as the reverse complement.
CAGATCTATGACGGGTTCTTCATTTTCCTGGTCTGGACGTCGGCGCTCAACTCGGCGCTGGCAGGGATCGGCATCGCCGACTACTTCTTCCTGCGCCGCCAGCGGCTTGACCTGCGCGCGCTGCACGGCAAGCAGGAAAACGGCGCCTATCAGTTCCTCGGCGGCTTCAACCCGATTGGCCTCTTTGCGCTGCTGGTGGGCTTTGTCACCTATGTGTGGCTCTTCAACCCGCAAACGCTCGATAACGTCGGGGCCTTCCGCTACCTCACCGCGTCGCTGCCGTCCTGCGCCATGGCCGGGCTGGTCCACTACGTGCTGACCCGCTTGCTGGCCAACCGGCCGGGCTGGGGAGAGTACCCCAAGAACTGACAACCAACCGGCAGGTGAAGCTCGTTTGCCTGCCGGCCGCCGCAAGGCTGCAATCTACTTACAAGAACGGAAGGTGTCCCATGGCTCAGTCCTACGATTATATCATCATTGGCGCAGGCTCGGCTGGATGCGTGCTGGCGAACCGGTTGAGCGAAGATCCCGAAACGCGCGTTCTGGTGCTGGAATTCGGCGGGTCGGACAAGTCCATCTTTATCCAGATGCCAACGGCGCTATCCATCCCGATGAATGGCACCAAGCATAACTGGCGCTATTACACGCTGCCCGAACCGGGGCTGGACGGGCGCCGGGTGCATTGCCCGCGCGGCAAGGTGCTGGGCGGGTCCTCTTCGATCAACGGTATGGTCTATATGCGCGGCCATGCCCGCGACTTCGATGAATGGGAAGAACTTGGCGCCAAAGGCTGGGGCTACGCCAACTGCCTACCCTATTTCCAGCGCGCTGAAAGCTGGAAAGGCGGCGGCGACGAATGGCGCGGGGACACCGGCCCGCTTGCCACAAATGCCGGCAATGAAATGGAGAACCCCCTCTACCGCGCCTTCGTCGCGTCAGGGCGCGACGCGGGCTATGTCACCACTGAGGATCCGAACGGCCACCTGCAGGAAGGGTTCGGCCCGATGCATATGACCGTGAAGGACGGCCGCCGCTGGTCCACTGCCAATGCCTATCTGAAACCGGCGATGTCCCGGCCGAACCTGACCGTCGTGACCCATGCCATGACGCGGCGGGTGATCCTGGAGGGCAAGCGCGCGGTAGGCGTCGAATATGAACGCGGCGGTCAGCGCCACGTTGCGCATGCCACGCGCGAAGTGCTGATATCCTCCGGCCCGATCGGCACGCCGCATCTGCTGCAGCGGTCGGGAATCGGCCCGGCACAGGTTCTGCGCCAGGCCGGGGTCGATGTGCAGCACGATTTGCCCGGCGTCGGGGAAAACCTGCAAGATCACTCCGAGGTCTACATCCAATACGCCTGCAGGGAACCGATCACGCTGAATGGCAAGATGGGGCTCTGGAGCAAGTTTCTGATCGGCGCGGAATGGATATTGTTCAAGCGCGGCCTGTCGACCACCAACCATTTCGAAAGCGGCGGTTTCATCCGTTCGGATGCCTCCCTGGAATGGCCCGATATTCAATTCCATTTCCTGCCTGCGGCGATGCGCTATGATGGCAAAGAACCGCTGAAAGAGCATGGTTTCATGGTGCTGACCGGGCCCAATAAACCCAAAAGCCGGGGCCATGTGCGGCTGCGGTCCACCGACCCCTACGAGCAGCCCGATATCCTGTTCAATTACCTCGACCGCGAGGAGGACCGGGAAGGGTTCCGCAGGTGCCTGCGGCTGACGCGGGAAATCATTGCCCAGCCGGCCTTTGACAGATACCGCGGCGAGGAGATGGCGCCGGGCAAGGACGTCCAGACGGATGATGAGATCGATGCCTGGGTGCGGGAAACGATGGAAAGCACCTATCATCCCTGCGGCACCTGCCGCATGGGCGAGGATGGAATGGCTGTAGTGGACAGCGAACTGAAAGTGCACGGTATCGACGCGCTGCGCGTGATTGACAGCTCTGTTTTCCCCAGTGAACCCAACGCCAACCTGAACGCGCCGACGATCATGCTGGCGGAGCGCGCGTCGGACATGGTGCGGCAGCGCCCGCTTCTGCCGCCATCGAATGCGGCGGTTGGCTCTGCCCCAGGTGTAGGCCAGAGCCAGCGCAGCAGGGAACCGTTGCGCAAAATCTGACAGGCGGGTTGGCCTTGCACAGTTTCAATGCCAACCGCCAGCGTTCAAAGTCGACCGCAGATGCATACAGTGCAGAGGCAAAAACGGCTTTGTTGCGCAAATGTCATTGGGGATTAATATTGCAATTCAGCATGATAGCTGGGGGTCATGAGCAGTTGGGCCCCTACGAAGTACAAGACCGGGAACTGGCCGTCTTACAACACCGCGCTGCAGCAGCGCGGATCTCTTTCGATTTGGTTTGATCCGAATATGGGCTGGGAGCCGCCGCCGAGCGGCAAGCGCGGCCGCCAGCAGAAGTTCAGCGGCGCCGCGATCCAGACCTGCCTGACGATGAAGGTCCTGTTTGGCCTGCCGCTGCGGCAAACTACGGGTTTCGCCGAGCGCCTTTTGCGGTTGGCCGGGTTGGACTGGGCGGCACCGGATTTCAGCACATTGTGCCGTCGCCGGAAGACGCTGAAGGCAAGCCTGCTATATCGCGGCGGCAGCGGCCCGCTGAGGAACTGATCTCAGCTGGCCGCGCGCAGCCCGCGGTCCAGGGAAACGCTGCGCAGCATGGCGGAGAAGCGTTTGTAGCTGCCGGGGGAATAGCGGACAGCCAGGAAGATCATCAGCAGCGATCCTGCGGCCATCACCAGCCAGACCTGGCTGAGGTCAGACATCGCGTCGCGGACCGCACCGGCCAGCAAAGGCACAAAGCTTGCCAGGATGTAACCGCCGCCCTGCACGAAGGAGGTGAAGTTGCCCGCGGTGGTGGGATCATCAACGTGGTCGATGGCGACGATGATCGACAGCGGGAACAGGATGCCGATGCCAACGCCCAGCAGGGTCATTGCCAGGAAGGACATCTCTACCGGGGAGGAATACAGAACGCCAAAGCCCAGAGCCGTCACAATCAGTGCAAAAACCAGCGGGCCGCGGCGGTCCGGGAAGTGATGGATGAAGGCAGCCACGCCCAGAGCTGTCGCCGCTTCGATCACGGTCAGCACGGACAGCAGAAGGCCCGCAGTGCCCTGATCCAGCCCCTGCTCCAGGTAGAACGGCGGAATCCACGCCATGACCAGCATGAAGGCGCCGGTGCCAACCCCGAAGAACAGCATCAGAGACCAGCAGCGGCCGCTGCGCCAGAATTGCGGCGGTATGGTGCCTGCAGCAGGGGCAGGAGCAGCGCGTTCGCTGTCGGCATTGCGGGCGGCCAGCGCCCAGAACACAATTGCCAGAACAGCGGGCAGGCTCCAGGCGGCCAGCGTGCCGGCCCATTCCAGGGAGGACGCCAGCCCGGCAGCGGTGCCCGCGGCGATCGAGGCCCCGGCCACGATACCGGTGGAATAGAGGCCGATCACCCGGCCGGTTGAGGCGCCAAAGTTGCGCTTGGCAAAACCCGGCATCAGCGATTGAACCATGGCGATGCCGATCCCGGCCCCGGCGGCGGTGACCAGAAGGCCGGCGCCGGTGGAAAGCCACAGGCGGGTGGCACAGGACAGCGCAATGATCAGCGCGCCCAGGGTGATGCCGCCGCGCTCGCCCAGGGCGGCGCGCAGCTGGCGCACATAGATGGCGCCGATGCCCATCAGAAAGACCGGGATCATGGTCAGGAATCCGATGATGGTGGAGTTGACGCCGGTGTCGCCAAGGATCTGCGACACCAGCGGGCCGATGGCGGCAACGGCAGGCCGCAGGTTTATCGAGATCAGGAAGATTGCGATCAGCAGCAGCGCTGGTGACGCATTGGATATGCGGTCATTCATGGTGTGTCCTTTCAATGAATGGAATGCGGGCGGAGATCAGATCGCCGAATAATCCGGCGATCTGATCAATTCCTGGGGGCGGCCTTCGATATCCGGGGCAAAGACGGAGTTGCTCCAATCGTCCGGATTCACGGGGCGCAATGCGATGGAGACCGCGTGTTCCGAGCAGCCGAAGGCCTGGGTCGCCGCCTTGGTGATGGCGTCGGAAAGGGCGCTTCGCTGCACGTCGGTCAGGGTGGCGTCGAAATGCTTGATGATGACATGGGGCATGGGATCATAGCGCCTCCGGATCGCGGTAGTAGCCGGGGCGGCCCATAACGACCTGGGCGCCGCAGCACACCGCCAGCAATTCCCACTGCGCGGCGTCAAAGCTGACAGGGGTTTTCTGAAGAATGGTTTCGCCGACCCGCAGCTTCTGCTCGGTCTGCAGCCAGGTCAGCTGGTTCAGGATAGCGGCATGCGAGATGCCGACGCCCTTGGGGGTGCCGGTGGTGCCGGACGTATAGATCATATAGGCCAGATCATCCTCCAGCAGGGCCGGGCCGCACAAACAGTCGCTGTCTTCGCCGCCCGGGACTGCATCCAGCGCGTCCAGGGTGATCACGGTCACCCCCGGCAGGATCATCTCGGCCAGGCGGCCGCGCAGTTTTTCCTGGGTGACAATCACGTCGATGCCGGCATCGCGGATCATATAGGTCAGGCGGTCTGCCGGGTAATCGGTGCCAAGCGGCAGATAGGCGCCGCCCGAAAACAGAATGCCCCAAAGCCCGGCCATCATCTCGGCCGAGGAGTCCGCGAACAGGCCGACCCGGGCGCCCGGGCCGACGCCTGCGCGTTTCAGGCGGGTGGCCAGGCGGGCGGCATATTCGGCAAGATCATTATAACGCAGCGCGCTGGTATCGTCGCAGACCGCAATTTCGTCACCGCGGCAGCGCACCTGCAGCATCAGCATGTCGACCAGGGAGGTGCGGGCCGATGCGGTGTGCAGCAGCGCCCGCAGGGCACTGGTTTGCTGCGCAGCGGCATGAACGGGACGGGAAAGAAGCGGATCAGGAGTGTTCATGGTAAATCCTGTCAATTTTGGAATGATCGTTTCATAAATTGCCGCTGTTGCCAGCAGACGGGGGTCTGCTGCAGACAGGGTACTATGCAAGAATGCGGATGCCGCAGCGGCAGCCGCCGCTGCGGGCCCGGGTCAGTGGTTCTCGTACAGGACGCCCCGGCCGGGGATCGGGTCGGTCACGCCGCAGCTGCGCAATGCGTGCCAGTACAGCACCGCATTGTTCGACAGCACCGGCTTGCCGGTCCAGGCTTCCGCGGCCTGGGCAAAAGCCGCCATCGGCACATTGGTGCCAACCTGGACAATCGCCTCCACCTGCGGGCTGTCAACGGCCAGAACCGCGTCGCGCAGATCCGCCGGTGTGACGTCCGAAATGTTCGAGGGCGTGCGCCCGCCCAGCCCGTGGGTGGCGGCAACCTCAATCCCGCTGTCGGTGAAAAAACGCGAGACCGGTTCGTCGCCAAGCTCAAGATAAGGCGAGATAAGGCCGATGCGCCGGATGCCGCCAAGTGCCTTGAGGGCCGCCAGGATGGCGTCAGCGCTCAGGATGACCTTGGCGCCGCCCGCGGCTTCCGCAAGACGCCCATGCAGGGCTTCATGTGCCGCGTGGCCTTCCCAGTAGCCATCCGGGGACACCGCGGCAATAATTGCACCGGCGCCGCAATGGCGCAGGCTGCGGAGGGCATCGGGGGTGGCGCTGCGGATGTTCTCGATCACCCGGTTGGAACCGTCCGCATGGGTCAGGGAATCGTCGTCAATGATGATCCTGCCGATGTGATTGGTGACGCCAAAGGCGCGCATATCCTCCATTTCAGGCTGTGCAGAGGTGTTGGTCGATGGAATGGCAACGCCGATGCGCAGCCGCTGGCCGAGAAAATTGCTCACATTAAACTCCTGTAATAAATAAAAAATTTCTGCGGCCGGCGGCCCAAAAGCCGCCGTGCTGGACGTTATGCGAGGATTGAGGCTGCCATATCGGCATCGCCCCGGCCCTGCCCCTGCACCCGCCGGTAGCGGTTCAGGCCTGCCTCTGCGAGATCGGCGCGCACACCTGCCGCGCGGGCGGCATCCAGGATCAGAACGCTGTCCTTGACGGCGTTGTCTATGGTGAAGGCCGGAGTGAAATCATCCGCCACCATCGCCTGGGCTTTCATTTGGAAGAAAGCGGTATCCAGCGGCCCGCCGCGCAGGGTTTCCGCCACCAGCGCCGGGTCCAGCCCCAAGCCGCGTGCCAGCGCCAGGCTTTCCGCCGCGCCATGGGTAAGGGCGAAAACCCAGCTGTTCAGCGCCAGTTTCAGCCGGGTTGCCGTGCCCGGGCCGGTGTCTAGCCAGCGGGTGGCTTTGCCGATTGCCTCCAAAACCGGGCGAACGGCGTCCCGTGTTTCTTCCGGCCCTGCTGCCAGCACCAGCAACTGCCCGGCTTCGGCCAACTGGCGAGTGCCGAGCACCGGCGCGTCAATCAGTGTAAGCCCCTTGCGGTCTGCCAAAGACTGCAGCCCGGGCAGGTCCGCAGGGCCGACCGTGCTCATCTGCAGCCAGCATACAGGGGACGCCGGCGCGCTGTCCGCATCCGGCAACGTGGACACGGCCTCTGCGATTGCGCCGGCGTCTTTCAGCATGGTCACAATGACATCGGCGCCAAGGACCGCCTCGGCGGAATCCGCCGCAGGGGCAATATTATGTACTGCCAAGGACAGGGCCTTGGCAGACGTGCGGTTCCAGACCGTAACGCGGCAGCCAGTCGCCGCGATATTGCGGGCCATCGGCGCCCCCATCAGCCCGGTTCCCAGAACCGCCACGCGCAGCGGGCAGTGCGTTGCAGATTTTGCTTCAATTGACATGCTTAACCTCTGTTTGCCGGGCCCGGCCGGCCGTCGCAGCGTGCAGACCGCATTGGGGGCCGGTGTGTGGCGCCGTTATGGAACAATCATTCCATAACAGTCAACAACCAAAGGAAGAGCTTCATGACGCCGCTACAACGATTTGATTACCGCGTCGACGATGCTTTGCAAGTGAACCTGGCGGGAGGCCTCTGGGAGACCCTTGCTGACGACCCTAATTCCTTGAATTACAGCAACAAAATACCGCGCCAGCATTTGGCAGTCCTGATCGGCCGGAATTTCTCCGGCTTTCTGCCCTCGCTTCAGGAGCCGCAGCAGACCGGCCTCCAATCGCTCGAAATGTTGCGCCACCAACGCGCTGAGCTCCGGATCCCGGCCGGAAACCTCCAAGCTGCTGTTTGCAGCGAAACAACCAAAGCCCTCGCGGTCACTTGATTCGTCGGCAACGATCGATAGAAGCAGTTCCCGGAGGCTGGTTCTCACGTCACCGGGCCGGGAGATCATCGCAATATTTTCAGTGGTCACTCGCCGGTACTCTTTAAGGGCCAGCGCAAAGAGCTTTTTCTTGCCGCCAAAGGAGTTGTATATGGTACTGCGAGACAGGCCGGTTGCTTCCACCAGATCATTCATGGAAGTTGCAGCATAGCCTTTTCGCCAAAAAATACACATGACCGCGTCAACAGCCGCATCTTCATCAAATTCTCTTGGCCTCATAGCACTTAACCATTCTGAACCGATTGTTTCAAAACTATGGCAGAACAAATACCTATGCAACATCGTTGTGTAGTTGATTGAGTGCAGCGAAAAAGCGGCATCAGAGCCCGTGTTCAGATTGCCCCCCCGGATGGCATGTGGAAACATCAAACGGCCGGATGCCGGGACTGGACCTGCACCGTTTCCGTTCCGGTGTGTTGCTCATGTTAGGCGGCGGTCTTTTCGAAAGCCACGGGTGATTTCCAGCCGATGCCCGAATGCCGTCGGTGCGAGTTGTAAAAACCATTGATGCATTCGAAGACGGCCAGCTCGACCTCGCGGCGGGTCTGCCAGGTCCGGCGCCGGATCAATTCGGCCTCCAGTGACTTGAAGAAGCTCTCGACCGTTGCCCGGCAGGCGATTTACAATGAAAATCTGCTGATAGGGGTCGGCTTTTCATAGCAATTGCCCTTGCCGCTCATCGACGGCGCCAGTTCGTGCTTGCGTAAAGGCTTCTGATATTCGCGGGCACAGTATTGCGCACCGTGACCGGTGTGGTGAATGCAGCCCGGAGGCGGCTTGCGGATGGCCACGGCCATGTCCAGGGCGCGCAAGGCCAGATCCTGTTTCATCCGGTTGCTCAGCGCCCAGCCGATGACGCGTCGCGAATACAGATCCAGGGTGACAGCAAGATAGGCCCATCCCTCGCGGGTCCAAATATAGGCTATATCTCCCGCCCATTTCTGGTTTGGCGCATTGGCGGTGAAATCCTGACGCAGCGGATTCTGCGCCATATTGAAGCTATGGTCGCTTTCGGGCGTACGCTTGAACTTCCGGCTTCGCCGGACCTGGATGCCGTTGTCGCGCATAACCCTGGCCACGCTCCGCTGCCAGACATGGATGCCCAATTCGTTGAGCTCTTGCGTCATGCGCGGACGACCGTAGCTGCCAAGGCTCAGGCGGTGCTGCTCGCGGATATGAGCCAGCAGGACCATATCCCGGCGCTGACGACGTGATGGCGGCCTGCGCCGCCATGCGCGCAAGCCACGATCCGTCACCTGCATCAGGCGGCACAGATGGGCGCGCGACAGATCTCCACGGTGGTCCGCAATGAATTGAAATCTCGTTGCTCTTGGCCTGCGAAGAAGATCGCTGCCATTTTTAGTACTTCCCTCTCTTCCCGAAGAATGCGGTTTTCTTTGCGCAGCCGCTCATTCTCACGAGCCAACTCGGCATCCTGTGTGGCGCCAGACGGATCATCCGCAAAGTCGCGCATCCATTTGCCAAAGGTCGAAAATGCGACCCCCAGATCGGACGTGACCTGGCGGCGCGTCAGGCCGTTGCTAGTCGCGATCCGAACCGCTTCGCGTTTTAGATCGTCACTGTGTTTGGCTGCCATATCCGGTTTGTTGCGAGCATTGCTCGCAACAAACCGGAACGAAAGTGACGCAGGCCGAGGGTGACAAGCCAAAGCGACAGCAGTTCAAAGGCTATCCTATCGGTTTTTTTTCACGTCGGCATCGCGGAGGTGCGAACCACCGAGGGCAAGCTGTATCTCTTTGTTGGCATTGACCGGCCAGCAAGTTTGCAGTCACGCAACTCGTGGACAAGGCCGATCGTAAGACCGCGTGGGAATTCCTTGAGCATCGGCTCAAGGAATTCCCCTATCGCATCCACACGATCCTGACCGAGCGAGGCATTGAAGGCGCCATTGGTTCGAGCCCAATGGCGAGCGGCATCCAGTTCGTCGAACAGCCCCGGAACCGGAACAGAGTATACTCCCGGCAGATGCGCTTCGGCATGATCTGTGAGGCCAATGGCGCGCGCCCATCCGGTGGTCCGGTTTGATTGTTAGTGCATCGTCGGTCTGATGTGCTCCCCGACGTGCCCTCGGCCGTCTTTAGAGCTTCCGCACTTCTTGCTCTGGTCCACTGGGACGACGCTTTCCGGCGCAGGCGGGCGGGGCAGAATGAACAGATCAGTCAGCGGATCCAGCACTTCGGTTGAGTTGAGTTTGCGAACGACGCGGATCATCAGCACCTTCCTTGTGTATTCGCCGGTAATGTTCAGTGTCCGGCAGAGCCTGCCATCAGCGGTACGGTCCTGGACGAAGTGGTACGGCCAGACATGGTCGGGGCGTTCAGGCCGCAGACGCACCCAGGAGCCATCGTTCAGCCAGAGCCGCCCCTTTTTCTTCTGCTTTTGCGGGATCTTCAGCCCTTCGCGCCGCCAAATGCGGCCGGCCCGTTTGTGGTTCACATGCCAGCCCGCATTGTTCAGCAAGCCAGTCACCATCCGATACCCATAGCGGCCGTATTTGCCCGCCAGTTCGATGATGTCATCGGTCAGTCGTTCCTCATCGGACCGGCCCTGCGGCACCTTGCGTTAGGTGGACCGGTGCTGACCGGGTATGCGGCAGGCGCGGCGCTCGGACACGCCCAGCTCCTGCCGCACATGGCCGATGCATCTGCGCCGGCGCGAAGGGCTTAGAAGTTTCCCTTTGCTGCTTCGGTGAGAATGAGTTTGTCCAGCGTCAGGCCAGACACTGCGCGACGGAGCCGCTGGTGCTCTTTCTCCAGCTCCTTCAGTCGCACGAGTTGAGACCGCTGCATCCCGCCATAGAGCTTGCGCCATCGATAAAACGCCTGCTGCGCCACGCCAATCTGACGCACCGCCTCGGCGATCGTCGCGCCTTGTCCCCGCAACACTTCAACCTGCCGAAGCTTCAATACAATCTCTTCGGGCTTCTCTCGTTTTCCAGCCGTCGCTGATCCTCCGATTTAAGGGACAATCTATCCCAGTTGGTGGACCCCTTTCAGGGGGCTGCTCCATGGGGCTTGCCAGGCGCCCGGAAGACGGTTCCCTGTCACGCATTCATCCATTTCAGGATTTGGCCAATTCTCTGGTTGTTCAGGCGCACGGCAAAATTTGTGACCAGCTCGGCGTCGCCCGCAACGTGAACCCCCGACACCGCCAGCCCGACAGGCAAGTCGAAGTCGAACATCACGCCTGCGCCGCTTTCGCCCTTATAGGTATCGATCCGGTAGAAAATGAATTCTTCATCCGGCGCGGAAATCGGGCCGGCGGCGGTCCACATATAGTCGTTCGGCTTGTCGCCCGGATAGCCCGTAATCCGTGCCGAAGCTCCGGACAGTTCCGTATCGCTCGCCGCGTAGAGCCCCATAATCGGCAGATTGAGGGGCGCTTTCAGCCGCACGATGGCGTAGTCCTCGGTGTAAAGCGTGATATCATCGACCTCGCCGTCCGGTGTCTGGTTCGGATTTGCCGGTGAAAGCGTGTAATATTCCTCGGTGATGAAGACCCTTTCGGCCTCGGCGATTCCGTACGGCATGTCATCGTGGCTGCGCGCTGGTACAAACCAGACATTCCGCGCGAACCCGCCGAGGTCATTGCCGAACACATTGTGCGCGGCAGTCAGAACGTGTCTTCCGTCAACCAGGGTTGCCGTTCCGGTAAAGAACTCCCCGTTCGGGAACTGCATGATAAGCTGGCCGATCGTGTTCCAGGGGTAGCTGGTGGTCACCTCCACCCGGGTCCGATCATCGGGGGGGAATACAATCTCGACCCCCTGTCCCGGAAAGCCCGGTATCTTCAGAGCGCCGGATGTTTTCCGGGTGCCGCCGGATTGCCCCAGGACGTGGCCGGCGGCCGGATAGTCAGGTTTGAATGGCTTGTTCATCTTCTTTCTCCCGTCGGGTTCAAATTTCTGGCAATGGCGCGTCAGCCTGCCAGGCTGACCGGCTTGACATCCTCGGTGAGACGGCTGCCCAGCTTTTCGAGGATCTGCTGGCGCACCTTGCTGTAGACATCGAGGTTGAGCGAAAGCGCCGCGAATTCCGGAACCAGTTCGGCATCCGGCACCCAGTCGAGGATGCCCGGCACGCCTTCATTCAGCGTGAAGGAGGTCAGCAGCAGGCTCAACCGAGGATCGCCGCCGCCCTCCTGTTCCGCCAGGCCGGTGAGGTAAAGCCCCCGCCCTCCGCCATAGGTGCCGGCATTCCACAGTTCCGCGGCGCTGCTTGTTCCTGGCAGCGCCGTGGCAGATTGGATCGTTCGCCGGACCAGCGGTGCCGCCATGCCGTAAAGGCGCTCGAAGATTTCCAGCGTCGTTTCTGGCCAGTCCACCGGCATCGCTTGCCTGTCAGGCGGGCAGGTCTTGTCTCCCCGCACGGACCAGCCCACGACCGACAGAACCTCCAGCACCTTACGGATCCAACTGCGCGGCGCGGTGAATTTGTCGCTTGCTGCGGTGGCGGCGAGTTGCGCGAACAGCAAGCTGGCGGACACATCCGATTTGTGCTGCAGGCCAAGAGCGCTGTCGAGCGCCAGCAGGGTGCTGGCATTGACTTCGGCGCTGTCGCTGACGCCATAGGCGGGCTTCAGCGACACCGGGCTGGCGGAAGCAGGGACCGCCATATCAGGTAGATCAATACCGTGAATTTCCATCTTCCGGTTCATATTGAACCTCCCATGTTTGACGGCTGGTGCTTCGGCCGGCAGGCAAATGCGGGTTGGTAAGCAAAAAAGCTGCCTGGCCTTCGGAGCCGGGCAGCGGTTCTGCATCAGCCGATCGGAATGTCGGCAACCAACTGGCTGGCGCGATCGCCCAGCTTGTCGATCACGGCCTGGCGCACTTGGGCGTACACATCCTCGTTCAACACGAACCGGTTTGCACCGCGCTGGATTTTGATCGAGGTGCTGGACCAGGTCCACCACAGGAACCGGCCATGGCTGGTTGATGCGTTGAACTGCATGCCGGTCAGAACCATGACGACATCGTCATTCGGCAACTTGTCGACGGGCATGATCTGGAAGTTGCCGTTGTTGCCGTTGCTGCCGTTGGCATCCCAGATTGTCATCTGCTTGGAATCATCGCCAAGCTCATTCAGCCCCTGCATCGTTGCCGCCACCATCGCAACTTCGGCACCCGTGGCGATGGCGGAAAGGATGTTCAGAACCGCCTCGTCCAGCTTCACGGTCGAGCCGCCCGAGGTGTAGGTATCAAAGGCGAATGCGGGCTGGTTCCAGCCGATCTGACCCAGAATGTTAACGTAGTTCTTGTACCAGTCCATCGGCTGACTATAGCGGTCATAAGCGTAGTCCGACGCGAGCTGAGCGAACAGTGTGGAATTCTTGACATCGCTCTTGCTCTGGCCTGACAGCCGTTCTGTGAAGGACGTCAGGCTCCCCGCATTGACCTGCGCGCTAGCAATGCCATCCGCCGCGGAACTGCGGATCAGCGCCGGAGACGACCCGTCCTGCGCGGCCTGGATATTGAGCAGCACATTGGCAAGATCCTTGTCCGACGGCAACGGGGTGTCGAGGACGGTCTTTGTGAGATCATTGAGCATGGTTTCTCCTTTGCACGCCGCCAAGCGGCGCCGCTGTCGCATGCGCGTCCGCCGGTCCTGACGCGCATTGGGTTGAGCTTAGATCCGGAGGCGGATCCGGCAGAGTTGATCGTGGCGGCAGCGGCGGGAGAAGTCCTGAATTCGATCCGAAATAAATCTGAAATTTCCTGAACAAGCGGCGGCGGCGGAAGGCCAAATCCGGCGCGCTGGCCGCCATCTGAGCAAGTTTCGTCCGTATTCCCGCCCGCACTGAAGCATGCCCGACGCTGCGCGGGGCGTCGGAGGTTGGCTAGGTCAGATGGCGCAGCCATAGCCGGATTGAGGGTATATCTATGAAGACCAGGAAGCTCTCAGCGGTTTTATCGTAGCGTGTTGCGACACGGCGGACGTTTTCCAACTTGCTGAAGCACCTCTCAACCATGTTGCGCAGCCGGTAGAGCGTATGATCGACACCAGCGCGCATCTTGCGGGTTTTGCGCATCTGGATTTGCGGTAAAATACCCCGCGCGCCCATTCCTCGTTGCCCATCAGGTCTCGTGCCGAGCTGGTCTCCATTGCAGATACCAGCTTGAAACACGATCACGTCGCGGTGGGAATCCCTTTTGTCAACACGGCCTAAATATAGATTTGCCGGCATTTTTTCACGCAATACAACTAAAGGTTGTGTAAGCCAGAAGGTGTTCTCAATACACCGCAGGCAGGAGACGCATGCTACCCGATCGTGCCCCAGAGCTGCCAGTCAAATTAGGCGAATGCTGGTTTCATCATAAGAAGGCCCGCCTGATTGGCAGGCACGGAGAGGAAATCCGTCTACGCCCGCAATCCGCACACGTGCTTGACCTGCTGGCCGCCAGCATCGGCCAGACCGTCACCAAGACCGAGCTTTTTGCTGAGGTCTGGCCAGATGTCAGTGTCACGGAGGACAGCCTGTGCCAGTGCATTGCGGACATCCGCCGTGCGCTGGATGACAAACAGCGGACCATCCTGCGCACTGTGCCGAAACGCGGCTATGTTCTCACGGCGCCCGGCGGTTTCGCTTCGAAACAGTTGAATGAACCGGCCCCGGCAGGCAAAAACACGGTACTTGCACTTGAGGCTGCAGACGGCGTGCTGACACCGGATATTCTTGGCTCGCTGGGCACCGGAATTGTCTGCGGGCTGGCGTTTCATCAGCGGGCCAGCCGGCGACAGCTGATGGTAGCTGAACTTTCCGGAACCGAGGCCGCAGTCAGGTTGGGGCTGGAACTGTCGGAAAAAATGCGCCGCCAGGGCGGACATTCGGAGGGCCGCATTGCGCTCGACCTCGCCAATGCGGCGACCCCCAGCAGCCAGGGAATGCCCTGTCTGCTGGCAGAGCCCCGCGTCAGTCGGCTCGTCAGCCTGACAGCTCCCGGAGAGGTTCTGGCTACGGCTGGCATCAGGAAGGCCGCTAAGGACGGTACCGGCTGGAACTTCGAGGACTTGGGTGAGCGGTGCATTAAGGGGGAAATGATACATGTTTTCCGGGTTATGCCTGTCACATCAGTAGCTGGGGGCCTCCGCAACACTGGGGAGGGCTGTCGGCCGTCGGTCGCGGTGATCCCGTTCCGGGCGCTGCCGGCGGAGCAAGAAGACATTCTGGGGGAGATGCTGGCTGACGATATCATCTCGATCCTGTCACAGTCGCAGGAGCTCAACGTGATGTCCCGACTGGCCGCCACCGCGCATCACAAGCGGGATCCGAACCCTGCGGTCATCCGGGATCGCCTCGCAGCCGATTCCGTCCTCTCCGGGCGCTACACGCAATCTGGCGGGCGGCTGGTGCTGAGGGTGGAGCTTGCGGACACACGGTCGCAGATGGTGCTGTGGGCGGACCGGATCGAGACCGAATGCAGCGCGGTTCTGAAAGATTTGACAATCGCATGCCGAATTGCGTCGGGCCTGCGCACGGCGCTGGGTCTGATCGAGCCGCGGCAGGTACAGATCTATCCGGCCGCCTCGCTTGGCAACTGCATGTAACGGCATCTACGATTGCCGCCCGCGATACCGCAGCAAGAATCACTCTGGCCAGGGAGCGGGTTGCGTATTCCGGAGGAGCCGCCCGCCCGGCCCGACAGCATGCGTTCAGGGCCGCACGGCAGATCTGCTGTGCCGCCTCAACTTCCTGATCCACAACGAGCTTGGCTATCTCCCCTTCGCACAAACCTGTGGTCAGCTATTGTTCCATCTCATCAGCTGCCTCTACGAGCACACATCGATCATCGTGACCACCAACCTCGACTTCGGCGAATGGCCCTTGGTCTTCGGTGAAGCCAGGATGACCACCGCGCTGCTCGAGCGCCTTAGTCCTGGTGCTGCGCCGGCACGAGCGGCAGCGATGCGGAGAAAGCTGCGTTTGCAATGTCGGGACCAGCAGGCTTGCCGCTCCCTGCGATGGTTAGGTTGCCGCCGCATTGTCCGCAGGACAGCAGGCCGGACAGCAGATACTTGCGCCGACGCATGCCTTGGGCCACGGACAGGCCGTTGGCGTCCGATGCGGTCTTGGCGCCGCGGACACGCTGCTGCGCGGTCTGTCGCTCCTTTACGCTGTCCCAGAGGTCCTGTGTGATGATCCGGAGGTTCGCATCCTCGTGCGAGATCCAGTTATTGGACGGGTTGAGCTTGGAGACAGGTTTGCCGGTCTCCGGGTGCTTGGAATACCGCAGGCGATCCCAGACTCGGCGCCCAATATAGAGTTCGTTGTTGAGAATGCCGGTGCCGCGGTCTCGGTTGCCGTTGATCGTCGTCTGGCGCCAGTCTCCAGACCCATTGCCTCGGCCGCGTGGGGCAAGGATACCATCAGCGTTGAGAGCCGTTGCGATTTGGAGCGGCGACTAGCCCGAGGCGTATTCTCGGAAGATACGTTCAACGATCGGTGCTTCATCCGGATTGATATCCTTTTCATCTTTGACGGTCTCCCCTGTGGCGGTGCGCCGGGCCTGATACCCATAGGACTGCTGACCTGCCCCCCGCTGGTCCCTCGCTCATGACGAGAGTCTGCGGGTTTGTGCTCTGGTCCCCAACATTGGACCACCGGAAGCTGGAGTTTTCCGGCTGTGTCACGATGACGGGCTGGTGACGCCATCGGGATAATGCATGGCAATCGGGACGTTATACCCGATCGCACTGTGAGGTCGGTCTTCGTTGTAGTGTCTACGCCAAGCTTCCAACTTTTCGCGGGCGTCGGCAAGGCTCATGAACCAATGCGCGTTCATGCATTCGGATCGGAGCTTGCTGTTGAACGCCTCGATGAACCCGTTGTCCGTCGGCTTTCCGGGCCGTGAGAAGTCCAGCGTGACGTCATTGGCGTAGGCCCAGAGATCCAGATCGCGGGAGATGAACTCGCTGCCATTATCGACTCGAATGGTGTTCGGGTAGCCAATCCTGCCGCAAACCTGTTCCAGGGTCTGAACCACGTCCTCGCCGCGGTAGCTGAACCGAGGATCCACGACAGGGCAGAACCGCGAATGCGTGTCGACCACGGTCAGGATCCTCAATTTCTTTCCCATGGCCAGCTGGTCGTGAACAAAATCCATTGCCCAGACGTCGTTCGGCCCGGTGGCTTCTTCGCGATCCTCGCGCAGCTTGGCTTTCACTCGCCGTTTCGGGTGCTTATTCCGCAACTGCAGACCCAACTCATTGTAAATCCTGCGTGTCTTCTTGATATTGATGGTCCAGCCCTCTCGCCGCAACAGAACATGGACGCGCCTGTAGCCATAGCGCACACGCGTTTCTGCAATCTCCTTGATCCGCCGCTCGACGGCAGCCTGGTCCCCTCTCGGGACATCGCTGGGCGATGCCCTGCCGGGCAGTGATCCGCCGGGACTTGTAGTGGTAGGTGGAGGTGTCGAAGCAGATGGCCCCACAGGCCCTCCGGATCGACACGCCCCAGTCGACGCACATCCCGGTGACGATCTCGCGCAAACGGCCAGGCTTCAGAGCTTTCGCCGAATGACATCCTGAAGCATTTCCCGGTCCAGCGTCAGATCGGCTACGATCTTCTTCAGCCGGGTGTTCTCATCCTCCAGCGCTCTCAGCCGGCGCATCTCGTCCGGCAGAAGACCCCCGTATTTTTTCTTCCAGTTGAAGTACGTCGCCTGGCTGATCCCCGCCTTGCGGCAGATCTCCGCGACCGGCGTGCCTTGCTCGCCCTGCTTCAGGATGAAGGCCTTCTGCGCCTCCGTGAACTTCGATGCTTTCATGCGATTCCGCTCCTCTCCCAGCCAGGGAAACTTAGCGGAAAACTCCAGCTTCATACGGTCCAGTTTTCAGGGGGCAGAGCAACCTATGTAGGAGCAGACGAATGCGTAAGAGCCGTTTCACCGAGGCGCAAATCATCGGGATGATCAAAGAGCAGGAGTTCAAGCGTTAAGCAATTGATCCAGTGGATCAATTGTAGTGCCGAACGGGATGCCGACGGCGGAGGTGTGCCGTCGGCATGGGCTGAGCCCGGCGACCTTTTACAAGCTGAAGTCCAAGTCTGGCGGCATGGAGGTATCGGAGGCGGCGCGGCTGCGCGTCACAACAAACGCGCGGCTGAGCCGAAGCCGAAAAATCGGGAGAGCGCCGAGAGGGTGTCCCTCTCGGCAAATTTTGCCCCGGGGGAATAGTAAGCGGCCCCAAGCCGGGTCATCATGCCGCCCACGGTGGGGGGCCGGAGCCAGCCCAATCGCGACATTCGAACCAGGCACAGCGAAGGCTCCTCTGCAGCCGCAAAACACTTCCCGGAAGCATGCGTAATTGGGCAGACCCTGAACTGAGGTCGAGCTCCCGATAGGATCACAATAGATCTGTGAAGATGGGAGATTTCGAATGGAGTATTTCGCGGGCTTGGACGTTTCGCTGCGGTCCTGCGCGGCCTGTGTTGTCGATGGCAAAGGCACGGTTCTGCACGAGCAAGAACTGCCTTGTGAGATTGAGGCGATTGCCGGCTATCTGACTGCGCTTCGCTTTCCGATTGAGCGTGTTGGCTTTGAAGCCGGTACGATGTGTCAGCATCTGTACTACGGCTTGATGGCTGAAGGGTTTGAAGTTGTCTGTATGGAAGCGCGTCAGGTGAGCGCCGCACTATCGGCGATGCGCAACAAGACGGATCGGAACGATGCTCGGGGAATTGCTCAAGTCCTGCGCACGGGGTGGTTCAGCCCCGTTCATATGAAGAGCCGGGAGGCGCACGGCATTCGGGCGCTTCTGAGCACACGGAAAGCTCTGCTGAGCAAGACCATTGATCTGGCCAACGAAGTGCGCGGTCTTTTGAAGATCTTCGGTATCCGCCTGCCCAAAACAGTGCAGCATGGCAGCTTTGACGATATGGTCCGGCCAATGGTCGAGATGGACGAGGTGTTGGCCCATGCCTTGCTGCCGCTGCTTGATGCCCGGTTGGCGCTGCACCAACACTTCCTGGAACTGGACCGGCGGGGTAAACGCGCGGCCCGCCAGGATGAGGTCTGCCTGCGCCTGATGACGGCCCCCGGCGTGGGCCCGGTTACAGCATTGACCTTCAAGGCTGCGGTTGATGACCCCGCGCGTTTCAAACGATCTCGCACTGTGGCCGCTCACTTTGGTTTGACGCCCCGAAGATACCAGTCCGGTGAACAAGATAATCCCGGTCGAATATCCAAGGCCGGGGATCGAGACGTGAGGGCGACACTTTACGCCGCCGCCAACGCCTTGCTGGTACGAACCAAGGCTGGCTCTCAGATCAAATCATGGGGCATGCGATTGATGCGCACCAAGGGGCGCCGCCGCGCTGTCGTAGCTGTCGCCCGCAAACTGGCCGTTCTGCTCCATCGCATGTGGGCAGATGGCGCCGAGTTCCGTTCAGGGACGGTGGAGGGCATGGCATGACCTAATAGCCCAATACCAAAACTGAACGGGATCGTCCTCACCGGACGAGGTTCGTGGAAGAAGCCGAAAGTGTCTGCTGCGCAACGAGAAGCGCGTCCGAAAGCGAGGCTCTCCACAGCCAATCCGGCACATGCGTGCAGCGATGCCTCACCCGGCATCACCCAGACTGCGAAGAGAAGCGTGACCCGGATGAGCGACAAAGATCCCGTACAAGGAAGGAAAACGAGCTTGACCCGAACGCCCAATTAGAGAAGCGGACCCTCGGCAGGGCCAAGCTGCCTCATGTGATGCTGCGGGTTGCACCGGGGGCAGCGGAGCGCAGATAGCGACCTTTGCAAAGTCACGAAATCGGCACCAAGGCAACTGGTGCTGTCGGCCCAAGGACGAAGCCGCTCCGCGGCATTGGCGCGGGTGGCTGGTGTTCAGCGATGATCTGACAGTGGTGCATTTGGGGAACGGCATTTCTGCCTGACGATTGAGCTCTTCTCAATCACCAGACAGGAGGCTCCCATGACAGAGGAGAGATCGACCCCGCTTCGAGAGCGGATGATCGAGGACATGCGCATCCGCGGGATGGGCGACAAGGCGCAGAAAGCGCATATCCGGGCGGTCAAGGATTTCGCCATTTTCCTCGGGCACCCGCCGGATACCGCCTCACCGGAGGAACTCCGCGCCTATCAACTGCACATGACGGATACAGGGGTAACGCCGGCGACTTTCAACGCCCGGATCGTGGCGCTCAGATTCTTCTTCGGCATGACCTGCGGGCGCGAGGAGATGAAGCGCTACATGCAGTTCCGCACCCAGCCCAGGAAGTTGCCTGTAGTCTTCAGCGTGGAAGAGGTATCGGACATCCTGATGGCGGCACCGGGGCCCGGGCTCAAATACCGGGCCGCGCTCAGCATTTCCTACGGCGCGGGGCTGCGGGCCGCCGAGGTATGCAACCTCAAGACCGGCGATATCGACAGCGACCGGATGCTGATCCATGTCGAACAGGGCAAAGGGCGGAAGGACCGGAAGGTGATGCTGTCACCCGGGCTTCTGAGCTTGCTGCGCGACTACTGGCGCGAAGCGCGGCCGGAGGGCTGGCTGTTCCCGGGCAAGCCGAAGATCAACCCGATCTCGCCGCGGCAGCTGAACCGCGCCTTCACGTCAGCGAAGAACATGGCCGGCATCAAAAAGGCCGCCACGCTGCATACCCTGCGGCACAGCTTTGCGACGCATCTGCTGGAGGCCAACACCCCCTCTCGGCAGCATCCTGCGGATGCGCCTGCCGGGCAGCGGATGTCCGGGTCATCCAGGTGCTGCTCGGCCATGCCAAGCTGAGCACGACGGCCCAATACACCCATGTCGCCACCAAGACGATCCGTGACACGGTCAGCCCCTACGAGATGCTGGCGCAGTTGCAGGATCAGACAATCAAGCGAAGCCTGAAGTGACGGGGTGCCGGGGTGTCCCGCCCGGGGCTGGAGATTGCTGATATATTCCGTGCCCATGGTCCCGGGTGGCGGCGGGCCAATGCAGGGAATGTCAGCCTGACCCAGCTCAAGGTGATGTCGGCAATCGAAGCCTGCCGGACCGAAGCGCTCGGCGGGCACGTGGCCGGGTGCGCCAAATGCGGCCATCGCCACATCGCCTACAATTCCTGCAAGAACCGGCACTGCCCGAAGTGCCAAGGGCCAGCAGCGCGCGACTGGATGGAAGCCCGCGCCGAGGATCTGCTGCCCGTGGAGTATTTCCACGTGGTCTTTACCCTGCCGGCAGAGATCGCCCGGATCGCCTCCTGGAACAAGCGGGCGGTCCACGGTCTGCTGTTCCGGGCGTCGGCACAAACGGTCATGACCATCGCAGCGGACCCCAAGCGCCTTGGCGCACGGGTGGGCATGACCAGCGTGCTGCATACCTGGGGATCGGCGCTGACCCATCACCCCCACATCCATATGATCGTTCCCGGTGGCGGCCTGTCTCTGGACGGCGCGAGATGGATTGCCTGCAAGCCCGGATTCTTCCTGCATGTGCGGGTCCTGTCGCGCTTGTTCCGGCGGCTGTTTCTGGAGGGGCTGATGGCGCTTCACCGCGCCGGGGAGCTGGCCTTCTTCAGCGGCCTGGAACCGCTGGCGCAGGCTGATGCCTTCGCAGAGTGGCTGGCTCCTTTGCGCAAGTCCGAATGGGTGGTCTATGCCAAACCGCCCTTCGGAGGCCCGGAAGCCGTGCTCGCCTATCTCAGCCGGTACACCCACAGGGTGGCCATCTCGAACCGCCGCCTCGTCAGCTCCGATGCGGGCACCGTGGCATTCCGTTGGAAGGACTACAGGATCAAGCGCGGCGACAGGCAGAAAGTCATGCGTTTGGCCACGCCCGAGTTCATCCGCCGCTTCCTGATCCACGTCCTGCCCGGTGGATTTCATCGCATCCGGCACTACGGCTTGCTCGCCTCAGCGCAGCGCAAGGCCAACATCGCCCGGTGCCGTGCCCTGCTCGGGGCAAGGTGCCCGGGTCAAGAACCGCCAGAAGCCGCCGAGGTTCTCCCGCTCACCCTGCGTGAGCCATGCCCCTGCTGTGGCGGAACAATGCATATCATCGAGATCTTCCGGCGCGGGCAAAAACCCCGGTCGCGCGCGCCACCGCGGAAGGAGGCGGCATGACGAAACGCCCGTCATTCCGGTACTGTGAACATCGGGCATCCGCTGCGGCCCGGCTGTATCCATTTACGCCTGTACTATCCTGCAAGCTCAGAACCACGCCGAAACGCCGCTTTCGTCGCAGAAATTGTCCGGAGGTCCCCGTTAAGTGCATCCCAACCAGCATCGGAATGCCTCCGGCTTGGCCGCCGGCTCCAGCCGCAGACCCCGCCGTCAGCGCTCTTTCCCCATAGACAGCCCCAAGAGCCCCGCGGCTTCCACCTTGGGAGGTTTTCCAACGCGGGCCGATGTCGCGCCAAGCCGCACCCCCACGCCGCGGCCCGCATCAGAAAACCTTCACCAAATCAGACCGTGATGCCGTCCGCAACTAAGGTCTGGTCTGAGGCCGCTTGAACGGCTGGTGCGATAGGGGCGAAAGCCGGCTTCAGTAGACTGCGCTGCAATTAGTCGTGTTCGGCAGCTTCACAACACTGGAAATCGCCTTTTACATGTTGTTGTAACTATTAGTAACGTTGATTTCATCAATTATGACACCCAATGGGGGGCCATCACCAAATAACCTTACAAATGTTGACACATTTTCCCCCAACGTGTAGCTGAGGGTGCAATGCTTTTGGAGGAACGGTTTGGATTTCTTTGCATGGTCCGGAACCGGCGCCGTACCGCCACGACGGGCTGGAGAAGAGATTTGCAAAGCCTGCTTCGCCAAAGGCTGCAAACGCCACACCATGGGAAAAAACAATGAACGATTATATCCTGTCCGATGAAACGCGTGACAAATTACGTAAGGTGTCTACCGCTTCCGTGGCCACCGCGCTCTATAAACGAGGACTGCGCAATCAGTTCGTGCAGGGGGTTACGCCGGTCGGACGCAAGCCGGTAACCATGGTAGGTCAGGCCTTTACCCTGCGCTACATTCCGGCGCGCGAAGATCGAAACCCGATCACGGTGTTCCGCGACCGCGACCACAAACAGCGCGTTGCCGTCGAGACTTGCCCCAAGGGCCATGTGCTGGTGATGGACGCGCGCAAGGACTGCCGTGCCGCCACAGCCGGCTCGATCCTTGTTACCCGCCTGCAACAGCGCGGTGTAGAGGGTGTGGTCTCGGACGGCGGTGTGCGGGATGCGGCGGGAATAGGCGCGCTTGACATGCCGGCCTATTTCGCCCGCCCTTCGGCCCCCACGAACCTGACCCTGCACGAGGCGATCGACCTCAATGTGCCAATTTCTTGCGGCGATGCGGCAGTCTTTCCCGGCGACGTAATGCTGGGCGATGGCGATGGCGTCATGGTGATTCCGGCCCATCTCTCTGATGAGGTCGCTGCGGAATGCACAGAGATGGAGGCCTATGAAGATTTTGTACTCGAGCAGGTCAACGATGGCGCGGGGATTATCGGACTTTATCCGGGAACCGACAACGAGAACATCGTGAAATTTAACGCGTGGCGCGAAAAGACAGGACGATAGACATGACATTTACCCCACACGGCGATCACCTAATTGCTGGCGAGCGCGTGAGCGCTGAGGGAAAATTATCTTCTGCTCCGGCCAGCGGCAACGCCTTTGAGTTCTCAGCGGGTTCGCCCGAGCTGGTAGCCGAAGCCTGTGCAGCAGCGCATGCGGCTTTCTCCGGCTTTGCCGCCACCACCCGCGAAGAACGTGCGGTTCTGCTTGAAACCATTGCCGATGAGATCGACGCACGCGGCGACGAGATCACCGAAATCGGCAGCGCCGAAACCGGTCTGCCCGAAGCGCGCCTTCAAGGCGAGCGCGGCCGCACCACCGGCCAGCTGCGCCTGTTTGCAACCCACATCCGCGACGGTGCTTATCTTGACCGCCGCCATGACACCGCATTGCCGGACCGTCAGCCGCTGCCGCGTCCCGATCTGCGGATGATGCAGCGCCCGATTGGCCCGGTTGCGGTCTTTGGCGCCTCGAACTTCCCGCTGGCCTTCTCCACCGCTGGCGGCGATACCGCTGCGGCGCTGGCGGCAGGCTGCCCTGTTGTGGTCAAAGGCCACGGCGCGCACCCCGGCACCGGCGAAATTGTCGGCGACGCCATCGTTGCGGCGCTGGCCAAGCTGGGCATGGACGGCGGCATCTTCAGCCTCGTGCAGGGCGGCACCCGCGCGGTGGGCGAAGCGCTTGTCACCGATCCCCGCATCAAAGCCGTCGGCTTCACCGGCAGCTTGGGCGGCGGGCGCGCGCTGTTTGACCTTTGCGCCAAGCGCCCCGAGCCGATCCCGTTCTTCGGTGAGCTGGGCAGCGTTAACCCGATGTTCGTGCTGCCAGAGGCCGCCACCGCGCGCGGTGCTGATCTTGGCACGGGCTGGGCTGCAAGTCTGACCATAGGCGCCGGCCAATTCTGCACCAACCCCGGCATCGCCATTGTAATGGATGGGCCTGAGGCTGACGCATTTGTGAACGCCGCCAGCGAAGGCCTCAAAGCTGTCGCCGCGCAAACCATGCTGACCGATGGCATGGCTGACGCCTACCGCAGCGGTGCGCGCCGCGTATCGGAGGCGGCGGGCGTGAAATCGCTGTTGACCAGCACCTGCGAAGGCCGCTCTGCCGCACCGTATCTGTTTGACGTCCCGGCCGAAGACTGGATGGCCAACGAAGAGCTGTCAGAAGAGGTGTTTGGCCCGCTGGGTTTGGTGATCCGGGTCAAGGACGCGGAGCAGATGCAGGTTGTTGCAGCCAACTTTAAGGGTCAGCTGACTGCGACGTTGCAAATGGACGAGGGCGATTTCGATCTTGCGCGCGCGCTCTTGCCGGTGCTTGAGCAGATGGCCGGACGCGTGTTGGCCAATGGTTTCCCCACCGGGGTCGAAGTGGCTGATACGATGGTACATGGCGGTCCCTATCCGGCGTCGACCAACTTTGGCGCAACATCCGTCGGCACCCTGTCGATTCGACGGTTCCTGCGGCCGGTCTGCTACCAAAACCTGCCCGTGGCGCTGCTGCCTGCCGATCTTCAGGCAGACTGACGGTCGATTGCTCAAAACAGCCCGCCGTCCTGTATCGGCGGGCTGTTCCGGCCCCTTTCGGGTTGTTGAGTTTACAATTA
Source organism: Leisingera methylohalidivorans DSM 14336 (assembly GCF_000511355.1). Lineage (NCBI taxonomy): Bacteria > Pseudomonadati > Pseudomonadota > Alphaproteobacteria > Rhodobacterales > Roseobacteraceae > Leisingera > Leisingera methylohalidivorans. The sequence continues at coordinate 3,371,922 of NC_023135.1, read as the reverse complement.
TTACAGATCGCGCCGCCTGCAGGCACGAATTAGCCGACCTTCACAAAATGTGTATGCCAAATGAACAAATTTTGGGAACTCTTGAGCATATAATAGCCTTTGGGTGTGAAATTTGTGTTGATTTGTAAAAATTGTCTGCCTAATGTGATCGAAGCTTCAACGACCTCGCCCCAGTTGGCGAAACTTTGGTGAAGCAATATGCCGAAATGAAAAAGGGGAGGATCGTATCAGTTGCATCGGAGGCACAGCCACCTGTGTTTCCAAGCGCAAGGCAGAGCCGGGGCAGAGCGCGCATAGTGCGCCCTTAGCTATCGGAGCCTGGCGCGGCCGTTAGTAGCCAGCTTTTCCGGCCTCATAGCGCAGCTCCCTTACGACAACACTGACCAACATTTATGATGCCGAACCGGCAAAGCACAGCTTTTCCGGACCTGTCGGCGCACGCAAGACGCCAGACCTGTTTGGCACACGACATCTGTAGAGGAGGAACAGATCTATGTTTTACAAAAGCTTGAAAACCACACTTGGCGCTGCGCTTGGCGCGGCTATCTTTGGCACATCTGTTGCCGCGGCGGATTTCCCGACCCGCGATATTCGCCTAATCGTACCTTGGCCCGCAGGTGGCGGCGCAGACGCGATCTCGCGCAAAATCAGCAACATCGCCGAGCAGGATCTGCCGAAATCCATCTACGTGGAAAACATCGCCGGTGCGGTCACCGCCACCGGGCTAATCCAGATGACCAACGCGCGCCCCGATGGACACACCGTCGGCGTGTTGACCTATGACAGCGTCATCACCCTGCCGCGCGGTGAGATGGTGCCGGGCTATTCGCTCGACAACATGAAGCCGATCGCGCGCATCACCTCTGAGGCCGACGCCATCGTCGTCTCTAAGCATTCGGGCATCGAAAACTACGAAGATCTGATTGCCCGCGCCAAGGAAAACCCCGGCCAAGTGCGTGTCGGAGTGGCCCCCAAGGGCTCTGGCCCCTACCTCTCGGTGATGCAGCTGGAAAAACTGCTCGACGTGGATTTCAACGTCATCACCTATGCGGGCTCGTCCAGTGCTGAAGCCGAAGCGCTGCTCTCGGGCGAGCTGGATGCGGCAATCTCGAGCCTTGGCGACTTCAGCGGAATCCTGGCCTCCGGCGATGCCAAGGGCGTGGTCGAGCTGACCTCGATCCAGAACGCCACCTACACCGATGTACCGACGCTGAAATCCAAGGGCCATGACCTGCAGACCGGCAGCTTCATCGTGCTCGCGGCCCCGGCCAACACGCCGGATGATGCGGTCGAAACTCTGGAGACCACCTTCAAGGCGGCCTATGACAGCGCTGAGTTCCAAGACTGGCTGGCGCAGATCGGCGTGACCGCTGACTGGTTGGGTTCGGACGGGGTTATCTCCTGGATCGACGAGTTGCAGACCAAGACGTTCACGCTGATGGACGACCTGGAACTGTAAGCCGCTATGCCCACCATGTCTTTGGCCCTTGTGTCCGAAGACAGGTCCCCGGCGAGGGCAGCGACGCTTAGGACGTCGTCGCTGGCCAACCGCCGATTTTTTCCTGCACCGGGGTCATGCGCGGGGTCAGTCCTCTCAACCGACCCGCGGCAACAACAGCCGCCTTGCGCCAAGGCCCCTTTCACACCCGCCCCGGGAGAAGACGATGCTCTTAAACAGGCAAATGGTATTTCTGTATGTCACTCTCGCAGTGTCTGTTGGTTATTTGGTTACGGCCCTGAGTTTAGGCGCCCCGATTGCCGAGAATGGGCTGACACCTGCCTTCTTTCCGATCCTTGTGGGCGGTGCGGCGATTGTGTTCTGCAGCATCCTTATCGTGCAGGCGCTGCGGGCCGAGCCAGAGGTCGCGCCAGTGGACGAGATGCCGCGCTACACCCATGTCTGGGTGGTGGTGGCGATTTTCTTTTACATCGTCGCGTTCAAACCGCTGGGCTATTTCCTGTCGTCTGGCCTGTTCGTCTTTGCGCTGATCCTGCTTTTTTCGAAGTTCGAAAAGCTGGTCCTAAAGGCCATCATCTCGGCCGCAATTGTCGGGGTTGCCTTTGTTATGTTTCAACAATTGTTCGGGGTCCGCCTCCCGACGCTGTGGGGGTAAGTCATGGATTTCATCGTTCTCGTTTTCAGCAGCTTCTCCCTGCTGGCCGATCCGGTCAACTTCACTTACGTGATCCTCGGCTTTGTGATCGGCACGGTCTTTGCCGCCATTCCGGGCCTGACTGCGACGCTGGCAATGGCGCTGCTGTTGCCGCTGACCTATTCACTCAGCGTCGAAACCGCGCTGATGGCTTGCGCCAGCATTTATATGGCTGGCATGTGCGGCGGATCGATCACCGCCACCACGATCAACATTCCCGGCGCGCCGTCCTCTATGATGACCGCGCTCGACGGTTACCCGATGCAACAACAAGGCAAAGGCGCGCTGGCTCTTGGTCATGCGGCGATGGGCTCAATGTTCGGAGGGGCAGTGGGCGCGCTTTTGTTGATCGCACTCGCACCGTTCGTGGCCGAACTGTCGCTTTTGGTAAAGACCACAGGCAAGTTTTCCCTCTTGGCCTTCGCGTTGATCGTTGTGGTGATCGCGCAACGCGGTCGCATTCCTCAGGCCGGGCTGGCCGCTTGTATCGGTCTGATGCTGGCCACTGTCGGGCTTGACGCGATGGAGCCGATCACCCGCTTCACCTATGGCTATTCCAGCCTGACCGCCGGGATCGACCTGATGCCGGTGATCATCGGCACCTTTGCCATTGCCGAGGTGCTGACCCAAGCAAGCGCGCGCACAGATGTCATCGCCGCTGCCGCTGCCGCCAGTAAGGTTAAGATCCGCCGTCGTGATTTCCTGCCCCCCTTGTCGGATATCCGCAAGATCGGCTTTGGCTGCTACTTCAAATCCTGCCTGATCGGCTATTTCGTCGGCACTTTACCGGGTGCGGGAGGCTCGATGGGGTCGTTCCTGGCCTATACTGAAACCGTACGCACCTCGACCGAACCGGAGACGTTTGGCAAGGGCAACCCAAAGGGAATCGCTGCGTCGGAGAGCGCCAACAACGCGGTCTGTGGAGGGGCCATGGTGCCGATGCTGACCTTTGGTATTCCCGGCGATCCGATCACTGCGATCATGCTGGGCGTTCTGGTGATCAACGGCATTCAACCGGGGCCGCAGTTGATGGCTGATCAGGCCGGGCTGATTGCTCCTATGTTGGCCGCCCTGCTGTTCAGTGCTGTGGTGTTGATCCCCCTAACCCTCTGGCTGATCGGGCCGTATTTCATTAAGATCGTCTCAGTGCGCAAGGATGTGCTTTATGCCGTGATCGCGCTTCTGGCTGTAGTGGGCAGTTATGTAGCAACCTATTCGACCTTCCAAATGTTCATGGCGCTTGGCATGGGGGTTCTGGCCTTCTATCTGCGGCGCAATGGCTTTCCGGTGATCACCATGCTCCTGGGCTATATCCTTGGGCCAAATCTGGAAGAATTCCTGCGGCGCTCTCTGGCATTGTCGAACGGCGATCCGACGACCTTTTTTACCAACCCCGACAGCCTCTTCTTTGTCGCGCTGACGCTGGTGTTTGTCTACTTTTTGGTGATCCGCAATCCGGCAAAGCCGCTTGCGGCTGTCAAGACCGAGTAGCCTTCAGTTCTCTGGCCGCCCCCTTTCCAAGGGGGCGTTCGCACCTATTGTAGCCGCGCGCGCCGCTCCTGTATTTTAATCAAACTCAGTTTATAAAAGGCGCTACGCGCGCGCCCGATCCACAAGCAAGGAGACTACTTTGACAGAGACAAGGCGACCATCACTGTCAGATCAGGTATACGATCAGCTGCTAACTAAAATCCTCGAGGAGGAATACCCAGTTCACAGTCGGTTGCCCACCGAAGAGATGCTGGCTGAAAGTTTTGGTGTTTCGCGACCGATCGTGCGTGGTGCGCTTTCGCGGCTGCGGGACGATGGCATCGTGCAATCGCGCCGCGGCTCGGGGAGCTACGTGCTGCGCCGTCCCGACCGCGAGTTGATCAGCTTCGTGCCACTTGAATCAGTCTCGGATGTTCAACGTTGCTACGAGTTTCGCATCGATGTCGAAGGCGCGGCGGCCGCCTGGGCGGCGCGGCGGCGCGACGACGACGACTTGGCGGCGATGGATGCGGCCTATCGGCTGATGGAGCAGACCTATCAGCAGAACGCCTTGGGCGTAGACGCTGATCAAAGCCTGCATTTGGCAATCGCCCACGCAACCAAGAACCCGTTTTTTTCGTCGGTACTGGAATCCCTGAGCGATCAAATTGCCTATGGCGTTAAGTTGTCGCGTTCGCTGACCCTGCTCGACGCCCCCGACCGGCAAGAGCTGGTGTTGGCAGAGCACCGCGCAGTGCTCGAGGCGATCCGCCTGAAACAGCCCGAAGTGGCACAAGCGACAATGCGCCACCACATCACCGCCGCCAAAGACCGGATGTTCGTGGACACGCAAGAGGACTGACGTCGATACGCACCGCTTGATTAAGACAGAAGTGCCATGGGCTTCTTGGCGAACCGAGCGAAACGACTTCTCAAGCTATTCCAGGCAAAAACTTACTGGTTTGCGGCGGCGTGAACGGCAGAAGTTTCCGCAGAGCAGCCGTCAATGTCAAATGCAGCGAATGTCCAGTTCCCGCCCTCCCTGCGGGAGTACTCGCCACGGCTGAGAGGCAGGTCGGAAGTCTGGTTCGGGCTGGCTTTAGTCGGTCACGGTCGGCAGGAGCAGGTTGGTTCTTGTTTCACGGTTCTGTACCGCCGCATAGCGATAGAGAACCGTAAATTTTCGGATGCCACGTATTACTCGATTGGCCGGTTTTCAATTCGCGGGACAAACCAAATAGCAATGCTGACCAATTGGGCCACGGGCTCGTAGCACGAATTTGCGCGACGTTTATAGTGAACGTGTCGCTGGTTGCGCAAGTCACCGGTTTTGACACGAGGCGCGGAGTATCCAGAATTACTAGAAGGCCTAGTAGGATAGAAGCCCGTTACTATAACAGCAGCAATCTGTTTGGTTTCAGACGTCAACACTTATTCGAATTTTTGACGGATCCACCCCAAAATGCACCGCCAAGCCTTGGCGGGCCTGGTCCGGCGTCATCGTTTCGGGGGCTCTTTGCGAGGTTGTCTCGAGGTTGAACTGGCAGTCAGCAAAGTAAACGTCGAGGGGTTTCACAGTACGCATCCTGTTGTCTCTGCTACGTTCAGGTTTTTCTGCAAGCCAAGCCTCATGCTGCTTCTTAATGTGCGCTATCAGCCGGGGCACCGGCACTAGCCAAGCTGACAGGCTATCAACATCTCTGCCAGTTGCCATCAGGCAATAGTCTACACCTTCCAATGCAGGGATGTCTGCATCAGCATCCCCAGATTCGGCCATGAACTGCACTGATCCGTGAACGGTGTTGACCACCAACAGGCAGTGTTTGCTGTCCAATTCCACCTCGTATCTGCCAGCGTGCCGCCGCAATAGCTTAGCATCCGGCAGCATTTTCAAGATAGCCTCTTTCCGTTCGGTAGCATTCATAGCGCCCCTCCATAACAGCTCATACCGCCTGATACTTAGTATAACTCAGTTTGTAAAGTGTAAATCGGTAAGAGTTAGTAAGAGTAAAAAACTGCACACATTTACGCCGATGGCGATTGTAGAAGCCTCTTTAATGCGCTCGCCTCGCCAACACTCATACTGACCCAGATTTGTGCCGCGGCCACTTAGCTCGCCTAGTAGATCTCCCGGACAGCGCACCGACCAAGAAGTACAGTTTTGACCTGCAGTCGAAGTGCGACCATAGGAGCGGCCAAAGTAGGCGGCTCCTCTCATTCGCTGGGCGCAGCTGCCATTCGCGCATAGCTGGTTGATGCACCTGCGGCGAACGTCAGCCTTTTCGCAGTGCCCGTGCAGCGTAGGACCGCCGACTGCCTAGCAGACCCCAAGACTTTGCAAAGGTCACTATCTGCGCTTCGCTGACATCTGCGCCGTGCGCAGCATCACATGGGGCAGCTTGGCCCTGCCGAGGGTCCGCTTCCGGGCAAGTAACCATGGATTTTCGCACCGGCAGCATCTTTGGCACGGCGCCCCTTGTCTACGGCCGCTTTGGGCTGCGGCCGGCCGAATTCACCCACAGCGTCCGCATGGAGTGGCGATGGAAGCTGCGGACTTCATCTGCATCGTTGCGGAATTTGCCGCACTCAGGACAAAATCCTGCCAAAAAGGTATTTACTGTCTGTACCCATGGTGTGGACTGTCTCGCTTCTTCCTTTCCAAAGGGCTTTCAAGCCCCTTCTTACGGGCCTCCTGGTGAGCAGCATGGCTGCAACAGCGGCTCTCTCTTTGGAGATCACGACTGATGAGCCGGTCGTGATCCTTTATGATCAGGAAGGGCGGCCGGGAAAATGGGCCTTCTCGGAAGCTCCGAAAGCCGGGTTGGTTTCCGGCTTTCTATCGGCAAACACCTTCGCCCTGGAAGGCAGAACCGATGTATCCCTCCGTTTGGCTTCAACCGGTGTTTCAGGAGATGTCGGAACAGACTGCGCCGCCCACGAGACCGTGGTGTCTTTGGGCAGAGAACTGACCCCGGACGCCATCGGCCGCTACGCTGCCCGGCTATCAGCCGATGGACATCAGACTGCGCCCGCCGCTGCTTTGAGGCAAGCGGTGGCAGATCTGACAGCGCTCGGTGGCGGGCGGGTGATCTACTTCGCTGATACGTTGTCGAGCTGCGAAGATGACCCTTTGTGGGTCGCAGAAACAGCCCCGGACACGGTCCGGATCGATGTCGTCGCGATGGGCGCAGCAGAGGATCTGCATGAACTGTCGGAACTGGCGCTGGCCTCGGGCGGCGTGTTTCGTCTCTGGTCCGAACCGGACGGTGCTGCCGAGCCCGGCGGACCGATGATCGACGAAGCCTTGCCTGTTGCCGAAAGCGGCGACGGCGACGGTTTAGGAGCACAGCCGCCCCGCGGCCAGCCGCTGCCTGTTGCCAAGGAAGGCGCGGATGTGAGCATTGATGCCGCTGCGCTCCGGCCCAGAAACTCAGGATCGGACGCGGTTCTAGCACATGTCAACACGGGAATTGATCAGTGTCCTGCCTTCGACGCGCTGTCGCGCAAGCTGCTTGACTACACGAATGGGATAGTCAGCGACGGCCCGGTCATTCCGGACGATCCGGTTGCTATCGCCTTCGTGCTCGACGCCAGCGGCTCCATGGCCGGGCATCAGGACGGCCGCAGCAAGATGGAAATCGCCAAGGAGGCGCTTGGCGAGGCGGTGCAGGCACTAGATGGCGTGAATGCGGTGTCTTCCCTGCACGCTTATGGCTTTGATGGGAGCCTTCCCAAGACGCAAGAAGCGAGCTGCCCCAACACGGCGGAAGTCGTGCCCTTCGGCCCGAACAATGGGTGGCGGATCGCCCGCGTTGCCGAAGGGCTGAGGCCCTATGGCTACACGCCGCTGGGTGCCTCCTTGCGGGCTGCTGGCGAGCGTTTGCAAGCTGCCGAGGCCAGCCGCCGGGTCGCCGTGCTGATCTCGGATGGGGAGGAAACCTGCGGCGGCGACCCCGTGGCCGAGGCTGCCGCCCTCGCGGAAGCGGGGATAGGCGTGAATACTTACGTCGTGGGCTATGACCTTGATCTCTCCCAGCGTCGGGAGCTGGAGGCCGTGGCGGTTGCCGGCGGCACCGGGTACCTTGATGCGGAGGACGGCCCCGGGTTGAAACGTGTGCTCAAGGAGCTGGTCTCCGTGGTGGCCGAGAAGACAGAACGCATCGCCCCGAGCTGCTCGAACCCGGTGCGGGGCGGCCCGACACCTGAAACCGCCACCCTGATTTCGCCAGGCATCTACACAGTCGGTGAACTGCTGGAGCCGGGCGAGTTCCGGTATTACCGGGTCGCCATGCAGGAGGGCCACCGCGCGGTGATCAGAGGGCTGATCCAATCCTGGCAATATGTCGACACGGCGGAGGGGCCAAGGGAGTCCAGCGCGGCGCCGGCAGCGCTGACCATCGAGACGCGCTACCCGGATGGTCGGCCCACAGCGGCGCAGTCCGCCCGGGAGGTGGGTATTCCGGGAACCCCGGTGGAGGCAACTTTCGTGGACACGACCGGTGGAGGGATGATCTTCGGACTTGGCGACGCCTACCGGCGGCTGCCGCCGGAAAGCTTGCTCGAGGTGACGATCGTTCCCTTTGGCGATGGCGGAAACGGAGATGCCGGCGCGGTGCCTGACGGCGAGGACGTGGCCCGAGTCGGGTCAGGCGGAACCGCTGAGGGGAATTTCGGATATGAAGACGTGAAGGATGTCTGGCATCACGAGCCGGAAGCCCCCGCGCGGCTGACCGCATCGCTTGCTTACCGCGAGGGGGCGCCGAAATTCCGCCTGACGGTTTATGACGCGGCAAGCGGCAAGAGGATCGGACGGGGCAACAATGGCCCGGTTCAATTCGACGCTACCGGTCCGGTCCGGATCGAGGTCGAGAACCGGTCCCCGAAACTGCGGCCGGAACTGGGTGCCTACACGATCGTGGTGTCCGATGAATAGGCGTGCGGCAGCCCTGACGGCCATGATCCTGGCCCTGGCACACGCGGGCCAGTCTGCTGCACAGGACAGTGCGGCATTGCCGGAACTCGCCTCGGCCTATCTTTCCGAGGTGATAGACGCAGCGCGCGCGCAAGCCAGTGCGGCTGGCACCGCAGGCGCGCCGGAGATCCCAGAGCTGCTTGCCGGGGATCCCAGGTGGGTGGCACCGCAGGCGCAACCCGGAATTGGCCCTCTGATAGGTCACTTTGCAGTCCATGGTACCGAAACTGCACATATATCCGGCGTGCAGCTGGCAGGTGAAGCCGCGCGGGTGACGGCAAAGGTCTCCTATGCAGAGCTGCCCGATATCGATTGGCCTGTCACGCTGGATTTCCTGTGGCTCGATGGGGAATGGAAAATCCGTGAGGTGGAGCCGGCACGGCGGCGTGCCCTGCCGGCCGATGCCAGTCCGGACGAAGTGCTTGTGGCCTATCTGTCCGATCTCAAGGCAGCTGTTGAACGGCACTCCGGCCTGCCGCCGCAAAGCTGGCTTGCGCAGGCGTTGCAGTCGCGCTGGATTGCCGGTGGCGGCGGATATTGGCGCCGGGCAGCCGATTGTCCCCGGAAACGGCGGGCCGACTGCATGGCGGCTCCACTGCAGGGAGCAGGTCTGTGGACTGCCTTGGCGCAGGACCGCGCCGTTGATGCCAGGATCAATGATTTCCGGCTTCATCCCCAGCGCCCGTCAGGCGAGGTTACCGTCACAACCGCGCGCCGAACCTATACGGCGGTCGATGTCTTCGCCGCCACCCTTGAAAGGGACAAGCGGCACGGATGGCAGATCACCTCCCTCAAGCGCCGTCAGGATACGCCCGCCCCGGCCGCGATCAACCTGGAGGTGGAGACCGGCAGCGGCCTCGCCCTCGTTACTTCATTGCTCGACGCACTGACCGGTCCCGGGGCGCCCTCGCAGGCCGAATTGCTTGCTGATCCCGGCCAGGTTGCCCGGTACTTCGCCGACAGCCGCGAAGGTCGCAAGGCCGCGGCGCGGACCATGAACCTGCCGCTCATGCTTTCGGCAATGGGAACCGATGCAGCCAGCCGGACCATCGCGGCAGAGGGACCGGACCGCGTGAGAGTGGATTTTGCGACTGACCGGGGGGGCGCGCGCAGCCTGTTGTTCTCCCTTGTCTCTACCGGTGACGGTCCGAAGATCGGAGAGGTCCTGATGGAATGAACAAGTTACGCACCCTTGCCGCCTTCTGCGCCGCCACCCTTGTCATTCCCGCCGGCGCTCAGGCGACCAAGCTGACGGACAGCTTTGCGGCGTCGGGCTTTCTCGATCCCGGCGCGAACACCTTCGACCAGGTCACCGATTTCCTGAATGCCTGGGATGCGGGACAGCAGATGCCCGATCAGTGGAGCGATGACGCCGCGCCGCCGCAGCCGGAGGACATGACGATCGGCTCGCAATGCCTGACCCACCAGGCCTGCATGACCTGCGCCGACGGGGCCGCCGACCGGGCGAACCGCGCCTTCGAGGTGCTGGTCAACAACGAAAGGCTGCTGGCGCGCACCCTGCGCAAGGCAAAGATCCTCCACACGCTCGCAGAGGGGGCAGCTGCGCAGCACCCGGCGGGCAAGGCCGCCTATGCGCTGCAGCAGATCCGCGATATCGAGCCGGCAAAACGCACCTTTTTCGAGAACCTGGGGAAGGCACAGGGCAATGCGCTGGAGGCCATGAGGGACTCGCTGAACGTGATCGGCACCTGCGAGCAGCAGCATCTGGGGCATACGACCTTCCTGGCCCTCGCCGAACATACCTATCAGATCGCGAAGATCCGCTTCGCTCTGAGCTTGAAAGGGGAAGCGCAATGAGGTGGCTTGAAGCAGGGTTTCTGGTGGCGATCGCGGTTCCGGCGACTGCCGCCTCCGCCAATGACGGCGCCTACGCCACCGCCGAGCCGGTGGCGATTACCCAATCAATCGCGGGCGGCCCCGCTGGCGGACGCGAGGGGTTCTGGCTGATCTCGCTTGGAGGTGAGGACCTGTCCGACGGCTACCGTATTGATCCGCCGCCGCAAGCCAGGGACAGGGTCGATATCGTTGGCGCCACGGAGGACGGCCGCCGCATCCCCGCGACGCTTGAACTCGTGCGGCGGTTCGGCGGGCAAGTGGTCGCCCGCGCCAGCCTCATGGAGAGCGAATCCTATGCCAGCTGGGTCGCCGATGCACCTGTCTTTCTCCGGGTATCCATTGAGGCAGGTTCGGCTCCGGTGGAGATGCTGGTTGGAGTGCGGATTGCCCCGGCGGAGCAGACGGCTGAGCCAAGACCGACCTCAGGCATACAAGACCGGAGTTCTGTGCCGGTACCGGCACTCGTCGTTCCCGCTAACTGACCTGCGGCTGATGGTTGATGGGGCGTGTCGAGGATTGTTAAGGTAGACGGGCTTTGCCGTTGAGGTCGCATGTGGCCGCAGGCAGCCCGGAGCGGCCATAGACATGGGGTGTCCCGCCAAGGATGCTGCCGGTGCGAAACTCCATGGTCACTTCCCCAGAAACGGACCCTCGGCAGGGCCAAGCTGCCCCATGTGATGCTGCGGGTTGCACCGGCGGCAGTGGAGCGCAGATGTTGACCTTTGCAAAATCGGGGTCGCCAGGCGCCCAAGAAAATCCGGCCAGCCCAAAGCCGGCTTCCAATTTTGGACTTTTGGGTCGGCCTTGCGACGATCGAATTTCAACCCATGGGCAATCCCGCTGCGAGGCGCCCCTCTTCAGATTTCAGCGAGACGTCGGTTCCGAGATAGGGATCGGCCTCTGCCGTTGTCAGCCAAGCTATCGCCTTCGCTACCCGCTCTGCCGGGATATGGGCAGACCAGTCGAGCTGGCTGACCGGGTTGATCCCCGAACGCCGGATCTGTTCCTGCATCCGCGTTGCTACTGTTCCCGGGCTGAGCCCAATCACACGCAAACCCCGGTCGCGATATTCGCGGTCAGCCACGCGGGTCAGGGAGAGTACGGCGGCCTTGCTCGCGCAGTAATGACTCCAGCCCTCCATAGCCGATACCGCCGCGCCGGACGAGATGTTGACGATGGTTCCGCCGCCCTGGGCCATCATCACGGGGATGGCGAAGCGGAGGCCATGGTAGACACCCTTGAGATTGACGTCGACGACCCCTCCCCAGTCCTGCGGGTCGCTGTCGGCCAACCGTGAGATCGGGTCGATCAGACCCGCATTGTTGACCAGGAGGTCGAGCTGGCCGGTTTCCTGCACCGCCGCGCCGATCAGTGCCTCGACCTGCACAGGATCAGCGACGTCGCAGGGAACGGCGCAGCACGGCCAGCCCTGTTGCGCCAGTCTGGCAGCGATCCTTTCGATGCTGCCGGCGCTGCGCGCCGCAAGGACGACATGTGCGCCCCGGGAAGCGAAATAGGTGGCCGCAGCTTCGCCGATGCCCCGGCCGGCGCCGGTAACGACGACTGTCTTGTTCCTGATTTCCATGAGGATACTCCTTAATGAGAACCGGAGCGATGACCGCACCGGTCCGTCAGGTCACTCGGCCGCCGTGGCAATCGAAGGCGTCCAGGCCAGGGCCGGGTCGGACATGAACTCTTCGTTCGGAACTCCGGCCAGCGCGGCGGTGTAGTTGGCAAGGACCTTCGCCGCGATGATCGCGACCACGTCCAGCACGTTGGCCCGGCTGAAGCCTGCCGCAAGGAAAGCCGGGACAGCCTCTGCCGCCTCGCCCCGTTCGGCCGTGACAGCACGGGTAAACTTCCAGAGCGCGGCCAACTTGTCATCCCCGGGCGCTTGGCCCGCGCGAAGACGGGCGATCGTCGCGTCGTCCATGCCCGCCTGGTGCGAGAGGAACGTGTGGCCCATAGTGCAATAGCCGCATCCGTGCAGGACATTGACGGCCTGGTAGGCCACCTGCTGTTCCACAGGCGAGAAGCTGGACGCAGCGATCTGACCCCAGAGAGTTTCGTAGCCAATTAGCGCGCTCGGGCTTTCTGCCAGGGTGGCATGCATGGCGGGTATGGCCCCCCAGGCCTGATGAACTGCCTCAAGCGTTGCCTTCGAGGCGGCGGGCGCGGTTTCGGGGGTGTGCAATGTGAACTCGGGCATGGGTCTCTCCTGTCGTTGGTGGTGAACCGATGACAGGACTATTCCGGTTCATTTCTTTTATAAACAACGTGACGAACCTCATACTATTGCGTAGAACGCATGAATGAACCTGAGCGACCTGACACTGATCCAGGATATTGCGCGGCATGGCAGTTTTGCCGCTGTTGCCCGCCGCCGCGAGGTTGACCCCTCTTCTATTGGACGGCTGGTGGCGGCGGTCGAGGCAGAGCTTGGGTTCCGGCTGTTTGCCCGCACGACGCGCCGGATGGAACTGACCGAAGCCGGGGGCCTCTATCTCGCCCGGATCGCGCCGCTGACCGAGGAACTGGACCGTGCGGCGGAGGAGTCCCGCGCGATGCAGTCCGAACCGCGCGGCACCCTGCGTCTCTCGGCGTCCGCAACCTTCGGGCAAAAGTTCATTGTACCCCGCCTGGCGAGCTTTCGCCGCACCTATCCCGAGGTGGCAATCGAAGGGCTATTCACCGACTCCAATGTCGACTTGGTGGCCGACCGCATCGACCTCGCGATCCGTCTTGCGCCAGCGATACAAGGCGACTGCATCGCCGCCAAACTGATGGACACGCATTATCGCGTCGTCGCGGCGCCAGACTACCTGCGAGAGGCCCCGCCGCTGGCGCGGCCGGAGGATATCGCGCATCACCGCGCCATATTGTTCCCGTACCGCGACTACCGCTCCCGGTGGATTTTCCGGGATGCAAACGGCACCGTCACGGAACAACAGGTCTGCGGTAATCTCGTTCTGTCCCCGGCCGGCGCCATACGTGACGCGGTACTCGCCGGTCTTGGCCCGGCTCTCCTGCCGGAGTGGCTGATCGAGGACGATCTTGCGAACAGCGCCCTGTGCAGCTGCATCGAAGGCTGGGATGTCACTGCTACCTCTTCCGGCACTGCGGCCTGGCTGATCTACCCGAACCGCAGCTACTTGCCTGCGAAGGTCCGCGCGATGATCGGCTTTCTTCGTGGATCAATTCACAAAGAGGCTTAATGTCCTTGTCGTCGCTGGTTTTCGTATCGGCATTCAATCTGTAGACGAATTGAAATTCCGGGCACCGGTAGCACTCGTACCGAAAGGCGGCTGCCCGCCGGCCCCGCGGGAGCGACACGGGCAGACTGGAAGCCAGTATCGCATCCGCTTTGGGCTCACTGCCGCCACCGGCTACATCGCCGACAACCGTCCAGGCCGGTGATCGACACGCTGCGGTGCCGCAATGCGGCAGTGAGCCCACATCGGAAGTACTGAAACTTTGCTGCGCGCGCACGCCGCGCGTCAATGCGCTGCACCGCCAAAAAATTACTGCTGCATGGCAAAGAGCAACTCGGACACTCAGGCAAGGGCAGCGATGTTTCAATGGTCAATGACTAAGAGGCGCAGACGTTGCGGCCACTCGCATGTGCGATGAAATTGACATTCTTCAGCCCTCCGACCGATATAGCCAGCATGGTTGAGAAGGGCATCCACATTGCCGCCCAGTTGGCCGGTATCCCCATGGCGGGATGCCGGGATGCTAATTACGCGAACTGACCATGCTGATTGCCAGCCTCAGCCTTGCCCTTTTGGGCAAGGGTGTTAGACGTGGAAAACGTGCCTCGTCCTCCCCTTTATCTGGAGACAGGCATGGCACAGAATATCTACAGCAATCCTGATTTCTTCGCTGGTTACAGCCAGCTTCCCCGGCAAGTTTACGGGCTGGACGGTGCGCCGGAATGGCCCGCAATCCAGGCGCTGCTGCCTGAACTGACCGGAAAGGGCGTGGCCGACCTGGGCTGCGGCTTCGGCTGGGCCTCACGCTGGTTTCGCGAACACGGGGCAACCTCTGTTCTCGGATTGGATTTGTCACAGAATATGATCGAGCGTGCGAAGGGTGAAACGGAGGATGCCGGCATTGAATACCGGGTTGCCGATCTCGAAACGCTTGAACTGCCCGAGGCAGCGTTTAATCTGGTCTGCAGTGCTTTGACCTTTCACTATGTGCGAGATTTTGAGAGGCTGATCCGCATGATCCATGCGGCTTTGGCGCCCGGCGGGAATCTGCTATTCACCATCGATCATCCGATCTTCATGGCAGCCGGCAACCCGAAATGGACGCAAGACGAAGACGTGCGTAAAACTTGGCCAGTGAACGGCTATTCCATTGAGGGTGAGCGCCGTACGGACTGGTTCGCCAAGGGTGTGCTGAAGCACCATCGGACCGTGGCAACCACGATCAACGCCCTGATTGGAGCGGGTTTCGAATTGGACCGCATGGAAGAGTTTGCGCCCACACCTGAACAGATTGCAGAGATTCCGGACCGGGCCGAAGAAATGGTAAGGCCGATGATATTGCTGGTTTCGGCGCGCAAGATTTGATCCTACCGCCGTCCAGTCATATTGCATGGGCGGCGGGCATTCTAATGATTTGAAAAGGTTCACTGCCGCCTTGCGGTAGCGCAGCGAACCGCTTTGCCGTTGCGCTCTGAGCCCGGCCCTTCGTACTGCCGCTGCAGGTTCCGGCTAAGCACTCGTAAACATATGAGTTTCTCAGGTTGCCTTGAATTTCGCTTTGAGACGCAGATTGCCAGCAGCCATTTAACAAGCTGCCATAGAAGCACCCTGCTCAGCTCGCGGTGGAGACGCGAAGCACAAGTTCCGGCTGCGGAGCACTCACGGGCTTAGCAATTCCGCCGTCAATTGCGGACATCAACAGCCCGACGGCTTGGTCAGCAATGGCCTCCAGATGCAATTCCACGGCGGTCAGGGGGGGCTGGGAGAGCTTGGCTCGCAGCCCGTCGTAGCGGGTTGCGAGCCTGATATTTCGGGGAATTTTCAGACCTATGGCTGCCGCTGCCGTGACTGCGCCAGAGGCAAAGGCGTCTACCGGCACATAGAGCGCGTCAAGGTCCCCGCGGCGGGACAGCAAGTCGGCGACGGCTTCCGAGGCAAGATCCTCGCCTCCGGATTCATCCAGCTGCAGACAGGCAGGCTCGATGCCGGTCTCGTCGCAAAACAACCGGTAGGCAGCCTCTGTTTCAAGGTAGGAGTTGCGCCGCTGTTCGCCGGTGACCAGACCAATGCGGGAGGCACCGGAGGCGCGCAGGTGCTCCAGCACCATCCGGGCAGTCGCACCCGAGTTCAAGTCGACGTGCGGGATGTCCTCACGTCCGGGCACGCGTCCAATAGATACAACCGGCACCCCAAGGCCCGTGAAATGCTGAACCAGCGGATCGTCTTGGAAGGGTTCGACCAGGATCACCCCGTCCGGTGTGATGGCATCCAGCTGTGCCCCGGACTGAAACGGTGGGATCAGGCAAAGTGCCATGTTCCGCGTCAATGATGCCACCGCCGCAGTGGCCGCAATCTCCATCAGAAAACCGAGCCTCGACGGGCCCGCCGCCACCGAGAAGGGCATAGAGGACGCAAGTGCGATCATCCCGGTCCGCCCGGTGCGCAGATGCTGTGCTGCACGGTTCGGCCGGTAACCGATCTCCTGCGCGATCTTCTCAATGCGTTCCCGGGTTTCAGGATCCACATGCCGCCGCCCGCTAAAGGCATGGGAAACCGTGGTTTTAGAAACACCCGCCGCCTGCGCTAGATCGCTGATTGTAGGTTTTTTCATTGCTGCCTCGTCCGACTGCCCGGCCAACTCCGGTCCAAACCGTCTAGCAAATCGGTTTGCACGAATCAATTTCCGTGCTAAGCCAAACAATCATGCAAATCGGTTTGCATGTCATTTTCTTGCGGTTTGTTCCGGTTTTGCCCGTGGGATGGCGGGCACCAAAGGGAGGAAAACAATGTCAACACACACGCAAACGCATACCCGCGATCCCGCGGATGAAATGCTGCCACCACGCAGTCTTGCTATTTACGGACTGCAGCACGTTCTGGTGATGGCTGCGTCACCGATCACCGCGGTGTTCCTGGTGTCGCGCGCCCTCAGCTTCGATGAGGCCCTGACGGTTGCGCTGATCAGCGCCACTTTCCTGGTTTGCGGCTTCGGCACCCTGCTGCAGAGTTTCGGCCCCCGCGGCTTTGGCGCCCGGCTGCCCTTTATCATGGTGCCGGGCGGGGCGCCGATCTTCATCTTCATGGCAATTGCCGTGCAAACGGATGTTCAGACCGCGGTGGGGGCGGTGATCATGACGGCGCTGTTCTATTTCGCCGCGCTGCCAGTCTTCAGAAGGCTGATCGTGTTCTTCCCGCCCATCGTTGTGGGCACTATGCTGCTGCTGGTGTCGGTCAAGCTGGTGAAAATCTTCGGCGGCACCATCACCGGCAAGCCGGGCACGGAAGGATATGCCGACCCGATCAAGATCGCGCTGGCAGGCGCGACCATCCTGCTGACCATTCTTTGCGCCCGCTTCCTGTCCGGCACGTTGCAGCGGCTGGCGGTCATGCTGGGCCTAGTTGGCGGCACGCTGATCGCGCTCACCGTCGGCGAAGCCCAGATCACCGGCCTGTTCACCGGCCCGGTCATCGCGGTGCCGCAGCTGCTGCCCTACGGCATGCCCAAGTTCGACATCTTCGCCTCGCTGCCGCTGATCATCTTCTCGATCATCTCGATGGCTGAAGCCACCGGCCAGACGCTGGCCACCGCCGAAATAGCGGGCCGCAGCGGCAATGCGCAGGATATCGTGCCCTCCACCATCCGCGGCGATGCCATAACTTCGCTGATCGGCGGGCTGTTCGGCACCTCGCTGATCATCACCTCGGGTGAAAACATCGGCATCGTGCGTGCCACCAACGTGAAATCGCGTTACGTCACCGCGGCAGCCGGCGTAATCCTGATCCTGATCGCAATCATTGCACCGGTCGGCCGTCTGGCGTCTGCCTTGCCCGGCCCGGTTGTGGGCGGCACCGCTGTCATCGTCTTTGCCATCATCGGCGTGATCGGCATCGACATGCTGCGCCGCGTCGACCTGCGCGACCACGGCAACATGTACACGCTGGCTGCCGCGCTCACCATGGGGCTGCTGCCGACACTGGTCCCGGACCTCTACAGCCAGTTCCCGAAGTGGTCGCAGATGATTCTTGGCAATGGCCTGGCCATGGGCACGATCACGGCCGCGGTGGTGAATGCGCTTTTTGTACACATGGGGCGCGCAAACCGCCCCGCTGAACCCGAAGCCATCACTGTTGAAGCAGAGGCAAGCAAATGACTGATCTCAAGAGCCGCCTCGCCGCGGGAGGCGATCTCCTCCTCCTGCCCGGAAAGCTCCTCCATCAGGGGGAGTGCCGGACCGGCCTGGGCGTACTGATCCGCGGCGGCCGGTTCCAGGACATCGACGATGCTGAGGCGCTTTGCGCCCGGCATCCCGAGCTCGACCCGCTGTACCTGCCGGATCACCTGATGATGCCGGGGTTCATCGACAGCCATACCCATCTGACCCAGTCGTTGGGGAAGTCGCTGGTCTTTGGCGAGCCCTCGGAAATCTTCCGCCGCATCTGGGTGCCGCTGGAATCCAGCCTGAATGAGCGCCTGGTCTACCTTTCGGCCAAGCTGGCAGCCTTGGAGTGTCTCCGCGGCGGGTTCACGGCCGCAGTGGATGCCGGCACCCGCTCGGACGGCTGCATCGGCGCGCTAGCGTCCGCGGCCCGGGAGACGGGCCTGCGCAGCGTCGTCGGTTACATCTGCAACGACCTGGGCGGCACCGCCAAAGTGGCGGATCAGGCCACCATCCTGGCGCGTGCGGAACAGCATCTGGCTGCTTGGGAAGGCGACCCGCTGATCCACCCCTCCCTGGCGGTTTCCATTCCCGAAGTTGCAACCGACCGCATGCTGGCCAGGGTCTCAGGCCTGTCTGCTGAAGCAGGCGTGGTGTTCCAATCCCACGTGAACGAGCATCTGGCAGCCGTTGAGCGCTCGCTTGTGGCGCGGGGCCAGCGGCCGCTGGAGCATCTCGCGTCCATCGGCGCATTGGGGCCGCACGTTCTGATCGCCCATTCCACACTTGTCACCCCGCAAGAACTGAATCTGCTGCGCGACAGCGGCACGGCGGTGGCCTACAACCCCGTCGCCAGTGTCTGGAAGGGCAACGCGATTGCACCCGCATTGCAGATGGAGGCACTTGGCATCCGGTTTGGCCTGGGGACCGACGGCACCCGCGCCGACGGGTTCCGCCTGATGGATGCGGGCGAAAGCCTGCAGCGGGCGGGATTTGGCCTGGCCACCGGCGACAGCTCCTGCGGCGGCGGCTGGCTCTGGCTCGACGCAGCAACCAGCCGCGCCGCCGATGCGGCAGGGCTGGGCGCAGTCACGGGCGATATCGCATTGGGGCTGGCAGCCGATTTCCTCCTCGTTGATCTTGACCGGCCGGAGTTCACTCCGTCGCACGATCTGATCTGGGAGCTGGTCCGCTATGGCAGCCGCGACCAGATAGATGCGGTCTTTACGCAAGGCAAGCTGCGCCTCTGGCAAGGCTGGCCGTTGGATTGGGATGCCAGGGCGCTGATGGCTGAAGTGCGCGAACTGTCCGGTTCCGCCATCGCGGGTGCCGGCATCCAGCGCATCCACCCGGTTGCCTCCAGCCACAGAGCGGAAGCTCTCCAGAAACAGGCGGAGCCAAAGTGACTTTCGACGTTTTGCTGATCTTGTCGGCCGTGGTATTTGCCGCGGCCTTCATTCAGGGCGCGCTAGGTATCGGCTTTGCTCTGATCGTGGCGCCGGTCCTGGGCCTGGTGGAGCCGTCGCTGCTGCCCGTCACCCTGTTGATCCTGATGCTTCCGCTGAACAGCCACGTGGCCTGGCGCGAGCGTGAAGAGGTCGACTGGAACGGCGCCGGCTGGATCACGCTGGGCCGGTTCGCCGGGACTTTTGCGGGGCTCTGGCTGCTGGTGGTGCTGAGCGGCCGGCAGCTCGACCTCGCCGTCGGCTGGTTCACGATCATCGCCGCCGGAGCCGCGCTCCTTGCGCCGCGCTTTGACCCCACCCGCCCAGCGGCTTTGGGCGTTGGTCTCTTTACCGGAGTCACCGAGACTTCCACCGGGATCGGCGGCCCGCCGCTGGCGCTGCTCTACCAGCACGCCGCGGCGCCCGTACTGCGCTCGACAGTGGCAATCTGCTTTCTTGCGGGCGAGGTGATTTCCCTGATAATTCTTGCGCTCGCCGGACGCATGGAAACCGTGCAGCTGCTGGCCGCTGTGTATCTGTTCCCTGCCGTCATGCTGGGCAGTGCGCTTTCGCGGATGACACACAGCCGGATCGGCGGCCCTGGTCTGAGAGTTGCGGTTCTACTGTTTGCTATCGTTAGCGGCCTTTATCTGATTGCAGGCTGATGTGCCTTGCACCTATGAGTGCAGACCGCCGGGAGGCTCCGCTTCGAGCGCCCATTGCCGCCTTGCGGAACACATGTTGCAGGAACTGCAAGGGCGGACGGGCTAAGCCGCTCCGCGGCATTGGCGCTCGTGGCCACGGGCGTGGGGCGCCCATAACGAGGCACATTTGGCTGGCTTAGCAAGCTGCCTGACGATTGGGCCTTCTCAATCATCAGACAGGAGGCTCCCATGACAGAGGAGAGGGTGACCCGGCTGCGCCAGCGGATGATCGAAGACATGAACATCCGAGGTCTGGCGGAGAAGACCCAAAAGGCCCATATCCGTAACGTGAAGCACTTCGCGGCGTTTCTTGGCCGATCACCCGATACGGCGTCCCCCGAGGAGCTGCGGTCGTATCAGTTGAAGATGACTGAAGACGGGGTATCAGCCAGCACCTTCAATGTTCGGATCATTTCCTTGCGGTTCTTCTTCGGTGTGACCTGCGGGCGCGAAGAGATGAAGCGCTTCATGCAGTTCCACCGCAAGCCCCGCAAACTGCCCGTGGTGCTCAGCGCCGAGGAGGTGGCCGACCTGTTGGCCGCGGTTCCCGGCCCCGGGCTCAAGTATCGTGCCGCCCTTGGCATCAGCTACGGAGCCGGTCTGCGCGCCTCCGAGGTATGCAACCTCAAGGTCACGGACATCGACAGCGACCGTATGCTGATCCATGTCGATGATGGAAAGGGCGGGCGGGATCGTAAGGCGATGCTGTCGCCCAACCTGCTTGCGTTTCTGCGCGACTACTGGCGCGTGTCCCGTCCGGAGGGATGGCTCTTCCCGGGAAAGCCGAAGACCAATCCACTGTCACCACGACAGTTGAACCGGGCGTTCACCTCGGCCAAGCACATGGCGGGCATCAAGAAGGCGGCAACGCTGCACACGCTCCGCCACAGCTTTGCGACGCATCTGCTGGAGGCCAACACCGGTGTCCGGGTCATCCAGGTGTTGCTCGGCCATGCCAGGCTGAGCACCACGGCACGCTACACGCAGGTAGCCACAAAGACGATCCGCAGCACGGTCAGCCCCTATGAGCGCCGAGCCTGCCGCACTTTGGGTCAGCACCGGTCCACGCAGCGCAAGGTGCCCCAAGGCCGTGCCGATGAACAACGTCTGACCGATGACATCATCGAGCTGGCCGACAAGCATGGTCGCTATGGCTATCGCATGGTCACCGGTTTGCTGAACAATGCTGGATGGTGCGTAAATCACAAAAGGGTCGAGGGCATCTGGAGGCGTGAAGGGCTGAAGGTTCCGCCAAAACAGAAGAAGAAAGGGCGGCTTTGGCTGAACGATGGGTCTTGCGTGCGCCTGCGGCCAGAACGTCCGAACCATGTCTGGTCCTATGACTTCGTCCAGGATCGCACCGCCGATGGGCGCGTCTACCGGACGCTCAATATCATTGACGAATATACGAGGGAGGCGCTGATGATCCGCGTTGATCGCAAGCTCAATTCCACGGACGTGCTGGATGCGCTGACGGACCTGTTCATCCTGCGCGGCCCGCCAGTGTATATCAGGTCGGACAATGGGCCGGAATTTATCGCCCGGAAGGTGCGCGACTGGATTGCCGCCGTTGGTGCGAAAACAGCTTACATCGAGCCAGGATCGCCTTGGGAAAACGGATACTGCGAAAGCTTCAATGCCAGGTTCCGAGACGAGCTGCTCAATGGTGAACTGTTCTACACCCTGAAGGAGGCCCAAATCCTGATCGAGCGATGGCGCGTTCACTACAACACCGTCAGGCCGCACAGCTCATTGGGCTATCGTCCGCCTGCACCGGAAAGCATCGTTCCGATGGACCAGAGGCCCACGATGCACTAACAATTAAACCGGACCACCCGATGAGGGCACGCCAAACGGGCCCCCTGCCCTGCGGCTGCATCCCAGCCTTTCGCAGCGCTACGGCGAGATGGTCGAAGATCTCGCCCGGTCGCTGAACGCGCCGGAGGTGAAGCGGGAAGCCACAGCAGCGCTGCGGGCGCTGATTTCGCAGGTTCGGATGGTTCCGGACGCTGATGCGCCGGGCGGGCATGAGCTTGAACTTGTTGGGGAATTGGCCGGGATCATGGCTTTGGGGAGCCCGGAATCGAAAAAGCCCCCGCTGTTGGCGGAGGCTTGGTCGGAAACGCTGGTTGCGGGAGCAGGATTTGAACCTGCGACCTTCAGGTTATGAGCCTGACGAGCTACCTGGCTGCTCCATCCCGCGTCAGGTGTTTTTTTTTGATATCGTTATGAGAGGTTTGGATTTTACTAGGTTTGGCGGTGACCTACTCTCCCAGGGCTTGAGCCCAAGTACCATCGGCGCGACAGTGCTTAACTTCCGGGTTCGGGAAGGGACCGGGTGTTTCACTTGTGCTGTAGCCACCAAACCGAGGAAAATCCAAAAGCCTCCGGCTTTTGGATTTGGCGGCAGGCAGCGTGTTTGCAAAGCAAACATGCGTTGCCGCTGGTCTGTTACGTCACGGGGACGTTTCCAAAAGCGGAAGGCGTTACAATCAAGGTTGTCCAAGTCAGTTTGGGATGTGTTTGCTTTGGTTCGAGTAACACTGTCTGTTACTGGATCAAATCAAGCCTATCGGGCGATTAGTACCGGTCAACTGAATGCATTGCTGCACTTACATCTCCGGCCTATCGGCGTGGTGGTCTTCCACGGCCCTCAGGGATACCTTGTTTTGAGGGGGGCTTCCCGCTTAGATGCCTTCAGCGGTTATCCTGTCCGAACATAGCTACCCTGCACTGCTGCTGGCGCAACAACAGGTCCACCAGTGGTTCGTTCACCCCGGTCCTCTCGTACTAGGGGCAACTCCTCTCAAGTATCCTACACCCACGGCAGATAGGGACCGAACTGTCTCACGACGTTCTAAACCCAGCTCACGTACCTCTTTAAACGGCGAACAGCCGTACCCTTGGGACCTGCTCCAGCCCCAGGATGAGATGAGCCGACATCGAGGTGCCAAACACTGCCGTCGATATGGACTCTTGGGCAGTATCAGCCTGTTATCCCCGGCGTACCTTTTATCCGTTGAGCGATGGCCCTTCCACTCGGGACCACCGGATCACTATGGCCGACTTTCGTCTCTGCTCGACTTGTCAGTCTCGCAGTCAGGCTGGCTTCTGCCATTGCACTCAACGAGCGATTTCCGACCGCTCTGAGCCAACCTTCGCGCGCCTCCGTTACTCTTTAGGAGGCGACCGCCCCAGTCAAACTACCCGCCACGCAGGGTCCCGGATCCGGATAACGGACCGCGGTTAGATATCAAGAGTGCGAAGGGTGGTATCTCAAGGGAGGCTCCACCGCGACTAGCGTCACGGTTTCGATGCCTACCACCTATCCTGCACATCACAATCCTGATACCAGTGCGAAGCTGTAGTAAAGGTGCACGGGGTCTTTCCGTCTAACCGCGGGAAGCCTGCATCTTGACAGGCAATTCAATTTCGCTGAGTCGATGTTGGAGACAGCGGGGAAGTCGTTACGCCATTCGTGCAGGTCGGAACTTACCCGACAAGGAATTTCGCTACCTTAGGACCGTTATAGTTACGGCCGCCGTTTACCTGGGCTTCAATTCGGAGCTCTCACCCCTCCTTTTAACCTTCAGGCACCGGGCAGGCGTCAGACCCTATACGTCGCCTTACGGCTTCGCAGAGCCCTGTGTTTTTAATAAACAGTCGCCACCCCCTGGTTTGTGCCCCCGGATTCCACTTGCGTAGGACCCGGGCCTCCTTCTCGCGAACTTACGGAGGTATTTTGCCGAGTTCCTTCAACATCGTTCTCTCAAGCGCCTTGGTATTCTCTACCAGTCCACCTGTGTCGGTTTAGGGTACGGTCTGACGGAGGGCTATTTCCAGGGACTGATCAGCAGCCCATTCAATCCGATAAGGATGAACTACCTTCACAATCCGTCACATCCTCCTGGCCCACGAATATTAACGTGGTTCCCATCGCCTACGCCTTTCGGCCTCGGCTTAGGGGCCGGCTTACCCTGCTCAGATTAGCTTTAAGCAGGAACCCTTGGACTTTCGGCGAGAGTGTCTCTCACACTCTTTGTCGCTACTCATGTCATCATTCTCACTAGTGATCTCTCCACGGGATCGCTCACGCGCCCGCTTCATCGAAAGCTCCTTGCGTCCAATCTTTCCCGGAGGAAAGTAAGGACGCATGGAACTATGTCACACTACGCTCTGCTACCATGCACTATGTGCATCCTCGGCTTCGGCTCATGGCTTGAGCCCCGTTACATCTTCGCCGCAAGACATCTTGATTAGACCAGTGAGCTGTTACGCTATCTTTAAAGGATGGCTGCTTCTAAGCCAACCTCCTGGTTGTTTTGGACGTCTCACCTGCTTTCCCACTTAGCCATGAATTGGGGGCCTTAGCCGGAGGTCAGGGTTGTTTCCCTCTCCACGACGGACGTTAGCATCCGCCGTGTGTCTGCCATCCAGTACTCCCGGGTATTCGGAGTTTGGTTAGGATCAGTAAGCCTGTGGGGCCCCATTACCCATCCAGTGCTCTACCCCCCGGGGTATTCGGATGACGCTCTACCTAAATAGATTTCGCAGAGAACCAGCTATCTCCGAGTTTGATTGGCCTTTCACCCCTAGGCACAGCTCATCCCGATCCTTTTCAACGGATGTGGGTTCGGTCCTCCAGTGCGTGTTACCGCACCTTCAACCTGGCCATGCCTAGATCACTCGGTTTCGGGTCTGATCCCACGAACTCATGCGCCCTATTAAGACTCGCTTTCGCTGCGCCTACACCTAACGGTTTAAGCTTGCTCGTGAGACCAAGTCGATGACCCATTATACAAAAGGTACGCTGTCAGCCCTCAAGGGGCCTCCAACTGATTGTAGGCGTTCGGTTTCAGGTACTGTTTCACTCCCCTCGCCGGGGTGCTTTTCACCTTTCCCTCACGGTACTGGTTCGCTATCGGTCAGTAAGGAGTACTTAGCCTTCGGAGGTGGTCCTCCGATCTTCGAACAGGATTTCACGTGTCCCGCCCTACTTAATACGTCCCTCAGAGCTTAGAATACGGGGCTGTCACCCGCTATGGCCATGCTTCCCAGCATGTTCTTCTCACTCATCAGGCTCGGCTGGTCCGCGTTCGCTCGCCGCTACTAACGGAGTCTCTATTGATGTCCTTTCCTCCGGGTACTTAGATGTTTCAGTTCCCCGGGTTTGCTCTTATAAACCTATGTATTCAGTCTATAAGTACCTGGTTAAGCCCATTATAAGCAGCCATCCGGAATAAACCGGCGGCTATTATAACAAACTTTCAGGTGGGTTCCCCCATTCAGAGATCTTGGGATCAAAGCCTATTCCCGGCTCCCCCAAGCTTATCGCAGGGTATCACGTCTTTCATCGCCTCTTACTGCCAAGGCATCCACCAAACGCCCTTCTCGCGCTTGATTTGATCCAGAAAAAGAAAGTGTTACCTTCCGCGGCTCCGGAAGCTGGTAAGAAACCGGCGCCTTTATTCTGAACCAAAAAGCAAACTATCCCGCTCCCGGCCACATCTGCGACCAGGAACTTGTTGCATGATCCTCAGATCATGCGGGTTAGTGTACTTGACTTGGACAACACTGTCTTTTCAATCAGGCAGACTTCAGGACGTCTGAGGAAACATGACGTATTCTGAAGCTCGCATCCCGTCCCGAAGGACAGTCAGCACCTGACTGAGACCGGTCCCACACTCGGGCGGCCAACAGTCTTGTTGATTGTATCTCTCTTAACGATGTCAATTTTCGTCTGAAGAACAGACGTTCAAACAGTCAGAAACTGCTTGAAGATATGTTCTTCCTTACGGCGTCCCCGCGGGGGATGGTGGAGCCTAGGAGGATCGAACTCCTGACCTCCTGAATGCAAATCAGGCGCTCTCCCAGCTGAGCTAAGGCCCCAAATATATCCCGAGGGATTATGGTGGGTCGAGGAGGACTTGAACCTCCGACCTCACGCTTATCAGGCGTGCGCTCTAACCACCTGAGCTACCGACCCAGGTTTTCGTTCTGCTCTGCAAAACAAAACCGGTGTGCGACAGGGTATTGCAAGGCAATGCCCGAGAGCAGCACTCAGTGGTTATGTCACCGACAGCTGCCAGTAACGGCTGCTGCCGCGTGTTTTCCTGAAGAGATATGAGGACGGTCCGGTCCAGAGGGCATCTTGCGATGCCCCGATGCGGACAGCTTTGTTTGCTGTCCATGCTAAGTGATGCACGATCAGGAGCAGGCTCCATGATGCTAGCATCATCCTTAGAAAGGAGGTGATCCAGCCGCAGGTTCCCCTACGGCTACCTTGTTACGACTTCACCCCAGTCGCTGAGCTCACCGTGGTCCGCTGCCCCCACCGAAGTGGTTGGCGCACGGCCTTCGGGTAAACCCAACTCCCATGGTGTGACGGGCGGTGTGTACAAGGCCCGGGAACGTATTCACCGCGTCATGCTGTTACGCGATTACTAGCGATTCCGACTTCATGCCGCCGAGTTGCAGACGACAATCCGAACTGAGACAGTTTTTTGGGATTAACCCATTGTCACTGCCATTGTAGCACGTGTGTAGCCCAACCCGTAAGGGCCATGAGGACTTGACGTCATCCACACCTTCCTCCCGCTTATCACGGGCAGTTTCCCTAGAGTGCCCAGCCGAACTGCTGGCAACTAAGGATGTGGGTTGCGCTCGTTGCCGGACTTAACCGAACATCTCACGACACGAGCTGACGACAGCCATGCAGCACCTGTCACTCGGTCACCGAAGTGAAAACCAGATCTCTCTGGCGGTCCGAGGATGTCAAGGGTTGGTAAGGTTCTGCGCGTTGCTTCGAATTAAACCACATGCTCCACCGCTTGTGCGGGCCCCCGTCAATTCCTTTGAGTTTTAATCTTGCGACCGTACTCCCCAGGCGGAATGCTTAATCCGTTAGGTGTGTCACCGAATAGCATGCTACCCGACGACTGGCATTCATCGTTTACGGTGTGGACTACCAGGGTATCTAATCCTGTTTGCTCCCCACACTTTCGCACCTCAGCGTCAGTATCGAGCCAGTGAGCCGCCTTCGCCACTGGTGTTCCTCCGAATATCTACGAATTTCACCTCTACACTCGGAATTCCACTCACCTCTCTCGAACTCAAGACCAGGAGTTTAAGAGGCAGTTCCAGGGTTGAGCCCTGGGATTTCACCCCTTACTTTCTGGTCCGCCTACGCGCGCTTTACGCCCAGTAATTCCGAACAACGCTAACCCCCTCCGTATTACCGCGGCTGCTGGCACGGAGTTAGCCGGGGTTTCTTTACCAGATACTGTCATTATCATCTCTGGCGAAAGAGCTTTACGACCCTAAGGCCTTCATCACTCACGCGGCATGGCTGGATCAGGCTTGCGCCCATTGTCCAAGATTCCCCACTGCTGCCTCCCGTAGGAGTCTGGGCCGTGTCTCAGTCCCAGTGTTGCTGATCATCCTCTAAAACCAGCTATAGATCGTAGACTTGGTAGGCCGTTACCCCACCAACTATCTAATCTAACGCGGGCCGATCCTTCTCCGATAAATCTTTCCCCCGAAGGGCGTATAAGGTATTACTCACCGTTTCCAGTGGCTATTCCTTAGAGAAGGGCACGTTCCCACGCGTTACTAACCCGTCCGCCGCTCCCTCCCGAAGGAGAGCGCTCGACTTGCATGTGTTAGGCCTGCCGCCAGCGTTCGTTCTGAGCCAGGATCAAACTCTCAAGTTGAAACGCCGTTGCCAGCGTATCCTTGACGTTCGAACCTCTGCACATCACTGGTTGCTTTAACAAAACACTCAAACACGGGGGTCTGAAATGCCTTGCGATCCGACCCGGCTAGGAACCGGAACTGCAACCAATTATTCTCTGTCTGTTGTGCTTGGTTTCAAAAGAAACCGAAGCCGAACAAGACAGTGAAGCTGACACTCAATCATCGGAAGCGAACTTCCTAAGAGCGTTGATATACAGACGCTGATCCATCGAAACGAACCAAACCGCCCACATATCTCTTCAGTTATCCATCAATGTCAAAGAGCAAACATCCCGAGGTCAAAAACAGGACCGATGCGCCAGTTCTCCCAGCGCGCCCGCCTGCCAAATCCATCAAAATGCCCCGGTCTCTCCCGGGCGTCCTGCCGTCTCTCCGGCCCGTCCCGGCGTCTCTCCGCCGTGTCCCCCGTCCGTTCCTGCGTCGCCGCCGCCCCGTCCGGTGTGCCCCGCTGCGCCTCAGCGCCGCCGGTGAGGGGTGTTCTATGGTTAGCGCCGGAGAGTCGCAAGCCCTTTTTTGACGTTTGCATGACTTTTTGCGAAACCCACGTTAAATTCAATTCATTTCAATAACTTAACGGACACGAAAAGGCTGCCGGCTTGCTGTTTGCCGGCCATCCGCCCGGCTTAGCCGCGACAGGCGCGATGGTTTGAGGATCACCTTCCGCTAGATGTTGTTACTCCCGGCCCATGGCACACAAGAGACACAGGTTTCTGCGAGTCGCCCGCGGCAGCTTTCCTTCAGGCAAGCCATCCGATTCCACAGATTTGGACCTGAAAATGGCCGGATGCGCCGGAGAGCCAGGCAATCCTCCCGGCTGAAGCAGCGGAGACCACCCGGCCAGCCGCGCTTAGCCCCGGCGCCCGGAAAATTGACGGATCGCGATCCCGCCTTCCGTCAGGCTGGTGCGGACAGATTGGGCCAGCTGCACCGCTTCCGCCGTATCCCCATGCAGGCAGATGGTATCGATTGCGGTGGGAATACGCTTGCCGCTTTCGGTGATGATGGCGCCCTCTTCCACCATTTGCAGAATGCGCGGACCGGCCAGAGCCGGGTCATGAATGACCGCGCCCGGCAGGGAACGGTCGACCAGCGTGCCGTCATCATTATAGGCGCGGTCAGCGAAGATCTCACCGCACCAGTTGCAACCGAGGCCGCGCACCACCTCCTCCATGGCGGTGGAAGCCAGCACCATGATGATGATGTCCGGATCCACCTCCAGCGCGGCCTCGTAACAGGCCCGCGCCATCGCGTGATCGGTGCAGGCCATGTTGGATAGCGCCCCGTGCAGCTTCAGATGGCGAACTTGGGTTCCCGCGGCCCGCGCCATGCCCTGCGCCGCACCGAGCTGATAGCGGATCATGCTGGCCAGCGTGCCATGCGGCACATGCATCTTGCGCCGCCCGAAGCCCTGCAGGTCCAGAAACCCGGGATGGGCACCGATCCCGACGCCGTTCTCAGACGCCAGTGCCATGGTCCGGGCCATTACATCCGGATCGCCCGCGTGAAAGCCGCAAGCAATATTGGCCGAAGAGACGATGTCCAGCAGCGCCGCGTCATCCCCCATGGTCCAGGGGCCGAAGCTTTCGCCCATATCGGCGTTCAGGTCGATGGTCTTGGTCATGCGGTCTCTCCCGTGGCGAAAGGGTCCGCCTCCGCAGAGACGGCCCCGCTGATCAGTTGATAGGATAACAGGTCCCGCAGCACAGCCGGATCGCGTACCAGCGGGCGGCAGGCTGCAGGCAGCCCTCTTTGAGACTCTTCGAACCTGGACTGGATTTCCAGAGCCTCTGCCAGGCCGATCCAGCGGAAGCGAAGCGCAACCCCGGCCTGTGCCTGCGCGACCTTTGGCAAATCGCACGGCAGGACGGTGCCGATCCGCGGATAGCCGCCGGTTGTCTGGCATTCGCGCAACAGCACGAATGGTTTGCCATCGCCGGTCATCTGCACATCACCCGGCAGGATTACCTCAGACAGGATATTGAGCTGGCTGTCAGCGGAAAAGCCCTCGCCGTCCGAGACCATTTCCACCCCCATCCGGTTCGCTCGGCTGCCGCGCCTGAAAGCAGTGGCCGCGAACCGGGTACGGACCGCTTCAGGGAACAGGCTGCTTTGGAAACTTTCGACAATGCGCAGTTCGCCACCCTGAAAACGGTCTTCGGCGGCCAGCACCAGACCTGTTTCACTATTTTGTTCCGCACCGGCAGGCAGCAGGTCTCCGGCTTCGGCCGCCCGCCCCAGCCCGGCCATCAGATGCACCGCGCGGGAGCCAAGCAGCGGTTCCGTGGCGATGCCGCCGCCAAGGTGCAGATATCCGTAGACGCCGCGGCGGGCGGCACCGATGGACAGGCGCTGGCCCGCCTCCATCCGGTGCGACGCACTCCAGGTCAGCGGCTCACCCTCCAGCGTTGCAGCCATGGGCGCACCGGTCAGGGCAATGCGCAGAGCGCCGGTTGCCTCGAAATCGCCGCCCATGCCGCCCATTTCCAAGGCCGCCAGACCGGGATCCTGCCGCAACAGCGCAGCCCCCTCGGCCAAAGCCAGCGGGTCCGCAGCGCCGCCCTGGGACACCCCCTGCCCCAGCAAACCGGGCCGCCCCAAATCCTGAACCGAAGCCGCTGGCCCGATCCGCAGTATTCTGAGGCCGCTCATGCTGCGATCTCCGAGGCGATAGCACCACCAAGCAACGGGTCATCCTCACAGTGTTTCAGGAAGTCCGGTTTGGAAACCGGCTCAAACTGCATCTCATCGCCCGGGCGCAGAGTAAACGGCTGCTCGGCTCCTGGCTGGAACAGGGTCAGCCCGGTTTGGCCGACATGGCGCCAGCCGGTCGGTGCCGGATTTGAAAACAAGACGAATTGGCTGATCGCCTGCACCAGCGCGCCGCGCGGCACCATTGGTGTCAGCTCGGTCTGCCGCGGCAGGTTCCATCCGGGTCCAAGGGACCCAAGGTAGGGCTGGCCGGGGGCAAAGCCGATGGTCAGCACCCGCACCCGCGCGGCGCCCAGGCTTTCGATGGCCTGTGCCTCGCTCATACCTGCGGCATCAGCTGCTTCCGCCAGTTGGGGCGCCAGGTCGGTGCCATATACTGTGGGCACGCGCCAGAACCGGCGCCCGGCCGGCAACGGCGTCTGCAGCCAGTCCCGGGTCGTCAGAAGGCTCTGCAACTCAGCCTCCAGCACCTCATGCCGCAAATCAGCAGGGTCGAAACGGACAAAGACCGAGGCCAAAGAGGCCATGGTCTCTACCACCCCTTCCAGCGGCAAAGCCTCCACCGCACTGCCGAAAGCCAGCGCGGCCCGGTTCGAGGCCTCGCTCAGGCTGCTGTCAAAGCTTACCAGCATGCCATTCAATCCGGCCCGCCGGACCAGCGGATAGGCTGGCGCCTTCTGGTTGCCCATGTCTTTATCCCGTCATTTTTGCGCGCCAGCGTTGCGGCGCGGGCCGGGAGTGTCAACACGTCAATTCATGCAAAGCCTTACCGTTGCCGCTGGCAGAAGCCGCCAGCGGGTTTCAGGTATCATCCGGCCCGCACGCGGCAGGCAGCGCATCCGCACTGACACCGCCGGCGCCTAATGCCGCCGGGGCGGGTGCCGCCGGGCGCTGAAAGGCGACTACATCTGCAACCGGGCCCGGATTCACCGCGGAAGTGAACTTGAACACCTTGCAGGTCAGCGGCCTGGCATCTGCGGAAAGCAACTGGCTGGCGGCCGAGGTTTCCACCACCATCGCGGCATTCTGCTGAGTCACTTGGTCCAGCTGCGAAACACCAAGGTTGATTTCGCTCAGCGACGTCGCCTGTTCCTTAGCGCCGGTGGCAATCCCGCTGATGAGGGAGGAGATATTGCCCACACGGTCAATACTCTGCTCCAGCTCCATTCCGGTTCTGTCGACCAGCTCCACACCGCTGGCCACCTGCTGTTTGCTTAGACCGATAAGCTGCTTGATCTCGCCAGCCGCTCCAGCGGACCGCTGCGCCAGTGCCCGCTCTTCAGGGGCAACAACTGCAAAACCGCGGCCTGCTGTCCCTGCCCGGGCGGCTTCGCCCCCGGCATTCAGCGCCAGCAAGTTAGTCTGAAAGGCAATATCGTCGAGCATCCCGATGATCTTGGCGATCTCCTCGGATGAATGATCGATCTGCGACATCGCCGCCACAGCGTCAGACACAACCTGACCGCTGCGTTCCGCGGCAGCCTGGGCCCGGCTGACGATGCCCTTAACCTTCGCAGGCCCTCCGCCGAGGAATGCACGGTGCTGGTCAGTTCCTCGATGGCCGCGGCGGTTTCCTCCAGCGTTGCAGCCTGGCTCTCGGTCTGCTGAGACAGGTCGCTAGCGGACTTGGAGATTTCATCCGCTGTGCGCCCGACGGCTTTGGAGACTTGCGTCACCGCGCCCATCGCTGAACCAAGCTGCTCCGCCTAGCGGTTGAACGCCTGATCGGACAGTTGAACCCGGAAGCCCAGTTCCCCCTGGCTCATCGCGTCCAGCCTCTTGGCGATTCCCTGCAGTCCAAGACGGCGTTCCGTTACATCGGTTCATCAGCGGCCACCATGACCACCCTTTCAACTGTGCCATCCGCATTTGTGCCATCCGCATTTTGAACCGGAGCATAAGTCGCCTGGATCCAAATGGTGGCACCGTCCTTGGTCGCCTGCGGGAACTGATCCGTGAAAACGCGGCCGGCGGCGAGATCCTTCCGGAACGCCCGGCGCTCCGCACCGGCGGCTAAATCAGGTGCCGCAAACATCGAATGACGCCGGCCCGCAATCTTTTCCAGCCGGTAACCCAATACAGCAAGAAAATTGCTGTTTGCACTCAGAACTGTGCCGTCCGGCTTAGATTGGAATGCAGCCTGGGAGCGTTCGACCATACCGGCAATATCCTGGCATCGCTGCCCTGATCTCCGAGCCTGGACGCTTTGCAATTGAAGAACAATGAATTTCTCCGCGCGTTCCTGAATCTCGACAACACGCGCCAGAAGTTTCGTGAAACCAGCACAAGAACCTTAACGCACCGGGATGCATGGGTCTAAGCATCTCCCAGCACAACGCCGATCCGCAACGGGCAACTTTAAGTTGCGCAGCCATTGCCGAAATCTCCAAAAGATGTAATCTAATCCAAAAGGCCGGGCCGCGTGCAGCGTGCAGCGCGGCATTCCGGCAATTGGCAATCAGGCAATTGATCGTTTGTGCAGCAGCAGAAAGTTCCAAGGATGACACTTTCCAGAC
Source organism: Leisingera methylohalidivorans DSM 14336 (assembly GCF_000511355.1). Classification (NCBI taxonomy): domain Bacteria; kingdom Pseudomonadati; phylum Pseudomonadota; class Alphaproteobacteria; order Rhodobacterales; family Roseobacteraceae; genus Leisingera; species Leisingera methylohalidivorans. The sequence goes on along the minus strand of NC_023135.1, from coordinate 3,338,972 downwards.
CAATGGACGCCTCCCGGCCACTCCGGCGCAATTTCATCCAGTACCGGAACCACGGCATTGCATTACTGCTCCTTGGAGCCGGCTTTGCTTTCGACCTGCTGACACCGCTTGGGATCGCGGGTGGCCTGATATACGTGACCGTTGTCCTCGGCGCCCTTTGGGATGATAACCCGAACACGGTCTACTGGTATGCGGCGGCTGCAACCGTGCTGACGCTTCTTGCCTATGCGCTGCTCCCGCGGACCGGCGTCAATGCGTGGATCGTCCTGAGCAACCGGGGGCTCACGATATTGGCACTTTGGGCCCTTGCCATGCAAAAAGCTGCCCAGCTCTCCCTAAGGCGCAAAAAGACCGAGCTTACTGCCATTCAGGACAACACCGTCGAGGGGATGATAACCATCAGCACAGAAGGAACCATCCTGAGCTACAACCGCGCCTGCCGGAAAATTTTTGGCTACGACGCCGAAGAGGCCATTGGCCGGAACGTTAAATTCCTGATGCCGGAACATTACCGCACTGAACATGATGGCTACCTCAGCAACTATCTTCGGACCGGACAGAAGAAGATCATCGGCACTGCCCGGGAGGTTGAGGGACAGCGCAAAGACGGCAGTATTTTCCCGCTCGATTTGTCTGTCAGCGAAGTCCGGGTCGGCGGCCACCTCCTGTTCAGCGGTATCGTCCGCGACATATCCGAACAGAAGCGTATCGAAACTGAGCGGGAGCAGTTCATCAAAGATCTGTCCCGGTCGAACCAGGATCTGGACGATTTCGCCTATGTGGCATCCCACGATCTGCGGGCGCCTCTGCGGGTAATCGGGAACGCTTCCAGCTGGCTGGAGGAGGATCTGGCCGATGCCCTGGACGACGAGAGCCGGGAAAACCTGCAGCTCATCCGATCCCGGATCACGAGGATGGAACAGCTTCTGAACGATTTGCACGAATATTCCCGGGCAGGACGCAACACGGACGCCAGATACCGACAGTTGATGCCGGGCGCCGAGCTGATGGATGAAGTGCTGATGCTGGTCGAGCAGCCTGATGGTTTCACCATCAATATCGACCCCGGGTTCGCCAGTATCCGGCTGCCGAACATGCCCCTCAAGCAGATTTTCGCCAACCTTGTCTCCAACGCGATCAAGCACAATGAAACGGGCACCGGCGTCGTTGACGTGCTGCTGGAAGACGGCGGCGGATTTTATGCCTTTACGGTTGCCGATGACGGTCCAGGGATTGCCCCCCAGTTTCACGAGCAGATATTCAAGATGTTTCAGACATTGAAGTCGCGCGACGTGGTCGAGGGCAGCGGTATGGGCCTCGCGATCGTCAAGAAGCACGTGGAAAATGCGGGCGGCACGATCACTTTGGAGTCCTCCGCCGGCGAAGGCTGCGCATTTCGTTTCACTTGGCCCAAAACGGCCCGCGCCGATAACGGATAGGCATTAGCATGCAACAGAATTTGAGTGGCGGGCAGAATGATAAGAAAGATCTGAGTATCATTCTGGTGGATGATGACCACGGCGACGCCAAGGCGGTTCAGCGGGCATTCAAGAAAGTCAAAATCGCAAACGAGATCACCCGCGCGATAGACGGCCTTGAGGCGCTGGATTACCTCCGCGGCACGGGTGGCAAGGACAAAATCCATCCACCCTATGTGCTGCTTGTTGATATCAATATGCCGAGGATGAGCGGCATCGAACTGGTCCAGGAATTGCGCGCAGATCCTGAACTCAGCAGGTCTGTGGTATTCTTCCTGACGACCTCAAGCCACGAACAGGACATCGAAGCTGCCTATGACTTGAATGCAGCAGGCTATATCGTGAAGGAAACAGCAGGGCGTGATTTTCTGGAACTCGTAAACATGGTTGACCGCTATTGGCGGATTGTCGAATTCCCTGAGCCGAGTAACTGATCCGCAGCGCTGGTGCGCCGGCGGGATTGAAAATCACCAGCAGCCGGCAAGACCCGGCCTGCATGGCTTCAGCGGCCTTGCAACACGCGCCGGATTTCCGGGCTGGTTTCTGCTCAACCGCAGTGTCCCGCAATATCTTGACACTCAGAGGCAAAGGGTGGCTGTCTTATTCCTTGAACAGAATGCGAAAATTGCATTCAATTCCCCAAAAGCAGGAGCGGCACCTCACCATGCCCCGTTTTGAGATCAGCCCGGAAAACCCAGCCGGGCCGGAAGCATCGGCCCTGATTCGGCGGCATCTTTCACAAATGGCGGCACAATCGCCGGAAGAAAGCTGCCACGCGCTGGATTCAAGCGGCCTTGAAGACCCTGAAGTGCAGTTTTTTCTGCTGCGCCATGACGGCAAACCGGTTGCCATGGGGGCGCTGAAGCTGCTGAACGGCGGCGCTCGTGAGCTGAAATCCATGCACACGGTTTCCGAGGCCCGCGGCAGCGGAGCAGGACGCGCAATGCTGGAATTCCTGCTGAAACTGTCCCGTGAGGAAGAGGCCACAGGCATTTTTTTGGAGACCGGCTCCACGGATGATTTTCTGCCCTCTCGCAGACTGTATGAATCCTTTGGTTTCAAGCAATGCGCGGCCTTCGGGGACTACACCGAGGATCCTTGGTCGGTATTCATGCACCTGGACTTGCGCGCATCGGCTTGACCCTTGGCGCCTGCCTGTCATAACTGGCGCCAAGCGGTCCCTTAGCTCAACTGGATAGAGCAGCTGACTTCTAATCAGCAGGTTGAGGGTTCGAGTCCTTCAGGGATCGCCAGCAAGTCCAGCAACTTGCGCCAAACTTCGGTTGGCTCAGATTCCTGAGGGTTACACTTGGGTTACAAATACGCGGCGGGCACGATCTTTCCTCTGAAGTTCAGTTTGAATACTTGGGATTACCTTAGTGTAATTTTTTTCATTTAGTTCAAGCTCTCAAAACAATGTCCTCGCCACTGTGTCAGCTGCTGGGTGCCAACCTTCCTGAAATTTAAACGCGTGCACTTCAAGACGACTGAGACGGCCTGTGATCATGCGTGGCAATCCTCAATTCGGCCCGTTTGGCGCCTGACCCCATCTGCCTGAATTACTATGTGAAGGCCGCTTTAGTGCAGACCCGTTCGCCGGGGGCGGGGGTGGGTGGGATACCTTTACCAGCCGATTTAAACCCCACCCCTGCACGCCCTGGCAAGTACAGCAGGGACGAGCACCGCATTTCTGGAGGGGCAGAGGACGAAAGGTAGTTCCACCCTCTGCCGGACGTTAATGTTGCGCGCCACAAGTCGCAGCATCGTGACAGCTACTCGGATCATAGTGACCAAACATCTCTGCAGCTGTGATAATCAGGTTTTCCATCCTACTAGACAGACACAGCCAGAAGCCGTCTGCTGGCATCTATCAACTATGCGCCTATCAGTGAAAGCCGGAAGCCTAGCAGCTCAAGGCGGTTAAAAGATGAAATCATCACCCCCCAAGCTTTTCAGTGTTGTGCTGTCCAGCGTTAAGGTGTTGCCGTTAAGATCATCAATGATCACATCGCCATTAATTCTGGAAACGTGGTTGTTCATCAAGTCTTCGAAGTCCGTGATCGAACTCACGCCCCGCAGATCAATCCGCTCCCCAGCGCTGAACGCATCGAAGTCAGTCACGGTATCGTGGCCACGGGACATTATGAACGTGTCGTCGCCGCCACCGCCAGTCATACGGTCGTTTCCGCCAGCGCCGTTCAGTTTATCTTTGCCCGCCCCGCCATTCAGCCGGTCGTTGCCGTTGCCGCCACTCATACGGTCGTTTCCACCAGCCCCATCCAGAACATCTTTTCCTGCTCCGCCAACCAGGGCATCCTTACCAGTTCCGCCTTTCAGCCGGTCGTTGCCGCCATTTCCTTGCAGATTGTCGCTTCCCGCGCCGCCATTCAAACGGTCGGCTGCCCCGCCCCCCTCCAGAAGGTCGTCCCCAACGTCCCCGTTTAGCGTATCTTTTCCGCTGTGCCCGCGCAGAGTGTCGTTTCCGCTGTTTCCGGAAATTGTGTCATTTCCGCCATTGCCGTTTAGCTCATCATCCCCGTTGAAGCCGATCAAACGGTCGCTTTCGGATGACCCTGCGACGAAGTCATTGCCCGAGAGGCCCAGTGAGTAGAGGGTGCCAAAGTCACCAGCTGTCACCGCAGCGGCTGCTGTAAGTGCCGGGATAGACAAGCCCGATACATCAGCGGTCAAGGTATAGTTGGTGTAGGACCGGAACCCTGTAACAGTTCCGCCAGCCAGGTAACCAAGTGAATCGTAATAAAAAACACCCATCCAGTCATTTCGGTTTCCAGCACTGTCTTCAATTCGAATCAAACTGCTGGTTGCAGCGGTTACGGATCCGTAAAAGCTCGCGCCCGTTTGGAGGAAATCCGTTGCTGCATATAGGTTTACTCGTGCCATTCTTACCCCTTGGGTATGAGAAAAGTTACTACGGCAGCAAACCTACTTTCCGAGCCATTCATGTTCCAGCCCTACCGCAGGCTGTCAGACAGCATTGGCTGTTCCGGTTCCGGCAGCGCGAGGAATGCACGGTCTTAAAAGCACTGCCGCTGTAAGAGCGCAAAAGCCCGTGAGGAGGTTGCTGGTTGTTGAGTGGCCGCTAAGTTACAGCGCCATTGCAGTTGTTGACAGAGCTTTCCAGGCAGGCTCTGTCATCAAACGCCTGGTTATCTTCGCGAAATGTTCCTGCTGGACGTACTTGCGTTTAGGCTTACTCATGCATTTTGCCTCTCGCAAGATGTCAACTTAGTCCACTGAGATGGAAAGTTTTCGGGGAGGGCTTCGATTGCTTTGATCGGAGCTCCACCCGACAGGCCGTTTAAGCTCCGGCAGGCGGCGCTTAAGGCTCTTCGAGTACGAAAGTACTGGACGCCCGTCCAACGCGCTTTGCCGGAGCTTAGACCGTCTTGCTTCTGCAGTATCCACTGGATGCAATCTCTGCAGGCAATACCGCGATAGCGTGACGGGGGTGGTTTGTTCATGCAAACCGTGTAAGCACTTGGATTCCTAATGTGAATCCTCAGAAGTCAGAGTTCTGAAACAACGCCCATTGGCATAAATCAAGGCGCCAGTCGCGCATATTCGCGCAAATCCGGCGGATCACATGCTAGCCGGTGTCATTGAATCTGTTTTTGCCAGTGTGCTGCCTGCAGCCGATACTTCTGTGCGCCCTGCCGTGGCCGGGCACAACTCTTTGCTGTGTTCCGAACCCTCACGAAAACTTCTTCTGCGACTTGCCTCTGTAGGCCCGGGTCCCGGCCTTGCCCGCCGTGGAGCGGCCCCGGGATTTGACGGCAGCATCAGAGGCCGCCTCCACCGCCGATTGCCGCGCCAGCGGGTCGTCCGATATGGCCAGATCCACCGCCTCCAGCCGCTTGACCTCGTCACGCAAACGCGCGGCTTCCTCAAATTCGAGATTTTCGGCGGCCTTGCGCATCTGGTCACGCAATCCGTTCAGATGCGCCTCCAGATTGGCTCCGTGCATCGGCTTGTCGATCTGAGCGGTGACGCGGTTCATATCAACGTCGCCCTGATAAAGTCCCGCCAGAACGTCCTCGACGTTCTTCTTGACCGTCGCCGGTGTGATGCCGTGTTCCGTGTTATAGGCGATCTGTTTCTCGCGGCGGCGGTTGGTTTCACCCAGCGCGCGCTCCATCGAGCCAGTGATGCGGTCGGCATACATGATGACGCGGCCCTCGGCGTTGCGCGCGGCACGGCCGATGGTCTGGATCAGCGAAGTTTCCGAGCGCAGGAAGCCCTCCTTGTCGGCGTCTAGAATGGCGACAAGGCCGCATTCTGGAATATCCAGCCCCTCGCGCAGCAGGTTGATGCCGATCAGCACGTCAAAAGCGCCAAGACGCAGATCACGCAGGATTTCGATACGCTCCAGCGTGTCGATGTCTGAGTGCATATAGCGGACCTTGATCCCCTGTTCGTGCAGGTATTCGGTCAGATCCTCGGCCATGCGTTTGGTCAGCGTGGTCACAAGGGTGCGGAAGCCGTTGGCGGTGACGCGGCGCACCTCGTCCAGCAAATCGTCCACCTGCATATCAACCGGGCGGATTTCGACCTGCGGGTCCAACAGGCCGGTGGGGCGGATCACTTGTTCGGCAAAGACGCCGCTGGATTGCTCCAGCTCCCATTTTGACGGCGTGGCGGAGACAAAGACCGACTGCGGGCGCATAGCATCCCACTCCTCGAATTTCAGCGGGCGGTTGTCCATGCAGGACGGCAGCCGGAACCCATGTTCGGCCAGGGTGAATTTGCGCCGGTGGTCACCCTTGTACATGCCGCCGATCTGCGGGACGGAAACGTGGGATTCATCGGCAAAGACAATGGCGTTGTCAGGGATGAATTCAAACAGGGTCGGGGGGGGCTCGCCCGGGGCGCGGCCCGTCAGGTAGCGGGAGTAATTCTCGATCCCGTTGCAATGGCCGGTCGCCTCCAGCATCTCGATGTCGAAGTTGCAGCGTTGCTCCAGCCGCTGGGCTTCCAAAAGCTTACCCTCTCCGACCAACTGCTCGAGCCGCATCTTCAGCTCCTGCTTGATCGAGATGACGGCCTGGTTCAGCGTCGGTTTCGGTGTCACATAGTGAGAGTTCGCATAGACGCGGATCTGGTCGAAACTGCCGGTCTTTTCGCCCGTCAGCGGGTCGAACTCGGTGATCGCCTCCAGTTCCTCGCCGAAAAAGGAAAGTTTCCAGGCGCGGTCCTCCAGGTGGGCTGGGAAGATTTCCAGCGTGTCGCCGCGCACCCGGAAGGAGCCGCGCTGGAACGCTTGGTCGTTGCGCTTGTACTGCTGGGCAACCAGATCGGCCATGATCTGGCGCTGGTCGTAGATTTCACTGGCTTTCAGGTCCTGGGTCATCGCTGAATAGGTCTCAACCGAGCCGATGCCGTAAATACAGCTGACGGATGCGATAATAATGACGTCGTCGCGTTCGAGCAAAGCGCGGGTGGCAGAGTGGCGCATCCGGTCGATCTGCTCGTTGATCTGGCTTTCCTTCTCGATGTAGGTATCCGAGCGCGGCACATAGGCCTCGGGCTGGTAGTAGTCGTAGAAAGAGACGAAGTATTCGACCGAGTTCTCCGGGAAAAAGCCCTTGAATTCGCCATAGAGCTGGGCCGCCAGCGTTTTGTTGGGGGCCAGGATGATGGCGGGGCGCTGGGTCTCCTCGATCACTTTTGCCATGGTGAAGGTCTTGCCGGTGCCGGTGGCGCCCAGAAGGACCTGATTACGCTCGCCGTCAAGCACGCCCTCGGACAATTCCTTGATCGCAGTGGGCTGGTCGCCGGCGGGCTGAAACGGGGTATGCATCACAAACCGCTTGCCGCCTTCCAGCTTGGGCCGCTGCTGCGGTGCCCGCTGAGTCATCATCGGCATGGTCTTATCGGAATGGGCATAGGGCATGAGGCGACTCCGTTGGCGGCTGGCGCTGATTTTGGTCTGTTTATGTTCTTGTGCAAGAGGGTGGCACAGGCTTTCGCCGGATTGCCGCCGGTTTTTGTCAGCTGCGGGCGGGCCGCAGGAGCCTGCCGAGCAGATCTGCCAGCCTCTGTGCCTCACCCGGGCTGAAACGGCTGCCGACGGCCTGCTGCATGGCATCGGAGTAAACCGCCCAGATCCGGGTGCGCATTGCGGCGCCCTCCGGCGTGATCACCAGGATCTGGCCGCGGCCGTCGCCGTCACAGGTCCGGCGATCCAAAAGGCCGGCCTTGGCCAAGCGTTCCACCAGGCGCGAGACGCCATATTGCGGCAGCAGCAGTTTTTCCTGCAACTCATAGGGGCGCAGGCCGGCCTCCGCGGCGCTGTCCAGCTCCCGCAATAGGTCGTACCAGTCCAGACTTGGCAAGCCTGCCTGCTTCAAAGCAGACTCTACCGTGTCCAGGATGGATTTATACGCCCGTGCCAGCGGCAGCCAAATGTCGAAGGGATCAGGAGAACTCATTTCACCAAAGTAAATGCACATGCATTGACATGCAAGAGCGCCCACCCCATCTAAATTACATGCATATGCATCTAAGGGAGGACCCCATGAGCGACTTGCATCTGATCAGCCATCACCTGTGCCCCTATGTCCAGCGGGCGGTAATTGTGCTGGACGAAAAAGCCATCGCCCACCGCCGCACTTATATCGATCTGGCAGACAAGCCCGGCTGGTTCCAGGCGCTGTCGCCGCTGGGCCGTGTACCCGTACTCGAGACCGGCGGACGGGCCTTGTTCGAAAGCCAGGTGATCGCGGAATATCTGGATGAGATCACACCCGACTCACTGCATCCCGCTGACCCGCTGGAACGCGCGCGGCACCGGGCCTGGATCGCATTCGGATCGGATACGCTGACGGCGATCGGCACGCTCTATAACGCGCCCGACGAAGCAGCCTTCACTCGTGCTGCCGAGGTTCTGCGCGGCAGGCTGGAGCGGATCGCGCCTGAGGTCGAAGGGACGCTTTTTGCCGGCGATACCTTCCACATGTTGGATGGGGTCTGGGGCACCATCTTCCGCTACTTCGACACTTTCGATGTGATCGGGAACTTCGCGCTGATGCCGGAGATGGGCCGTTTGGACACCTGGCGGGCTGCCGTCATGACACGGCCTTCGGTGCAGGCGGCACCGCCGGAGGGCTATCCGGCGCGGTTGATGGCGTTCCTCTGTGACCGTCAGTCCCATTTGGGAAAGCTGGCGCGCACCGCCTGTCGCGGGGCTGCAAAGCCGCTTTAATGCTGCGCAATTGGCATCTTGCTGCTGAACTGCATCCGGCGCATAAATGCGAAGGATTTAAAACTCAAGCGGGAGACAGCCCATGCAAGCGCGGATTTACCGGCCGGCACGCAACGCCATGACCTCGGGCATGGCCAAAACGCGGAAATGGGTTCTGGAATTTGCGCCGGCCAGCGCACGGGAAGTGGATCCGCTGATGGGCTGGACCACTTCCAGCGACACCCAGGCCCAGGTCCGCTTGCGCTTTGACAGCAAGGAAGCGGCACTGGAATATGCCAAGGATAAAAACATCAAAGCCCAGGTGGTCGAGCCCAAGGAGCGCAAGCTCAATATCCGCCCGGGCGGCTACGGCGACAATTTCGCCACCAACCGCCGCGGCCCCTGGACCCACTGAAACTGTGTAAATCGGGGCAAGGATCCCGCGGAGGCTTGGTGTAATCAAGATATGGGCCGCCCAATGGGCGCCCATACTATCTGCCACAAGATCCGGCAGACGCATGTTTTTAAGGATGCAGGCCGACCCAGTGTGTGCCTTTTGGGTTAGAAACCTGATCAATTCACAGTCGGGAACTTTAAGCAAAGCTTAGGGTTTACGCCAAAGTTTCGGCAGATCACCTGCCAATGAGGCTCAGTAACACCCATGCCTTGTCAGCATCCGCGCCCTCTCTTGTGACGGACTGCTCCTGATCGGCGGTAAGCACGGTTGGTCTCGCAGTCAGCCTCATTGCTCAGCAACTCTAGGAGGCGGAGCCGTACTCAAGGGCTGCTCTATACGTTGCTGCCATATGTGCTTGGCGCAGCTTCGACCTGTTTCAGGCACAAAGAATCCCTGCAGACCCCATAGCCGCTATGCAGAGGGACTGGCAGCCTTGGCTGATGCTGGGGTCGGCCCCAAGGGGACCGCGACGCGCAGGAAGCGATCTTTGGAAATGGGGAGCGTTCAAGTAGAATGTTGCTATGACCTAAAACTTTCGCGACACTGGCCCTGTCAACGGCGGCGCAAAATCCGGCCACGGGGCGGAGCAAAAGTCGGCCAGTCTGGGCGTGACCGGCGCCTTGGCAAACGCGCTCCCCACATGGCTGTCGGTTGCCAAGGCGCCTTGGTCCGTTAGGACCAAATCCAGGCTTGGTTCAGGAGTTTTGGCGAGCCTTGCTCTGTGCCAGCCGATAGCTGTCGCCGTTCATCTCCAAGATACTGACATGGTGGGTCAAGCGGTCGAGCAAGGCACCTGTCAGGCGCTCTGATCCGAAAGTTTCTGTCCATTCTTCGAACGGCAGGTTCGAGGTGATCAGGATGGAACCGCGCTCGTATCTCTGGGAGATCAGTTCGAACAGCAGTTCGGCGCCGGTCTTGCTGAGAGGCACGAAGCCCAGTTCGCCGATGATGAGAAGCTTCTGCTTCACCAGTTGCTTCTGAAGCCGCAGGAGTTGGCGCTCGCCGCGGGCCTCCATTAACTCGTGGACGATGGCGGCGGCGGTGGTGAAGCGGACCGCCATCCCTTTCTGGCAAGCGGCCAGGCCGAGGCCGAGCGCCACATGGGTCTTGCCGGTGCCGCTGGGGCCGAGAGCGATGACGTTTTCGCAGCGGTCGACCCATTCACAGCGCGCCAGTTCCAAGACCTGCATCTTGCTGAGGCTGGGGATTGCGGTGAAGCCGAAGCTGTCCAGGCTCTTGGTCGCCGGGAATTTTGCGGCCTTGATCCGCCGTTCGATCATACGCCGTTCCCGATCGAAGAGTTCCAATTCGATCAGGCGGGCCAGAAACTGGACATGGTCACGAGCCTCGGCAGCACAGAGCCGGGCTTGCTTGTCGTATTCCCGCAGGATGGTCGGCAGCTTCAGCTTCTTGAGTTGGTGGTTCAGCAGGATCTGCGGGGCTTCCGTCATGTCCGGGCACCGGTTGTCAGGCACATATAGCTGGCCGGAGATGTCGTCTGCACCGTAGTCCGTGGCAGGAACGGGTAGACATCCAGATCGAGCCTCGGTGGCCGTCGTTCGATCCTGCACAGTTCCAGATGCTTCACGGCATCGAAGCTGATCGCACCCATTTGGGGAGCCGCTTTCACGGCAGCATGAACCTCCTCCATCTCGAAGCTTTCGAGTAGCCGTAGGACCTGAACGTATTCGCGCCGTCCGGCCTTCAGCATGCGTGCCTCCATCAGCTTCTGGAGAGTGCCAAACGCCTTGGGAAGCTCCCATCCGGCCAGCGGTGCTGCCTGCTCGAAGGCGGCAATCTTCCTTTCCAGCAAAGGCAGGTAATGAATCGGATCGAAGATCATGTCTTCGCGGCCGTAGCTGCGGGCATGTCGCGCGATGATCTCGCCGCCACAGCCGATGACCACCTGGTCGACATAGGCGCGGATCCAGACATCCCGGTGCCCGAAGGCATCCGGCACGGAATAATCGTTGGTTTTGTAGCGCACCAGTGCGAGCGGGCTGACCCGCCCGGACGTCTGGTCACAGGCTGCAAAAGGTGTGGCTGACAACGGCGCCATCGCCTCCAGATCCTGTTGGAGCCGTTCACCAATCGTCTCGCTGTGCCCGCGTAGCTTGTCATTCTGGCGTTTCCGGCATTGCTCTTCGAGCCAATCGTTGAAGGCATCCCAAGCCGGAAAGTTCGGGATCGGAACCATGAAGTTGCGCCGGGAATAGCCGGCCAGACCTTCAACGGAACCCTTGTCGTTGCCCTTGCCAGGACGCCCGTAGCGGTCCCGGATCACGTAGTGGGACAGCATCTCACTGAACAGCCGCGCGCGCCTGCGGGTTCCGTCAGGCTCGATCTTCGCCACAAGGCACCGGTCGTTGCCGTACAGGATCGACTGCGGAACGGCCCCGAAAAATCCAAAGGCATGGACGTGGCCATCCAGGCTGCCGCTGTCGCTGTCGCCGCCGGATAGGCCCGGATGTAGCAAGCATCGCTGTGCGGCAGATCCAGGGCAAAGAAATGGGCCTTCTGTTCAACACCGCCGATCACTACCACTGCCTCGCCGAAATCGGCTTGAGCATGGCCTGGCGCGTGCGTCAGAGGAACGAACACTTCGCGATGCCGCCGACCGTGCTCCCTCACATAGCCCTTGATGATGGTATAGCCGCCCTCGAAGCCATGCTCGTCGCGAAGCCGCTCGAATATCCGCTTGGCCGTATGCCGCTGCTTGCGTGGTCTCTCCCGGTCTTCTGAAAGCCATTGATCGATGATTCCGGTGAACCCATCCAGTTTGGGCCGCCGGATCGGCGCTGAGCGCCGATAGCCAGGCGGAACCGAAAACGCCAAAATCTTCCGAACGCTGTCACGAGATATCCCGAAATGCCGCGCCGCTTCACGCTGGCTCATGCCCCCTGCGCACGCCAGACGAACCTTGCGGTATAAATCCACGGTGAAGATCCTCCCGCCCTCCCTCCGTTAAAAGAAGGGCAAAGGTGGACGACTTTTACGCCGGCCGCAGCAGGATCATCCCGCCGCTACCGTGGTCGACTTTCTCACCGCCGTTCTCACGGCGTCCAGATCATCTCCGGATCGAACCAGATCGCAAGAGATCCGCGTCGCCTTGGCGCGTCATTGCAGGACGACCAGTTCGTGGTCTTGTATTCTGCAGGGGCCCAACGGCTCATAACCCCCAGCTATCATGCTGGTTTCGCAGGATGAATCCCTCAGTCGATTTGTGCAACAAAGCCGGCTCAGAGCACCAGTCATGACCTGGCTTAATACTCTTGCCGTTACTTTTGGTCATTCGCTGTCTATCCCGATATCAACGCAAGTCGCAGACTGAGTAATGCGGCCAACCGAAATATAGTCGACACCGGTTTCGGCCTTGCCGCGAATGGTATCCAAGCGGACGCTGCCAGAGCATTCAAGAGGAACGCGCTTTCCGACGAGCGCTACTGCCTTGACCATGTCCTCATTACTCATATTGTCCAGCATGATGACATCCGCGCCACTTTCCAGGGCCTCTTTTACCTGGTCCAGCCGGTCACATTCAATCTCGATCTTCGTCAGTATGGGAGCCCCAGCCTTGGCACGCCTGACCGCTGCTGCAATGCTGCCAGCCACAGCTATGTGGTTGTCTTTCAGCATGATACCGTTGTCGAGACCCAAGCGGTGGCTCCGGCCGCCTCCGCAGGCCACTGCATACTTTTCAAGTATGCGTAATCCCGGAGTGGTTTTGCGTGAATCAAGTAGAGTGACACCCGTACCAGCCACCTCCTCAACGTATTGCGCGGTCAGTCCTGCAATACCGCACATACGCTGTATTAAATTCAAAGCTACACGTTCAGCAGTCAAAAGAGATTGTGCGTTGCCGGAGATGAAGGCAATGGTCTCACCCTCTTCGACACGGTCACCATCCTTCTTGTCTGTCAAAAAATTACATTCCGGATCCAGTTTCTTAAAGATCATTTCCGAAACCTTCAACCCTGACAGGATGATCGGCTCACGTGCGTTCATTCTGAATTTGGCGATAGCATCATCGTCAACCATTATTCTCGCGGTCAGGTCATAGTAGTTCACGTCTTCGTTCAACCAAAGATCAATCAACTGATCAACTTTTCGGAGGTCCAGCAACATAAAATCTTCTCTTTCGTTTGTGCGACAGCAGTCAAAAAACACACGCGTTTCTGAATGTTTCTCTGCTTTAATAAATGTTGGAAAGCCAACATCGTCTGATGTCAGCTCAAGATCCCCAATAACATCTTTCATTTCTGGCATTGGTAGCGATAGCATACTGAGAGCAACAAACATCGTGAGACCAACCAACATTAGGTTTAGAGTCTTGTTATCTCCTCCCGCCGCAATCGCAATCAGAATACAAACCAGAGCCGCCAGTGCGGTGATGGCCGTGGCCTGAAAACTAGCTAGCTGCGCAAGCTATTGAAAAGCCTAATTCTTTCCGCATGCCTCGCTCATGGTGATTAGGACGCCACTGGATCGAACTTGCAGACTGCCAAGGAGGAGATAAACCCATTATCTATGCGGCAGTGCTGATACCCGCAGTTAACATGAGAACTGTTGCCTATTGCTCTGTTCATGCCTAGCTGCACTCATCATGGGGAGGAGTATCAGGTGAAAGCTACTGAGGCATTCAATTCACGTAAATTACGGGACTGTATAAAGTGTATCTCCTTTTTCCTTCCGATCCTTCTGACATTAAGTTTCCAGTCGTTTAACGATGTGACTATCGCTGCCCTTTTGGCAACGTTACTTTGCGCTACTATTATCGTAGCGTCAAGCTTTTTGTCCGCAGTGAACCTCCCCCAAAGAAGTGGTCCGCGCCTATGATTAGGAAATCGGAAGACCATAGATGGCGATTAGTCGTGCCGCTATCCTCCGCCAAGTGGTCGACACAACTCCGAACGAGGAAATTTGTCCCGAGTTCTTCGGCCAGGCAGTAGAGCTCATAGATGTCGCTTCCCGTTCACCGGCATGCACACAACGTTCGGGCGCGCCTGCCAGCTCGGTGAACAGGCGCAGGTTATCAAGCCAGCGCATGCTTTCCTTCTGCTCGATGGGCATCCGGTTCGAAACCGGTCCTATGCCCAGCTCCAACCGCCGCAGCCGAAATCCCGAGGTCAATTTCAAGGGCGAGACGCGTTCGAATACGACACATGCTCCGGTCACCAACCCGGACGCACAGCTCTATAAGAAGCCCCCAGCACAGGTGCGGTGCTGCGCTTCATGGGGCATGCGCTGATGGAAAACCGGCACGGGCTGGTTGTGCAAGGCGACCTGACCCGCGCTGACGGCCGCGCCGAGCGCAAGGCCGCGCTGGACATGCTGCACCGCCACTCCCCTGGATCGACCCGGCAGCTGACCTTGGGTGCCGACGTCGGATACGATACGTCCGAATTCGTCGCGGATCTTCGCCAGGCCCGCGTCACCCCGCACGTCGCCAGAAAGGCGCGGCACTCAGCAATCGACGGGCGCACGACCCGTCACGAAGGCTATGCCCTGTCCCAGAAGCACCGCAAACGGGTCAAAGAAGCCTTCGGCGGGGGCAAGACCGTTGGCGGCATGTCCCAGACCGTCTATCGCGGAGTTGAGCAGGTGCGGTCCCGCTGCATCCTGACATTCGCCGCAGGAAATCCCGCCCGGCTGCTCCGGTTGCCGGCTGTATGAGGCTGGATGAAGCGGCCATAGGCCTGCTTCCAGCCACCCGATCCGGAAGATCGATGAGGGAACTCATCCCATCGGGGAGAATGGCGTTCCGCTGGCCTGCCTAAATCAGCAACCTGCTAGTGCCTCCTTCCATTCTCGTGAATGGATCGCACCATCAAACCGTGGGATCAAACACCTATCAACCATTGTGGAGCCGAGGTCGCAACCCTGAAAATTCTGGCTCCAATTCTATACCGAGAGTGCTTATGAATTTAGAGACCCCGACGTAAAAAGTAGTTACATAAGCGGCATCGACAATTTCCGGGTCGGACCAGTGCTGCCTTATACGAGCCCAAGTATCGACACTTACCGCGCTTGAGTCTTGGGCCAACTGGCGGCAAAAATCCAAGAGTGCCCGCTCCGCATCAGTGAAATGCTCGGACGTTTCGTACTTCATTCCCTGCAGGTCGGCGATCTTGCTTGCTGAAATGCCAAGCTTGCCGGCCAAGCGCTCGTGCTGGACAAGGCAGTAGGTGCAGTCGTTTTCGAAGGTGGTTTTCAGAATGAGCAACTCTTTAATTTTCCACGGCAATACACCATCTTTTAGGATTGTAAGTAGGGTATCTGTAAATACATGCCCATACTCAGGGTGGTGCCCAAAAACCTTTAGAGCATTTAATAGAACGTCAAGTCGCTCTCTTGCCTTATCATAGAAAGCCCGCGTTTCATGGCCGGCTTCATTGTATTCAACACAGACAATCGCCTGACTTAGACTGTTATCTTTCATTTCAGATCCTCGGTGGTTTTCGCCAATTTTGTGCTTAGCGGCGTTTGTTCGGGTGCGTCGTTAGCGATTCCCAAAAAGCTTCTTTTCTTTCTATTTGGTGACAGATGCCAAGCCTCAAGTATCGTGGGTTCAACATTTAAAACTCGCTAGCTGTCAAAGAAAACGCTGCAGAACGCGTGAAGTGTGCGGCTGCCAGACCATTGCGGTGGCAGTGAAGCCATTCATGCTGTTGCTACTCTATTTAATTACCTGTCATTCACGTGCTTCATACTGTGTCAATATCTATTTCACTTTTCAGAACACTTCCCTGACTGTACTAACTCGGATTAAATTAGCCTCATTGAATTCAGCCGAAGACACTTCCTTTCTTCTCGTGAATCTTCAGACGCCGAGCACCCGAAACAATTTAGGACTCCATAAAATGGCACCTCTTCCAGCTTCACGCGGACCTCAATGAAAATAGGCCCTCTTTGCTTCCAAGGGCCTTATCAAAGGCCACCGCCCTGTTGCCAAAGCCTAAATGTTACAAAAGGGGTCATTTTAGCCAACACAGAAGAAATAACGGTAAAATCGCATGGTGATTTAACGTTAACTGGGGCTACTCGGATACGTGACGACGCCAGCGCTATCCTGGCCAATCACAGCGGCTTTCATTCGGTCATAGAGGACTTCCTCTGGTGCCCCACCCATTTCCCCAAACCGTCGGACCGAACGATGCCCGTGCGTTGGACTTTGTTCATGACCAGCTTGCCTTGGGCAAAAGGCTCCGCATCCTGACCATCGTCGATACACAGTCGCGGCTGTGCCCGGCCGCCGATCCCAAGTTGTCCGATCCGGGAGAAGAAGTAGTGAAAACGCTCGAACGGGTCTGCGGTCGGATCGGCTAGCCGAAAACGATCAGTGTCGACAATGGCAGCGAATTCATTTCCCGCGATCTGGATCTTTGGGCCTCCGGCAACAACCTCACTCTCGATTTCTCACGGCCTGGAAAACCTAAGGACAACGGGCTCATCGAAGCCTTCAACAGCAAGGTGCGGGCGGAACATCTGAACGCCCACCGGTTCATGAGCCTTGAAGATGCAGCCGGAAAGTTAGAGGCTTGGCGTAGAGACAACAACTTTGCTTCATTACGCCCATCTTTCTATGTTGTTGAAGAAAATAGGTTTTGCTGATCCGGGTGCGATACCGCGGGGTGTTTGAGGTTTTGCCGCGCTCTTTTCCTGAGTTGTTGTGCCGCCGTTTTTGACAGTTCCGCGCGCTCGAATACCCTTGGCCCGCCGGCAAGCGGTTGGTCCGCCTCGATTTCACCTGCTTCCGCTGCCAACCGCAACTTTTTTGGGGCTACGCCGAGCAGCTTGGTCGCCCTGGATAGGTTGAGCCAGGGATCGAGGCCGCCGGGTTCGGGCTTGAATACCGGAATTTTGCGATAGGACCGGAGCGCTGTGATCCGCTCCCTCGTCCAGCGGTCGCCGTTCCCGGTGGCAAGGCCATTCCGGTTCAGAACGCCTGCGATGACATCGTCGCTGGCGATCCGCGCAAGCTGGCGGACATCCGCCGCGGCGGCGTGTTCTGCCACAGCATCATCACCGCGTGGCTAAAACCACTCGTTTATCGCCAATTAGACATTGGCGGCAGTGAGAAAAATTCGCCTATGCAGGCGCAAACATACAAACGCCGTTTTGCGAACAACCGCAAAAGGCAAGTAAGGGCTTTTTTCCATGGAAATATGCTTCGAAACCGTTGGTCGGCTACAGAGAATGCTGGAAAGCGGGGAGTTGACATCGGTTGCATTGACGAAAGCTTATTTGACCCGAATTGACAGGCTCAATAGTGAGCTAAATGCCTATATCACTGTCTGTTCCGACCTCGCATTGGAGATGGCGGGTGAGGCCGACAGGCGCCGGAAGCGGGAAAAGGGGCCGTTTCTCGGAATTCCCGTCGCTCTTAAGGATGTTTTTGACGTGGCCGGCCTTCAGACAACGGCGGGGTCTAGCCTGCTAGCCAACCAGATCGCAACACGCGACTCTACCGTGGTTCGTAAGCTCAAAAATGCCGGAGCTGTGATCCTCGGCAAGACCAATATGCATGAGTTTGCCTACGGTACGACAAGCATCAATCCTACTTTCGGAACGGTCAAGAACCCATGGGCGAAAGATCGTATTTGCGGAGGCTCTAGTGGAGGGTCAGCCTGTGCGGTCGCAGCGGGTTTGGCCCCTATTGCACTTGGCACGGACACCGGTTGCTCGGTACGGCAGCCGGCCCATGCTTGCGGGCTTGTCGGATTGAAGCCCGGTTTTGGTGTTATCAGCCGCAATGGGGTCTTTCCGCTAGTCCGTAGCTTGGATCATGTAGGGGTTCTAAGTCGTGATGTAGCTGACGCGACGGCGATGTTGGATTTGTTGTCGGGCCTGGACCCAAAGGACCCTTATTCATCCACTCTCACGCCAAAAGATGAGTTTGATGTGGGCAATCATGGCGACCCTGGCAGCATAAGGTTGGCGATCTGCCGTGAAATGTTTTTTGAGGGGCGGCCCGAGATGATCGAAGTGGCCGAGCGCGCAATCGAACGGCTGGCAGGAGCAGGCGTCGAGATGATTACAGTTGAACTGCCTGAAGTGCAAAAGGCCTTCGAGGCAGCCAAAACTATCTTCGCGGAGGCAGGACAGGTTTTGAGGGACATCGCTGAGAAAAACGCGGAAAAGATGAGCGAGGATGTTTATCGAAAAGCAACGGCCCGCAGCAGCGTCGGCGTAGAAGACTACATTGATGCTCAGCATTTTCGCCATGTGTTTTCAAACCGTATCCACCGGGCACTGGAAGGGTTTGATGGGCTGATCGCTCCTACGTCAACCGCCAAAACACCCAGGGCGCAAGACATACCAGACGACTACGGCCTGTTGTCATGGCGGAACTGCAGCATTTTTAACTTGACGGGCCAGCCGTCCATTTCGCTGCCATGCGGCTTCACAGACGAAGGCATGCCGGTGGGCCTGATGTTAACTGGCAGACGAAACGGTGATGTTGCTTTGGTCAACGTTGCCAAGTGCCTGGAACGGACTTTGCAGGACAAGGTCACTTCGGAACCAGTGACATGGAATGGCCCCGAAATAAATAAACTGCGCGGATAGTCCGGTTACGGTTCCTAGAAAATCATATCCAGGCGGGTGTTCAGTCACGTATCCAGCGCGGCAACCCAACAAAAACATGCCGTTGGAGATGCACCCAAAGAAGTAACCTGCATCTAAGTCTCGAAAAGGTCGTCATGGCAGTATTGCTGCCATGACGACCAGAAGGAGACGATCGGGTCCACGACTCAAATCCTGAATTCACAGTGCTGAATACGTATTCACCTTCTCAGTGCTCTCAGTGTGCGCTCGATTCAGAAAAATCTATAGGACCGGCTCAGCAGTCCGAAAGGAAGTCAAAAATGGCGATTCAGCACCCCACCTCCCCCACCGCGGACGTCCAGGAAAGCGGCCAGTCTGTGTACAAATGGATTATCGTTGGAATCGCGACGCTTTGTCTTCTGTTTGGATTCGGTGCAAATATCACTGTTACAGTGTTCATCAATCCGCTGGAGCAGGAGTTTGAATGGAGCCGAACCGCCGTTTCCTCCGCCTATAGCATCTTGGCAGTCGGCGCAGCAATTGGTGGTATTCTCTGGGGAATGGTTTCAGACCGCCTCGGGAGTAAACCGGTTGCCTTTTTTGGGGCCACCAGCCTCTCAGTGTCTTTCATACTACTGTCCTACCAAAATAATCTTCTGGTCATCTATGTATTGTACTTTTTCATCGGTTTCTGCGGGTTCGCCTGTCTATTCGCGCCAATCTTGGCTTTAACGGGACGCTGGTTCAACCGTGGTCGTGGTCTGGCTATTGGAATCGTCACAGCAGGCGGAACCATTGGGCAGGGCGGGGTGCCCTATCTGGTGCAACTCTGGATCGACCAGCAGGGGTGGCGCGAGGCCTCCTTTCAGATGGGTATCATGTATGCCGTAGCTCTGTTGCTACCGCTTATTTTACTGAAAGAGCCGAACACTACGCCGTTGGTAGAGGAGAACCCCGCGGCCGAAGCCCCGCCAGAGGGCTGGGCTGTGCCGCACCGGGTCAGTCTGGCTTGGTTGTCGATGGCCGGGGTCTTCTGTTGCGTATGTATGGCCGTACCGTTAATTCATTTGGTGCCACTTGGAATATCTATTTGCCTCAGTCCCGGCCAAGCTGCTGAGCTCTTGGTCGTGCTAATGGCTAGCGGGACCGTAGGCCGTATATTTTTTGGATTTGTAGCGGATCGGATTGGAGGGCTTCCCGCCTATCTTATGGCTTCCTTCTTGCAATCCGGGTTTGTTTTCTGGTTCACCCAGACTGAAGATCTGCCTACGCTCTTCCTGATTTCACTGTTATTCGGCTTTTCCTTTTCCGGAGTTATGACCGGATTACTAATTAGCACTTCGGAGGCGGTTCCGCGGAAGATGGCCGGGTTAGCCGTCGGCTTAGTATCGGCCTTCGGATGGTTCGGCATGGGCATTGGTGCCTCCATGGGTGGCTATCTTTTCGATATTTTTGGCAATTACTCATGGTCCTTTGGAGCGTCAGCGCTCTTGGGAATGACAAATGTCAGCATCGTCGCAGCCCTATACTTCTATGTGGATGGGCATTGTGGCAGAACTCACACGTGAGGTATGACTTCCCCTTTCCCCACTGACATCATGCCACGCGGACGATTTCGGCGGTGCCGAGCGCGTTGAAGCGATTCATAGGAGCGATGCAAATGTGGATTTCTGCGGTCTGGCGCTCGGGGTCTCTTGCGGCGATGCGCTCGCCGAAAGCCTTGAGGCAGCGCGTCTTGGCCCGATGCGGCTTCAGGCGTTGTATCCGGTCCTGTGCTTCCAGAACGCCCGGCCGTAGTGTCGGGTGGCACGCAGTGTCTCATTGCGGACCCGCGCAGCCGTGCAATCCTCTTTCCACGCGCGCCCGGTCTTGCGGATTGGGATGATCGGGGTGGCCTTCCGGTCGATGATGGCGGTGTGGCAGCGCCGCGTCGGAAAAGACCGCTGGGCGGCCCGGGCGGCCTTCCTGGGCGCGGACCTGACTAGCCACGACCATCGGCTGCAGGCACTCAACGCTTGGAAAGCAGAGGCCTATACTGCCTGATCCGGCAGCCTCCGCGCCTTTGCCGACCCACAGGAAGTTAACGTAGCAATGCCCCGCAGCCTATGCCGGATGGTTAATCCACAAATGGCAATGGCACCGAATAAATTACGTAACGTAGCTCCCCCGAGAAGAGCTTGCCGCTACCAATTAAGTAGCGTACGCAGGCGCTACTGAAACGGTAGCACGAATCGTGTAGCGCTTCCGGTAGCAACTTTATGCGAAGTGTACCGAAGACAAGGAAAAGGCACCTTTAGAAGCTCCGCCACTTGAGCGCCTTGCCGCCACAATGGGTTTTCCATGGCGTAACTTTCTCACAACCAAAGAAGCTAGACATGACTGGAACTTTCGAAAACATTCTCAACTTGATTGGAAATACCCCAATCATTCGCCTCAACCGTATTGCACCGGAAGGCGTAGAGCTTTTCGCCAAGCTCGAAGCATTCAACCCGATGGGGTCTGTCAAGGACCGGCTTGCTCTCGCTATCATCGAAGCGGCAGAGCGTGATGGCTCGCTCAAACCAGGCCAGACCGTAGTCGAGGCTACCAGCGGAAATACTGGTATCGGTCTGGCGATGGTTTGTGCCGCCAAGGGCTATCCGCTGGTTGTTGTCATGTCGGAAAGCTTCAGTGTCGAACGGCGCAAACTCATGCGGTTTTTCGGAGCGCGAGTGATCTTGACGCCAGCCTCGGAGAAGGGTTCGGGAATGATCGCCAAGGCAGAAGAGCTAGCCCGCAAACATCGCTGGTTTTTGTGCAGCCAATTTGAAAACGAAGCCGGACCCGACATTCACTCCCGCACCACGGCGGAGGAAATCCTGCGAGACTTTGGAGAAAAGTCGCTCGATTACTGGGTATCTGGTTATGGAACCGGCGGCACAATGAAGGGCGTATCCCGCGTATTGAAGGCAAAAAGCCCTTCAACTAAGATTATCGCGGCAGAGCCTGAAATCTCACCGCTCCTTGGCTCCGGTGTTCCACAGATCCATAATTTCGATGGCAGCCCCGCCGCAAGCCACCCTGCCTTCAGCCCGCATCCAATGCAAGGCTGGACGCCCGACTTCATCCCGCAGATGGCGGCGGACGTGGTTGCGGCAGGTCATATCGACGAAATCAGGCCTGTTGCGGGTGATGCAGCTCTGAAATGCGCACAAAACTTGGCCAATATGGAAGGCATTTTCTGCGGCATCTCGGGCGGTGCGACGTTTGCCGCCGCGCTTGAAGTTGCACAGAATGCGCCGAACGGGAGCCGGATTCTAGCCATGCTTCCGGACACTGGTGAACGTTATCTTTCAACTCAGCTTTTTTCTGAAATCGCTGAGGAAATGAACCAGGAAGAGCAGGAAATCTCCGTTTCGACGCCTAGCTGCCTTTTCGGAACGCCTACCGTTCTGGTCTAAAGTGTCTCCCCGCCCACACCGCCCAGGGCTTTCACTGCGAGTGCAGTAGAATACCAAAATTGAAATGTCCCATCTGGATTGGTCCACCGTCATGTCTAAGAAACGGAAGACGGAGAATGGCGAACAATTGAAACAAGCCAGAGGAAATAATGCAGAAGCTTCGGCAGCTTGATGTGTTCGCAGGGCAAGTGTTGATGCGATCCGCAAGGATCGCATTACCAAAAAGACTTTTCGCCGCTGGCGAAAGCAGTACTGCGGGCTGGAGGCAGACCAACTAAAGGAACTCAAGCGGCTTGGGAAAGCGGCCTCTGAACGGATCTTTGGAAAACTCATCCAGAAGGAAGCTGCGCGGGGAAACTTCTGCACCCCGCCCGTCGTCGCGCCTGCATCGAGCTGAGACGCAGCGAGTGAAAGTTTCGGAACGCCGGTGCTGCCGGGTGCCGGGGCAGCATCGATCAACATAAAGGTATCAGCCACGAGGCCGAAAAGAAGAAAACAGGCTCGTGGCGGACCTGATTGGACTGGCCAGGAAATACGGCAGCTATGTCTACCGCCTCGTTGCAGTGCTGCTGAGGGATGCTGGGCGGTAAGCCGGCGACGGCCGCATCAAACGCCTGTAGCAACGAGAGGGGCTCAAAATGCCGACGAAAGAAAAAACGAA
This sequence comes from Leisingera methylohalidivorans DSM 14336, assembly GCF_000511355.1. Taxonomy (NCBI): domain Bacteria; kingdom Pseudomonadati; phylum Pseudomonadota; class Alphaproteobacteria; order Rhodobacterales; family Roseobacteraceae; genus Leisingera; species Leisingera methylohalidivorans. The sequence continues at coordinate 3,316,189 of NC_023135.1, read as the reverse complement.
TGGTCGTTTCTGGCTGAATGGCAGCTCATATATGACCACCGGAAAAAAACAGAGATCGCGCCTACCCCCACTGAGAACGAGTATTCTAGCGACTGAAAAAACCTACGCCTCCTCTATTTTAGGAGTATACGATGTTCTTTCAACGGTCTCGAAATTGCGGCGGTTCGACCCGAATGTGCCCCTAGACCCACCCTTTAAAGTCGAGATCGTATCTCCACGTAGCGGGACGCTTCGAACCGCCAGTAATCTGGAGATAGCGTCGCATTGTGCGATTAACGAGATTACCGAAACAGATTTGGTAATTCTACCCTCCATTCAGCTTGATACCAATCAATGGATCAGAGGACAGGACCCTGAAATCACACAGTGGCTAAAGGAAATGCATGAAAATGGAGCTTTGCTTTGCTCAATCTGCTCCGGAGTGTTCTTACTGGCAGAAACTGGACTGCTGGATGGGCACGAGGCCACATTGCATTGGGCGCATGAAGAGCACTTTCGTTGTGTTTTCCCGGATATTAATATTAATATGGAACGTCTGCTGGTAACGAGCGGCGGAAACCTGAGATTTGTGATGGGTGGTGGGTCGTCCTCTTGGCAAGATCTGCTGATCTATCTCATTTCCCGCTTCGTCGGTTATCCAGCCGCACGTGCAGTTTGCAACTTTTATGCTATACCCTGGAATTTTGAAAAACAAACTCCATTTTACATCTTTACTCCGTCAACTGATCATGGCGACAGTGCAATATTGCACGTTCAGAAATGGCTTGATAGGAATTTCTCCTACCAAAATCCGGTTGTCGAGATGTACAAACAGGCCGGAATGCCTCAGCGAAGCTTCCTCCGGCGCTTTCAGAAAGCTACAGGCCAGACACCGATCCAGTATGTTCAGCAATTGCGGGTGGATCGCGGCAAGCGCTTGTTGGAACAAACAAACCTGCCTATCGAGGATGTCGCATGGAAAGTTGGTTATGAAGATCCAACTTTTTTTCGGCGCTTGTTCAAGCGGTTGACTGGTGTTTCGCCAGGCGTATACCGGAGGAACATCACCGTTCCGAATTTCGCCGACTTAGAACTTATGATCGCGGAGTAACTGACTAGGTCATGTTGACAAATGGTGTAGCCAAAGTCGGATTGATGTGATGTCGATGAAACCCAGGAAGCTTTCAGCAGTCTTGTCATGCGCAGCCCCACTTGTGCGGTCCGGTTTGAAAGTTAGTGCATGGTTGGCCGTTGGTCCATCGGGAGGATGGCCACGGGCGTAGGCGGGCGGCAGACCAGGGCACTGTGCGGTCGTTTGGTGTTGCAGTGCTGTCTCCAGCTTTCGATGATGATCTGGGCTTCCCGCAGAGGCTAGAAGACCTCCCCGTTCAGCAGTTCGTCCATTGCCCGTCAGGCGCATGCAAAGCATGCTGCCGAGAGGGGCGCATCCGCCCGTTGAAACGCTCGCAAAATCCGTTCTCCCACGGCGATCCTGGCTCGATGCAGGCGGTCTTTCCCCCGCAGCTTTGCTCCAATCTCTGACAGCCTCAGCGATAGGCTCCGGGCCGTTGTCCGACCGGATGCAGGCAGGCACGCCGCGTAAAAGGAACAGGTCGGTCAGCGCGCCGCTGACCCCGGCCCGGTTCAGCTTCCGCTTCACACGGATGGCCAGGCACTCCCGGCTGTGTTCCTCCAGAATGTTCAATGTCCTGAACGCCCCGCCATCATCAGGTCGATGATGCACGAAGCCGCAGGACCAGACGTGGTTGCGACATTCGGGGCGCAGCCGGGCGCATGATCCGCCGTTGAGCCAGAGCCGCCCCTTCCTGGGCTGTTTCAATGGAACCTTCAGCCCCTCGCGCCGCCATATCTCGCGGGGCGAAGCGGCGCTTCAATGCCATACTGCGCCGCCGGAGCACTCGGCCGGACCGCAGCTATCGCCTTGCTGGCCGCAGTGCTTTGGCATGGCTCGGCCGCAGATTGGCGGCCGGTATCTCTCGGCGCCGCGGCACTGGCGCTCTGGATGCTATACGCCTTTGTAAGCGGGATCGTTGGCGTCCCCTGCAATGATATCGTTGCCCGTTCGGTTCCCTCTAACCGCCGGTCGTGCTTGCTGGCGCTGCGGTTTTTCGGGGGCGGTCTCGTTGCTTTGGCAGTGGCGGCCTTGGCCGGTCATTTCGTCAGGTCCACGGAGTTCCCCGTCTCCTATGCAGCTGTGTTCGGGATCGCGGCGTCATTGATGCTGGTATCTTCAGTCCTCTTTGTCTCAATACGGGAGCCGGAGCGCCCGGGCATCTCGGAAGGCGCAGAGAGTTTCGCGGCCAATTTCCGCGAGCGGCGCACGGCCTTCCGGAAAGATCCCCGCTTCCGCCTGTTCGTCTTCGCGCAATGCAGCGGTAACGCGGTGCTGATCGCGGCCCCGTTCTATGTGGCCGCCGCCGCGGATATGGGGCTTGATCTTGAAAACATTGCGCTTCTTCTCGGCGCCCAAACGTCAGGTGCTCTGGCTTCCAACCTGCTCTGGGGCTGGCGGGGCGATACGCGCGGCAAGCTTCCCCTCATGCGCCTGGTCTCTATCCTGCGGCTTGCACCACCCTTGATACTACTGGCCCTGCTATTCTTGGAGATGCCGCATACGCAAATTCTGATTGCTCTTTTGGCTGTATTCCTGCTGCTCGGCGCCCTCGCAAACGGATTAACCATCGCTGTACCCGGGCTGCTGATGGAGATTTCCCCGGAACACTGCCGGCCAGCCTACTCCGGGTACTTCAATGCGTTGACTGCCCCGGCATTTGTGTTGCCGCTCTTAGGCGGGGTAGTCTATGCCACCATCGGAGCGGAGGCTGTGTTCTTCCTGTCGGCTGTATTTGCGGCGGGGCAGGTCTGCGCCTTAACGCCAACTCGAACGAAAGAAACCTTGTAGCTTGCCTCTCTTACAACTTCGTTTGGTTTCGGTATGAGCGAGGTTGAAGAGCTGAACAGTTCTGGCCGAGCACTTCAATAGCAAAGGTGTCCCGCGTCTCGACTCTTAGACCACGATGCGGCGAACGGATGGTTTGAAATCAACCCCGAAGCGTGGCTTTGGATGTCCGTGCTTGGGAAATCTGCTGCGCCGCCGAAATACTGCTGCTATCCCTGCCGCTATCGAGCAGCCTGACGAGCTGCGCCATGTCCACAGCCAGATGAAGGTTTTGGACCGCCGCGTGTGCCGCGTGCTGGTCCAACACCGGTCCACACAGCGGCGAATGCCTCTGGGGCGTGCTGACGAAGATCGCCCAGCCGCCGACATGATCGAGCTGACACGTCAATATGGCCGATATGGCTAGGCGGCGGGGCGCTTTGGATGAGGTAATGACGCCCTATTCGAGTCCTTCACATGCTATGGCTGCAAAGGCCAGATGAGCGGTGCTAGCAGCACGGTCACAACGCCAGCCAGGATGTTCATTGGCAGGCCCAAACGCAGAAAATCTGAGAAGCGGTAACCCCCGGCGTTGTAGACCATCGTGTTCGTCTGGTAGCCGACCGGCGTGGCGAAACTCGCGCTTGCACCGAACATGACCACAACGACAAATGCGCGTGGATCGAAGCCCATTGCGGCTGCAACACCCACCGCGATGGGCGTCATGATAACGGCGACCGCGTTGTTCGTAACGAGTTCCGTCAGCACCGAGGTCACTGCGTAAATCAACGCCAGCGCAAAGATCGGACTCAGCTGCCGCAGCGGTCCAGACAGCGTTTCCACGATCAAGGTCATGGCGCCGCTGCGTTCCATGGCCGCGCCAAGAACCAGCATGCTGACGATCAGGAGCAGTAGCCGCCCGTCGATTGCCCCGACACCTTCGTCCGGCTCGACGCAGCGTGTGAGCAGCACGATTGCCGCCCCGACAATGGCCAGCGGCAGGATCGGCGCCAAGTCTAGCGCAGCGCCGAGTACAACCAGCGCCAGCACCGCCAGCGCGATTGGGGCCTTGCCGCGGCGGTAGGCCCGCGCCTGCATCGGAGCAAGCAGGATAAGATCCTCATCGCGCGCAAGCCGTGCGATCTCCTCGGCAGGACCGTCCAGTAACACCGTGTCGCCCGGGCGCAGATGGAGGGTTTCATCCTGCAAATCCACGGCGCTGCCATGCCGGTGGACGGCAATCGGATAGACGCCGTGGCTGCGTCGCCAGCCCAGAGCAGAGAAGCCGCCCTTGCGGTCCTTCACCAGCGCTTCTACCACCTTGTGAGGCCGGGCCGCAGCGGGCTCCGTACCGGCAATGGCAAACTCTTTTGCGTCAGAGGACCGAAATCCTATCACCTCGGAATCCGAGGCATGCACCACTACCCTGTCGCCCGCCTTCAAGACCTCATCGCGCAGCTGCCGCCTGAGCGAGACGTCTTCACGTATAAGATCGACGATCTGCGTGGTGCTGCGCCGGAAATCAGGCACCTCTGCCACTTTCCGCCCAATAAGAGGCGATCCCGGCGGAACGAAAAGCTCAACCTGCCAGGAGCGCCGGACCCCAAATGCCTGCTCGCCGGCCGCGCTGCGCTGGGGCAGCAGAAGAGGCGCAGCGAGGGAAAGATAACAGCTGCCCACGAGAGCCAGTGCGATCCCAAGCGGTGCGATTTCAAGCAGTGAAAACGGTGCAAGGCCCAGATCCCGCGAGACCCCGTCTACGAGCAGGTTGGTGGAAGTGCCAATCAGCGTGCAGGTTCCTCCCATGATCACAACAAAGCTGAGCGGCATCAGAAGGCGCGACGCGCTGATTCCGGACCGCCGGGAGAGGCTGAACACGACCGGGATCAGGATCATGATCACCGGCGTATTGTTCATGAGGGCGGAAGCTATCGCCGCCAGCAAGAAAAAGAACGCGATTGTGGCAGAGGGACGATGCGCCATGCCGTGGCCGAGCCATTCAGCCACAGTCTCCAGTACACCAGTCCGCACCAGCGCCGCGCTCAGCACGAACATCGCACCGATTGTGGCCGGGGCCGGGTTGCTCAGCGCCTTAAGCACATCATCCACACTGACAAGACCCAAAAGCAGCGCCAGCGCAACACCCCCAAGCGCTGCGACTTCTGCTGCGAAGCGTTCGCTGACAAAGAGGGTAAAAACCGCCACAACCAGAAGAAGTGCGCCGTAGGGTGCATAGGAGCCGAGATCGATCAGCATTCGGGCCACCCGAAACAATGCCGTGCTGTTGAGCGCCGACGGCGAAGCGCAGGTGGTTAGCCGGGGTTCCGGAGCCCGGTTTGCACCATTGGTTCACACCGCTGTATGCCATATTCTGCAGCGTGCGAGAACTGATTTTTGAGAGCCAGGAACCTTTGCTCCAGTCCCTTCGCGACCGGTAGGAACGCGTCTGTCACTGAATATTCGCACCTGCAACTAAGCATTGCATCGTTTTGCCCGCTGGATGGTGATGCAGACCGGAATACAGCTGGCAAATCTGCGTTTCGGACACACTGTCGGCTTCCGTCGCAAGGCGCACCATCGGGTCAGCCAGCATCTGGACCTGCCACGGATTTGTGCCGCTCCTTTGATAGCATTTACTGCAGCAAAGGAGACGAACGATGAGACATGGAAGCACGGATGAATTCCGCCAGGATGCGGTGCGGATTGCACTGATCAGCTATGTATGGACGCATGAAGGCTGGCTCTACCTGGCTGTCGTTCTCGACCTCCACTCCCGCCGTGTCATCGGCTGGGCAGAGAGTAACCGGATGAAGCGTGATCTGCCGATCCGCGCCTTGAAGATGGCCATCGCGCTCCGGCAACCGCCCAAGGGCTGCATTCACCACACGGATCGCGGCAGCCAATACTGTTCACATGATTATCAGAAGATTCTGCGCCAGCACGGTTTCCAAGTGCCGATGTCAGGCAAAGGCAATTGCTACGACAGCTCCGCCGTCGAGACATTCTTCAAAACGATCAAGGCAGAACTCATCTGGCGCAGGTCATGGCAGAGGCGCCGAGACGCAGAAGTGGCCATCTTCGAATACATCAACGGGTTCTATAATCCGCGAAGACGCCATTCAGCATTGGGATGCAAAAGCCCAGTCGCCTTCGAACGACAGGTGGCTTAAACGAGCACTTGGGGCGGCACAAAAACGCGGCACGTCCAATGCGCTTCGGCATGATCTGCCAGGCACATGGGATCGAGCACCGCCTGACAAAGCCAAACCATCCATGGACCAACGGCCAGGTCGAACGGATGTCCCGAACGATCAAGGAAGCGAAGGTGAAACGATCCCAATACGATAGCCATGATCAGCTGCGCACGCACCTCGCCGACTTCATGGCGGCCGACAACTTCGCACGCAGGCTCAAGACACTCAACGGTCTCACGCCTTACGAATACATCTGCAAAATCTGGCCTTCAGAGCCAGATCGTTTCATCCTAAATCTGGTCCACCAGAGGCCGGGACTGAACAGCTAGATTTTTTCCACAAGCATGGCTGCAAGGCCAAGACCGTTTCCGGCTCCAATCATCAGCACACGGTCATGCTTGCGAAGCGCTTGCCTCCGGTCGATCTCCCACAGACCAAGAAACTGGTCAGCCGTTCCCGTATGCCCGACGCTGCGCCCAAAGTCCCACAAATCCTGTTTTGCGAGGTCCGCAAACGCCCCCGCGTACAGCTGAGCACTCAGCCCGGCACCGACATTCGGATAGATCACGTATTCCGCCGGGCGCGCATCAAGATCCGCGGCTTCCAGCAACCTGCGGCGCAAACGCTGCAGCGCGGGGATGAACAGCGCGTTGAAGCCTTCCCGTCCATGTGCCTCCAGATACGCTTTCTTGGCGGATTTAACGTCGTGATCGCCCGGCCCTTCCGGCTCAGGCCTGGCGGCCCGGTACATGGGTTCCAGCGCCGGTTCCGACTCCAGCTCAAGGCTGACAATCCGGTAGGGACCGGGATCGGCGCTCAGCCGCAGCGCAAACGCCGCATCACCGTAAAGCGTCCCAAGATCCGAATTGAACCGGTCAAAGGCCGACCCGGAAAACCGGTCCCCGCCAAGAACCAGCTGGTCGCCCGGCAGCCCGCCCCGGATCAGATCATAGGCCAGCGAGACCGCGGTGAAACCGCCGTTGCACCCCTGGTTCAGGGACATGACACGGGTGCGGCTGTCCAGTTCCAGCGCCCGGTGCAGATAGCTGGCCGGTGGCCACAGCAGCTTGTGGCCGTGCCGGTGGATGCTGCAGAGGTACAGCGAATTGATGGCGCTGGCATCCTCGGGGCGCAACAGCGGCCGCGCGGCACGCAGCGCCATTTCCGGCGGGCTCAGCTGCTGTTCGATGCAAACCGACGTGAAACCGTCCGTGGCGGCCCGGGTCTCGTCATAGCGGCCTTGCGAAATCGCCTCGGAAACCGTGCAAACGGTTTCCGGAAGCCATGCGCTCACGCCGGAGAGATACACATCTGCTGTCATGCTGCCACCTTGCGGACGCGGTCCAGGGCCTGGACGGCATCGGCAATGATATCGTCCTCATGCTCGCAGCCGACACTGAGACGCACCAGATCGCCGGGAATGCCTCCCAGTTTCTTTTCCGCCTCACTGAGCTGCGAGTGGGTGGATATCGAGGGGATGGTTGCGGTGCTCTTGATACGCCCCAGATCATTTGCCCGCCAGAAGATCTGCAGCCCGTCAAGAAAGGCCCGGGCCGCCGGAATTCCGCCGCGCATCCGCACCGACATCAGATAGCCAAAGCAGTTCTCTTGCCCGCCGGGCTCCATTTCGCTGTCCACCAGCACCATGTCGCGCCGGGCAATCTCATGACCGGGCATGCCCGGCAGCCCCGGATAATAGGTCTCAGCCACCGCCGGGTGTGCTGCCAGCACCTCTGCCAGCCGCTGGGCTGAGCGCCCCATGATCTGCATCCGGCTGCGCAGGCTGCGCAAATCCGCAAGGCTTTGCAGGGCGTTGAACGGGCTGAGGATGACGCCTGTATCGCGCTGCGGCCCGCGTTTCAGAAATCCGGCGAAGTCGGCGCGCATTTCCTGCCGCGGGTGCGGGCAGCAGATACCGGGCCGCGACACAACAGCACCTGCAATGCTCAGGCCGCTGGCCGACATGGATTTGCTGACCGAATGCACCACGATATCGGCCCCCAGAACCAGCGGCCGCATCACCGCCGGACTGGACAGGGTGGCATCCACCATAAGCGGCACGTCATGGGCCGAGGTGATACGGGCCAGCGCAGGGATGTCGGTCATCCGCAGCAGCGGGTTGCACGGCACCTCGCACAGCGCGAACCGGGTGTTGCCGTCGATCGCGCGCTCCCATTCGCCAAGATCCAGCGAGTCCTGGATCCAGCGCAGCTCGATGCCCCGGTCCTGCTGGAACCTTTCCCGGAACAGCATGAAACTGCCGCCATAGCAGGCCGCGGGCAGCACGATGTTCGGCTTGGGCCGGGCCGGGTCATCCGCAACCAGCGCGGTGGCCGCCATGAACAGCGCCGCCATGCCGGAGGAGAACACCGTGGCGGTGGCGGTGAACCCGCCGCCGTAGGCCTCAAGCGCCGCAATTGTGGTCTCCAGCTGGCGCACGGTCGGGTTGTCGATCCGGGTATAGATCCAGCCATCCGCCTCCCCGCTGAGCGCCTGCCGCATATGTTCAGAAGAGGCAAAATGCTGGGCAGGCGACAGATAGGCCGGCTCGCAAATCGCGCCTTCGTTTGCCAGCGCCGACGGCTCACCATAGCCGCCGCGCACCGCAAGTGTATCGAAACGCATGTTGATAAACCCTTCCGCCTATTGGGCCGCAACGCCGCTGGCCAGGCCAGCATCCGCATCATGGTCCTGCTGCAGCAGCGCATTGGCGATGGTTTGCGCCCTGGGCGCCAGCAGCGACAAGGAGCCGGCATCGCCCATGCCGTGGGTCGCCTCGCACAATCCGTTCAGCACCAGCGCGCCGGCACTGGCAAAACCGGGCTGCAGCTGCGCGCGGTAGGACCGATCCACCTGGACACAGCCGTCTTCGTCCAGCGCCAGCTGGTCCTGCACACCTTCCAGAAGGCGCGGCACCCGTACCGATCTGCTGTCGCTGCCGATGTTGCGGAACCCGGTTGCCAGGATCACCCCGTCGAAGCACTCGCTGCGGGTTTCACCGGTCTCGCCGTCGCGGACCGTCAGACGGACACCCTCTGCCTCCTCTTTCGCCGCAAGAATATCGGTCAGCCTGTTAATGGTGATCCGGTTCACGCCATGCATCCGGTCATAGTAAAGCTGGCGGTACAGCTCCTCGAGCACATCCATGTCGCACGCGCCGTAATTGGTGCGGCGGACATCCCGGTCGATCCGCCCCTTCAAGTCCTTGCCGGCCTCGAAATACATTTCGGTGAAGGACGGGAAATAGATCTCGCTCATGAAGGGGTTGGTGTCCTTCAGCGGGAAGGCAAAGCGGCGCATAAAGCTGTGCAGTTCCAGACGCGGCTCGTATTTGGAAAGATGCAGCAGGATTTCCACCGCGCTCTGGCTGCTGCCGACAACGGCAAACTTCCGGGCGCCCTTGTTCAGCAGCGCCTTATGCGCGCTGTTGTACCGGTTGAGGTGGAACACCCGGCCGGAGGCGGTCAGTTCCTCGAAGGCTGGCGGGATATAGGGCTCGCGGCCCGTGCCGACCACAACATGACGGGCAAAGACGGGCTCGCCCGATTGCATGTCGATCCGGTAGACATGCTGGTGCGCCTCATCCAGCATGGTGATCCGCTCCACACCGCACCCGGTCTGCAATTTGCCGGACAGCTGCTCCGCGACCCAGCCGACATAGGCGGCAAAGTCCGGCCGCATCGGCATCAGAAGATCCATGTTCAAATGGCTCAGCAGCTTTCCGGTTCTGTGCAGGTAGTTCATGAAGGTGTATTTGCTGCGCGGCGACCGCAGCGTGGCCAGATCCCGGTGCGGGATATTCTGAATGTTCGAATGAATATCGAGCGCGTTATTAAACAGCATTTCCTGCTGCCAGGTCGGATTGACCGACTTGTCCAGGAACACTGAATTCGAATACAGGCTTTCTTCGTCAAACAGCGCTGCCAGAGCGATATTTGCAGGGCCGAAGCCGATACCGGCGACATCAAAGGTCTTTGTCATTTCAGGACTCATCTCTGTCTGGGCAAAGCAGGCACGGCCTGCTTTGCATTGAATGAAAATTGAAAATTCAGTGGTTATGCCGGTTGAAATTCCGGCACACGGGGCTGGGCAGTGCATTCCCTGTCACCCAGCACAGCGGTCAGCGCCTGCCGGACAATGGCAAATCCTTCGTCCAGCTGTTCCGGCGCAAGAGTGAGCGGCGGCAGGAATTTCAGCACTTCGTCATGCGGTCCGCAGCGTTCGATAATCAGACCGCGGCGGACACAGTCCGCCTGCACTGCCGCCGCCATGCCGTAGTCGGTGAATTCGAGGCCCATCATCATTCCGCGCCCTTTGACGCGCAGGCCAAAGTTGTCTGCAAGCTGTCCGCAGTGGCGCTGCATTGCTGCGCAGCGGTCTGCGAGGGTTTGCGCAAACTCAGGATCGCCCCAGAAATGCTCCAGCGCAGCCGCGGCGGTGACAAAGGCGTGGCTGTTGCCACGGAACGTGCCGTTATGCTCGCCCGGCTTCCAGCAATCCAGCTCCGGCTTCAGAAGCAGCAGCGACATCGGCAGGCCATAGCCGGATACCGCCTTGGCCAGGCAAATCATGTCCGGGATGATGCCAAGCGGCTCGAACGAGAAGAACGTGCCGGTCCTGCCGCATCCTGCCTGGATGTCATCGACAATCAGCAGCGCGCCGTGCTTGCGTGCAATCTCCTGCAGGCGGCCGACCCAGCCTGCAGACGCGGCTTGCAAACCGCCCTCGCCCTGCACAAGCTCCACCACAAAGGCCGCAGGCGCATCAATGCCGCTGCTCGGGTCATCCAGCAGCCGGTCAATATAATCTGCGGTATCGAGACCGCTCCCAAGGTAGCCTTCATAAGGCATCCGACTTACCTGCTGCAGCAAGGCTGCCGAGCCGGCCCGGTGATGGCTGCTCCCGGTCAGCGACAGCGCGCCCAGCGAACAGCCATGGAACCCGTTGGTGAAGCCGATGACATTGCTGCGCCCGGTCGCCTTGCGGGCCAGCTTGATTGCCGCCTCCACACAGTTTGCCCCGGTCGGGCCAGGAAACTGCACCAGATAGTCCAACCCGCGCGGCGCCAGGACAATCCGTTCAAACCGCTCCAGGAATGCCGACCGCGCGGTGGAGTTCAGATCAAGCGACATGCACAATCCATCACGGGCCACATAATCCATCAGCGCGGCCTTGAGCACCGGGTGATTGTGCCCGTAATTCAGCGACCCGCAGCCTGCGAGAAAATCCAGATGCCGACCGCCGGTTTCGTCGAACATCTCAGCGCCGGCCGCCCGGTCAAATGTACTCCCGAACGCCCGGTTATAGCTGCGCACATTTGATTCCATTGTCCTGTTTGCAATCATTTCCCCTGCACTCCAATTCGCAAAAACGTGGTGAACCCTTCGCTTTCCTAGGCAGGAGTTTTAAGGGATTTCGGCCAAATTCACGACGGTTTAAGACACCTTTTAGCAGATTCATTAACCAATCAAGCAACTAAAGGATCAGCACCTTCCGCGGCCAGGAAAGGCAATATACCGGCCGGAACCAGCAGCACGTCTCTTGCATTGGCCGTTCTGACAGCAGTTTTGGCCGCCATTGCCTTCCGGACGCGATAGCTTTGGGAATGATCCCTTTGGCCCGCCATCATTTGCAGGCCAACTCCTGATTAACTGGCGGCAGCCTGACAGCTGCCGCACTTTTCAGCCGGATTCAGCTGCAGCCCCGTCTTTCTGCACGGCCTTCATGCAATGGCGCATGACATCGACCGAGGAAAAGCCCGCCAGCGCTGCAATCCGCTTCTGATTGTAATCCGTGTTCTTCATGTAAAACTCTGCACGGGCGGCCCGTATTTCCCGAACCATTGCCGCCGGGGTCTTGCCCAGGGCAGTCTTGAACTTCCGGGTAAAGCTTCGGGTGCTCATATTGCAGCGCTCCGCCATACGGTTCACGTCATGATTGGCGGCAGGATTGGTCCTGATGTACATGACCAGCTCGTTGAACTTTTCCTCCTGTGTGGGCACATTGCGCAGGAACTCTGAGATCTGCTCCAGATGACCTGGCCGCGCCATGTAGAGAACAAGGTTCCGGGCCACCTGCTGCGAAATGTCCTGACCGAAATCCTCTGCAACAATGGCCAGGGCCATATCAATCCCGGTGGCCACTCCGGCCGACGTCCAAATGTTGTCCTCGGTGTGGTAAATCACATCGGTCAGGACGGTTACGCCGGGGAACAGGCGGCGGAAGTTGCCGATTTCGGCCCAATGCGTCGTGCATTGGCGGTTGTCCAGAATGCCGGCCTCAGCCAGGACAAAGGCACCGGTGCATATGGACATGAGGCGGATTTGCTTGTCGTTGGCGCGCCGAACCAGCCGCCGCAATGCCGGGTCCCGCATCGCCTGCGGCGTTCCCTTGCTGCCGCCCGGGATCAAAAGGGTGTCTACCCCTTCCAGATCCTCGCTCTCAACGCTGCCATGCGCCTGTATTGCGATACAGCCATTGGTCGCAACCGGCCCGCCGCCCGGCGAGATCAGCGAGACGTCATACCCCAGCGCCGGCGGCAAAAGCTTGTTTGCGCCCTCGAAAACCGTCACCGGGCCGGAAATGTCCAGCACCTGGGAATCGGGAAACATGACCACTTTAATCTTCCTGCGTTCCTGAGCCGCCATCAGCCTGCCCCCCCCTTTTTCGACTTGCCTTTGGTACCGCATAGCAAATTGTGACGCGGCGTAATCTTACTTTTGCGGCGCGATAGCACAACTTTACCGTCAGTAGAGAAATTTTTTCAAACTTCACAGGGGTTGCAGGATTCCGCCGGGGCCGGCGGTCGGCAGACTGGCTTAAATCACCGTGCCGTTGACATAAAATCAGGTGCCGCAAGCTGTATCCCCTCTGCAAGTAATTCTGTGGACAGACCCATGCTGCTGATCAAAAGCCCAAACTTCCTGCTCGTGCTGCTTGGCGCGACAGTTCTGACGATCCCGATGCCGATGCTGATCATCCTGGGAGGGCTTGCAGGACTGCAGCTGTCGCCGGGCGAAGGCCTGGCCACGCTGCCCGTGTCGATCCAGCTGCTGGCAGGGCTGTTCACGGCGACGCCAATGTCGATCCTGATGGGCGCGCGCGGGCGCAAGGCTGGGTTCCTGCTTGCCGCGCTGTTTGCCGTGCTGGGCGGGGCGCTGGCAGCCTACAGCTTGATCCACGGGTTGTTTGCATTGCTGTGTTTTGCCCACGCGCTGCTCGGCGCTGCGGTTGTCAGCTTCGGGCTGTTCCGCTTTGCCGCGGCGGAACTGGTTGCGGCGCCGCAGCAGGCCAAGGCGATTTCCCTGACCCTCGGCTCGGGGCTGGTCGCTGCACTGCTGGCGCCCGAAGTTTTCCGACTGTTCAAGGATTCCCTGGCACCTGTCCCCCTCGCAGGCGCCTATCTGGCGGTGTCCGCCATCGCGCTGGCCGGCATGCTGCCAATCGCAGCCGCAAAGTTCGCACCGCCGCAGCCCAAAGCCGGCAAGGACAAGTCCCGCGGCCAGACCGCGGCGCTGTGGAACCGCCCGCGGCTGCTGTGGGCGATCCTGTGCGGGGTCGGCAGCTTTGCCGGCATGATGCTGCTGATGACGCCAACGCCGCTGGCAATGGTCGGCTGCGGCTTCAGCGACGTTCAGGCCGCCGATGTCATCCGCTGGCATGTGGTAGCGATGTTCGCCCCCAGCTTCTTCACCGGCTCATTGATCACCCGCTTTGGCGCCAATGCCATCGTCGCAACAGGCGCGGTCCTGCTGGCCCTGTCCGGGCTGACGGCTCTTGCCGGGATTGAGCTTGTGCATTTCTACGTATCCCTGGTCCTGCTGGGGCTGGGATGGAATTTTGGTTTCGTCGGCGCAACAACGCTGCTGAACTCTGAACTGATGGACAGCGAAAAATCCCTTTTCCAGGGCATCAACGATACAGGCATCGCGCTTGGCGCGGCCATCGCCTCCTTCAGTTCCGGCCTGATGATTGCCTCTGTGGGCTGGGCGATGATCGCAGCGGCTCTGCTGGGGTTCGCGGCAGTTGTTGCCTTCTCCAGCTTCAAGCAGCGTCAAGCGGTGTCAAACACCTCTTCTCTCGTGCAATATTAACTTCACAGGACATCGCCATGGCTTTGGATATCTCCCATGCCCCCGCCGGGCTTACCCAGGCTGTTACCCGGTATTTCGACGCGCTCTACTTTTGCGATACAGACCTGCTGCAGCGGGTATTCCATCCCGCTGCCAGCCTGTTCGATGCCGATGACGGCCGCATCTTTGCCGACCCGATCAGCTGTTACCACGACACCATTCTGCGCCGGTCTCCGCCTGCCGCCCTGAATGCCCCGCGTGAGGACGAGATCCTGTTCGTTGACCTGCTTTCAGACGCTGCGGCCACTGTGAAAGTGCGGGTCCGGATCCACAACAATCGGTTCTCTGATCATCTGATGTTTGCCCATGACGGATCCGAATGGCGTATCGTCGCCAAGCTGTGGCACCTGGATGAGGTCGCTGCAGACGCCTGAACTGCACGCGGAACCGGGGACTGCGCCCCTGCGCTCCCGGTTCCGTTCACCTGTTTACGGGCGCTGGTACTTGATGAAGGGCGTTTCCACGCCGATACGGTCATACAGCTGCCGGGCCTGGCTGTTGAAATGCTGCGTCATCCAGTAGACGCCGCTGGCAGCGGCCTCATCCGCCGCCGCATAGACCCCCTCGATAAGACGCCGCCCCAGCCCCTGCCCGCGTATCCCCGGGTCTACATACAGGTCTTGCAAGTAGCAGACCGGCGACGGCTTCCAGCAATGGGCGTGATACAGGAAATGCACCAGCCCTGCGAGCGGCTGCGGCCCGTCTCCGCTTCCAGCGGATGTCAGCACCAGCGCTGACGGCTCCCAAGCGGCCCCCGACATCAGGCGCGCAAATGTCCCCTCGTAGATTTCCTCGGCAAGCGCGGTCTCATAGAACGCCAGATAACCGGTCCATAGCCGCGCCCATTCCGCCCTGTCGCTTTCCCGCAGCGGGCGCAGTTCAAAGTCTTGTGCGGTCATGTCAGCTGTTCCTTCTGAGTTTTCAGGTCCTGCCAGCCTGGAACCGCCGCAAGGACGGCCTCGCACGCGGCCAGCCCGGCCAGCGGAGCCGTCTTGAACCCGCCGCCGGTATCCGAGGTTATCACGGTGCAAAGCCCGGCCTGCTGAACCATCCCGGGAAACGGGCACATGGCCCAGATATTTGAAGCAACCCGCCCGTTCAGCAACGCGCGGTAGGCCGGATCTGCACCGCTGTAGGCGGCAGCCATCTTGGCGCGGACCTCGTTATCCGGCAGCACCGGCTCATCAGCGCTGTGGGTCAGCAGACCGCAGCCGAACTTGGCGTCATTCCTGCCCAGTGCCGGCATGCCCCACAGGTCCTGCCCCAGGAAACCGGTCCAGGCCGTGCGCGGCCGTCTGGCCTCCGGCAGCTCTGCCTCGGGCAGGTAGACAACATAGCTGCGGCGGGGGCTGAACTGCGCCAGGAACTCCCCTGCCCCGGCAATATGCTCCAGATCCCGGGACTTCCAGCCAAGGGCGCAGACAATCCCGTCAAAGCGCTGCGGCGCACCACCCGCGATATCCGCCGCTCCGGTTGCCGTGTCCAGGCCGCGCAGCGGCGCCCTTGGCAGGAACTCCACTCCGCGCTTGGCCAAACCGTTACACAGCGCCGACAGGATCTTTTCCGCCAGCAGCACGCCAAATTCAGGAAACAAAACCGCCCCGGGCATTTCCGCCGCACCTGCCAGCAAGGCATCGGCCCGTGCCGGCAGAAGCCGCAGCGTGTGTTCTCCTGCGGCAGCGTCACAAGCCTCCGGCGAGGCCACCAGAACACCCGTCTGCACAAAACCGCTGCAGCCGATGTCCTGCAAAAGCGCGCGCCACAGCGGCAGCGCCCGCTGCGCCGCAGCAGCCTCCTGCGGCCGTCCGGCAGGCGGCCAGGGGTGGATCAGCCGGTGCGCCCCGTACGAAGCGCTGGCGGGATTGGGCACCGGTCCGGCCTCGCAGACCGTCACCCGCGCCCCGGCCCGGATCAGGTAATAGGCAGCCATCAGCCCGTTAATTCCCGCCCCCGCGACCAGGATATGCGGGTGGCAGTCAGGCAAGCTGCTCACCGCCTTCCGGCCCGTAGAAGATCACCCAGGTTTCCAGGCTGCTGCCAAAGTCGAGAAACCGGTGCTCCATTCCCGCCGGAACAAACAGGAAGTCGCCCGCCTCAAACGGCACCGTCTCCTCCCCCATCTGGAACCGGCCGGACCCGCGGATCACCACATAGCATTCATCACGGCTGTGCGGCTGTTGCAGGTCTTCATTCTGCGGCACATACAGCTCGACCTGCAATTCGCCGCGCAGCAGCCCGATATGAAACCGCTCCCCGCCCTGGCCTGGAATGCTGTTGCGCATATCCTCCGGCCGCAGCCGCACCGCATCTGTTGCATGGCTCATGCCACCCTCCTCAATTCCCAGGAAAAACCTTCGGCCCGCCCGCAATCATCAAAAAACAGCGGTCCATAAACTGTTTGCCAGCTCCGCCCCTGCAGGCTTTGCAGCATCTGCCCGGGTGTCCGGCACCCCTGCTTCAGTCCGCGCAACGCGAGATAGACCGCCATCCAGGCGGTCAGGAAATAGGGCCCGGGCTGCCGCCCCAGCAGACGGGCGGCATCATGTTCGATACTGTCAGCCGAAAACCCCAGAAGGCAGGTCTGCTGCCGGGGCCGGCTGAGCGCCGCAATATAGACCGGACAGTCCAGCCGCACCGCTTGCTGACGGACCGCTGCGGCATTCAGGCTGTCGTCGGACAGATAGACGGCGGAGGGCTGCGCCTGCACCGGCAGGGCGGCCAAAGCCTCTGCGGCGTATTCCTTGGATCCCAGAAGCACCAGCGGATTGCCCGCAATCTGTCCGGCGGGAACCTGGGGGAAGCTGCTGTATCCGGCCAGGGGGCATGGCTTCTCTGCCCTCAAAGCGCTGAGCAAGGCGGCACCGGCATTGGCCGGCTGGCCCAGCACCACCGCCCGGCCTGCCCCCCGCAGCGCGCCGCACAGCACAGCGATCTGGCCGCTGTCACGGGCGAAAGTCTGGAAAACCGGAGCACCGGGCACCTGCGCCAGGTCATCGGTAGAGGACCCCGGGGCGAAAAACGGCACCCCCTGTGCGGCATAGCGCTGTGCTGCCTGCCGTGCGACCGGAGAGGAGAAATGGCCAATGGCAGCGTCCGGACGCAACCCGTCAGCGAACATCCTGTCCAGTGTCACAGCGCATATTCCGGGGTCGCGCTGGTCATCAAGCACAACCGCCCGGACACCGGAGCGGCGCCCCAGGTTCAGGCACCAGGCAGCCAGAAGGTCCTCAAAGTTCTCCCCCTCGCTCTCGCCCAGCAGCACACAAGAACCGCCAGCATCAGAGGCGCTTTGCTGCCGCTGCAGGAACCAGCCGGGCAAGGCAGGGACCGGGCGGCGGGCCGCAGTCGGCAAGATCAGCTGCGGGCTGTGGCTGAAGAATTCGCTCATCGCTTTCAAGCTCCTATAGATATGTGCCCGCCTGCAGCAGGATCCGCATCCCGATCAGCAGCAGCACCAATCCAAGAACACAATCGATGGAAAAGCTGGCACGTTCATACAGGCTGCGGAACCTGGGCCGGGCCAGGATCAGGATCACCAGACCGTACCAAAGGATCTCGATCAGAAAACTCGCGGCCAGCACAGCGCCCTTGGTGGCCAGGCTGGTCCGGGCGATCAGCGGCGCATAAAGCCCGATGAAGAACACGATGCCCTTCGGGTTGAGCAAATTGACCAGCAGCCCCTTGTTAAGCGCAGATAAAAGGCTTTCACCGGCGGGCGGGTCATCCGGTACCGCCTCCATCTGCTCCGCGGGCAGCGTGCTCACGTGGCCTGCCGGCTGCAGCTGCGTGCGCCCCCGCAGCGCCGAGACAATTGCGCTCAGCCCCAGATACCCCATGAACCCGCCGCCCGCGACAGAGACCATGAAGCCGAACACCGGATAAGCCACAATCAGCGACCCCACACCGAACATGGTGATCGAGGCATTGATTGTAGCGCCCGCCGCTAGGCCGAGCGTCACCGCAAACGCCAGCGGCACCGGGTGCCGCAGGCTGTAGCGGGTGATCAGAACAAAATTGGGCCCCGGGCTGATGACGATCATCACATAAACCGCGATGACCGCAGCGAAGGTTTCAAAATCGAAGGTCATGCTGCTTCATCCTGCGCGCCTGCTCAGGCAGGCTCCGGCTCAAGTTTGGCATTCGGCCGGCAGGGCCTGCCTTGCGGGTCAAAGGCCGACTTGAAGGTAAAGGCATGCGGTGCCGGCCCGTGGTCATGCAGATGCTCCAGCCTGGCGCAGGCCTCCGGCCAGACGGGCTGATGCCCGGCCGGAATCCACCAGGCTGCAAAAATCGGCCAGTCCTGCTGCCCGAACCACTCGGCGGATTGCTTCAGCGCGGACCGGTGGCGGGCGCCGCGGTAGGCAAAGGTCCAGACCGAATGCAGGTCGCGCCAAACCGACAGCGTCTGCGCCTGATAGGAGCTGCCGCTGGAGGTGCCGCCGGGATAGAAGCGCGGCACCGCGAACGGCCCCCAGCGCCCCCAGTCCTTTTGGTAGTTGGTCATCCAGGCGGTGTCCTCCACCGGCTTGGCACGGTCGATAAAGCCGTCGCTGCTTTCCGCTTCGGCAAAGGTATCCGGCGTCCGGTCATCGAATTCCTGCACCGACGGATCGCCATAGGGCGCCTTGAGCACGGAAAATGTCATGAAGGCGAGGTGCATTTGCTCAGGCATGTTCCGGCTCCTCCGATCTGGCGGCGGCATCGCCTGCCGCGCCCTGCCCGGCCAGCTCCCCAGGCATGCGCCCGGCCTCCAGCGCCCGCAGCAGGCCGCTGGCAACCGAAGGCATCAGCGGCGCGGCGGCGCGCGCCCAGGCGCCCAGCATCTGCATCACGCTGTCCCGGCCCGCCCCCGGCGCCGCCTGAAAGCTCTCGATGGCGCCAAGCCCCTTGAGGACATCCTCGGCCCCCTGCCGGAGGTTGAACCGCTCCAGTGAGAAGCTTGCAGCCACCCGCGCTTCCATCACCGCTGCCGCACCGGCAGCAGTTTCCGGCAGCCCGGCACCCTGGCCAGCGGCCGCCGCGGCCGCCGCGATCCGCCTGTACGGAGCCAGCAGCCTGCGCTCGATGACCTCCTCCATGTCCTGGGCATTGAAATTCCCCTGCTCGAATCCCGGCGCGGAAAGCGCCGTGTAAAAGCGCACCAGATCTGCCGGATAGTCCGCGGCGATGTCGCGCGCCCAGATCAGATGCCCGCGGCTGGTGGAGAATTTCGCGTTCTCCAGATTGTAGAATTCATTGATCACCGTGGCATGGGGCAAGAACTGCTCCATCCCGGCGGCATGCAACAGGGCCACATGCACGATCGCGTAGAAATAGGAATTGTCATAGCCGAAGAAATTGACAATCTTCGGCGTCCCGCCAGCGGATGCTGCCTGCTTGTAGCCATGCACGAAATTCAGTGCCAGTTCCGGCCAGGCATTGACAACCTGCCCCGGCAGATCCGGGTGCCCGGCTTCGATCCCCCAGCTGCCCGGCACCGTCACCGGGAAGTCCGGAAGCGGCCCGGCAAGCGCGTCATCGACCAGCCAGCGGTATTTCGGGCGGATCGCGTCGCCGAAGCTATGGAAGCGGCGCAGAACATCGCGCCAGGTTTCCAGCTCCAGCACCAGCACCTCAGCATGACGGACCTCAACCCGGGCCGAAGGATCATTGGTGGACCGCGGGTTCAGAAGCGTGTCGGCCTGGGTCGGAAACCCGCAGGCCTCGCAGATGCCGCATTTGCAGTCATCCAGGCAGCGCGGGCACAAGCCGCTGGCGCCGGCTTCGTCGAGAAACTGATCTTCGTCCGGCAAATACATGAATGGAAATGATTTTTTCTTGAGAACCCCCGCCTCGTAAAGCCGCAGCAGCGTGTCCCGCACAAAGCCGTCGGATGCCGGACCCGGTTCAAAGTAATTGTCGACCTGGCAGCCGTAGATCTCCAGCGTGTTCAGAATGTCGCGTGTCCAGCCGGACGCCAGCTCCGCCGGATCGCGGTTCTGCTTTTCCGCGGTTGCCCGCACATAGGACTGGTTGGTGTCGCTGAAGGACAGCACATGCACGCTCCGGCCACCCGCTTGGGCCGCCTTGGCAAAGATGTCCGCAGCCAGAAACGGTCCGGCCATATGGCCCACATGCAGGCCGCCATTCGGGGTCGGCGGCGGCAGGGTGACGATGAAATCGGGCGTGGCGGCAGCGGGTTTCATCACATGGCCTCCTCAAGCTCAGTGGCGGAAAATGTCTCGAAACTGCGGCCCTTGTCGTCCCAATACAGATCAACAAAGACAAAGGGTTCGGCATTGGGATTGCGCAGCTGGTGCATCCAGAAGCGGGGGATATAGACCACGTCGCCGGCGGACAGCTGCGTTGTCTGCCCCTCGATCTCCAGGCTCGCCCGGCCCACGGTGACGATAAAGCATTCCTCCTCATCGTGGCGGTGGGCATCGACGTCCTCCTGCGGCCGGATGGTCACTAGGATGGCACCGAATTCCGTCAGCGGGCGCTTGCTGTTTGCGCGCCCGGGCCAGGGCAGCAGCCGCCGCAGATCGGCGTTGTACTCGCGCGTTGTCACCGCGGTCTCACCCCGGCGCACCAGGGTTTCGATGTCAAAGGTGTCTCTGTCTTTCAGTGCAAACATAATCTGCCTCGTCATGCAGGTTGAACCGTCAGCGCAGGGGTGTCCTGCCCTGCGCCGGGGGAGATTTTCTGCGGCCGGACCGGCACCCCGGCAATCGACCGGGCCAGCTCTGCCGAGCGGACCGAAAGCAGGCTAAAGGAGCCGGCATCGCCAAATCCATGGCTGGTTTCCGAAACGCCGTTCAGGAAGACCGGGGCCCGCGTCAGGCCCGGCTTGTTCAGCAGCCGGTAATCCCGCGCCTGCGCAATGGCGCCATCCGCGCGGAACCGGGCATCTTCCGCAACACCGGCCAGCAGCGGGTGAAAGGGCTCACCCTCGGGCGCACAGCTATGGTTCAAGAACCCCGTCGCCAGAATGACCGCATCAAACCCCGCCCGGATTTCGCTGCCATCCATCCGGTCCAGCAGCGTCAGCTCAAAGCCCCCTGCCCCGTCCCGCGGCGTGATGTCCAGCGTGGTCTTGTTGTCCAGCAGTACGATCTGCTCGCGCCCGGTGACCCGCTGCTCATACATGCGGAATTGCAGCGCGGCGATCACGTCATGGTCTGCTGCGCCATAGTTGCTGCGCCACAGCTCCCGCCGCATGCTGTTCTGCACAGCCTCCGGCGCGTCATAAAACCGGTCGACAAACTCCGGCTCATACACACGTTCGGTGAACGGGCTGAGGTCCTTTTGCTTGTAGCCGAAGGACCGGCAGATGCCGGTGATCTGCGCCGACGGAAAATGCCCCGGAAGATCCAGCAGCATTTCCACGGCGCTCTGGCTGGCACCGATCACAGCAATGCGTTCGACAGCGCCCTCGAGCTGCCAGCGGGCCAAGGCAGACCGGTACTGCGCCGCATGCACCATCCGCCCGCCCATATGCCCGGCAAAGGGCGCCGGGACGTTGATTGACCGGCCCGGTGCAAAGCTCACGCTGCGGGCAAGGTACACCTGCCCGTTTTCAAGGCTGATCCGGATTGCCGGAAGCCCGCCGGCCTCGACATAGGCCAGGTTGCGCACCGCCGAACTGTAGCGCACCGCCCGGTCGAACTGGCGCGCCACCCATACAGTATAGCGGGCATACTCGGTTCGCGGCGGATAGGGGGCTTCCAGATTGAGAAATTCGAAAAGGCGGCCCTTAGCCTTCAGATAGCTGAGGAATCCGTACGGGGAGGACGGGTTGCGCGGTGTTACAAAATCGCGCAGCGGGTTGTGCTGGATATCGCTGCCATCGATCAGGAATTCACCCTGCCAGTCCGGTGCCGCCGCCTTTTCCAGAAACAGCACATTGTCCAGTTCCCCTGCTTCCTCAAGCGCGATCGCCAGCGCGATGTTCGAGGGGCCGAAACCAATGCCGATGCACCGATAGATATGCGGGCTGTCTTCAAACACGTCCATGCTCCGTCTGTTACCATCAAAAGGGCACGGTCAAACGCGGATGCCGGACGCTCGCCCCGCCCCGGTGATGCACAAGCCGCCCCCAATTTATTCGCCAAAAAAACCAGGAATTGAGCCAAATGCCACTCCGTCACTGGGGCGCATCGAAACAACGGCACGATAGCTGGGGATCATGAGCCGTTGGGCCCCTGCAAATTACCAGACCACGAACTGGTCGTCCTGCAACGACGCGCCAAGGCGACGCGGATCTCTTGCAATCTGGTTCGATCCGGAGATGATCTGGACGCCGCCGCCGAGCGGCAAGCGCGGCCGGCAGCAGCGCTTCAGCGACGCCGCGATCCAGACCTGCCTGGCATTGAAGGCCATGTTCGCCATGCCGCTTCGGCAGACGGCGGGGTTCGCCGAGAGCCTCCTGCCGCTGGTTGGGCTGGATTGGGCCGTGCCGGACTGCAGCAGGTGATGCCGCCGCCGGAAGACGCTGAACGTGAGCCTGCCGTACCCGAGCTGCCTGGCCAAATCCCGCCTGAACAGAAGATAGGCAGCGTCACTGCGGACGGCGCATATGGCACCCGGAAATGCCAGGGGGCAATTGCTGCCCCTGGTGCTGACGCCATCATCCCCCCCCGCGGGAACGCCAATCCCTGGAAGCCGGCAAGCGCGGGTGCCATCGCACGGACCGAAGCTCTACGGGCCGCACAGTACCTGGGCCGCGTCCTATGGCGACGGTTGACTGGATACCAGCGCCGGCGCCGCGCCGGGATATGACGAGGGTCTGAAAATGATCCGGGGGATCATTTTCCCGGCGATTGGATGCATTGCATCAAACTGCTCGGCCAAAGCCTCATGGCGCTGGACTTCGATCGGCAGGTCGCAGAGATTCAGGTCCCCATCGCCGTGCTCAACCGATACACAGCTCTCGGCATACCGGATACCCTGGCCGCAGGATAAGTCTGTCCGGGGAAAGGGTTAAGTACGCTCAAAACCCGATTTATGCAACAAAGCCCCTTCGAGCGTTAAAAGCCACTGAAGGGCCCTGTCGCAAGGGCTTTGGGCAATCTCGACAAACATCAACGTCCGTACAAGCCCGGCTTGATCCCCGATTATCGTATGTTAACGTTTCACTCTTCTACACCAAGCCAAACCCGGTCACCGTGATCGGCCTGATGAACGGCCGGGAAAATGGCACGCTCGTCTTGCTGGATCGCAGCGGCAATCCGGTCCTCTCGGATTTCAACGAGCCTCAACATTGAAGTCAGCATCTTCCCAATGACCTCTTCCCGCCTATTTTGTTGAAAAACTCCTCCTTGATTGCGGCCTGAACTACTGATTCAATTCCCGCATTGGGCGGGAGGATTTGCGATGATGGGACCAAGGCAGGAGGCGCAGCCGTCGCTGTTCTACGAGTTCTCGCTGGAAGATCATGTCCCTCAGGATCACCTTCTTCGGTCCATCGACCGCTTCGTCGATTTGACTGACGTCCGCGCCTATCTGGCGGATTTCTACAGCCACACGGGCCGCCCCTCCGTCGATCCCGAGTTGCTGATCCGCATGCTCCTGGTCGGCTATTGCTTCGGCATTCGGTCGGAACGGCGGCTTTGCGAAGAGGTGCATCTGAACCTCGCCTATCGGTGGTTTTGTCGGCTTGATCTGAGCGACCGGGTTCCGGATCACTCGACTTTCTCCAAGAACCGGCACGGGCGCTTCCGTGACAGCGAACTGCTGCGGCACCTGTTCGAGACGACTGTCGCCCGGTGTATCCAAGAAGGTCTGGTGAGCGGACAGCGCATGGCCGTCGATGCCAGCCTGATCGAGGCGGATGCCAACAAGCAGAACTCGACGCCGAAGGAAGAATGGGATGCGGGACAAATCGATCCCGCCGATGCGCCCCGCGCCGTGCGCGAGTATCTCGACACCCTGGACGAGGCCGCTTTTGGCGCCGCCAGCGAGGTGCAACCCAAGTTCACCTCGCATTCTGATCCCGCCAGCCAATGGACAGCGGCCCGTAAAGGCCCTGCATTCTTCAGCTATTCCGACAATTATCTCATCGACACAGATCATGGTGTCATCTTGGATGTGGAACCCACCCGCTCCATCCGGCAAGCAGAGGTCGGGTCAACAAAGACCATGTTGAAGCGGGTCAAAGAGAAGTTCGACCTGCATCCCGAACGCCTGATCGCCGACACGGCCTATGGCACCGGACCGATGCTGGGTTGGCTGGTTGAACGCAAGATTAACCCGCACATCCCCGTCTTCGACAAATCTGGCCGCAGCGACGGCACCTGGAGCCGGGCGGACTTCGAGTGGGACGCCGAGAACGACCAATACGTCTGCCCCGAGGGCCAAGAGCTGAAGCAGTTCCGGCGGAACTATTCCGATCCGAACCGGGGGCCGACCGGACAGGGCAGAACCAAATACCGTGCCCTGAAACTGACCTGCCAGGCCTGCCCGTCCAAGGCGAAATGCTGCCCGAACGCAGATGCCAGATCAATCACCCGCGAAGAACACGAAGACGCCCGCCAGGTCGCCCGAGACATCGCAAAGACCAAGCAATACGACATCTCCATGAAGCTCCGAAAGAAGGTCGAGATGCTCTTCGCGCACCTCAAGCGCATCCTCGGCCTCGGAAGGCTACGATTACGTGGCCCATGCGGTGCAAATGACGAATTCCTCCTCGCCGCAACCGCCCAAAACATCCGCAAATTGGCCAAGATCTTTCCTGCACCGCAGCAGACGCGCACAGCCTGATAGGAAAGGCGCTTGCGCCCAACTCAAGCAACGAAATTCTGCGCCCGCGAACGGGTGTTTTTCCACGGAATCCGCCGATAACGTTCCGGGATCCTTTGCAAAGCTCAGCAATAGCTGACTGCCCTAAGTCGTCGCGATGATCCAGTTAGGCCGGATCGCACATCTCGTGATGTATGGGGCGATTTCATGGCCTCGGAACAGGCCGTTATCGGTGATGAGAATTGTGCCAATACCCGCGGCGGCCCCGCCCAGCACATCGGTGTGCAGGGTATCGCCCACCATCGCGATCCGGTGCAGCGGGATCCCGTCCAGCCGGGCAAGCGCGGCCTCGAAAGCGTTACCGAACGGCTTTCCGAAGAAAACCGCCTTTACGCCAGTTCGCCCGGTGATCCGATGCGCGATCAGCCCGGGCTCAACCGTCAGGCCTTTTTCACGCGGCGCAACGAGGTCGGGGTTTGCAACGATGAGCGGCCTTGGATCGCGCAGCAGCGCATCGGTCAAGGCCGCGGTCTCCGTCTCGCTCCAGCGTTCCGAGGACAGCAGCAGGAAGCCGCCTGCAGTGCGCAGCAGACCGGGATCATCCGCCAGTTTTGCAATCCGCGCTGCTTCAGGCGCATCACTGAAATCATCCCCATCCGCCGCCGCTGCAGCCCAAACCTTGCCGTCTGGCAATTTCGGGAGCGCAGAGAAGGCCACATCCCGGCTGGAAACAACCTCTGACGGCGCAAAATCAAACCCCAGCCGGTGGTACTTGGCCAGAATGTCAGCGCGCCTGTAGCTTGCAGCGTTGGTCAGAACCACCAGCCGCTTTCCCTGCTCCCGGAGCGCGGCCATGCGCTCCACCGCGCCAGGGATTGCGGTTTCTCCCCGGTTCAGCACGCCGAAAGCATCCAGGACATAGGCGTCGTAATCCTGGGCCGTGTCGCCCAGGTCATGGCCAGAGCGCATCTCCTGCGGGAAATCTGCGCGCGGCAGATCCGCCCGCAGACTTTCATAGGTGTCAAATGCCCAATTCGTACTGATCATCTTGCCCAGTTCCCTTTAAGTCAGCGGCAGGCCCTTCCCCCGGGGTTTCGGCATGCTCCCAGTCCCAGAATCTCCGCTATGCAACCATCACTGGTGCGGCAAGGCACAACAGACTGGGGTTACGTGCATCTGGCCGGTTTCACAGGATCTTTTTGCGCAGGTAGGACGAGACCACCTCGCCAAAGACCACCAGAGCAAGGATGGTCAGCAGCACCATGGAAACCTCGGGCCAGTTGAAGGTGTCGATCGCGCCCTGCAGGATCATCCCGATGCCGCCCGCGCCGACAAGGCCCAGCACGGTGGATTCGCGCAGATTGATGTCCCAGCGCAGGATCGCCACGGCAAAGAAGGCGGGCATTACCTGCGGCACGATGGCATAGAGCACGATCTTAAAGCGCGACGCGCCGCAGGCTTCCAGCGCCTCGACGGGTTTGCGGTCGATCTCTTCGATTGCTTCGCCCAGCAGCTTGCCCAGGAAGCCGATGGAGCGGAACATGATTGCCACGATCCCGGCCACGATGCCGGGGCCGAAGATGGCCACGAACAGCAGCGCCCAGATGATCGTGTTCACCGACCGCGACGACACCAGGATGAAGCGCCCGACCCAAAGGGCGAACTTGTTCGGCGTGGTGTTCTGCGCCGCGATATAGGCAACCGGCAGCGAGACCACGACCGCGATCATCGTCGCCAACGTGGCGATGTTGACCGTCTGCCAGATCGCCTCAAGGATTGACGGCAGGTTGGAGGGGTCCGGCGGCATCATCCGGCCGAACAGATCCGCCATCTGCGACGGCGCGTCCCAGACCCAGGCCCAGATCACGTCGATGCTGCTCAGCGCCCAGGCCACCACCAGCAGGGTCAAGGCAAAGCCGCCATAGCGCATCAGCCGCTGGCGCAGGGTGAAGCGGGTCCAGTGGTCGAGGGTTTGGTTCAAAGATTTGCTGGTCATCATGCAATCCGCTTCCTGATAAATCCGCTTACCGCCTCGGAGATGAGGATCACTCCAACGATGACCATGGTGATCGCCAGGGCAAAGTCGTAGTCATAGCGCCCGAAGGCATTGGCCAGCGTCGCGCCGATCCCGCCCGCGCCCACTATGCCGACCACGGCAGAGGCACGCAGGTTGCTGTCGAGCTGATAAATGCCAAGGCCGACGAGGCGCGGCATGATCTGCGGCATCACCGCATAGGCCAGCGTCGCTATGAAGCCTGCCCCAGCAGAGCGCATCGCCTCCACCTGGCCGAAATCGATCTCCTCAATCCGTTCCGCCAAGAGTTTCCCGACAAAGCCGATCGAGTAGACCACCAGCGTCAAAGCGCCCGCAAAGGGGCCGAAGCCCACCGCCTTCACAAAGATGATCGCGACGATGACCGGGTGGAAGCTGCGTGCAACGATGATAATGCCGCGACCCAGCAGATAGACGGGTTTCACTGCAATGTTGCCCGCCGCCATGAAGGCCAGCGGCACCGACAGAAGGATGCCGCCGACAGTTGCGAGAATGGCGATCTTCAGGCTTTCCATGAAGCCGTCGAACAACAGCCCCGCGCGCTCGAAACTTGGGGGGAAGGCGCCGCTGAAGATCCGCTGCGCCCGGACCATCCCGTCCGAAACCCGGTCCCAGTCGATGGGCAGGGTCACCAGAGTCACCAGGAAATAGATCGCCACCGCAGCATAAAGCCCATAGCGCAGCACCGGGTTGGCAATGAACGGCGGCTTGCGCCAGGTGTCCTTGACCGTGCTCATGCCGCTGCCCCGACCTGGGCGCGGTCCTCGGCCGGCACGCCTGCATAGATCTCGTCCATCTGCTCCTTATCAAGCGCCGCGGGCTTGTCGTCAAAGATGATCCGCCCATAGCGCATGCCGACGATGCGGTCGCTGAATTCCTTGGCTTCGGTCACATTGTGGATGTTGATGATCACCGGCAGCTTCAGCTCGCTGGCCAGATCGCGCAGCAGCGTCATGATCTGCTCCGAGGTCTTGGGGTCGAGCGAAGCCGTGGGTTCATCCGCCAGGAGGATCTCCGGCCGCTGCATCAGCGCGCGCACCACGCCGACCCGCTGACGCTCGCCGCCCGACAGCTCGTCGGCGCGTTTGTTGGCGTAATGGGCGATGCCCACCCGCTCCATCAGCTCATAAGCGTGGCGGATGTCCTCGCGCGGGTACCGCCGTGTCAGTGCCGCCCAGGTGGAAATATAGCCAAGCCGCCCGGACTGGACGTTTTCCATCACCGTCAGCCTGTCGATCAGGTTGAAGCTCTGAAACACCATTCCGATCCGGCGCCGCGCGGTGCGCAGCTCGCGGCGGCTCAGCTTGGTGAAATCGGTGCCGTTCAGATCAACGGTGCCGGATGTAGGCTCCACCAGGCGGTTGATGCAGCGCAAGAGGGTACTCTTGCCTGCGCCGGATGAACCAATGACCGAGGTCAGCTGATCGCCCTCAACGGTCAGGTCCAGCTCCTTCAGCACCGGATCGCCGGATCCGTAGCGTTTGGTCAGTTTGGTGATTTTCAGCATGACGGTCTCCCGGACATAGCGCGGCCCCGCCCCTGTCACGTTGCCGCTTGGCAGAGACGTAAACCGGGCCGCGAAAGGCACCCGGTCAGATCCATGCTGACCGGGCGGTTTCAATTGCAGGCAGGGTTAATTCCCGGCAAGTCCCTGCGGCGTGTATTCCACACCGTTAGAGGCCTGGATCTGACGGATAACCGCCCATTGATCCTTGTAGGTGATCGGGATGAACTTGCTGACGCCATCGAATTCCTCGCCCAGCTTGGTACCGGCGAAATCAAAGCTGAAGAACGCTTCCTTGATCTTCGCGGTCAGCTCAGGGTCTAGGTTGTGCGCCACGTTGAAGGAGGTCGTCGGGAAGGGATCGCTCTCCCAAATCTTGCGCACGTCGGCAGGGTCATAAAGGCCACGTTCCGCCATGCGGTCCACCACTTCCGAGGCCACCGGCGCCGCGTCATAGTCGCCCGCGACCACACCCAGCATCGACTGGTCGTGGGAGCCGGAATAGATCACCTCGTAATCCTTGTCGGGCTCCACGCCCAGGCTCGGGAACAGCGCGCGCGGCGCCTGATTGCCGGAGTTCGAGGTCGGCGAGGTATGCGCCACGCGGCGGCCTGCCAGATCCTTCACTTCCTGGATGTCGCTGTCGGCCTGGGTGAAGACCTGCAGCTTGTAGCCGAACTGGCCGTCCTCGGCCCCCATGATGGCAAAGGGCACGGCGCCCGCGAGGTTCACGGCAAAGGGTGTCGGCCCGGTAGAGAAGCCCGCCACATGCAGACGGCCGGAGCGCATCGCCTCAACCTCGGCAGAGTTCGACTGCACTGCAAAGAACTGCACGTCCTTGCCGGTGACTTCTTCCAGATGCGCGATGAACGGCGCCCAGATGTCGGCATAGACCGCCGGGTCTTCGACCGGGGTATAGGCAAAGACCAGCGTGTCCGGGTTGCTCAGTTCTGCCGGGTTGGTCGGTGTATCCGCAACCAGGTCGCCATTTGCGTCGCAATACAGAACGTCAAGCGCGCCGCGCTCGGAGCAGTCCTCGGCAGCTGCTGCAAATGCGCTCAGCGATAGAACGCCCAGTGCCGCCGCGGAACGGGTAAAGAATTTTGTCATGATATCCTCCCTAGATACGCCTGCCGGAAACCTCCCCGGTGGATCAGGCGCTGACCCCCCGACGATAGGCGCGGCGCTACCGGGGAGGCGAGCCGCGTTCTGTTAACGGAACAGCGCGAATGCAGGATTCATGTTAACAGTGTTACAATCTTTCCCGCGTCCCCTTAAACTTGGCCGTCACTTGCGACACAGAAAGAGGGCGGCCGCCGCGCGCGAGCCGCGAAAATACCCGCAGGTGACAGGAGGAGGGTTGCATGCAGCAGGGCAAGACAGAGCCGCTCATTGCCATCGTTGACGATGACGCCAACATGCGTGACACGCTGTCTGCGCTGATGCGGGAGAGTGGCTTTGACGCCATCTGCTGCGCCGATATCCCGGCCTTTCACGCCCTTGGCGACCCGCCGCCGGTGGATCTGGCGCTGATCGACCTGCGGCTGCGCGGCGAATCCGGGCTGACGCTGGCGATCCATATCCGCGAACGCTATGAGATCCCCATCGTCATGCTGACCGGTGTGGGTGACGAGATCGACAAGATCATCGGGCTGGAGACCGGGGCCGATGATTATATGATCAAGCCCTTCAACCCGCGCGAGCTGGTGGCCCGCATCCGCGCCGTGCTGCGCCGCTATGGCCATGGCTCCGCCCGCCCCAGCGCCAATCCCGGCCAGGAGATCGCCTTCGGCTCCAAGCGGATCGACGTGCAATCCCGCCGCCTTTTGGATGCAGAGGGCGAGGAGATCCCGCTCACCAACGCCGAATACCGCCTGCTGGAATATTTCGCCCGCAACCCCGACCGGGTCATCCCGCGCCCGGAACTGCTGGAGGAACTGGGCTCCGACATGCAGCGCTACGTGGACCGCACCATCGACGTGCTGATCCTGCGCCTGCGCCGCAAGATCGAAGGCGTGCCCTCAAAACCCGTCCACCTGCAGACCCGCCGGGCGCAAGGGTATATTTTTCAGCTCTCCGGGAACTGAACAGGTGTTGCCTCCGCTCTCCTCCCTCAGCGTCCGCTTTCGCCTTTCCGCCGCCATTGCGGTGCTGTTCGGGCTGATCCTGCTGGTCAGCCTGATCGGGATGCGGGTGCTGAACCGGACCGAAATCTGGATGAACGTGCTGCATCAGGAAACGCTGGCCGAAG
The DNA here is from genome assembly GCF_000511355.1 of Leisingera methylohalidivorans DSM 14336. Lineage (NCBI taxonomy): Bacteria > Pseudomonadati > Pseudomonadota > Alphaproteobacteria > Rhodobacterales > Roseobacteraceae > Leisingera > Leisingera methylohalidivorans. The sequence continues at coordinate 3,285,458 of NC_023135.1, read as the reverse complement.
TCTCCGACGCCCTCGACCTGTCGCGCCATGCGGCCGATCTGGCGACCTCCGCGCCCTTTCTCCATGCGCTCTTCCCGACCTTCCAGCTTGAACAGGAGGCCGAGAAGGTCCGCGGCAGCCTCGCCCGGATTGAGGCCCATGCGACCGGCGATCCCGCGCTTGAACTGCCCTTGGCCCGGCTGCAGCTTGCCATCGACGATTTAACCGCCGCGCTGGTTCCGCAAACCGCGCGCAAGGCCGGCCTCACGGCGATAGACCGCGATATGCAGCGACTGAACGGACGGGTCCGGCGGCAATCAGGCGATACCTCGCTGCCGCTGGCGGAGCGCGAGATCTGGGCCGAACTCCAACAGCTGACCGCCAGCGCCATCGCCGCCGGGCGGGCCGCGGCCCTGATCGAACTGGGCGAGTTCACCCGCCGCTACACCGCCATCCGTGACCGCCTCGAACCGCGCTTGCTGCCCGCCCATCGCTCTACTTATCGAGAGATCCAGGCGTCGCTGTCGCGCAGCGACGGCCTCTTCGTGCTCAAACACCGTGAACTCGCCGCACAGCTTGACGCGGGAAATGCCCTCTTCCGCATCCGGCAGGAAGTTGGCCGCGTGACCACCTATGCAGGGGAAAAGGTCGCCCAGGCAGAGGCCCGCCTCAGCCAGGCCCGTGCCGAGACCTCGTACAACCTCGGCATTGCCAAGAACTCCTTTCTCGCATTTACGCTGATGAGCCTTCTGGTGGCGGTGACTTCCGCGTTTTATGTCTCGCGCTATGTCACCCGCAACCTGCGCCGGGTTGCCTTCGCCATGCGCAGACTCGCGGCAGGCGATCACCGCAGCGACCTGCCCCGCGCGCGCATCAGCGACGATGAGATCGGTCAGCTTTTTGCAGCCTTCCAGGTTTTCCGCGACAACGCCCGCAAGCTCGACCGCCGCACCGGCGAGATCCGACGCCAGAACGCGCTGTTTTCCCGCGTGTTCCGCAACATCAAGGACGGCGTCGCCATCACCGCCGCCGACGGGCAGATCGAAGCGGAAAACGGCACCCTCCGCACCCTCCTTCGGCTGGCGCCAGAGGACAACGAACCCCGCATGGACATGCAGGCGCTGATCGCCCGCTCTGCTTTTGTGCGGCAGGCAAGCGCAGGCGAACGGGGCGGGTTTGAAGAATACACCGATACGTCCGGTCACGTGCTGGAACTGCGCCACTCGCCGCTGCCAGACGGCGGTGCAGTGTGGCTCCTGTCGGAAACCACCGAGCGCAAGCGCATCGACGAGCGGCTGGAGGAGATCCGCCGGGTCGAAACGCTGGGAAAGGTCACTGGCGAAGTCGCCCACGACTTCGGAAATATCCTGTCCAGCATCTCCGGCAATCTGCACCTTCTGGAAGAAGCAGACAAGGAAAAGTCGCGGCACTTCCGCGCCCGCATCAGGTCTGCCGTGGATCTGGGCGTGTCATTGACGGAGCGGCTTCTGGCCTTTGCCCGCAAACAGCATCTGGAACCGCAGGTGACCGACATCGGACTGCTTGTCGAAGGCATGACCGACCTGCTGGAAATCGCATTGCCTGACACCGTCTCCCTCGAGTTCACCCCTTCGGACGCACCCGTCTTCGCCCGCGTCGATCCGGGACAGCTGGAAAGTGCCGTGCTGAACCTTTGCGTCAATGCAGGCCAAGCGATCACCGGTTCCGGCACAATTTATGTGACCGTCGGCACCGGCAACGGCGGGGGGGCTCAATTGTCCATCCGCGATAGCGGCTGCGGCATGCCCCCCGATGTCCTGCGGCGCGCGGCCGAACCCTTTTTCACCCATCGCAACGATGGCAACGGGACTGGACTAGGGCTGTCCATGGTCGATGGCTTCGTTCACCAGTCAGGCGGACACCTGACCATCACCTCGCGGACTGAGCCGCCACTTCAGGGCACAACTGTTACGATGAAATTCCCTGCCTTGGCGAAAGAGGACAATCACGCCCGCCAGGCGCATGCCGCCGGGACCGCGCTGGTGGTTGACGATGATCCGGCCAACCTTGCCGCCACGTCCAATGCGCTGGAGCGCTTGGGCTATGCAGTCTTCGCGGCTGCAAGCTTTACCGAAGGCACAACTCAGATCCAGCAGCAGTGCAAGTTGAACCTGGTTATAAGCGATCTCAATCTCGACGATGGCGCTTCTGGATGGGAGGTGTTGCGGCTGGCGCACAACCTGCACCCAGAATGCCGGCTCGTGCTGATGTCAACGAGAGAGGCAACGCGTATACCGAACGCCCTTAATGGGGCTTCCCGGCTAGCAACTCTGACAAAACCTGTCACGGAAATTATGATGCGGGACCTGTTAGCGTCACGGTGATAGCTTGAAGGTCTGCCTCACTGCAAACACGAAAATAAGCAATCTGCGTGACCGCTTTGCGCTTGCAGCTGCCGCTGAACTTGCAGCTGCTCGTTTCTGGCCTCCAGGCAAAAAATCATGGCAGCCGGGATGTTGTTGCGAGCTGCACAATCCTCCGCGAAGCGCTGCGCGCAGCCTGCTGCGGCTGCAGTCCCCATTCAAGGCTTAGAACGCGGGTTGCTGAAGATATTTGGGGAGTCGTCCGCCCGAAACCGTGAAGCACGGGAGTTTCGATGGCATTGCACGCCCTATGATCGAGATGGACGATGTTCTGGAACATGCCCTCGTGCCGCGTCCGGACCCAAGAGTAGTGTTATATCAACACTTTCTGGAACTTGACCGGCGTGTCAAACGCGCCGCCAGCCATGATGAGGTTTGCATGCGGATGATTGGCGTGCCCCCATCGGGTGGTCCGGTTTGAAAGTTAGTGCATGGTTGGCCGTTGCTCCATCGGGAGGATGGTTTCCGGGGCCGGCGGGCGGCAGACCAGGGCCCTGCGGTAGAGCGCTGAAGAATGCCGGCATCTGCCCGCGTCGCAGCGATTTGCGCAGAATAACCTTAGCGTCTTCATCTACTCCGTGAAGCTGGAAGACTTTCTTTGCGATATCAAGCCCGATGGTGGTGATCCCGTTCATGGTGGATGGCTCCTCTCCAGGGTTTTACAACAACCCAGTCTGGCACATCGATGCCGCCGGAGAGCGCGAACCACTGCATCACATTGACTTCCTGCGGGGCAGCAAAGGCGCGTACCTTTCTCCGTCACCAGAGACCGAGTAAGCCGGGCTGGAAAGCGCGTGCCGGCGGCTGGCTTAAGATGCCGGCCCCAAAATTCCGCGTTGCCAAATCTGCAATCATGCGCTCAAGCACGCCTCCATTCCGACGTGGCAGCCGGTAACGCTCCGAAAAAAGAACAGGTCCCGACGCCGGATACCGCGCTTCAGAACAGCGCGCCCGCGGGCATCGGCGCTGTTAACCCGGAGCGCCCGGGTTCATTCAATCAAGGGAAAGACGGCAGTGCGTTTGACGGTACTGTAGACAAAACTGGTGTCGATTGATGCGATGCCGCCGATCGGGTGAATACGGTGGCGGATGAAATTCTCATAAGCTTCCAGGTCAGGCACCAGAACGCGCAGCTGGTAGTCCATTGCGCCGGTCAGAACGTGGCATTCCAGCACTTCCTCGATCATTTGCATCCGCCGTTCGAAATTCTGAACGTCGGTTTCGTTATGCCGTTCCAGCCGGATGCGGACAAAGACCGTGATCGCCAATCCGCAGGCAGCAGCATCCGCATCGGCGCTGTAGCCCCGGATAATCCCCTTGGCCTCCAGGTTCCGGACCCGCCTCAGGCAGGGCGACGGGGACAGGCTGACCGCGTCGGCAAGCTCTTGGTTCGTCATCCGCCCGTCCTGCTGCAGGGCGCGGATGATTTGTCTGTCCTTGGCGTCCATTAAATCCTCCATTGGCAGTATCTGCCAATTTTTCCGCCTATTGAAGCACAATCCGCAATCACTTGCCACATCATCTGGCGTATTATGGCTGAAATCAGATTGAGGAGACAGCCATGACCCGCCCCAACGGCTTTGCCACCCGCGCCATTCACCACGCCTATGATCCGCAGGACCACGAGGGCGCGCTGACGCCGCCTTTGCACCTTACCTCGACCTTTGCGTTTGAGACCGCCGAGGCGGGCGGCGAGATGTTTGCGGGGGAGCGCGCGGGCCATATTTACAGCCGCATCTCAAACCCGACCTGCGATCTGCTGGAGCAGCGCATCGCCACGCTCGAGGGGGCGGAAGCAGGCCTGGCGCTGGCCAGCGGCATGGGCGCGGTGACCGCCGTGCTGTGGACGCTGCTGTCGCCGGGGGACGAGGTCATCGTCGACAAGACGCTTTACGGCTGCACCTTTGCCTTTATGCGCCACGGGCTGGCAAAGTGGGGCGTCACCATCACCCATGTCGACATGAGCGACCTGGACAACCTGCGCCAGGCGGTCACCAGCAAGACCCGGGTGGTCTATTTCGAAACACCGGCCAATCCCAACATGCGGCTGGTCGATATCGCCGCCGCGGCCGGGATCGCCCATGCTGCCGGCGCGCAGCTGGTGGTCGACAACACCTATTCCACCCCGTATCTGACCCGCCCGATTGAACTGGGCGCTGATATCGTGCTGCATTCCGCCACCAAATACCTTGGCGGCCATGGCGATGTGGTGGCCGGGCTAGTCGCGGGCCGCGCCGAGCAGATTGCCGAAATCCGCCTGGTCGGAATGAAAGACATGACCGGGGCCGTGATGGCGCCGTTCAACGCCATGCTGATCCTGCGCGGGCTGAAGACGCTGAACCTGCGGATGGACCGCCACTGCGCCTCGGCCAGGGTGGTTGCAGACTACCTTGCCGCTCATCCGGCTGTCCGCACGGTGCATTTCCCAGGCCTCAAAAGCTTCCCGCAGTATGACGTGGCAGAACGCCAGATGGACCAGCCGGGCGCGATGATTGCGTTTGAGGTTGACGGCGGCCTGCCCGGCGGCATCGCCCTGATGAACGGACTGCAGATGATCCAGCGCGCGGTGTCCCTGGGCGATGCCGAAACCCTGATCCAGCACCCCGCCTCGATGACCCATTCGACCTATACGCCGGAAGAGCGCGCCGAACATGGCATCAGCGACGGGCTGATCCGCCTGTCCGTCGGCCTGGAAGAGGTTGAGGACATTCTGGCTGATCTGGAGCAGGCCCTGCCTGCCCCGGTGCAGCACGCCGCCGAATAAGGAGACCGCCATGCACCCGGCCCTGCCCCATCTGAAGACCATCGAACAGCGGCTGTTGTGGCTGTCGCATTGGATGATCCACAATGCCAACCACATCCGCCCCAATCCTGACGGGATCAAGGTGGGCGGGCATCAGGCCTCCTCGGCCTCGATGGTGTCGATCATGACAGCGCTGTATTTCTCGGCGCTGCGGCCCGAGGACCGGGTGGCCGTCAAACCCCATGCCGCGCCGGTGTTCCACGCGATGCAGTATCTGATGGGCAATCAGACCCGCGAAAAAATGGAAAACTTCCGCGGCTTCGGCGGCGTCCAAAGCTATCCCAGCCGCACCAAGGACATTGACGATGTGGATTTCTCCACCGGCTCGGTCGGGCTCGGTGTCGGCATCACCGCGCTGGCCTCGATGGTGCAGGACTTCATCGCGGCCAAGGACTGGGGGTCGGGCACCAGGCTGGGCCGCATGGTGGCGCTGGCGGGCGACGCGGAACTGGACGAGGGCAATATCTACGAGGTGCTGCAGGAGGGCTGGAAAAACGGCCTGCGCAACACCTGGTGGATCATCGACTACAACCGCCAGTCGCTGGACGGGATCGTGCGCGAGGGCTTGTTTGGGCGGATCGAAAAAGTGTTCGATGCCTTTGGCTGGGATGTGGTGAAGGTCAAATACGGGGCGCTGCAGCGTGCCGCGTTCGAGGAGCCGGGCGGGGACGCCTTGCGCGCCTGGATCGATGCCTGCCCGAACCAGGAATATTCAGCGCTGACCTATATGGGCGGCGCGGTCTGGCGCCAGCGGCTGCTGGATGATCTGGGTGATCAAGGCGCAGTCACCGCGCTGATTGAGGGCCGCGATGACGCCGAACTGGCGGCGCTGATGGAAAATCTCGGCGGCAACTGCGTGGAAACCATGGCAGAGGCATTTGCGGCCATTGATCACGACCGCCCGGTCTGCTTCCTGGCCTATACGGTCAAGGGCTGGGGCACGCCGATTGCCGGCCACAAGGACAACCACGGCGGGCTGATGACCAAGGCGCAGATGACGGACTGGCAGACCCATATGGGGGTGCCCGAAGGCCGGGAATGGGATCCTTTTGCCACCGTTGCGGATGTGCCGGCGCTGCAGGCCTTCCTGGGCCAGGTGCCGTTTTTTGCCCATGGCCCGCGCCGCTATGCCGAGGCTCCGCTGGCGGTGCCGGCCGTGGCGCTGGATGCATCCCGCGAAATCTCAACCCAGATGGCCTTTGGCAAAATCATGGACGCGCTGGCGCGCGGTGACAGCGAACTGGCAGCACGGATCATGACCACCTCGCCGGATGTGACCGGCACCACCGGGCTGGGGCCTTGGGTGAACCGGCGCAAACTTTTCGCCCGCGAGGCCCAGGCGGATGCGTTTATCGAGCACCGCATTCCCTCGACCGCCAAGTGGAACTTTGCCCCCGAGGGCCAGCATCTGGAGCTGGGCATCGCCGAGATGAACCTGTTCCTGCTGCTGGGAGCGGCGGGGCTGGCGCACAGCCTGTGGGGCAAGCGGGTGATCCCGGTCGGCACGGTCTATGACCCCTTTGTCTGCCGCGGTCTCGATGCGCTGAACTATGCCTGCTACCAGGATGCGCGCTTCATGATCGCTGGCACCCCTTCCGGCGTGACCCTGGCGCCCGAGGGCGGCGCCCATCAATCCATCAGCACGCCGCTGATCGGGATGAGCCAGGACGGGCTGGCCGCCTTTGAACCCGCCTTTGCCGATGAACTGGCGGTGATCATGGAATGGGCCTTTGGCTATTTGCAGCGGGAGGGCGAGGGCGACCCGGATGAACGCACTTGGCTCCGGGATGAGACCGGCGGATCGGTCTATTTGCGGCTCAGCACAAAACCGCTGGAGCAGCCCGGTAAACGCGCCGATGATGATTTCCGCCAAGGCGCCATCGATGGTGCCTACTGGCTGCGCAAGCCCGGACCGAATTGTTCGGTTGTGATCGCCTATCAGGGCGCAGTAGCGGATGAGGCGATTGCCGCCGCCGGCATGATCGGCGAAGTGCGGCGGGATGCCGGCGTGCTGGCCGTCACCTCGGCGGACCGTCTGAACGCAGGCTGGACCGCCGCCCAGCGGGAGCGCGCCCGTGGCAATCCGGCCGCCCTGTCGCATATCGAACAGCTGCTGCGGGATCTGCCTGCGCATTGCACCCTGGTCACCGTGATCGACGGCCATCCGGCCACCCTCGCCTGGCTTGGCGCCGTGGCCGGGCACAGGACAGTGCCGCACGGGGTGGAGCATTTTGGCCAAACCGGGACAATCGGGGATCTCTCCCGCCATTTCCGGATCGACCGGAGGGCAATCGTCAATTCCATTGACGGCCTTACAGCAGGCCGCAAGGCGGCGCTGATGGCGGTCACTCCCGGCTGACGCAGGTCAAACGGCCCGCCGCGGCGCCTGCATCCGCCCTTAACGGTGGTAGTGCGCAAACGGCAGGCCGCCGATCCGGGTCAGGGCCACCGGTGTCTGATACAGCGCCGTCAGGCTGGCGGCGCTGGCGGCCTCATCCACCGGGCCCTGAAAAGCGATCCGGCCGTCCTTCAGCGCCACCACGTGATCGGACCAGCTGATCGCATAGTTGAGGTCATGCACGACAATCACGATGCCTTTGCCGCGCTCTTCGGCCAGGCGGCGCAGCTGCGCCATCAGGTTGCGGGCGTGGTGCAGGTCCAGGTTGTTCAGAGGCTCGTCCAGCAGCAGCCAATCGGTGTCCTGGGCATAGGCCATGGCGATAAAGGCCCGCTGGCGCTGGCCGCCCGACAGCTCATCCAGAAACCGCTGCTGCAGCGGGGCAAGGCCGAACAGCTCTGTTGCATCCCCGATTGCCGCGTGATCCGCTGCCGTCAGCCGCCCCTGGCTGTGGGGCCAGCGGCCGAAACCGATCAGATCCTTGACCCGGACCCGGCTGGCCACGGTCAGGTTCTGGGCCACAACCGCCATCTTGCGGGCCAGCCGGCCGGGGGCGATCCGGGCCGCGTCCATACCGTCCAGGCTGATGCGGCCGCGGCTGGGGGTCAGCTGCTGCGCGATCAGGTTCAGCAGGGTCGATTTGCCCGCGCCATTGGGGCCGATCAGGGCGGTGACCCGGCCTGCGGGGATCTCCGCATCAATCCCGTCCAGAATGGGCTTCGCGCCAAGGCCATAGCTGAGGCCGGATACTGTAATCACCAGATTTTCCCCCTTGTCAGCAAAAACATGAACAGCAGGCCGCCGCAGAACTCGATGACAACGGCGAGGGTGGATTGCAGCCTCAGGATGCGTTCGAACACGGTCTGGCCCGCAACCAGGATAAGCGCGGAAATCTGCGCCGCGGCCGGCAGCAGCAGCGCATGGCGGTGGGTCCGCATCAGGCTGTGCGCCAGGCTGGTCACCAGCAGCCCCAGAAAGGCAACCGGCCCGGCCAGCGCCGTCGACACCGAGACCAGCGCGGCAATGATGCACAGCACCTTCAGCTGCAGCCGGTCATGGCCCACGCCCAGGCTGCGCGCCGTGTCCCGGCCAAGCGCGGCCACATCCAGCACCGCGTGATTGCGCCAGAGCCAGCAAAAGGCCAGCATCATCAGCCCCAGCGCCATCACCAGGGCCTCGCGGTCGATGCTGCCGAACTGCGCGAACATCCTGGTCTGCACGATCGAGAATTCGGATGGATCCATCAGCCGCTGGAGAAAGGCAGTGATGGTCCGGAACATCAGGCCCAGCACCACGCCGGTCAGCACCATCAGCTGAATGTCGTGGCGGGTCCGGCGCAGCACGCTGGTGAACAACAGCAGCGCCGCGCCCATCATCACCGCGGCGTCCAGCAAAAACCCCGCCAGAGGCGGGATCCGGCTGCTGCCGGCAATTCCCAGCCCGGCAACCAGCCCGGTCTGCAGCAGCAGGAACAGCGCATCGAACCCCATGAAGGCGGGCGTCAGAATGCGGTTGCGGCTGATCGTCTGCAGCAGCACCGTCGCCACCCCCACGGCGGCCCCGACCGACAGCAGGCCCGCCAGTTTGACCATCCGCAGCTCCAGGATATAGGCCGTCGGCCCGCGCAAGCCCCAGAACAGGAACAGCGCCGCCGCCGCCGCCAGCAAACAGCCAAGGCCCAGGATCCGCCGGTCAGCCATGCGCCCGCCGCCCCAGCAGCATGTACAGGAACACCGCGGCACCAAAGAGGCCGAAAACGGTCCCGGCGGGGATCTCATACGGGTAACGCAGCAGCCGCCCCAGAATATCGCACAGCAGCAGCAGCCCGGCTCCGGTTCCGGCAACAACCGGCAGGCTGGCACCCAGATTGTCGCCCATAATGCGTGAGACCAGATTGGGCACCACCAGCCCGACAAAGGGCAGCATGCCAACGGTCACGATCACCAGCGCCGACACCAGCGAAACGGTGACAATGCCGAACCCCAGAACCTGCCCGTAGCGCAGCCCGAGGTTCAGGCTGACAGCCCGCCCCAGGCCCGCAATGGTGAATTGATCGGCGGCGAAATAAGACAGCAGCGCCAGCCCGCCGGCCAGCCACAGCAGCTCGTACCGCCCCGCCAGAATGCCGGAGAACTCACCGCTCATCCAGATCCCAAGGTATTGCAGCAGGTCGCTCTGAATGGCGATAAAACTCGCACAGGCCATCAGCACCCCGCCGTAAACCAGCCCGGCCAGCGGGATCAGCAGCGGCCGCTCCGGCGGAATGCGGCGGGCCAGCAGGATGAACAACGCCGTGCCCGCCAGGGCCGACGCCGAGGCCGCCAGCATCTTACCGAACAGGGGCATCGCGGGAGTCAGCAGCGTCACCGCAAGCAATCCCAGCATGGCGGCTTCATTGGTGCCGGTGGTGCCGGGTTCGACGAATTTGTTGCGCACCAGCAGCTGCATGATGACACCCGCCGCCGCCATGGCAGCACCGGTCAGCAGCACCGCCGCGGTGCGGGGAATGCGGCTGACCGCCAGCAGCTGCAGCGCTTGCGGATCGCTCAGCAGGGCGCCGGGATGCAGCGGGCTGGCGCCCACAAACAGGCTGATCCCAGCCAGCAGGCACAGCAGCAGGCCCATCAGAACCAGCGGGCGGCGCCCCCCGGCACTGCGGTTATCCAGGGCGGCCGGATCAGCCACCTGCCGCAAACCCTGCCAGAACTTCTTCCAGCGTCGCGGTCATCGCCTGGATGCCGCCGCCGGCCACATAGACGCTGGCGGCATCCAGATAGACCACCTGCTGCCGCCGCCAGGCCGTGGTGCCCGCCACCAGCGCGTTATCAAGGGTGACCGCCGCCGCCTGATTGCCCTGGCCGATCGCCGCAGCCCGGTCGATGATGATCAGCCAGTCGGGGTCAGCCGCGGCAATGAATTCAAACGAGACCGCCTCGCCGTGGGTCTGCGCATCGACGCTTGCAACCGCCTCCGGCAGGTCCAGCGCGGTATGCAGCCAGCCGAACCGCGATCCTGCGCCGTAGACCGACACTTTGGGGCCGTTGGTCATCAGGATCATCGCATTGCCGCGGCCCGCAACGGCGGCTCTGGCCCGCTCCAGCTTGGCGGTGAACGCCGCTTCCAGATCCTCGGCCCGTGCCTCCTGCCCGGTCAGGCGGCCATAGCTGCGCAGCCGTGCCAGCGATTGCCCAATGTGGTCTTCGCCCCAGATCGTCATGTCGATGGCAGGCGCGATCCCGGCCAGCGCCGCAACCCGGGCCGAGGACCGCCCGCCCGCAATGATCAGATCCGGGGCCAGCATGGCAATGGCCTCGTAATCCGGCTCAAACAGGGTGCCCACCGGCGCGGCCTTGTCCTGCAGATCCTGCAGGTGCCCGGCATAAAGCTGCGACGGCACCCCGGCAATGGGCGCCTGCAGAGCTTCCAGCGTGTCCGCAGCAGCGGCATCAAGGACGACGATTTTCTGCGGCTGCCCAGGCAGCTCCACCACGCCGCGCGCGGTGTCGATGGCAATGCCTTGCGCCTGCGCTGCGCCGCACAGGGCAACAGCAATTGATGCAGCCAGCTGCACGATCTTCCGATGGGCCATTTTCTATCCTGCTAAGATGGAAATTGGCTGGCGGGGCTGGCTTGCTCAAAATCGAGAGCGGCTTACCGGCCCGCGCGGCAAAAGTCCAGCCGCGCCGCTGCAACCTCTGCCGCAGGCTGCAGGCTGCGCAAATATGCAACATCAGCATATTAACGGCAAATCTCCCTGACAGGGGCTTGCAGCTGCGGGGATTGCTTCTTATCAGACCCCAGCCTTTGCAAGGCCAGCCAGGATTCAACCCAAGCTATCAGCTCTTAGAACACGGGTTTTATCATGGCACGAACTTCCAACATCCGCCTGTCAGGGCTGCTGTGCAGCACCGCCCTGACTCTCATCTCCGCCCCGGCAGCCTTTGCAGAAGACGACGGCGTGCTGTCGCTGGATCCGATCATCGTCAAACAGCGCGACCCCGCAGGCAACGCCGCCGACCGCGCAACATCGATCTATGTCGCCGACGCCGAAATCGAACGCGCCGCGATGGGCGACCTCAAGGACCTGTTTGCCGGCATCGCCTCGGTCTCTGTCGGCGGCGGCATTCCGATCGCGCAGAAAATCTTCGTCAACGGTGTCGACATGCTGAACCTCGCGGTGCAGGTGGACGGGGTGTCGCAGAACAACCGCACCTTCCACCACGTCAGCGCCAATGCCTTTGACCCCGGGCTGATGAAATCGGTCCGCGTCGATCCCGGCGTCGCCCCCGCCGATGCAGGCCCGCGGGCGCTGGCGGGCCGGGTGGTGATGGAAACCATCGACGCCGAAGACATCCTGCAAGACGGCGAGACCTTCGGCGGCCGCTCCCGCCTGTCCTATTCCAGCAACGGCAGTACCGCCCAGGGGTCGCTGACCCTGGCAGGCCGCAGCGGCGGCTTTGAAATCCTCGGCTACGCCAAACGCGCAACCGGCGACAACTACAAGGACGGCGACGGCAACGAGGTCACGGGCTCTGCCGCGAACCTCACCGCAGGCCTGTTGAAATTCGCCTATGAGGGCGATCAGGGCGACCGGATCGAACTATCGCTGCAAGAGGCGCAGGACAATGAAATCCGCAACTTCCAGCCGAATTTCGGCTCCAGCACCCGCGGCTTCGCCCCCTATTTCACCCGCCGCCGCATCGCCTCGCTGCGCTATGAAAGCGGCAATGAAACCGGCCTTTGGGACCCTTCGGCGACCTTTGGTTTCTCTGAAATCAACGTTGACCGCCCCTCCGATCCGTTCGGCGATTCCACGTCCACCAGCTCGAACACCTACGCGCTGACGCTGCAGAACGACTTCCACCTGTCCGACAGCAACACGATCACGGCCGGCGTGGATTATCAGATCCGCGAAAGCGCGGTGAACGCCACCTGGGTCAACGGGCTGACCGGGGAGGAAAGCACGAACCTGGGCGTCTTCGCCCAGGCCCGGCTTGAACCCAGCAGCCGCCTCAGCGTTTCGGCCGGCCTCCGCTATGACTGGCAGGACTTCACCGGTCAGGACTTTGCCCAGACCGGCACGTCTTTTACCGCCTCGCCCTCCGGGGCAAGCGGCAACCTGTCGCTGGTCTATGACGTGACCGATGCACTGTCCCTGCGGGCCGGCTATTCCAACGTCTTCGGCGGCATCGACCTGGAAGACAACTTTCTGTTTTATCAGGCCTGGGACTACTCCGCCCTGCAATCCTCACGCGCCAAGAACATCATCGTCGGCGCCGACTGGCAGCGCGGCAACTGGACCCTGGGCGGCGAGCTGTTCAAGACCGGTATCGACAACGTCCGCGGCGTCTCCGGGGCCGGTGCTGTCGCCGGTAACGATTTTGAAAGCAAGGGTTTCAACCTGGCCGCGACCTATGGCTGGGACAGCGGCTTTGCCCGCTTCACCATGAACAGCAGCGACGTCGAATTCAACGATGCGCCGGCCGAAAGCTTCTTCCTGGTCGACTCGGGCACCCCGATCGGCAAAGTGCTGGCCTTTGAGGTGCAGCAGGAGATCCCGGCGATGAACCTGCTGGTCGGCGGCAGTGTCGAGGCCGCCCTGTCGAACGACAACGGTGTTTATGAAACCTACACCCAAAAGCAGGAAAGCTATCAGGTTCTGAACCTCTTTGCTGAATACAGCCCGCCGTCGCTTGGCAACGTCACCATCCGGGCGGCCATCGACAACGTGTTCGACACCCAATACGCCGACCGCGCCACCTATGGCACCGAATACTCCGCCTCGACGATCAACACGATCAAGGAGCCGGGCCGCAATATCTCGGTTGTTGCCACGCTCAAGTTCTAAACCATCACGGGGGCGCCTGCCGTGGCGCTCCCGTGCCGGATTCCCGCCATGCGCGGTCTTCTGCCGGGCGCCGTAAATCCTTCGTATTTTTGGAAAAAACCGCTTCCCCGCCGCTCGGAATCCGATTATTAAAAGCGGTGTGAATCCAACGTCACAACAGGCGCCCTGCCTTCCGCCGGCGCCGCTCAGCAGCCAGCCTTCCCGCTAGTTCATGTCGAAACAGACCCGGTTGACCTGAATGCCCGGCCCCCGCCAGGCGTCAGCCAGCCGCGGCACGGCTACGGGAAAATCCTGGACCATGCGACCTGCCTTTCCTCCCATCACGTCCCTGCGGGGCTGCCCGCGATGAGTTTTCAGCAGCCCCCTCCGCCCGGCGCCTGCGGCCAGAGCGCATCCCAGGCCGTATCTCAGGCCGCATCCTTGCAGGCGCTGCTGAACGGTTTCCTGCGGGAAATCATGCCGGACAGTGTCACCCCCGGCCGCCCGGTGGAGATCCCGCTCAGCCACATCCCCGCCCGGCTGCGCGTGGCGGTCGTGTACCACTCCCGGACCGGGCCGCATCAATTCGGAGCGGCGCAGATCCGCTTCGCCGCCTCCCCCGCCTGGCAGGCGGCAGCGCCGGTGCAGGTGATCACCCTGATCGCGCAGGAATGCTTCTCGCGCCTGAACACCCGCGATCCGGGCAAACTGCCGGAGTTCCTGCGCGGCATCTTCAACAGCAATGCCCAGATCGAAACCATCCTGCACCGCAATGCCGGCCTGCCCGAGCCGGATGGTTTTCTGACCGCCGAGCAGGCCCTGTCCTATGGCCACTGGCTGCACCCCACCCCCAAAAGCCGCGACGGGCTGACCGGCTGGCAGCAGGCGGTATATGCCCCCGAATATGCAGGCCGGTTCCCGCTCACCTTCTTTGCGGCGGATAAATCCATCGTCTCGCAGGGCGCCGCCCAGGACGACGCACGGGGGGCTGCGCAGGGGGCCGCCGCGGGCTTGGTCAATCAAATCCCCGGCATCGCCGGGATGTTCCAGCTGCAAGCGGATGAAATACTGATCCCCGCGCACCCGCTGCAGGCGCAGGCGCTGCGGCTGGATCCGGCAGTGCAGGCGCTTCTGGCCGCCGGCAGGTTGCGCGACCTGGGCGCGGCAGGCGGCGACTTTGCCGCCACCTCCTCGGTCCGCACGGTTTATGCACCGGATTGCCCCTGGATGCTGAAATTCTCCATTCCCGTGCGGCTGACAAATTCCTTGCGCGCCACCCTGCGCAACGAGCTGGAGGTGGGCGTGTCCATGGCCCGGCTGCTGCACAGGCTCGGGTTCGCCAAGACCAGCCCGCGCTTCCAAATCATTGACGATCCGGCCTATCTGACCGTGGACCTGCCCGGCCGCCGCGAAAGCGGGTTCGAGGTGATCTTCCGCCAGAACCCTTTTGCCGGCGAACAGGGCAAGGGCATCTATAACCTTGCCGCCCTGACCGCAGACCCCCCGCCCGGCCGCACCGCCCTGCTGACCGGTATCATCACCCGGCTGGCAGCCGCACGCGGCGAACCCCGGGCCAAGACGGCCCGCATCTGGTTTGATGCCTATCTCGACTGCATGCTGGATCCGGTTCTGGCGCTCTACGACCGGCATGGCATCGCACTGGAGGCGCATCAGCAGAACAGCCTGCTGGATCTCGGCACCGGCCTGCCGTCGCGTGCCTATTACCGCGACAACCAGGGCTATTTCATCACCCGGGACGCCTATCCGCGGCTCAGCGCGCTGGAACCCTCGCTGGCGGGCCAGCCGGTGCTGGTCTTCTCTGAGGACCACATCAATGAACGGCTGGCCTATTACCTGATCGTCAATCAGCTGTTTGCGGTGATCCGCCGCCTGGGCTGCGACGGGGTGGCAGAGGAAGCCGCCCTGCTGCTGCAACTGCGCCGCCGCCTGACCGCAGCCGCCGGCCGGTTCACCGGCGCCGCCGCCGGGTTTGCCCGCTATCTGCTGACCGCCCCGGCCCTGGCCGCCAAGGCCAACCTGCTGACCCGCGTTCACAATATGGACGAGCTGGAGACCGACACCCAGGAAGGCCTGTTCCTGCAGATCAAGAACCCGATTGCCGCCTGCCTGCCGCAGCCCGCACAGGAGCCTGCCGATGTCCTTGCATGAACACCGCTTTGCCGGCACCGCGCCGCGCGTCCTGCGCCAGCTGTGCGAAGCCCTGCTCAGCGAAGGCTGGGCCGCATCGCTGCAAACCGGGCACGGCCGGATGCTGCGCTGGTCGCTGAGGGGCACCCGGTTCCGCGCCCTTGGCCGCCGCGGCGCTTTTGACCGCTACCGCCTGCAGGAGGGCAGTATCGAGGTATATGACAGCAGCGGATGGCGCCCCGCTGACACCGGTGATGTGCTGGCTGCAGTGGCGGACCCCTCGCCGGCGATGGAAATCCTGCGCGCCGATCTGGCCCGCACCGAACATCTCAGCGATCTCAATGCACAGCAGATCCCGCCGATGACCGAGCGCCGCAGGCTGACGGTTTCCGCGCTGGAAACCGCCCTGCACGAGGGCCACCCCTACCACCCCTGTTTCAAGGCGCGCAGCGGGTTTTCCGACGCCGACCATCTGGCCTATGGACCCGAAGCAGGCCGGACCTTCCGGCTGGCCGGGGTCCTGTTCCACCACACTCTGGTGCAGCAGTCCCTGCCGGATAAGGACTTCTGGCCGCAGGAGCTGGGCACTGCCGAATGGGACCGCATCACCGCGCTGGCAGACCAGCAGGACGCGCCGCTGCAGGATTTCCGCCTGCTGCCGCTGCACCCCTGGCAAGCCGCCAGGCTGCAGGACGATCCGCTGTTTCAGGACTGGTGCCGCACCGGCCGGGCGGTGCAGATCGGCCCGGTCGGCGACCCCTACCGCGCCACCCAGTCGGTGCGCACCCTGATGAATGCAGACACCCCGCAGCGCGCCCATGTCAAAACCGCGATGGCCATGCGCAACACCTCCTCGCTGCGCACCTTCATTCCGGCCACGGTTGCCATTGCCCCCGCAATCTCGCGGTGGCTGGCAGACGTGCTGGCCGGCGACCCGCTGTTTGCCACCCGCTACCGGCTGACCCTGCTGCCCGAATACGCCGGCATCATCGCGGGCCGCGGCACCGCGCTGGACGGGCATCTGGCCGCGATCTGGCGCCAAAGCCCCGAGTCGCTGGGCTTGGCCGGAGACCGGATGATGCCCTTCAACGGCCTTGCCCTGACCGAGCCGGACGGCACCCCGCTGATTGCCCCCTGGATAGACCGGCACGGGCTGGATCCCTGGCTGGACCAGCTGATCGAAGTCGCCGTTCTGCCGGTCTGGCACCTGATGGTGGCGCATGGCATCGGGCTTGAAGCGCATGGCCAGAACCTGATCCTGCAGCATGATAACGGCTGGCCCGCCGGTCTCATCGCCCGCGATTTCCACGACGGCGTCGAATATGTTGACGCGCTGCTGTCGCGCCCCGGCCTGTGCCCGGACCTGGCGCAGATCGATCCCATCTATGCGGATGCGCCGCTGGATGACTACCACAAGCTGTCTGCGCCCGATGGCTTGCGCGAACTGGTGATGGACACGCTGTTTGTGTTCAACCTCGCCGACCTCTCGGACCTGCTGCAGCGCCGGTACGGCCTGGCCGAGACCGCATTCTGGCGCCGGGTCCGGGCGCGGCTTGACCGGTATGCCGCCGAGCACGGGCTGGAGGCCCGCCAGGCCGCACTGGCGCCCTTTGCGCCGAAGATCCACGCCGAAAGCCTCATCACCCGGAAAATCGATCCCGGCCGGCCGCTGTACCGCCATCTGATCACCAATGCCCTGGCCCCTGCAAAGGACTGCTGACATGTTTGTGCTGAACGACACCCCCATCGACCCGGCTGATCTGGCCGCCCGGCTGGACAGCGTCCTGACCGATCCCGCTGCGCACCGCTACGGGCTGCACATGCAGAACACCGGCGCCGCGCTCTCGGTCCTGCTGTACCTGCGGGTGCAGAACGCGGGCGTGTTCCCGATCCATGCCGGCATCCCGGCGGAGACCGCCCGTGAAATGGCCCAGGCGGCGGGCTGCGATCTGCTGCTGAGCGACGGGCTGAAGCAGACCGCCGTCCCGCACCCCGGCAACACCCCGCGCGGCGGCGTTCTGGTGCAGATGAGCTCGGGCACAACGGGGGCCGCCAAGGTCATCACCCGCACCTGGGAGGAAATCGCGGCTGAGGTCGAAAGCTACGCCGCCTTCTTTACCGCCAGCGCGGCGATGACGCCGGTGATTGCCTGCCCGGTCACCCATTCCTACGGGCTGATTGCCGGTGTTCTGGTGGCGCTGCACCGCGGCCATCTGCCGGTGATCCTCGACAGCCTGAACCCGAAATACATCCTGCGCCGCCTGCGCGAGACGGATCAGCCGCTGCTCTATACCTCGCCCGCGATGCTGCACACCCTGGCCCGGCTGCTGCCCGCCGGCCAGCGGCTTTATGCGGCCAACACCTCCGGCACCGTGCTGCCCGAGGCCTGGTTCCAGCTGATCCGCGCCCGCACCACCCATTTTTTCCAGCAGTACGGCTGCTCCGAGGCCGGCTGCGTTGCCATCAACCAGGACCTGCAAAACCCCTATGACGTCGGCCACCCGCTGCCGCATGCCACCCTGACCGCCGGCCAAAACGGCGCCCCGGATGCGGTGCATGTCACCGCCGCCGGGCGCGAAATCGACACCGGCGATCTTGGCCACCTGCGCGCGGACGGAATGCTGGTGTTCACCGCCCGCGCCGACGACATGATCAATGTCGCAGGCCTCAACGTCTATCCGCAGGACGTCGAGAAAACCGTCATGGCGCTGCCCGGCGTCTCCGATGCCGTCGCCTTCCGCCTGCCCGACCCGCACTCCGGCGCCCGCGCCGGGCTGCTCTATGCCGGCAGCGCAGCCGAGGACGATGTGCGCCGGGCCTGCCGTGATACGCTGGCCGACTACCAGCAGCCGCGTCTCATCAAACATCTGCCCGCCCTGCCCCGCCAGGCCAACGGCAAGATCAGCCGCCGCGAAATCGCGGCACAATATGCCGCCCCCGCCGCCCCCAAGGATCTGGAAAACGCATGACCTACGACAGTCTTCTCGAGGCCATCCGCCTGACCCTGCAGGGGCCGCTGGCAAATGCGCATATGGCGCGGTTCGGCCCCGCTGCCGTGCTGAACGACGATCTGCACATCGACTCGGTCATTCTGATCAACCTGATGCTGCATCTGGAAACCGATCACGGCATCGAAATGCCCGAACGCGCATTGTCCAAGGACGATTTTGCCACGGTGGACGCCCTGATCCGGATGCTGATGGGCGAAACCCCGGCACCGGCCATGGACGACGGCAACGCCCCCGCCCCCAACGAAATCACCGTGCATTGCTTTGTCAGCTGTCTCTGCGCCGCGATCCGCCGGCACCAGGATCTGAACTTCCGGCCGTTCTACTTCGGCACCTGGGACAGCAGCTTTGCCGTCACCCCCTCGATGCAGCTCGCCTACCACAGCAAGGAGATCACCCAGGACCATTACGCCGGCTGGGTCGAACGGCTCTACAATATCCCGGTGCGCGAATGGTACGATCACAGCCGGACCAAGGCGGAAAACCTGGCCCGTTTCGAACGGCTGCTGTCCACCAAATCAGATGACGAGCAGCTGGTGGTCTTGCTCGACATGTACCACCTGCCCGAGCGCGAGAATAAGTACAATCAGAACCCCTTCCCGCATTTCGTGATCATTGAACTGACAGACGATCCGGACATCTGGCACCTTTATGATCCGGACTACCGCTGGCGCGGCGGCCTGCCGCGCAAGACCATCCTCAATGCCATGGCGCAGCCCACCGTCGCAGGCGGCTATATTATCCACAGCGGTCATGCGCGGGCGCCGCACCCGCAGGATCTGGCCGCCTATTTCAATGAAACCTTCCGGCCGGACGGCAATCTGCTGACCAGCGCCCTGCGCCGGATCTTTGATTACCACTGCCTGCCCGCACGCCCGCTGGCCTTGGCAGACCTGCAGCACGCGGTGCGCGAATTGCCGGTGCTGTCCTTGCGCAAATACGCCTACGAGCACGCCTTTGCCTTCTTCTGGCAGGAACTCGGCACGGCGTTTGCGGCTTTCGACGCCGAATGCGACCGGGTCGAGGCGCTGTGCGAGGGCTTCCGCAGCCTGCACTTCCTGGCCGCCCGCATCGCCCATACCGGCGACCGCGCGCTGATCCCCGATCTGTTCGCCGCGCTGGATGCGCTGGACGAGCTGGAATTCACCATCAAATCCGCGCTCCAGAGCCAGTTCCACGCCTGGTGCGCGGTCAATCTGCCAGCCCCGCCCAGTCTTCCGGCCGGTCTTCCGGCCAGCCCCCAGCCGCAGGAGCTTCCGGCATGAAGATATCCCTTTGCACCATCTCGTTCCGCCACCAGCTCATCGGCCTCAAGGACATTGCGTTCTGGGCCCGTGACAACGGCTTCCAGGGGATCGAGCTGTGGGGCGTGCACGCCCGCAGCCAGCCGCCGCTGGCCCTGCATAACGCCCAGTGGATGGCGGCGCAGGGGCTGACGGTGCCGATGATCAGCGACTACCTGCCGCTGCAGGACCCCGGTCTGCTGCGCAGCCGCACCCTCGCGCTCTGCGCTCAGGCCCGCACCTGGGGGGCTGGGAAGATGCGCACCTTTGCCGGCCAGCACGGCAGCGCCGCCGCCACGCCTGACGAGCGCCGCCGGACCATCGGCGCCCTGCGCGAGGCCTGCACCATCGCCGCCGATCACGGGCTGCGGCTTCTGGTTGAAACCCACCCCGGCACCTTGGCCGACACGCTGGCCAGCACTTGCGATCTGATCGATGCCGCCGATCACGATGCGCTGATGATCAATTTCGACGCCCTGCACATCTGGGAAGGCGGCGGCGACCCGGTCGAGGCCCGCCGCATCCTGTTGCCCCGCATCGCGCATTACCACCTGAAAAACGTCTCCGCCCGCGACCGGCTCGGGGTCTTTGCCCCCGGCAACGTCTACAGCGCGGCAGGCAGCCGCGACGGCATGGTGCCGCTGTTTGACGGGGCCTATGATTACAGCGATTTCCTGTATGCCCTGGCACAGGAACCCGGCTGCGAGGCCTCGCTGGAATGGTTCGGAGATGCGGTTTTTCAGACCCTGAAAAGCGATATCGCAGAAGTCCGCGCCCGAACCCGCAACGGCATCGCCAAGGCAGAAGCAGTCTAGCAACCCGCCCCGCCTGTGCGGAAAAGACCCGGTGTGCATCGCTGCACACCGGTTTTGCTTTTCTCCATGCCGGCAT
Organism: Leisingera methylohalidivorans DSM 14336; assembly: GCF_000511355.1. Classification (NCBI taxonomy): domain Bacteria; kingdom Pseudomonadati; phylum Pseudomonadota; class Alphaproteobacteria; order Rhodobacterales; family Roseobacteraceae; genus Leisingera; species Leisingera methylohalidivorans. Next base: position 3,264,719 of record NC_023135.1, on the reverse strand, counting down.
ATCCAGCAGGCCTCAGCCGGCCGGTTCCAGCACCCTCTCGGCGGTTCCGGCCTGCCGCTGCCATAATCCGGCATAGACCCCCTGCCCGGCCAGCAGCGCCTGATGGCTGCCGTCCTCGGCAACCCGGCCGTCCTGCAGCACCACAATGCGGTCCATCCGGGCAATCGTCGACAGCCGGTGGGCAATCGCAATCACCGTCTTGCCCTGCATCACATCCATCAGGGTTTTCTGGATCTCTTCCTCGACCGCACTGTCCAAGGCCGAGGTCGCCTCGTCCAGGATCAGGACCGGCGCGTTCTTCAGCACCACCCGCGCAATGGCGATCCGCTGCCGCTGGCCGCCCGACAGCGCCACGCCGCGCTCTCCCACATGGGCGTCATAGCCGGTGCGCCCCGCCTGATCGCGCAGCGCCATAATGAACTCATGCGCCTCCGCCCGCTTGGCGGCGGCAATCATTTCCGCCTCGCTGGCGCCGGGGTTGCCATAGAGGATATTGGCGCGCACCGACCGGTGGATCAGCGAGGTGTTCTGCGTCACCACCCCGACCTGGCTGCGCAACGAGTCCTGCGTCACTCCGCGGATGTCCTGCCCGTCGATCAGGATGCGCCCGCCCTCGGGGTCGCGGAACCGCAGCAGCAGGTTGATCAGGGTCGACTTGCCCGCCCCCGACGGCCCGGCAATGCCAACCCTTTGGCCCGCCGGAATATGCAGATCGATCCCGCTCACACCGCCGCGCGCGTTGCCGTAATGATGCGTCAGCCCTTCGATCCGCACCTCAGCCCTGCCGACCAGCAGCGCCGGCGCCCCCGGCGCATCGGTGATCCCATGCGGCGCCGACAGCGACCGCAAACCCTCGCGGATCACCCCCATGTTTTCAAACAGCCGGATCGTCACCCACAGGATCCAGCCGCTCATCCCGTTGAGCCGGATGGTCAGGGCCGAGGCCGCCGCCACCTCGCCGACGCTGACCTGGCCGCGCATCCACAGCCAGATCGCGGGGGCCACCACAATCAGGATCAGCACGCCGTTGATCGCGATGCTGCCAAAGGCCAGCGTCGTCATCATCCGCAAGAACCGCTGATACCGCGCCCGCAGGCGGCGCAGCGCCGACAAGGCATAGACCTGCTCCTGCTGGTTGCGGGCAAACAGCTTGACCGTCTCAATGTTGCCATAGGCATCCACGATCCGCCCCGTCGCGTTCGACCGCGCGTCCGACCATTTCTCGGCGGTGGCCGCGACGTTCAGCGCCACATGGCGCACATACAGAATATACAGCCCCACCCACAGCACCAAAGGCACCGCCAGCCGCCAGTCGATCTGCGACAACACCAGCACCGCGCCGATCATATAGGTGACCGCAAACAGGATCGCCTCGAACAGCATATGCACGCTGTCCTGCACTGCCGGCCCCATCTGCATCACCCGGTTGCTCAGCCGCCCGGCAAAATCGTTTTGAAAAAAGGCGGCCGATTGGCCCAGCAGATGCCGGTGCGCCTGCCAGCGCACCTGCTCCTGCAGGTTCGACGACAGCGTCTGCTCCAGCAGCAGATGGTTCAGCCCGGTCAGTGCCGGCCGCAGGATCAGCACGCAGAACAGCGCCAGCAGCATCTCCGTGCCATGCGCGGCCCAGAACGCCGCGGCGCCGGTTCCGGCCATCAGATCAACCACCCGCCCGGAGTAAAAGATCAGCCCGCTTTCCATCAGCGCCGTCAGCACCCCGGTGGCAAACATCAGCGGCAGCCATTTTTTATAGGGCGCCATCTGCTGCATCAGATAGGCCCGCAGACTGGCGCGCGGCGGGTCCATCCGGTCCGCGGCAAAAGGATCGACAAGGTTTTCAAAAGCCCGGAACATGGGGACCCTCTCAAGTGGATTTTTGGGATCGCTTGAGATGTGGGTTGCCGTTTCCGCCCTGCAGACGGCCCGCGGACGGGGCCGAATCTGAAACCATTGCGAAAGATGCCTGCACCGCAGCCCGGCTTTTCTAGATTGCGCGCAAGCATTTGTCAGCAGCGGATTTGCCCCCGCCGCAAATATCGCAACCGTAAAAACCCTCGGCCTGCGCTTGTGTTTACGGGTTGCGGCGCCGTGGCGATTCACTACAGTGCCTGTAGCTTAGTAAAACAGTAAGGAATTTGGCGATGCTCACCGACACAGGCCGTTTTGACACCCCGGATGCAGCAAAATACCTGCAGCAGCTCTGCAAGCATTTCGCCCATAAGGTCGAGGTGCAATTCGACGCCACCGATAAAACCGGCCACGGCACCGTGGCGCTGGGAATGGGCCCCGCAACCCTGCGCGCAACCGCTCAGGAACTGACCGCCGATGTCACCGCCCCGACCGCTGAGGAGCTGGATCATGCGCGCCAGATCATCGACAACCACCTTGCCCGCTTTGCCTTCCGCGAAGAATTCAAGAACATGATCTGGCAGTCCGCAACAGCCCCGGCGTAATCCCTCCGCGGGACAGGTATGCGCCCGGCTCCGTTTTTTACCGTATTAGATAAATTCTCTGAGGTTTTCCCCGCCCTCAGTAGAAATTTATCGAAAAAGGTAAAAACTGTTGATTCACCTCCGGCCGCAGGGCATATTTATCGTATTCGATAAACCGGAGCCCGCATGACCGATCAGAAACACCCGGAGCTGATCCGCCTTGGCCAGTCCATCCGCAGCATCCGCAAGGACAAGGGCCTCAGCCTGACCCAGCTTGCGCAATTGACCGGGGCCAGCGTTTCGGCGCTCTCCACAATCGAAACCGGCACCCGCGACGCGCGGGCCTCGACCCTGTACCGGATCGCCAAGGCCCTGCGCGTGCCCGCGGCAGAACTGTTCGAAGCGTCCCCGGCCGATGCTCCGCACACCGGCACCGCCAGCGGCTACGACCTTGGAGACCTGGAATGACCCTTCAGGTTCCGGTCTACTATGCGCAGTTTCTGGTTGGCCGCATCGCGGTTCATGACGACGGCACCATAGGGTTTGCCTACACTCCGGAATGGATCAGCACCCCCCGCGCCTTCCCCATTTCGGTGCTGATGCCGCTCGGGCCTGACCCGTTTCCGAACCGGGTTACGGCCCCCTGGCTGGCCAACCTGCTGCCGGAAGAACAGCAGCTGGAAACCCTCAGCCGCTCGCTCGGCCTGTCCAGAACCGATGCGGTGGCCCTGCTGCGCGAAATCGGCGGCGACACCGCCGGGGCGCTGTCCTTTGACAGCCCCTCCCTGCAGGACCAGTGGGACTATGTCCTGCTGACGGATTACTACCGCACCTCCAGCCCCCAAGACGCCCTGCAGGCGCATTTCAACGACCTGGCCCAGCGGCCGTTTCTGGCCGGGGCCGACGGGGTCCGCCTGTCGCTGGCCGGCGGGCAGCAGAAATCCGCCCTCGCCGTTCTGGACGCGGACGGGCGCCCGGTGCTGCAGCTGCCGGAGGACGGCAGCAGGCTGGCCATTCCCAGAAACGGCGCCCCCTCGACCGTTATCCTCAAGCCGGACAACCCGCGGCTGCCGGGCATCGTTGAAAATGAGCTCTACTGCCTGACGCTTGCGCAAAAGACCGGCATCCCCGCCGCGCAGGCCGCCTCGATCGCCCTCGGGGTCCGGTCGGCCATTTGCGTCCTGCGCTATGACCGGCACCTGTCCGCCTCCGGGCGCATCCAGCGCCTGCATCAGGAGGATTTTGCCCAGGCCACAGCCACTCCGCCGGGGCGCAAGTATGAGGTCGGATCGGTGCCGGGCTTCACCCTCGCCAATCTGTTCACCGCCGCCGGGCATCTGGAGCCCAGGGATGTGCTCAACCTGTTTGATCAGTTCGCCTTCAACATCCTGGTGGCCAACACCGACGCCCACGCCAAGAATTATTCCATATTGCACCGGCTTGGCCCGTCGGTTGCGCTTGCCCCGCTCTACGATGTCTCCACCGTCCTGCCCTGGCCCGCGGTGAACCAGTATTTCGCCCAGAAAATCGGCGGCCGCAAACGCAAACCCGCTGACGTGACACCGGACCACTTTGCGCAGATCGCGGCCGAGCTTGGCTTCCGCCCCGCCGAAGTCCTGAACCGCGTCACCCGGCTGGTGGATCTGATGGTGCAACACCGGCCCGCAGCCGAACAGCATGCCGCCGCGCAGCCGGGCACCGCGCCGGGTTATGTGGAACAGGCCGCAAACTGCGCCGAGCAGAACGCCCTCAGGATCCTGGGCCGGATCCCGCGGGCCTGACCCAAACGCCCGGCCGCCGCGGCCCGCATCAGGCACACTTAGCTGCCGCCGGCTTACTGCACGGGACGTATGGTGGCAGCCAGTTCGGCAACTTTCAGGCCGAATTTGCGCATTTCGGATTTGTTCATGATCACCCCGTTGGCGGTCAGATACATCCAGTCCGTGGCCTTCAAAACATGGCCCCCGGCGCTGTCCGGCAGGATGATCTCATAACTCAGCCGCACTGTCGAACCTGACACAACGCCCTGTGCTTCACCCGCCAGATCCTCTGCCGTGGCAGTGAACGTGCTGCCGGGGCCAAGAGTCAGAAACCATTTGCGGCTCTGGGTCACGCCGTTGGAATAGGTGAATTCTTCGCTCAGCGTGCCGGTATCGCCGTCCCAGTCCCCAACCATCTTTGCGACAAAACTGCTGGTCATTTTGCCGCTGGGCCCAAAGATCAGCCCTTCCGACATAAATTCACCGGACAGGTGTTTGTTCAGAACAAACTGCGGACCGGTGTCTGCATAATCTTCGGGCGACTGGAAGCGGAAGCTCAGCCAATAGGTTTTTGCAATCATCGCAACAAGCGCGATCAACAGGATGGCGATCAGGAGTTTCATGCGGCAGGTCTTTCTTCTGGCAGGGTGAGTGCAAAGGCAAAGGCGGCTGTTTTCAGGACGCAGGGCAGCACGGCATAGGCCAGGTTGAGGGCGCCAAGCGCCTGCCGGCTGTTGTCCGCGCCGGGCCGGAAACCGTGGTGTTCCAGCAGCGGAAGCGCCAGGGCGGCCGCCAGCGCCAGCGCCAGCTTTCCGGCAAAGGACCAGATGCCGAACGCGGTGGAGGCATTCAGCCCCGCTTTGGTCAGGGCGATGCTGAACATCGCAGGCAGCAGAACCATGTCGGCCCCAAGGGCAGCACCGGACGCCGCGCAGATCAGGGCAAACCCCGGCAGGCTGCCCGGCCCCAGAAAGGCGGCGCCTGCAAAGCTGGCGATGGCCAGCGGCATCGCGATCAGCAGCGTCTGTTTCGGCCCCGCCCGCCGGCTGAGCCAGGCCCAGAACGGCACGCTCAGCCCGGCGGCCAGGAAAAACAGAACCAGCAGCCCTCCGGCATATCCGGCCAGGTTCAGCCGGTCATCGGCAAAGAACAGGAACAGGGTCGATGTCAGTGCCACAGGCAGGCTGTTGAGAAGCGCCAGAACCAGCAGGCGCAGCGCCCCGGCCCTGGCCAGCGCCACCACCGACAGCGGCTGCCCGGTCACCGCAGGCCGGGTCCAGACCGGCCGCGTCAGAACCGCGGCAGCCAGGGCAAAGCCGCCCAGCACAAACCCGAACACGGCATAGCCCTGCCCCGGCGCGCCAAGGCGCACCAGAACGGCGGGGGCAATTGCCGCCAATAGCACGCCGCCCAGCATGCCGCCCTCGCGGAACCCCGCCAGCGTCAGCAGCTCGCGCGGCTCTGCGCGCGCCGCCAATGTGGCGCTGCGGCCGTACAGCAGGATCATCCCCAGGCTGTAGGCGGTGAACAGACCGATCAGCACCAGCACCAGCTGCAGTATCACCCCCGGCCCGGGAGTAAGGCTGAACAGCAGCGGAAACCCGAGGGCCAGCCCGCCCGCCGCCAGCATTGCGAACTTCAGCTGTGCACCGGGCCAGCGGTCGACGATCCAGCCGATCAGCGGATCCTGCACCAGATCCACCAGCCGGATCGCCAGCAGGATACCGCCAAGCGCGCCCAGGCCGATGCCCAGCTCCACCGCCGCAAACTGCGGCAGGTGGATGTACAGCGGGATCCCCGCCGAGGCGAGCATCATCGCAAAGAGGCTGACCCGCGGGTAAATCATCACCCGCCCGGCAATTCGCGGATCAACCGGGGCAAACGCAGGGCCTGCCTACGCATGGGCCAGCTCCACCTGCACCACATTGGTGTGGCCGACGGCAAAGGAGGCGGCGCAGATCTCCAGATAATACTGCCAGTTGCGGAAAAACGCCTCGCCGTATCCCAGCGCCATGATCCTGCGTTTCTGGCCTGCCAGGCGCTTGGCCCAGATGCGGCAGGTTTTGCCGTAGTCCTGGCCAAAGGCGAAACTGTCCGCAACCTGCAGCCCGGCAGATTCTGCCTGCTCTGCAATCACCTGATCGGACAGCAGCATGCCGCCGGGAAACACATACTGCCGGATGTAGTCGGAAGAGGTCCGGTAGGTCTGGAAAAAGTCATCCCTTACGGTGATCGCCTGCAGCAGAACCCGCCCGCCTTCGGCCAGGCTGGTCTTCAGCTTGGCGAAATAACCGGGCCAGTAACGCTCCCCGACCGCCTCGATCATCTCGATCGAGACGATGCTGCCGAACCTGCCGTCAATATCCCGGTAGTCCCGCAACTGGATATTCGCGCGCCCGTCCAGCCGGCATTCCGCATAGCTGTGCTGATTGCGCGAAATGGTGACGCCGGTCACGTGGCGGCCCTCGGCACTGGCCTGTTCGGCAAAGCCGCCCCAGCCGCAGCCGATCTCCAGCACCTGCTCCCCCTCTCCCAGGCGGGACAGGATACGGGCATTCTTGCGGCTTTGGGCCTGGGCCAGGTCGTCGCCGTCAGCCCCGAACAGGCCCGAGGAATAGGTCATGCCGTCGTCCAGCCACAGCTGATAGAACTCGTTTCCCACGTCATAATGGGCGCGGATATTCTTGCGCGCACCGCGTCTGGAATTTGCCCGCAGGAGGGTATCGACGGCGCGGAACTTGACCCGGTTCAGCACGCTGGCCTGATCATAGCTGCCCAGATGCGCCCGGTTGCGCATCGCCAGTTGCGTCAGCCCTTCGACTGATGGCGTGTCCCACAGGCCCTGCACATAGGCCTCGCCCAGCCCGACCTGGCCATGCGCCGCCATCGCCGACACCGCAGCCCAGTCATGGATCTGCATTTCAGCCCCCGGGCCCCGATCCCCGAACTCATAGCGCGCGCCATCCGGCGTGCGCAATGTCAGCCGGCCGTCACGCAGACGCGCGCAGGCCGACAGGAATTCCGACTGCAAGGCCTTGTCTGCAAATGCCATGATCTGTTCCTTTGTCCGGGTGAGAGATGAGCGGATTCATCATGCGGACAATCCGCATGGCGCTGGCGATGCCGTCTTCGTGGAAACCATGGCGATTGTAGGCGCCGGCAAACCAGGTGTTGCTGCGCCCCTGCATCGCCCGGATCTGCCGCTGCGCCTGCAGGGCCGCCTGGTCGAAAACCGGATGCGCAAACTCCACCTGATCATAGATCTTTGCTGCCGGAATCGGCCGGGCGGGGTTCAGCGTCACAAACAGCGGATCGCTTTCGGGAATGTTCTGCAGCCGGTTCATCCAATAGGTGATGCCGACGCCGCCCTCCTGGCTGCGGTAGGCCCAGCTGGACCAGCACCTGCGCCGCTTGGGCATCTGCCCTTCGTCGCAATGCAGAACCGCCCGGTTCGGCTGAAAGCGGATTGCCCCCAGCGCCGCCGCTTCTTCCGGCCGGGCATCATCCCCCAGAATGGCCAGCGCCTGATCGGAGTGGCAGGCAAATATGATATCGTCGAACCTCTGAGGCGGCTGCCCCTGCGCCTGCACGGACACGCCGCCCGCCTGCCGCACCGCCCGCTGGACCGGAGCATTCAGCCGGATGCAGCAGCCCCGCGCTATCAGCGCAGTCTCCAGGCGGCGGACATATTCGATGCTGCCGCCCTTGACGGTCCACCATTGATGCCTGCCGGCCCCCGCCAGCAGCGCGTGGTTGCGGAAAAACTGCACCAGCGACCGGGCCGGAAAGGCATCGACATCGCTGACGGGCGTGGACCAGATCGCACCGCACATCGGCATCAGGTAATGGTCGCGGAACCAGCTGCCCAGGCCCAGCTCCGCGACCAGCTCGCCGATGGTTTTCCCGTCGTCCGCCGCGGCCGCCTCGGCCTGTCTTCCAAAACGCAGAATATCGGCGATCATCCTGTGAAACTGCGGCCGGATCAGATTGCGCTTCTGCGCGGTCAGCATCCGCAGGCTGTTCAGCCCGTATTCCAGCCGCCCGTCATCAATGCTGGCGCAAAAGCTCATCTCGCTTCTCATCACCGGCACGTCCAGTTCGCGGAACAGCCGGGTCAGATACGGATAGGTGGCATAATTGAACACGATGAACCCCGTGTCCACGGGCTGGTCGCCGTGTTTCCCTGCCAGCACGGTCCGGGCATGCCCGCCCAGCCGCGGAGCTGCCTCGAACAAAGTCACGTCATGGCTGGAGGACAGGTAGTATGCTGCAGCAAGCCCGGAAATGCCGCCCCCCGCGATTGCAATCTTGCGGCGGAGCCCCTGCGTTTGATCCAGCATGCGTTGTTTTCCTTCCCGCTGTTTCCTTTCATTACGTCCGCCGGGCGGCTGCGGATCACTTGGGGTGCGATAAAATAACCGGCCCGCGGTGATCCAGCACCGCAAAGCAAACGTAACCCCTGTATGATTGAACATGTCGCAGCTCAGACTTTTCATGCCCGGCGGGGCGCGGTGGAAAACGCCTTCCGCTATGGTGTCGACTATATCCTGACGGACATGACCAGCGGCGCTCCGCCCTTGCTGTCGCGCAACCGGTTCAATCTGTTTTCCATCCATGACCGCCACCATGGCGGGCCGCGCGGCAACGGGCGCGGCGCGGCCTGGTTCCGCGAGGAGTTGCTCCAGCGCGGTTTTCCCCTCGGCAGGGCGCAGCTGCTGTTACTGACCCAGCCCAGCTTTCTGTGGTTTCATTTCAATCCGGTCAGCTTTTGGATCGCGGTCAGGGACGGCACGCCGCGGGCCTTCATCGCCGAGGTGAACAACACCTTCGGACACCGGCACTGCTATTTCGCGGCGCACCCTGATTTCCGGCCCCTTCAGCCCGAACAGGTGATTGAAGCGCAAAAGCTCATGCATGTTTCCCCGTTTCAGCAAGTGGCCGGGCGTTACCAGTTCAGCTTTGAAATGACCCGCCGCGCCTTCAATATCCGGATCGCCTATCAAAACGGCAGCCAGGGCGTGCTGGCGACTTTGAACGGGCGGCGGCGGCCTGCAACCACCGCGTCCCTGGCCCGCGCCGCCATCCGCCGGCCTTTCGGGGCGCTGCGCGTGGTGGCGCTGATTTACTGGCAGGCCCTCAGGCTTTGGGTCAAACGCGCGCCGTTTCTCAGAAAACCCGCGCCGCCAAAGCCGCTGCTGTCAGACAGTTCCACCTATTCGGACCGCAAGGCATGAACAGCCTGCACGGCAAAACCATCTGGCTGATCGGGGCAAGCCACGGGCTGGGCCGCGAAACCGCCCGGCAGCTGGACGCCTTGGGTGCCCGGGTGATCCTCTCTGCCCGCTCGGCCGAAGCCCTGGAACAGCTCGCGGATGAGCTGACACAGGCCCGGCCGGCGGCGGTGGACGTCACCGATCCGCAGTCCGTCGCATCCGCCGCCCGGCTGGCCGGGCCGGTTGATGCCGTCATCTACAACGCCGGCGCCTATGAACCGTTGCGCACCCAGAACTGGGACACCGATGCGGCCCTCAGAATGATTGACGTCAATTTCAACGGTGCGCTGCGGGTTCTGGGGCAGGTCGTGCCCGGCTTTGTCAAATCCGGGCGCGGCGAGATAACGTTGATCGGCTCCCTGGCCGGATACCGCGGCCTGCCCGCCGCCATCGGCTACGGTGCCAGCAAAGCCGCGCTGATCAGCCTGGCGGAAACCATGCGCCATGATCTGAAAGGCACCGGCGTCACCGTCCGCATTATCAACCCCGGCTTTATCAAGACCCGGCTTACGGAGAAGAACAGCTTTGCGATGCCGCAGCTGATGACCCCGGAACAGGCCGCAGCGCATGTTGTGCGCGCCCTGCAATCGCGCCGCTTCAGAACCGATTTCCCGCGTCCCTTCTCCTGGGCCATCAAAGCCTTCGCCCTTCTGCCCGACTGGCTGGCCTATCGCGGCCGGCAGACCGGCGGCTGAGACCCGCCGCCCGCCCGGTAAACCCGGCGGCCTAAATCCGGAACAGCGGCTGCAGCAGCCGCGGCATGAACGCGCTGAACCGCAGCGGCGCATCGGTGGCCGCCAGGCAAATGCACGGTTCCCCGGCATCCGCAACCGGCGTATGCTCCAGCTCCTCATCCCCGATCTCAACGTCGCCAACCCCGAAACGTCCGGTTTCGTCGCTGAAACTGCCCTGCAGCACCAGCGTCAGCTCCAGTCCGTTATGGCTGTGATCCGGCACCGCCCGGCCCGCCGGGATGTACAGCAGCCGGGCCGACCCGCCCTCCCCTTCGAACAGGATGGTCTGCTTGACGCCCATGCCCAGCGTCCTCCAGCGCGGCGCGGCCCCCTTCAGAGCCTGCATCACCGGCCCCGGATAGATCCCCTTGGCGTCATACTGCGGCTCCGGCACCGGCGGCGCGTCCAGCAGCGCCATGACACCGGCCTTCAGGCCGCGGGACAGCTCTGCCGCCTCGGTGCGCTCCAGCAGGGCACCGCCCACGCTTTGATGCGCGCCAAGCGCTGCCTGGCAGCCGCGGCAGCAGGACAGATGGCTTGCCACCACCATGGAAAACGCATGCGGCAGGCTGCCACCCGCATAGGCGGCGATCATCGGGTCGGGAATGTGATGGGTGATTGCCGGCATTCAGCGCAATCCTTTTAACTCTTTGCGCAGCCGCCCAAGTCCCAGGCGGATACGCGATTTTACGGTTCCCAGCGGCAGGCCGGTCTGGGTGCTGATGTCCTGATGGGTCAATTCCCCGAGATAGGCCTTTTCGATCATGTCCCTCTGATCGGGGTGCAGCTGCTCGATGGCCAGTTTCAGATGCCCGGCTTCCTGCTCCATCGCCAGGATCTGGCCGGCATCAGCGCCCAGCCCAGGGTCTTCGCCCAGTTCATCCGGCACCGGACGGTTTTCCTTGCGGACAATATCGATATGGCGGTTGCGGGCGATCTGATAGATCCAGGCCGCCGCTTGCGCCTTATGCGGATCAAACAGGCCCGCCTTTCGCCAGATGGTCAGCATGACGTCCTGAACGATTTCCTCGGCCAGCGCCGGCGCCGCTCCGGACCGCATGACAAACCCTTTCAGGCGCGGCGCCAGATCGTCGAACAGATTGCCGAAGGCTGCCCGGTCCCGCTGATCGCGCACGGCAAGCAGCCAGATGGTCAGCTCGGAATAAGGTTGCGCCTTCGACACTGCAGCTTTGCCCTCAGGAGGTTCCCCGCGCGCCAGGTTTCTATCGGGCGGCCTGTCTGTTTTCACTGGCATCATAGGATATCTACGGGCCGGCGGGAAAGCTGGATCACACCAGCCCGCAGAATTTCCGCGCCGCGCTGCGCCGGGTTACTTTGACCCCGTATCCAGCCCGGCAGCACCGTCACCGGCTCCGCCACCGGACGCTTGCTTGCGGTACTGGCTCGGCGTCGCCCCCTCCCGCTGGCGGAACGCGCGCTCAAAAGCCGAGACTTCGGAATAGCCCAGCCGCTCCGATATATCATGAAGCTGCGCCCCTGGTGCCCGCAGCATGCGCTTGGCAATCTCCATCCGGCAGCCCGCCAGCAGCCGCGAGAACTTCTGCCCCTCCTCCTCCAGCTTGCGCCGCAGGGTCCGGCGCGACATGCCCAGGGCGGTGGCGATGACGGTCTGCTCGAAACTCTCGCGGCCAATGCGCATCAGCAGCTCGCGGCGCACCCGCACGGCAACCGGCGCCTCGCGCTCGTTTTGCCGGGCGCTGCGGACAATCGACTGCGACGCCGCCTTGAACGCCGGGCTATCGCTGTCCGCCAGCGGCAGATCCAGCAGGACCGCCGGAAACACCAGCGTATTGGACGCGGCGGCAAACTGCACCGGACAGCGCGGCCCGGCAGCGCTGCGGTGCTGCAGGGCGCTTGATTCGTGCTCCAGCGACAACAGATCGGGCCGCCAGTCCGGCCCGGCCGCGGATCTCACCAGACTATGGAGCACCGACAGCGTCAGCTCCGCATCCTGCTGCCGCGGCCAGATGCGTGCATCCAGGATCCGGTAGGTCAGCAGCGCCTTGCCCGCCTCCGTCGACAGCCGCATTTCCGAGTCGCTCTGCACCATCGGAAAGGCATTGCGGAACAGCGACAGCGCCGCCCCCAGCGTCGGGGCCTGCTGGATGAAATCTCCAAGCGTGCCAAGATTCTGCAGGTCGAACACCGAGCCCACCCGCCAGCCGAAATCAGGCAGCCCCAGCTGGTCCGAGGCATGCTCGCAGAAGGCCACGAACTTCTGCAGGCCGATCTCGCCTTCCAGATCTCCGGGGCCGATCCCGGCGGTGCGGAAAATCCTGCCGGCATCGCCGTTCATGAACTCAACAGCCCGCAGCGGGTCGTTCAATGTGGAGGCCGAAATCCGGGGCTGGTAGTCGTGTGGCATCGCGCAATTCCTCAGGATTGCGCCAGAATACCGTAAAATCCCGCCATTCCAGAAAAAACAGGGCGGTCCCGGCCGCAGCCGCCGATTCTGTCCGGAAATGTCGTCTTGTTGTCCGGATGTGTCCGCCACAAGCACCGCCGCCACAGTGCAGCTTGTGTAAATGGCACCTCAAACCGGCACCTTTGACATAGCAATCGCAGGCGGCGGCCCGGCCGGATCGGTGGCCGCAGCGCTGCTGGCGCGGGCCGGGTTCCGCGTGGCGCTGGCCACCCTGCCGCCGCGCGGGCCGCGGCATGAGGGCATGTCCGCCCGCGTCGCCGCAATCCTGCAGCGGCACCGGCTGCCGCTGGCGGGCATCGGGCCTGCGGCGCAGCGCCATGTCAGCTGGGGGGCTTTCCAGGGCGGCCGCAACAGCGAGCATCCGGCCGACCGCACCCAATTCGACGCCGGGCTGCTGAACGCCGCCAGGGCGGCGGGCGCCGCCGTTTTTCAACAGGCCGTGGCCAGCCTCCGCCCGGACGCCGGCGTCATCCGGCTGGCCAGCGGTCAAAACCTCTCCGCCCGCTTGCTGTTCGAGGCCCGCGGCCGCCGCGCCCCGCGTCCCTGCACAGAACAAAGCCGGGCAGAGCTCATCGGCCCGGATACCATCTCCATTGCAGGAATTGTGCAGCCGCAGACCGGGGACCTGGACACTCCGCAGATAACGGCCCGGCCCGGCGGCTGGACCTGGTCCACTCCCTTGGGCAAAGGCCAGCTTTGGCTCCAGGCTGTGGGCGACGCGGCCGCGCTGGACAAACGGACCGGCGGCAAGGCGGCGGTGGCGGCGCTGTGGCACACGGTGCTGGCGGACACCCCCCTGCCCCGCCGCCCCGCCATTCATGCCATTGCACCGCGGCTGACCGCGCCGGAGCTTGATCCGCACTGCCCGCGGCTGGGCGATGCGGCGGTGGCCCTGGATCCCCTGTCCGGGCACGGCATGTTCTGGGCGGTCTCCTCGGCGCTGATGGCGGTGCCCATCGCACGGGCCTTGCTGGACGGCGGCACCGGACTGGCCCGCGATTTCTACCGCAACCGGGTGGCAGAGACCTTTTGGCGGCAGGCCCGGGTGGGCCGCGATTTCTACCGCGAGGCGGACATTGAAACACCGTTCTGGCAGCCGCGTGCCGCCTGGCCAGATGATCTCCCCGCCCACGGCACCGGGATCCGCCCGCACATCGCCCGCCGGGTCATCGTGCAAAACGGCCATCTGGCGCGGCGCGAGGTGCTGATCACCCGCGATGCCCCCGGCGGCGCCGCCTTTGCCGCCGGGCAGGAGATCGTGCCGCTGCTGCGCCGCCTGAACGGCCGGCCGCTGCCGGACGCGGCGCGCTTTCACACCGCGGTTTTACCGGCGGCCCCGCCGCAGACGGCCCGGGCCATCCATCAATGGCTTCTATCGCAAGGCTTCACCGAGGGGGCGCAGATCCCCTGGGACACCAGCAACAGGGAGAACCTTCCATGGCAAAACGAACAGCCGGTCTGACGGCTGCAATGCTCTTAACATTCACCAGCGCCGCACCCGCGCTGGCCAGCGAAGCGCTGGTGCAGGACATCTGCACCGCCTGCCATACCGGCGAAGACGGCGGATTGACCCGGATCAGCGGCCAGCGCAAGACGCCCGAAGGCTGGATGATGACCATCGTCCGGATGCAGCAGGCGCATGGGCTGGAAATCAGCCCTGAGGACCGCCGCGCCATCGTGCAGCATCTGTCCGACACCCAGGGCCTGGCCCCGTCCGAGGCCGCCCCCTTCCGCTATGCGCTGGAAAAAGACCCCAATGCGCAGGAAAGCTTTGACGAGCCCTTTGCCTCGATGTGCGCGCGCTGCCACACCGGCGCCCGCGGTCTGCTGCAGAACCGCACCGCCGCGGAATGGACGCTGCACATGGATTTCCATGTCGGCCATTTTCCCACCATCGAATATCAGGCGCTTGGCCGCGACCGCGAGTGGTACAAGATCGCCCGCACCGAAATCGCCGGCTATCTGGCGGAGCGGAACCCGCTGGAGACCGCCGCCTGGGCAGACTGGCAGGCGGCAGACAAGCAGCCGGTGGCGGGGGATTGGGTGGTGATCACCGACCTGCCCGGCATCGGCGAGGCCTACGGGCGGCTGACGGTAACGGGCGACGCCTCGCCCTATCAGGTCAGCGGAGACTTTGTGACCGCAGACGGCACCAAACATCCCGCCTCGGGCCGGATGAACCTTTATACCGGCTATGAATGGCGCGCCAATCTGGACATCGGCGGCACCGCCTACCGCCAGGTGCTGGCGCTGTCGGCGGATGGAAACGGCCTGCAGGGCCGCCAGTTCGACCGCAGCAACGACGCCCTCGGCGCCCCCTTGACCGGCGCGCGGGCGGGCGCGGGCAGCGTCATCCTCGGCACGGTTCCTTCTGCCGTTCCGGCGGGCGCCGCACAGGTGCAGGTGGTCGGCACCGGGCTGGACACCCTCGCCAGCTCCGGCGGCACTGCAGCGGCAAATGGCTTTGGCGCCGCGCTGTCGCTGACGGCTGAGGGCAATGGCGTGGTCACCTTCAGCGCCGGCGGCGCCGAGGGGCAGATCGCCCATTACACTTCGGTCGACAGTATCCGGGTGGAGCCGGAATTCACCATCGCCCGCGTCGGCGGCGGCAGCGATGCAGGGCCGCCCCCGGTGCCCGCCTATTTCAACGCGATCGGCATGTGGAACGGCCCGGACGGCAAACCCGGAACCGGGGACGACGTCCGCATCGGCCGGGTCGAGGCGCAGTGGACCGTTGCCAACGCGCATGAGCACGCGGCCCATATGAAAGACACCGAATATGCAGGCGGCATGCAGCCAAACGGCATCTTCCAGCCCGCCATTGCCGGCCCCAACCCCGACCGCCCCTTCAGCGCCAACAACGCCGGTGAGCTGAAAGTGCAGGCCAAGGCGATGGGGCAGCAGGGCGAGGCGATGCTCATCGTCACCGTGCAGCGCTTCATCGATCCGCCGATCCGCTGAAGCCCAGGGAGAGAGAGACCATGAAAGATTTCCACTATCAGCCAGCCAATGCGCACCGGGTCGCGGTCGACGGGCGCGAGGTTCTGTTCCACGTTCCCACCACCTCGATCTTCGAGATCGACAGCACCGACCGCGACATTCTCGACTACGCCGCGCAAGAACAGGCGTTCAGTATGGACGACTTCGCAGCCCGGTTTGCGGCATCGGATGCAGCTGCCCGGCTCGACGGGCTGGTGCGGCTCGACATCGTCAACGACGGCCGCCCGCTGCAGCCCGAACGCCCGCCGATCGAGATCGAAAACTTTCCGCTCACCACCATCGTTCTGAACGTCAACACCGGCTGCAATCTGGCCTGCTCCTATTGCTACAAGGAGGATCTGGCGGTGCCCTCCAAGGGCCAGAAGATGGCTTTTGACACCGCGCGGAAATCGGTCGAGATGCTGCTGGCCGAAAACCCGGACCGCGACAGCTACAACGTGGTGTTCTTCGGCGGCGAGCCGCTGTCGAACCAGCCGCTGATCCGTCAGGTGGTGGACTGGGCCGGGCCGCATTTCGCCGCCCTCGGCAAGACGGTGAACTTCAGCCTCACCACCAATGCCACCCTGCTGACCGAACCGCTGATCGACTGGCTCGACCAGCACCGGTTCGGCCTCACCGTCTCCATCGACGGCCCCAAGGCGCAGCACGACCTGAACCGCAAGACGGTCGGCGGCAAGGGCACCTATGACGCGGTCGCCGCCAAAGCGCGGCTGCTGCTGTCGCGTTATAAATCCAAGCCGGTGGGCGCCCGCGTCACCCTGACCGCAGGCATCACCAACATCGTCCAGATCTGGGACCACCTGATCAACGGCATCGGCTTTGCCGAGGTGGGCTTCTCTCCCGTCACTTCGGGCGACATGGATGCCTTCAACCTCAACGGCGCCGAGCTGCTGGAGGTGTTCGAGGGCATGAAGTCCCTCGGCCGGCTCTATGTCGAGGCGGCGCTCAAGGGCCGCAACATCGGCTTTTCCAACATGCACCAGATGATGAACGACCTTTACGAGGGCCGCTCCAAGGCGCTGCCCTGCGGTGCCGGGGTGGGCATGCTGGCGGTCAATCACGACGGCGCGCTGAACCTGTGCCACCGCTTCACCGGATCGGAAATGGACCAGTTCGGCACCGTCGATGAAGGCATCAGGCGCAAGGAGCTGTCGGGCTTCATCAAGGCACGGTCCGACCGCACCGAAAAGGGCTGCGCCACCTGCCGCATCCGCAACCTGTGCGCGGGCGGCTGCTACCACGAAAGCTATGCCCATTTCAGCGACCCGATGATGCCGACCTATCACTACTGCGACCTGATGCGCGACTGGATCGATTTCGGCGTCGCCGCCTATGCCGAACTGATCGCCAAGGCCCCGCAGTATTTTCACCAGCATGTTGCGCCAAGGAGGGCGTTTGGAAAATGAAACCGCTCAATCAGAAAGCCGAACGCGTCCAGCAGGCCGCAACCGAGGGCCAGATGGAAGAGGTCCGCGCGATGCAGACCGTGACCGCGGGCTGCGCCACCACCTTCGATCCCGGCTGGGAGGTCGATCCCTTCGGCGGCCTTGCCGCCCTGTGCCAGCCGATGGAGGCGGACCTTTACGGCTGCTCCGACCCCTGCTGGTGGCCCGCCCAGGTGCCCGACATCATGGTCAACCACCAGAACTGGGACGAAAACGCTCCCAATGCCGCCAAGGACTGGCGCGCGCTTGGCGCCACCTATCCCACCGACGCTGAAACCTGAGGAGACCCGCATCATGAAAACCGCGTTTTTTGCTGCTGCCGCGTTCTGCGCCTCCGCCCTGCCGCTGGCCGCAGGCGATCTGCTGGTGACGGTGGCCCGCCCCTCCAACCTCTATGTCTTTGATGCCGGGGACCGCTCGGTCAAATCCGACTGCGATCTTGGCGCCAATGTGACGCCGGGGGTGATCGCCATGTCGCCGGACAACCGCATCGCCTATGTGCTGCTGAACCACTGGCAGGATGTGGTCGGTGTCGATATCGAAACCTGCGAGACAGTGTTCCACGCGGCCCAGTCCGACGGCGATGTGACCCGCCGCTCGCTGGCCTCGCTGGCGGTCTCCAAGGACGGCAGCCGGATCTATACGGTGCGCAATCCGGTGCGCAAACTGACCGACCGTTACGAGGTGATGCAGCCGGAATTTGCCGTCTATGACGCCGCCGCCGGGCTGGAGGCCACCCCCGCAGCCGTGTTCGAGGCGCCGCGCCGCTCCACTCTGATGGCCACCGACCGCAACGGTCTGGTCTATGTCGCGGGCCACGACCTCTACCGGGTTGATCCCGCCACCGGCAACACCGAGGTGGCCATCGCCAACGCCAGCTGGGACCGCCCCGCCTACAGCCCGCCGGATGTGCTCGCCTTCTGGCCCACCGGCAGCCAGAACGACGAGATGCTGCTGATGTACACGGCGGCCGTCTTCACCGACGAAACCCAGCAGGAAATGGCGGATTTCGTCTGGGGCTATCAGTCTGTCGACCTCACAACGGGCGAGACCGGGATCGCCGATTTCGCCTCCTTCGAGGTGCTGATGTTCTCCGCCGTGCGCAGCGCTGTGGACCCGAATTACCTCTATGGCGTCTATACCCAGCTCTCCAAGCATAACCTGGAAACCCGCGAGCTGGTGAAACGCGTGGACCTGCCGCACACCTATTATGTGATCAACGTCTCCAGCGACGGGCGCGAGATCTATGTCGGCGGCACCAATGACGACATCGGCATCTATGACAGCGAAACGCTGGAGCGGACCGGCGAGATCCGCATCCCCTCCGGCGGCGACATGTCGGTCTCCACCCTGCACGTCGTGCCGCAGGGATGACCGGGCCTGCCGCCAAACTCTCCCCCCGGCCGGGCGGCCCTGCGGCCGCCCGCACCTGGCCGCGCCTGCAATCCCGCGCAGGTGCGGCGCTTTTCACATCCTCCACTGCGGGTTGGCTGCTGCCCTTGCTGCACCCGCACCGGCACCGGCTGGCGCTGCTCTTGCTGATCAGCTTTGCCGCCGCCGCCATCGGCCTGCTGCCGCCCTATATCAGCAAGCTGGTGATCGACCGCGGCCTGATGGCCGGCGATGCCGCGCAGCTGGTGATCTGGTCGCTGGCGCTGTTTGCCATCGGCCTCGCGGCCACCGCCACCGGCGCCCTCAGCAATATCCTGCACATGCGCGCTTCACTCCGGATGCTGGCACGGCTGCGCCGGAAACTGCTGGCCCGTATGGCCGGGAAGCCCTCCGGCTGGTTTGCCAGCCAGCGCGCAGGCGAGCTGCTGGCCCGCATCGACGGCGACGCGGCGGAAGTACAGAAATTCACCTTCAACGCGGTGCTCGGCGGCTCCTCGGCGCTGATCCGGCTGATCGGCGGCTCGGCAATGCTGATGGTGCTGGACTGGCGGCTTGGCCTGCTGACCGCATTGCTGGCCCCCGCCGAACTGCTGTTCCTGCTCTGGGCCCGGCCCCGCACCGAACGCCACGCCGCCGCAGTGCGCGGCATGCAGGGGCGCTACGCCGCCGGTCTTTCGGAAACCCTGTTCGGCCTGCCCGCGCTGCAAGCCGCCCGCGGCACCCTCTGGGCGCAGCGGCGCAGCCTGCGCGACCATGCCGGGCTGAACAGCCGCCTGATCGCCCAGAACCTGTGGGGCGAGTTCACCCGCGCGGTGCCGGTGCTCTTGTCGGCGCTGACCCGTTCCGCGATCTTTCTGGCGGGCGGGCTGATGGTGATCCGCGGCGACTGGCCGCTCGGCTCGCTGATCGCTTTCATCGCCTATATGGGCTTCATGACCGGCCCGATGCAGTCGCTGCTGGGCCTGTGGCACGCGCAGGCGCGGGTCAAGGTTGCGGCGGCGCGGCTTGATGCGGTGATGCAGCCCGCGGCGCGCGCGAAAGCTTCCTGTTTCTCCCCCGCCGGCTACGCCCTGCAACTGGATCGGGTCACTGTGGCCCGCGGCCAGGCTGCGCCGCTTGGCCCGCTGTCCCTGACCATTCCCCAAGGCACCAAACTGGCGCTCAAAGGCCCTAGCGGCGCCGGAAAAACCTCGCTGATCGCGGTGCTCTGCGGCCGGGCGCAGCCCCTGTCCGGGCGTGTCACCTTGGGCGGCGCGGACCTCCGCCAGCTTGGCGGCGCCGCCTTGCCGGAACGGGTAGCCTATGCCGGCCAGCGGCCCTTCACCCTGCGGGCCAGCCTGCGCGACAACCTGTTCCAAAGCCGCGCCTTCTGGGCCGATCCTGCCAATGAAACATACGTCTGGGAGCTGCTGGATCTGTTCGGCTTCGCCGAACGCTTCCGCCGCGCAGACGGCCTTTGCACAATGCTGGGCGAAAGCGGGCTCACGCTGTCCGGCGGCGAACGCCAGCGCCTTTGCCTGCTGCGCGCCCTGCTCACTTCCTTCGACATCCTGATCCTGGACGAGGCCCTGTCCGAGGTCGACCCCGCCACCGCCGCCCGGATCCTCACCCATATCGACGGGGCCTTCCCCCGGGCCACCCGCATCCTCACCGCCCACGGCGGCGCGGCGGCCGCCAGCCCGTTCGATATGGAGATCACCCTGACCGAGGCCGGCGCATGACCCCCGCCCCGCTGATTGCGCTGATCGACGGCCCGCTGGCCGCGGACACCCCGGGCCTCGCCGCCCGCACCGATATCTGCGATGTGCACCCCCGCGCCGCCGAAAGCCCCGCCGCGCTGCACGCAGCCCATATGGCCGCCGCCATCCGCGCCAATGCGCCGGCGGCCCGGTTCCTTGGATTCAGCATCTTTCCCGGCCGCCTCTCCGCCTCCCTCGCCGCCGTGGCCGAGGCCCTGCACCGCGCCGCCTGTTCCGAGGCGCAGATCGTCCACTGCTCCTTCGGCCAGCCTCATTACAGCCCGCTGCTGGCCGGGGCCGCCGCCGCGGTGCTGCAGGCGGGCAAACTGCTGGTCGCCTCCGCCCCCGCCCGCGGCGCGCCGGTCTGCCCGGCGGCTTGCAGCGGGGTGCAGTCGGTGCAGGGCGATGCCCGCTGCGCCCCCGGCCAATGGTCGCTGCTGAACCTGCCCGGCGCGCAATACGGCGCTTGCCCCGGTACCGCGGGCGCAGCAGTGCGCGGCGCCAGCCTGGCGGCAGCGCATTTCACCGGCCTTCTGGCCCGCGCCCGCATCAGCGGCGGCGGCAAGGCAGTGCTGCAACCCCCGGCCTTCATTGGCCGCGAACGCATCACCCTGCCGCCGCCGAGCGGACCCTTGGCGCAGGGCACACCCTCGGCACCCCGGCGGCCCCCTGCCCCGCCGCCGGGTCCTGCTGATCTTTTTCGATCACCCCACACTGACAAATAATCAGGGAGAATACCTATGGACTACCGAATGCTCATCAACGGCGAACAGGTTTCGTCAGACCGGATGATCGGCGTCATCAACCCGGCAACCGAGACGGTCTTTGCCCGCGTGCCGCATGCCTCCGGGGCGCAGCTGAACCAGGCCGTGGCCGCCGCCAAAACAGCCCAGCAGGCATGGGCAGACACACCGATGGCCGAACGCCGCGCCAAGGTGGAGGCGCTGGCCGCCGCCATCGGCGAGGAGGCCGGCGAACTGGCCCGGCTGATCACCCTGGAACAGGGCAAACCGCTGCCCGAGGCCCAGGGCGAGGTTGCCTGGTCGCAGGGCTACCTGGCCCACACGGCCACGCTGGAGCTGCCCGACCGCATCATCCAGGACGACGCCGAATTCCGGATTGAGACCCGCCACAAACCGCTGGGCGTGGTGGCCGGCATCATTGCCTGGAATTTCCCGCTGCTTCTGTGCTGCTGGAAGATCGGACCGGCGCTGATGGCCGGCAATGCCATCGTGCTGAAACCGGCGCCGACCACCCCGGTCACGGCGCTGAAACTGGGCGGGATCTGCGCCCGCATCCTGCCGTCCGGGCTGGTCAATATCATCACCGATGCCAATGACCTTGGCCCGAAACTGACGACGCATCCGGATGTGGCCAAAATCGGCTTTACCGGATCCTCCGAGACCGGCAAGCGGATCATGGCCGGCGCCGCCGCCACCATGAAACGGGTGACGCTGGAGATGGGCGGCAACGACCCCGCCATCGTGCTGCCCGACGTGGATGTAAAGGCCGCGGCCGAGAAGGTCTATGGCGGCGCCTTTCTCAATGCCGGACAGGTCTGCCTGGCGGTGAAACGCGCCTATGTGCACAGCGACATCTACGAAGACTTCTGTGCCGAACTGGCCGCCTTGGCCGATCAGGCGGTTGTCGACGACGGCATGAAACAGGGCACCACCATCGGCCCGATCCAGAACAAGGCGCAGTTCGACAAGATCAAGGGTTTCCTGGAGGACGCCCGCGCCAGCGGCCGGATCATTGCCGGCGGCACCCCCAAGGACGGCCCCGGCTATTTCGTGCGCCCGACAATCGTGCGCGATGTGACCGACGGCCAGAAAATCGTTGACGAGGAGCAGTTCGGCCCGATCCTGCCGGTGATCCGCTTTGACAGCATTGATGATGTGATCGCCCGCGCCAATGCCTCCGACTACGGGCTGGGCGGCTCGGTGCATTCAGGCGATACCGCCAAGGCGGCAGAGGTCGCCGGCCGGATCGAATCCGGCACCATCTGGGTGAACCAGCAGCTGAACATCGGCCCGCATATCCCGATGGCGGGTTTCAAGGGCTCCGGCCTTGGGGTGGAACAATCGGTCGAAGGGCTGGCCGAATACACCCAGATGCAGGTGATCAACGTCGCCCGCGGCTGACCTCGCGCCGGCCCACTGAACGGCGGGCTGCATCCCAGCGGCCCGCCTGACGCTCAGGCCTTCCGGCAAAGCGTCACAACCGGTCCACGCCGGCCGCCGCCCCGGCGGTGCGCAGCCAGGCTATTCCGCCGGGCGCCCTTCCCCCATGTACAGCTTCTGCATATCCACGAAATGCCCGGTATCAAGCCGCTTGCGGATGGCGTTCCAGCCCTCCGGATTGCCCTCGATCGCCTTGTACAGCTCCGCCGGCACGGTCATGTATTCGATGTATTTCTCCGATGCGGTTTCCAGCCAGGCAAAGACATAGCCATCGCTGTCTTCGTCGGTATTCACCAGACGCAGCTCTATGCCCTCGGCCATCGGCACCGATTCAACACTGCGCAGGATGTGCAGCTTCATCATTTCGACAATCACATCCTCCAGCCCCAGCTGCTTGACCAGCAGCTTTTCCCGCACCGCAGGCCAGCCGAAGGTCAGGCGCACCGCCAGCCCGCTGCCCACATCCCGCGCCGCCGCCGGGGCATTTGCGCCATAGCTGGTGTCAAACAGCGCGGCGGCCTCATCCTCAATCTCCAGATGATCCCGCAGGCGGCTGGCAGGCATCGCCGCAATCCACTGGCCGCGCCCGGTATCCAGATAATTGAACTGCGGCTGCAGCCGGAAGCTCTCGCCGCAGGCCTCGCAGGTCACATCCTGAAACCGGTCTTCCAGTATATCGTCCCGCAGATCGGGGCGGCGGTCGGCGTTCACACTGCCCACGGCCATCATGGTCACCGGGGCCTCGCATTGCGGGCACACCAGGTTGACGGGGTGAAAAAGCGACATCGGTCAACAGCCTTTCAATGGGTCAAATCAGTGGGTCAGAGTTTGGCCAGCCAGCCGGCGGCGGGGTGGTTCGGCTTCAGCTTGCCGGAATGATAGGCGGCATACAGCTCCGAGAACCATTCCCCCGGAGCGCGGAACTGATAGCCGGTGATCCCCTTGGCCCGCTCGCCCAGCAGATAGGAATTCCAGGTGTTCGGGTAGCTTTCCTGATACACAACACCGCCGATTTCAATCTGCTTTGCAATCGCCATGCTGGACCAGGGCTTGGCCGGTTCGGAGGCCATGTCGATAAACGCCTGCATCTTGATGCGCCGGCTTTCCCATTCCTCGTCGGTGCAGCTTTCAGCGGCCGGCTTGGGCGGCACATGCGCGCCCTTGTTATGCGCCATATACTCGGTTGCATACGCCTTGTCATAACTGAACTTTTTGGCAATTTTATCAGCGATGCCAGAGATATCCATGCCGTGTTCGGTCCAGCCGCCGAACTCCTTCTTGCCGCCGTTGCTTTTCATGAAGCTCTGCTTGTCATCGACGGCATGGCCGACCTCATGCAGGGTGTTCCAGTTGAAAAAGGTGACCGGCTCCTCGTTTGCGGGTTTGCATTTCTCCAGCTCGGCGCGTTCTTCCGGGGTGGCGGCATCATCCAGGCTGCCCACCGCATCATCGCTGCCAAAGGCATAATTGGGCGACACGCCCGCATCGCCCTCATGCATCACGATCCGCTTTTCGTTGCCCTGGTACATTGAGCCGCCTTCCGCAGCTTCATTGACCGCGAACTTCTGCAGCGAGTCGTTGTTCAGCGTGTGATCCAGCGGCAGATCCTGCATCGCCTTGTAGAAGGCGACGATATTCGGCCCCTTCAGATCGGCATCGGCAATTTCCGTGGCCGGTGCCAGGTTCTTATTGCTGAAGTTCTTGATATCGCAGCCGAAACGCGCCTTGAACGCCACTTTGACCACGGCCCGCTGCGCCTCCGGCTCCAGGTTGTCGATCATTGCGTCCAGCTCGTCGGTGCCATTGGGCCGCGACAGGATTTCCTTGATGTCCGCTTCCTTGGGCGGCGTGTTGGCCCGCATTTCGGCCATCACAAAGGCGCTGGTGCCGATGGCGCGCGCCTCTTCCAGCAGCTTGATCGCGTCTCCCGGCTTCTTGCCGGCCACCGCCGCGGCGGCATCCGCCAGTTTCTTGCGCATGGTGTCGATGCTGGGCTTGATCGCATAGCGGTGCTCATGCGCTTCCAGCACGGCCAGCCGCGGCTCCACCTCCGGCTTGGCCCGCAGGTCCTTGTACGCCTTGTGCTGCTCCGCCATCTCCAGCGCGGCTTTGGTCTGGGCGATGGCCGCCTCGATGCCGCTGCTGACCTTGGCGTAATCCTGGCCGCCCTTGGCGGCGGTTTCGGCATCCTTCAGCAGCTTTTCAACCGCGTCGGTCTCATCCTTCACATAAGCCGCTTCGCCGTGGCTTGTGACCGGCCCCAGCGCCGCCCGTGCGCGGGTGATCTCCTGTTCGATGAAGGCATATTGCGAGATCACCTCGTCAGCCGTGTTGCAGGCCTCCAATGCGGCCAGCAGATGGCCCTTGGCGGTCTTGGCGTCCAGCCCCTCCTTCTGGCAGTTTTCAATCTCGGCATTGGCGGTATCCAGATGGGTCTTGGCCACGTCGGCGTTTTCACGGCTGCCAACCACCTTGATCGACAGTTTCGCCGCCTGCACCTGCGGCCACCAGGGGGCGCTGTCGTCGTCGCCGCCGATGGCGGAATTCACCGCCTCCAGGATGCCATGGGTATTGGCAGAGCTGATCGCCTCCTCGGCGGATTTCTCCACCTCCCCGGCCATGGTCTTTGCGGTTGCGTAATCGCCGGGCGCCAGTTTCACCAGAGCCTCGTATTTCGCGGTCAGCCGGGTCAGCTGGGCCTCGATTGCATCGGCGTGCTTGTGGCCCTTTGCCTCTGCCAGCTTGGCCTCGGCGGCGGCGCGGGCCGTTTCATATTCGGACGACCCCTGGACCGCCGTCAGCAGCGCCTTGGCATCATCGGTGATCTGCTTCAGCAGCTTGATCGCCTGGGTATAATCGTTCTCGCCCAGATCCGTCCTGGCGGTATCCAGCTTGGCCGCGGTCAGCCGGTCAGCCAGCGCCTTGATCCGGTCCTTGGTGGCATCGTTGCGTTCCGGCGCCAGCGCATCCACCGCTGCCTGCGCGTCAGTGACCGTCTGATTGTACGGGGCCGCCGCCGCAATCAGGCGCTGGCAGGCGGTGATTTTCTGATAGGCCTTTTCGAACATCGCCTTGGCAGCCGTATACGTATGCGCTGCCTTCGCCGCCTGGTATTTGGCGTAATCCGCATCCGCCCGCGCAATCTGATGCACGCCGGCCTCGTTGCCCGGCCCGATCAGCGCCGCTCGGGGCACAACAAAAAACTGGTTCTCCCAGCCCAGCACCGTCTTCAGCGTCGCCAGATCCGCATCCGTGGCTGTTTCCCAGCCCGCAGCAGCCTTGGCCTTGTCCGCCGCCCCTTGGAAGTCCCGCGCGGTCTGTTTGGCGGTGCTTTCATCCAGCAGGTCCTGGATCTCGGTCTTGCGATGGGTCAGCTGGGTCTCAACCGCGCCGCCTTCGGTGGTGATCTTGGCAATCACCGCGGTGGCCTTGGCCCGGTCCGCCTTGATCGCCTTGTACAGCTCGCCATCGGCGCGGGCCTGCTCGGCCATTTTGCGCGCGGCGGCAAGTTTGGCCTCCGCCCCCTTGTAATCATAGGCTTCCGGCTTGATCAGATCGTCCGCTTCGCCGGTCAGCCGGGTGATGTCATCCAGATGCGGCTGCAGGCAGGCAGCGTCGTTCAGCGGCGCCAATGCGGCGGCCTGTGCCGCCAGCGATGTCTTCAGCTCGCCATAGGCGCGATGCTGATGAACCAGCACCATGGCCATCTTCAGATTTGCGATGGCGCTGTCCAGATGCGCTCTGGCATCATCGTATTTCTTGGCCGTCTTGGCCTTTTCCGCTTCCGCCGCAGGCAGTTGCGCCTTGGCGATCAGCGCGGTGAAATCATTGCCCGCATCCGCCGCGACAACCTTGTCGCGGATATCGGTGAAGACCTTGAACGCCGGATCCCATTTCTTTTTCAGATCATCCAGCGCCGCCGTATCGGTCATCCCGTCCAGTTCGACCGCAGCCTCTGCCGCCGCCTTGGCGCTGTCCACCCGTTTCTCGGCATCCGCCAGGCAGGTGTTTGCCAAGGCGAAATCCAGCTTCAGCGCCGCTGCCGCCGCCTCGGCCATCAGCGCCTTGGCATCCTCCAGCATCGTGGCCGCCTGCGGCACATTCTTCAGGGGATCGATCTTGCCCTGAACCGCCACGCGTTTTTCCTTATAGGCCTTGCAGGCATCCGCCTGGGCCGTGGCCGCGGGCCAATCGCTCTGGGTGGCATCCAGAAGAGTCAGCGCGGTGGAGTATTTGTGCAGGGTTGCTTCCGCCTTGGCCGAAGCAAGATCCGCCTCCATTTTCAATATGATAACCTGAATGCCCGAGGCACCGCCGTGGTCCTTGAAATCCTTCAGCTTGGCCTCGAAGGCCGTCAGCTTGGGCGCATATTGCTGAACCACCGGGATTTCGGTTTCCAGGAACGCGCGCAGCGACCAGAATTTCCCGAGTATCTTGAGGGAGTCGCCATAGTCCTTGGTGGTGGCAACGTCCGAATCCGTGTAATAGCCGCCAAGCTCGGTCAGTTTGACCGTCAGCAGGGTTTTGATCGGAGCTGCCAGCCCGGCCCAGTGATCCACCCATTGCTTTGCTTTCGGGCGCCCGTCTTCATAAGATTTCCGCAGCACCCGCACCTTGGCGGTCTTGGCATGAACCGTGGCAATCTCGTCAAGCTTCTTGACGCCGTCCTTGAATTTCTTGGCCGCCTTGTCCTGCTGCGCCGCATCGTACAGGCGCTCCATCTCGCGCGCCGCATCATCGATCGCAGGGTCGCCGACTGTGACACCGCGGGCCGCATCGGCCAGCGCCTTGCGGTCCGGGTCAAGCGCCATGAAATGCGCGAAATCATCGGCCAGAACCTCGGCCTTGGCAATTTCGGCCTCTGCTGCCGCCAGATCATCCGTGGCGGTTTTCAGATCATGCGCCTTGGCCTTGCCGACCGCCGCCGTGCGCAGCCCGTTGATCCGGGTGATTTCCGGCGCAATCTCCGGCGCCGCAGCCTTGGGGTGGCTGGTCAGGGGCACCAGCCGCAGATCGAATATCTCCAGGGCTTTCTGAAAGCTGGTCTTGGCGGCAGTATCGGCGGCAACCGCTTTTTCCAACGTCTCCAGCGCCTTTTCCCCAGCGCCCAGCTTGGCGCCGTCGGCGTCCTCGGGTTTGGCCTTGGCCTGGGCTGCCAGGGCCTCGACCTTGTCCAAGGCGGCCTTCCACTTGTCCGGGGTCTGGCTGACCGCCTCCGGCACCATGGTGTTGTAGGTCTTCACCGGCCCGTCGCGCAGCGCCTTCAGCGCCGCCTCGATCCGGGCGATCTGCTCCGCCACATCGGCGTCTGCGGTGTCTGCGCCGCTGTCATCCGAAGGCGGCGCGGCCTGTTCCGGCGCCTTGGCCGGGGCCTCGGGTTTGGCAGTGGTGACGGTATCCCCCTCCCCTGCCGATGCGGCCCCGGCACCGGCTGGTGCCGCCTCTTCCGCAGTTTCGGCCGCCGCCTGGCGGGCCTTGGAAATGGCCTGGGCCAAGGGGCCGACCGCCTTCAGCGCGCCTTCGTAATCCGGCGGCGTGGCGGCCACCCGGGCCTTGATCTGCATCCAGACATTTTCGATTTTCGCCGACTGCGGCGTCTTCAGCGCCAGAACCTCGCTGACCAGCGGTTCCAGTTTGCCCGCGGCCTGCTGCCATTTGCCTTCCAGCAGGGTTTGCCGCTTGGCCCGCGCCGCGGCGTCCTGGGCCGCGGTCTTCATCTCGGCTGACAGCTTGGCCACATGTTCCAGCGCCGCCGCATAGCCGCTGCCCTCCGCCTTGGCCTGGATCGCCTTCCACAGCGCCTCGGCCTTCGACAGGTCGATGCCGGCAATGTCCCGCAGCTTGGCCAGATTGGCCTCAACCTTGGCGGCGGCGGTTTTCCATTTGGCCTCGGCCGGATCCGGTTCCGCCGACGGCGCTGCCGGCGTATCCTCAGTATCTTCGGTGACAGTGTCGCCGCTGGCCGCCGGGGCCGCCTGCGGGCCGTCCTCCGCGGCCTCGTCGTCATCGCGGTCCGCCTCGACAACGGTTCCGTCGGGATCCAGAATGATGATGCTGTATTTGAGCCCGACCACCATGAACATCTTCTTGGCCTTGCGGGCCATGCCCGGCACCACTTTGCCTTCGAGCGAAAACGACAGCTCCTTGCCGTCCAGCTTCAGCGTCCCGAAGGTGAACTGCGGCGTCTCGCCATCGGCTTTTGCCTGCTTGCCCAGGACCTTGGCCGCCTTGGTCTTATGGGTCAGAAATACCGAGTTTTCGATTTTCTTGCCGAAACACAATCCGAAGGACAGCGCCCGCTTTCGCGCAATCGCCATCTGTTGCTTGATTTCTTTTGCAGCAGATCCATCAAGAGGCATGGGAAGCTCCTGAGTTAAAAAATTGTTTAAAACTAGAGCCTTAGCTCTCATTACCTTTAAGCGTCGCATGGAACCCGGATTCCAGCAAGATTTTTTTCTTGTCAATCCGCTCAGGCTGCGCACACTCGACCCGTACATGCATCAAGGTGAGACGCTGATGACTTTGCAGCCAGCCGCTTCAGCCGAATGACGGGTTTGCGCCCTGCCCGGGCCGTAACGCTTGCGGCGCTCGCAGGCCTGTGCGGCGGCGCTCTGGCGGTGTGCTCATTCGCCTCTGAAAACGCAACCGGACACAACGGAGAGATTTCAATGGCTTCAACCACCGCAGCAAGTTTTGACGGCGCCTGGATTGTTGAAAAGGTCCAGGACGTCGATCTGGCGCAGTTCGAAGACCTGCGGTTTGATTTCGACGGCGGCACGCTGTACGGCTCCAGCCCCTGCAGAAGCTTCACCACAACTTTCGGGCCCGGCATGGAGACCATTATGTTTTCGCCGTTACAGATCGGCGGCGGGCTGTGCGACGAAGCGACGATGATCGCCGAGCGGGATTTCCTGCAGCAGATCGGCCTGGTCAACCGGATGGAGCTGACCGGCGGCGGCCAGCTGGTGATGTATAATTTCGATACGCCGCTGCTCTGGGCCAAACGGCTGGAGGAGTGACCGGCCGAGGTTTCGCAGCGAAACCCTGAAACCCGCCTTTCACAGACCCCTGAAATGAAAAACCCCGGCCGTTCAGGACCGGGGTTTCGCAGCGAAACCGGAACCCGGCGGCGGCCCTATCCGCCGTGCGCCAGCAGGTGGCGGACATTGTCCATCACCGTATCAACCAGTTCAGCCGTCACATCGCCGCCGGAGAACCGGATCGCATAGCCGCCCGGGCCGAATTCCCGTTCGATGGTGATCCCGCTGGCGACGCGGGTCTTTCCGGACCGCTCCACCTTTTGCGCGGTCTTGGGGCGGCCGCCGCGGCTGGGATCCTGCGGCGCGCCTTCGGTGTCCTCGATCACCGGCAGCAGGGCGTCCCACTCCTCGGCTGCCGAGCGCCCCTCTGCCCGCTCCAGCGCAGCCCGCAGCCGCTCCGCCCCGCCGCTCCGCAAGGCGGCGGCCAGACGCAGGCACTGGCGTTCATTGAGGCCGGTGGCATGGGACAGCATATCGCCCAGCTCTTCGTGGATCAGGGCAAACGAGCGGATCTTGGACCGCTTCGCCTTGGAGGCATTCTGGAACAGCACCGCGACGGCTTCGTCCACCGTCGGGAACACCCCGTCATGCACCGCCGAAGCCGCCGCCCTGCCCCGTTCGTACTGGCTGAGACCGGAGCGGATTTCGTTTTCCTCGATCATCGAGACCAGCGCATTTGCAAGGCTGCCGGGTTCACGGACGAACGCCGGGATGGTCTGGAACCGTTCGCCGCCGCTGAGCGCCTTCAGGCGGCGCAGGGCTGTCAGGCGGCGGTAGCCGGAGACCAGCGCGTATCTGCCCGCGTCCTCGGGATTGAGCGGTACAAAAACCTCGACCGGCAGGCGCAGGCCATTGACCGAGATGGAGGTCATCAGCTCCTGCATCTCCTCCTCGTCCAGCACGATCCGGTCGCGGTTCAGGGCATCCGCGGTAATGTCTTCCAGCGGGATTTCCACTGCCACCAGCCCTTTGCTGGCTGCGTCGCGCAGGCGTTCGGCGTCTGCCTTGTCACGGGCTGCAGCCTCGCGGTCGGCCTGCGGCGTCGGGTCCGCGTGGCGGGCGGCATCGGCCACAACATCGGCTATCGGCGGCCGCAGGCCGGGGCCGCGCGAAAGGTCGCGGTCAATGCCTGCTTCGATCTCTTTCAATGCCTCGGGCGAGGGGGTCTCAAGCTGTCTGCGTCTGGCCATCTTCGCTCTCCTCAGTCTGTGCTTCTGCCTGCTGCATCTGCTGATCGCGCCACCAGCTGCCGATCAGCAGTTCCTTGAATTCCGCATAGGTGCGGTCGAACACCTCGCGGCCGCGCACATATGTATCGCGGTTGAAGTTGCGGTAGTCCGCCTCGTAGATGCCGGACACGCTTTCGCCGGCCTGGCCGACCATGGCGGTGTAATCCTGCCGGTAGGCGTTCATCATGTCGCCGAAATAGGCCTGGATCACATTCGCCAGATCGGTCTGCTGGCTGGCGTCGAAGCGGGTGATCAGGGCGCGCACCACGTCCCATTCGAACTTCATCTCGGGCAGCCCGGCGCGGCGGCGGCCGGCGTTTTCACCGTCCTCGATCGAGGCGAAGGTGGAATAGAGCATATCGAAGAACCGTCCCGTCGAGTCGAACTCGAGGAAGGACGCGCCAAGCGGCACCATCAGGATGTCGGCAGCCGCCAGCGCATTGATGGTCAGGTAGCCGAGGGCAGGCGGGGTATCCAGCAGCACGATGTCATAGTCATCGAGCGCGCCGCCCTGATCCAGCGCGTTGGTCAGCGCGTCCCACAGCGCCCAGTTCCTGAGCCCCATCCGCCAGACCGGGATCTGGAACTCCGCCCAGTAGAGGTTCAGCTGGGCGCCGATCAGATCGATGTTGGGCCAGTGGGTTTTCTGGACCACGTTTCGCAGCGAAACCTCCCGCGCTTCGGTCAGAGTCTCATCCAGCGGAATAGGGTCTGATCCGGAGGCGGCGCGGACCTTGTTTTCAGACTCTACCGCTTCGGCGTAGTCTCTGGCCAGCAGGGGGAAGACGGTCTGCCATTCATCGGCGACCTGGCCGCCCATGATCGAGGTCATCGAGCCCTGGGAATCCAGATCCACCACCAGCACCTTGTAGCCGTCCAGCGCCGCCGACATCGCCAGATGCGCGGCGGTGGAGGTCTTGCCGACGCCGCCCTTGAAGTTGGCCACGGCCACGACTTTGGCGGGCAGGCCTTCGGGGCGGTAGGGGCGGTATTCCTTGGTGCTGATGCCTTCTTCGGCAAAATGATCGCGCAGCTTCAGCACGTCCTCCAGGGTGAACCAGCGCGAGCCGCTGGCGCCCTCGCCCTGGGGCAGGTCGGGGTGTTTGTTCAGGACCCGGCGCAGATGGGCGGGGGCGACCGGGATCAGGTAGCGGCAGACCTCCCATGTGGAGAAGCTGCGCAGGCGTTTGCGCCCGTCGGGGGCGTAGCCGCGTTTGGCCAGATCATCGCGGCCGCGGCCGGCGAAGGCTGCGGCCTTGGCGAATCTGGCGGTGTCGACGAGCTCGCCCAGTTTGGCGGCGGCAGCCTCGGGGTCGAGGTTGAAATAAGGGGGCAGGGGAGTTTCAGGTTTCTTTGCCATGTAACGGGTGCCTCGGGTATATCGCCTGTTTGGCGTGTTATCACCGCATTTGTGGCACATCCCCGGGACAGAGTGAATCATATTCTGGCAACGCATCTGTTTTCCGCTGCCGTCCGGATTTCGCGGAATAAATGACTCTTTTCCCCGTATTCATCATGGCACAAACAGGTTGAAATGTTGTGAATCTTTGATTCAGTTTAGAGTCTTTGGGTCTGATAAATTACTATATATCAAGCGCTTATATACTTTTGGGGACCTGTATCCAGTACCAAAGGAACCCGTTTGCAGGAGCATTGGTACCCGTCTGCGGGAGCAAGGGTCCCGATTCGCAGGAAGACAGGCACCCGCGACTCGCAGGCTGTAAATCTGGCGGTTTCAGGCAGGATAATCGCCGGAAAACCGGGGAAACCAGCGCTGAATGGCGCCTGAAATCGGGATGATCCCGTAAAGGTACCCGTTTCCGGGACCGGGTTTTCCCGTAAACGGGTCCCCAAAGCAGGATTGAGCGCGGGTTCCTTTTAAGTCATAGTACCGCCAAGGCAGGCCCCGGAGAGTCGCAAAGACCGGCACGGGGGCAAGAGGGCAGGGCGATGGACGCAAAAGACATCCCGCATAACAAGCTGACAGGCCCGCTGCGCCGGGGGTCGGTGAAGAAGAATGTGGCGGCCATTCATGTGTCCGGCAAGCTGACGCTGCTGCAGCGCAAGCTGTCGAATGTGCTTTTGCTCAATGCCTATGACACGCTGATTTCAAAGCCCAAGCATCAGATCGATGCGCAGACGCTGTGCATGATGGTGGGCTATAACTCCAACGACATGGACACCCTGAAGCAATCGCTGCGCAGCCTGGCGGAGACGGTGGCGGAATGGGACATGCTGGATGAACAGGGGCGGCAGGAATGGGGGGTCAGCTCGCTGCTGTCTTATGCCAAGCTGGCGGGCGGCGTCTGCGAATATGCCTATAGCCCGGCGCTGGCGGAGAAGCTGCATGATCCCAAGGTGTTTGCGCTGATCAACCTGAACATCCAGCGGCGGTTCACCAGCGGCCATGCGCTGGCGCTGTATGAGAACTGCTACCGCTTTGTGCGCACCGGCTCGACCGGCTGGTGGGATATCGCGCTGTTCCGGCGCCTGATGGGGGTGGATGGCAGCGCCTATTACGAAAGCTTCAAGCATCTGAATGCCAAGATCATCAAACCGGCGGTGGCGGAGGTCAACAAGACCTCGAACATCCTGCTGACGCCGGACTTCAAGAAGATGGGGCGGCAGGTGGCCGAGGTGCGGTTCCTGATCAAGGAGAACCCGCAGCTGGCGATGCTGGACATTGATGACGGGGCAGGGGTGCGGCAGGGCGCTGTTTACGGCCAGCTGATCGGCCTTGGCGTCAGCGACCGGCTGGCGCGGCAGTGGATTGCCGAACACGGCGAGGACTACGTGGCCGAGAAGGTCGGCTATCTGAAGAGCAAGAAGGGCGTGGACAGCCCGGTGCGCTATCTGAGCGCGGCGCTGCGGGATGATTACAAGGATGCGCCCGCGGAGACCGCGAAGGAGCTGCCGCCCGAGGTTCTGGCGGCGGCTGAGGCGCGCCGCGCGGCGGAAGCCGAGGCGGCCCGGCTGGCGGCAGCAGAGGATGCGGTCAAGGCGCGGGAGCGGTCGCTGAGGGCGCAGCGGCTGGAGCGGATCCGGGATCTGGCCGCCGGGCGCTCACCGACCCAGCGGGACGCGGACAAGCGGCTGTTCCTGAGCCGTCTGGAGACCGAGATCGACCGCGAGGAGTTCCGCAACCGGGGCTGGGCTGCGGCCCTGCTGGCCGGTGAGATGGCAGAATTCTGGGAAGAGCTGATCCCCGGCGCGCTGGAGGATCTGGCAGGGTAGGGGGGCCGCTTGCGGCAAGCGGCCCTGCAGGATCAAACGGTGTGCCGGGCACAGGCCCGAAAGAGCAGATGGCGGCGGTGTTAAACCGCCGCCATTTCCAGTTTCTCCGCCCGCCGGAAGAAGATCAGGTAGAACACCGGCGCGGCCACCAGGGTGAGCACGGTGGCAAAGGCCAGACCGCCCATGATGGTGATCGCCATCGACACAAAAAAGGCGTCGGTCAGGAGCGGCGCCATGCCGAGGATCGTGGTCACCGCCGCCAGCATCACCGGGCGCAGACGCGACACCGAGGCCTCGACGATGGCTTGGCGCAGGGGCAGGCCGGTTTCGCGCACCAGATCGATTTCCTCGACCAGCACGATGCCGTTCTTGATCAGCATCCCCGACAGGCTGAGCAGGCCCAGAAGCGCGGTGAAGGTGAAGGGGAAGCCGGTGCCCAGAAGCCCGATCACCACGCCGTTCACCGACATCGGCACCAGCAGCCAGATGATCACCGGCTGGCGGATCGCATTGAACAGCAGCACCGAGATCAGCACCATGATCAGCAGCGTCACCGGCAGCTGCTTGCCCAGCGACTCATTGGCATCGCCCGAGCTTTCATGCTCGCCGCCCCATTCCATCAGGTAGCCGGGCGGGATCTCCATCGCCTCGATGGTGTCCTGCACCTCGGCAAAGACGGTGGCGGCGGTCAGGTCCGGCGGGATGTCGGCGCCGACGGTCAGGGTCGGCAGCCGGTCGCGGCGGTGCACCAGGGTGTTTTCCATAACCACATCAACGCCGTCGATCATCTGTTCCAGCGGCACGAACTTGCCGGCTGATGAGGAAAACACCACCTGATCATAGATGTTGTAGGGCTCCTGCGGGGCCCGGCGCACAATGATCGGGATCAGCCGGTCGCGTTCGCGGAACACCCCCATCTGCAGCCCGTCGGTTGAAAACTGCAGCGCATCGGCGATGTTTTCGCGGGTGACGCCGGCGGTTTGCGCCCGGTCGTTGGCATAGACCGGCTTCAGCACGGGTTCCTGTTCGCGCCAGTTGTGGCGCGGGGTCAGGATATTGGCGGAGGCCGCCGCAAGCCGCTGTTCCGCCTCTGCGCCCAAGCGGCGCAAGACCTTGGGGTCGGGGCCGGAAAAACGCACCTGGATCGGGTCGCCGCCGCCGGGGCCGAACACCAGCCGTTTGGTGCGGAACTCGCCCTCGGGGAACTGTGCCTGGCCGAAAGCCTCAAGCGCGGCCTGCAGCGGCGGGATCGCATCGAGGGTTGCGGTGCGGATGATCAGATGGCCGTAGCTGGGGTTCGGCTTTTCGGCCGAATAGGTCAGCATGAAGCGGGTGGCGCCCTGGCCGGTGAAGGAGGCGACCGAGACCACGTCTTCGCGTTCGGCAAGCCAGTCCTCGAACACCTTCAGATGCCTGGAGGTTGTCTGGATCGAGGTGCCCTGCGGCAGCTTGTAGTGGACAAAGAACAGCGGCGTGTTGGAGTCCGGGAAGAACTGCTGTTTCACCTGGCCGAAGCCGATGAAGCAGATCACGGTGATGCCGGCCAGCCCGGCCACCACCAGCCAGCGCAGTTTCAGCGCCCAGGCCAGGATTTTGCCATAGGTGCGGAACATCAGGCCGCTGTAGGCATCCTTGCTGTCTTCGTTGCCCTGTTTGAAGAAATAGTGGCCCAGCAGCGGCGTTGCGGTCAGCGCCAGCAGCCAGCTGAGCAGCAGCGAGATCGCGATGACGGCAAACAGCGAGAACAGGAATTCGCCCGAAGAATCGGGGCTGAGGCCGATGCCGGCAAAGGCCATGATGCCGATCACCGTGGCGCCCAGGAGCGGGATCTGGGTTTTTGAGGCGGCCTCATGGGCGGCCGCGCGCGAGGTCTTGCCGCGCAGCATGGAAATCTGCATGCCTTCGGCGACGACGATGGCATTGTCGACCAGCATCCCCATGGCGATGATCAGCGCGCCGAGGGAAATCCGCTCCATCGAGATTGAGAACATGTTCATGAAGAACAGCGTGCCGACCACGGTCAGCAGCAGCGTCGATCCCACCACAACGGCGGCGCGCCAGCCCATGAACAGGGCCAGGACCACCACCACAATGGTGACCGACATCGCCAGGTTGACCAGGAAGTCGTTGGAGGCCTGCTCGACCACCACATGCTGCTGGTAGATCGGTTTCAGGTCCACGCCATAGGGGATCCGGCTGTCCAATGCGGCCAGTTTGGCGTCGACGTTCTGCCCCACTTCGACGATGTTTTCGGTGGCGAGGCCGGCGATCCCGAGGGTAAAGGCCTCAACCCCGTTGAAGCGGATCAGCAGGTCCGGGTCGCTGATGCGGCCGCGGTGGACGTCGGCCATGTCGATCACATTGACCACGTCGCCCTGCGAGCCGATGGAGAGGCCGGCGATTGCAGTGACCGAGTCCGAGCCTTCCGGGGCGCTGAGGCGGGTGTCGGCGGGGCCGGCCTCAAGACTGCCGGCCGGCCGGACCGAATTGGCATTGGCCAACGCGCTGCTGACGGCGTCAATCGGGATGTTCTGATTGACCGCAACCGCCATCTTGGGCTCGACAAAGACGGCCTCGGGCGGCAGGCCGGTGATTTCGACATCGGCCACCCCGTCGACGGTCAGCAGCTCGCGCCGCAGGTAGGTGGCCAGTTCGTGTTTCTCGGCGTCGCTGTAGCCCTCGGCGGTGACCGCGTAAAACAGGCCGAACACATCGCCAAAGCCGTCATTGACATAGGGTTCGCTGACGCCATCGGGCAGGGCGCGGGCCGCATCGCGAACCTCGGCGCGCAGTTTGGTCCAGATCGCGGGCAGTTCGGTGCCGTCGTAGGTGTCCTGCATCTCCACTTCGATCAGCGAGGAGCCGGGCCGGTTCACCGAGGTGATCAGCTTGACCTCGCCCATCTTCTGGATTGCCGATTCCAGCGGTTCCGACACTTCCAGCGCCACCTGGGCGCTGCTGGCGCCGGGATACTGGGTCGCGATGACCGCGGATTTGATGGTGAAGGCCGGATCTTCCAGGCGGCCCAGGTTCAAAAAGCCCCAGATCCCGCCAAGCAAAGCCGCCAGCATGATGAGCCAGGTGTAAAGCGGCCGGTTGATCGACCCGCGTGCAATGTCCATCAGGCCGCCCTCAGTTGCCGAAACCGGTGAAGCGGCTGACCTGCTGGCCGTCTTTCAGCGCGGAGCCGCCGGTCAGCACGATTTCCTCGCCGCCCGCCAGGCCCTCGGCAATCCGGAAATCGCCGTTCTGGGTCGCCTCGGCCTTTACGCGGGTCCAGGTGACGGTGCCGTCTTCGGCGCCTGCGGGGGCAAAGACCATCACCCCGGTGCTGCCATCGGGGGCGGCCACCAGCGCGGTGCCGGGCACCCGGATCGCCGCATCGCCGGTGTCAACGCGCACATGCACCGTGGCCGAGGCGCCGGGCAGGATCTGGCGGTCTTCGGGCGGGGGCAGGCGGAAGGTCACCCGGTAGGTCTGGCCGACGCTGCTGGCCTCGGCGTCGAATTCCAGGATTTCGAGCGGGTAGTCTGTATCCCGGCCGGGAAAATTCGCAACGATTGTCAGCACATCGCTTTGATCGGCCTGCTGGAACAGAACCTCGGGGACATCCACCTTGATGTGCAGTTCGGACATGTCGTGCAGCCGCACAATCGGGGTGCCGGCGCTGACGGTGGTGAACTGTTCCACCTCGCGGCTGGAGACCAGCGCATCAAAGGGCGCATTCAGGGTTGCATGGCCAAGCGCATATTCGGCGTCCCGCAGGGCGACCCGGGCCAGGCCGGCCTCGGTCTCGGCGTCGTCGATCGAAACCTGGCTGACGGTGCCGCGCAGCTTTTCCAGCCGTACCACGGTGCGGTCGGCCTGTTCCTTGCGCAGCCGCGCCTGTTCCAGCTGCAGCTCGAACGGCTCCAGGTCCAGTTCGGCAATCAGCCCGCCCTGCGGAACAGAACCGCCTTCGGTCACCGGGAATTTCAGGATCTGCCCGCCGACCTGGAAGGCCAGGTCAACGGTCTGTTTGGCCGCGACCTTGCCGAAGAACTGCCGCTCCAGCATCAGGGAGTCCGATGAAGCCTGCAGCAGTTTCACGGGCTTCAGCGGCTCCTGGGCCGCGGCGGCCGCGGCAAGGGCGGCAACACCGCCCGCCACAGCAAGGGTTTTGCACCAACGCATTCCTGTCACTCCTTCCGGGCGGTTTTGCCGCCTGCCCGCATTATTGTTTCGTGCGCCTTCACGCCCGGTTGCCCAATCCGCCCGCAAACCAGCCGATGCGGCGGCCTGCCAGGGAACTTGCGGCCTATAGCTCAATTGCGGGAACTTTCCTGTGAACGAGGTCACAATGCAACGATTTCCCTGAGGGCATACGGGATTCGGGCCGTTTAACAGCACAGGCGGCAGCGTGCAAATGCTGTGCCGCCTGTGCTGGACCGCCTGCAGGGGACCGGCTGCGCGGCCCGCGCCGGTTTGCCGGAACAGATCAGACAGACCCCCGCGCCGTTTTCCTGGGGTGGCTCAGGGCGCGCGGTCAAAATCAGTGAAATGCTGTAACGGGGCCAGCGCCGCGCATGGCCCGGTGCCGCGGCAGACAGCAGGGCGGCCTGCGGCGATACGGCTGCGGCTTTGGCCCCGGCTGCCCGCGCGGGTTCCGAATACGGCCCTGCAATTTCTCACGCGGCGCTAATCCCCGAGCAATTCCCGGATATTGGCGTCCAGCCGGGCGGCGAAACCCGGATCATTGCCCGGATTTGCCGCGCAATGGCCCCAGGGCGAGTCATACGGTCGGACGGCTGCGTTTGGCATATGGCGGGCTTCTGTCCGGTTGTCCTCTGGCGGGAAGTAGAGATCCTGGGTGCAAGGCATCAGGATGGCGCGGGCGGTGATGGATTTCAGTGCCGCTTTGAAATCGCCGTTGCAGCGCGGGCCTGCCGAAATATCGGCGGCTTGCCAGGTCGCAAGTTTGGCCAGAAGGTTGTTGGCGTCCCAGCCTTGCACATGGTCCTGCTCCCAGTCTTGCAGCAGGTCTTCGACAGTGTCGAAGCCAAGCTGGCGGTAGAGGCCCTCGCGGTAGAAGGTCTGCGAGAAGGCCCAGCCGGCGTAGACCCGGCCAAAGGCCTTGAGCCCGGCTTCGGGCGGGGCGGTGTAATCGCCGCGGTTCCAGGTCTGGTCGGCGCAGAGGGCGGCCTTGACCCCTTCGAGGAAGACGAAGTTGTGCGGCGAGGTGCGGGCGGAGGCGCAGAAGGGCAGGATCGCCTGCACCATGCCCGGATATTGCGCCGCCCATTGGTAGGACTGGCAACCGGCCATCGACCAGCCCGCGACCAGGGCGATCCGGTCTATGCCGAGATGGCCGTGGAGCAGCCAGTGCTGGGCAGCGATGTTGTCGTGCATCTGCACCAGCGGGAAGCGCGGGCCGTCCTGCGGAGCAGGGGTGTTCGACGGCGAGGAGGAGCGGCCGTTGCCGAACAGGTTGGGGCTGACGATAAAGTGGCGCGCCGGATCGATGGCCCGGCCGGGTCCGAAGAAGCCCTCGTTCCGCGTATTGGTGCCGGTGTAGAACGTGGGCAGGACAATGACGTTGTCGCGCGCGGGCGAGAGCGTGCCATAGGTTTGATAGGCCAGCCTGGCGTCTTTCAGCACCGCACCCGACAGAAGCGGGAAATCCCCCAGGTCCAAGATCTTGTAGTCCGGCATCTTGTTATCCTTTGAAAACATCGCCCGCCTGCACGGCTAGGCGTCCTCTGCCAGAAGGCGAAGAAGATGACCCAGACCGCCGCCCCGAGGGCGAGGTGCCAGGACGGCGGGATATCCGAAGATCCGCAGTTCCGGGCGCGTGTCCGTGGCCCGGGTTGCCGGCCCTGTCCGAAGGGCCTGGGTCATGATTTCTGCGTTCAGTGAGGGCTTTAGTAAAGGCGCAGGTATTCCTGCACTTCCCAGTCGGTGACCGACTGGTGGTATCGCTCCCATTCGTCGTTCTTGTATTCGAGGAAGGATTTACGCATCACCGGGCCCATCACATGCCCGGCCATTTCGTCCTGGCGCAGCGCCTCGATTGCGCTCCACAGGGTGCGGGGCAGGCGGCGGATGCCAAGCTCGGCCAGTTCCGCCTCAGACTTGGAATAGAGGTCAAAGTCGGTGGGTTTGCCCGGCTCGATCCTGTTTTTGATGCCCATCACCGCGCAGCTGAGGTGCATGGCCATCGCCAGATAGACATTCATCGTCATGTCGCAGGCGCGGTTTTCAATGCAGTGGCGGCTTTGCGGCAGGCGGAACTGGGCCGAGCGGTTGTTGTAGCCGTAGGTGATGTTGGTCGGCGCCCAGGTGACGGTGCCGCCTTCAAAGCCGCCCACCCGCGGCACCAGCCCGTTGTAGGAGTTCACGGTGGGGCAGGTGATCGCGGTGATCGCCTCGGCGTGCTGCATCAGCCCGCCCACGGCCCAGCGGCTTTCGTCGGACCAGTCGCTGCCGTCAGGGGTTTCAAAGATGTTTTCGCCCGGGCGGCTGTCATGCTGCATCGACATGTTGATATGCGCGCCGGAGCGCCAGTCGCCCACCGTCGGCTTCGGCATGAAGGTCACGAACAGGCCGTGTTTCTTGGCCACCTCCTTGAGGGTGATGCGCAGGAACGCCAGCCGGTCGGACATTTCCAGCATGTTGGTATAGTGGAAATCCAGCTCGAACTGGGAATAGGCGCCCTCGGCCACCACGTCGTGCAGGTTCCAGCCGAGGCCCTCGATGATGTCGATCATGTCTTTCAGGAAGGGCATCGAGTCGAGGGAGTATTCCACGTCATAGCCGAACGCCTGGCGGCGCGGGCGCAGGCCCTCTGCCGGGTCGTCGTCAAAGGCTTTCACCGGCTGGCCGGCCTCATCGTATTTCATCACGATGAACTCGGGCTCGACCCCGGCAAAGCCGGTATAGCCCTCCTGCGCGGCCTCGAACATGGCGCGCCGCAAGGCCTGGCGCGGGCAGACATTATAGGGCGCGTCCTCCCAGTAAAGGTCGGAAAAGATGATCGCCATCGAGCTGTCCCAGGGGCAGATATAGACGGCGTCCAGATCCGGCACCACCACCTGGTCGCTGTCGGCGGGGCTGAGCTCGGGCACAAAGGAAATCGAGTGGACCGCGAACTGCGGCCCCTTGCCGAGGCAGAGCGGTTCAAAGTCGCTCATCGGCACCGGTTTGGTCTTGGGGATGCCGTGCAGGTCGATCCAGGCGGCCATGACGTATTTGACGCCTGCGGCCTCCAGACGTTCGCGCACCTCGGGGATGCGGGGGCGGTTGCGCTCCACCGCGTCCTGGAAGGTTTCGTAATAGATCCGGGTTCCGGGATTGGCTTTCAGCATGGTTGTTTCTCCCATAGGCTGGCAATCGGGTGCCGTTCACTGCCGGGGGCCGGGCAGCGTTGGTTTGGTTTCGTTTTCTGCAGTTGCCTGGCGGAACAGGCGGGCACCCCGTCCCCCGTAAATCGTTACATTGCGTTCAGGCCAGGGTGCCCAGTGGCGGCGTCTCTTAGCCGGGGACAAAATCCGACGGGTCGATGCCCGGAACCTGGGTGATCCCGGCCAGCTGTTTCCAGTTGTGCGGATAGGCGGCGTAGAAGATCACGCATTTGCCGTCCGCCTCGTAGGAGATGCGGTTGTCCTTGGGCACAAACAGCACGTCGCCGCGGCTGCAGATGTAGCTTTCGCCGTCGCAGACCAGCCGGAAGGTGCCCTCCAGGCAGTAAATGATCTCGTCGCAGGTGAGGTCCCAGGGCACCTTGATATTGTTCAGCACATTGATGCCGCCGCACATCGACTTGCTGAACTCGCTGGTGACCATCGGCTTGATGTAGGTGTCGCTGCCGCCCATGGCGTCGTAACGCTCCTGGACCAGATCGAATTTGAAAAGCTGCGGTTGATCGCCCATGGGCTATGCCCCTTCGCTGGCAAGATGTTTCAGGATGCTCTCGTTCAGTTCGACCTTGTAGCCGTCCGGATCCTCGCAAAAGGCGATGACGCGGGTGCCGTTCTTCATCGGTCCCGGCGGGCGGGTGATGTTCACACCTGCCGCGGCCAGCTGCTCGCAGGCGGCATAGACGTCCGGGGTTTCGATGCAGATATGGCCCCAGCCGTTGCCTTTGTCGTAAGGCTCGGTCTGATCCCAGTTGGCGGTCAGCTCCAGGGTGGGGGAGGCCGCCTCCGGGCCGTAGCCGATGAAGGTATTGGTGAATTTGCCTTCGGGGTAGTCGGTGCGGCGCAGCACCTCCATGCCTAGAATCCCGCAATAGAATTCCAGCGATTTCTCCATATCCATCACCCGCATCATCGTGTGGGCCAGGCGGAAACCCTTGGAAACAGGTTCGCTCATTGGGTTTGTTCCTTCTGGTCAGTGCTTGCCAGGTCGCGCTCGATCAGATCCTGGAAGGCGCGGACGCTGTCTTCCCAGGCCGGCGACAGCAGACCGCCGCCGGCTGCAACGGGGGATTTGCGGCCCTCGAACATGCGTTCGACCATCTCGTGGTCTTCCTTGTGAACGTCCCACCAAAGCTGCCTGAGACCTTCGATCTCGTCAGCACTCAGTTGCTGGCCTTCGGTGGTATAAAGCGCGCGGTACTGGCGCATTCTGCCGGGGCCGGTGGGCACGTTCAGGTAAACCCCCAGCTGATCCGGGAAATAACGCCCCAGAATGAAGTTGGGATAGAGCGTCAGGTAGCGCGAGCTGACGCCCAGGCTGCCAGCGGTGCCGGTCTCCTGCTTCAGGTCCACGGCGCTGCCGATGCAGTTGCCGTCGGTGATGGTGTAGTGATCCTCCAGCGGCTGGTCAGTGGTCGCAGCATGCACGAACTGGACGTGGTAGGGTTCGATGAAATTCTCCATGATCAGTTTCCAGTTGGTCTCGATCTCGCCGAAATCGAGCAGGCCGATCGGTTCCACCCTGCCAAAATCCATCCCTTCCAGACGGTTGACCAGCGGCGCGGCGTAGTCTTCGAACTCCGCCGCGCTGCCGTCCAGATTGACGAAGATCCAGTCGTGCCAGACATGGGTGCGAACCGGTTCCAGGCGGTGTTCCTTGAGGTCGAAACCGTCGAATTCCTGCTTGCCGGTGCCGGCGAAATGCGGCGCGGCGCGCAACCGGCCTTGCAGGTCATAGGCCCAGGCGTGATAGGGGCAGCGGATCAGCTTGCCGACATTCCTGGGCTTGTCGACCAGCGTCATGCAGCGGTGCAGGCAGACGTTGTGGAACACCTGGATGCTGCCGTCCTGGGCACGCAGCGTCAGCAGCGGCAGGCCGGCGCAGGTCACCGGGCTGGCGTCGCCGGGATTGGCGATCTGATGGGCGAACCCGATCAACACCCAGTTTTTGGCCAGGACGGTCCGGCATTCCTGCTGCCAGATGTCCTCGCTGCGGTAGGTATCTGCGGTCAGGCCGTGCTGCGGCCCTGCGGATATCCGCGTTCTTTCCTCGGCAATTGTCATTCGTCCTCCCTTCGACACTGCCGCATGCGCGCCGCCGTTCCGGTCTGTGCGCATGCTATCCGTCCCTGCCCGCGGCGGCCCGTTTGCAGGGTCTGCGCCGCCGCGGTGGGCTTGGAGACCATGCTTACGAAAATCGTACCGATTGGCAATAGATTCTTGCGATATTCGTTATGCGTCGAAATTTTTCGATAAGAATCAGGAAAAAACTTGTCGGAAAACGGCAAATGGTGCGAAATTCGCATGCGGGCGGCGCTGCGGGGAGTGAGAATCGCAAAATCAGCAGGGTTCAGCGCGGGATTCCGCTGCGCCCCGGGGGGGCGGCACCGGGTTTTTCCGGCAGTGGCATGGAAAACGGTCAGTCTATGCTGCTGTTTCTGCGGAAAACCCGGCAGGTTGTTTGCGGATTCCGGTGTGCTGCCCTAATTTGGGCTGCGGATACAGCAGTCGGGCAGCAGGCAAATGGCAGATAAGCAGCAATCCTCTTCGCGCGCAAAGCGCGCCAGTCAAAGCATCCGGTCGCCGGGGGATGATCTGAACCAGCAGATCATCCGGCTGTTGCAGATTGACGGGCGGATGGCCTTTTCCGAAATCGCGCAGCGGCTGGATGTTTCCGAAGGCACCATCCGCAACCGGGTCAGCGGCCTGCGGGAGAACAACATGCTGCGGATCGTGGCGATGTCAGATCCGGTGGCCACGGAATACACGACGGATGCGATGATCGGGCTGAATGTGGCGGCAGGCGTGACCCCGCGCCAGGTCGCAGAGCGGCTGGAGAAGGATCCGCGGGTGGTCTTCATCCTGTGGGTGGCGGGCCGTTATGACCTGATTGTCGAGCTGGTCAGCGATGACGGCGATGCGCTGAGAGGGTTTCTGGAGCAGGAGATTCACGCCAGCGACGATATCGCCAATGCCGATGTCATGCCGGGGCTGAAGAACTTCAAGAACCAGTTCCTGCTGAAGCGGGACATGGCAGAGACCGGGGGCGATGCCGCCGGATAGCCGCGAAGGGCAGGGGGGGGGGGGCGCCGAGGCCGGGGGAAGCCGGCATGCCGTAAGAGCGCTGGCAGAGCGGGTATTGCGAGATATCCTGCGGGCTGATCTGCTGCACCGGCAGCGTGAGCAGAGGATGGTCCCGGCGGCAATAAAGGCGGTGCTCCTCGCTGCACAATGCCTCATA
This sequence comes from Leisingera methylohalidivorans DSM 14336, assembly GCF_000511355.1. Lineage (NCBI taxonomy): Bacteria > Pseudomonadati > Pseudomonadota > Alphaproteobacteria > Rhodobacterales > Roseobacteraceae > Leisingera > Leisingera methylohalidivorans. Next base: position 3,220,177 of record NC_023135.1, on the reverse strand, counting down.
CACCCTGCAGGTCGCCATTGGAGCGGCGGCCCCGCCGTTCGGCCGCAACCTGTTCAGCTTCGGCCATGCCGGCGCCTATGGCCACGGCGGCTTTCAGTCTTACGATGTGCTGGAGATCCTGCAGGGGCCTGCGAAGCGCGGCGATGTGGCGGGCATCGACCTGGTTGAGGCCGCCCCGGCCTATGATCCGGCTGAAAGCACCCAGATCCTGGCCGCCCGGCTGCTGCTGAGCTTCATCGGCTTCATCTTCCGCAACAGGACATAGCCTCCTCCCGCTGCACCTGCTGCTGCAGCTGCAGCGGAACCCTGAACCTGGCCCGCCATCGGACATCAGGCGGGCCAGGCTTTAAGAAGGTGCAGTCATCACAGGGTCAGGAGGCAGTGAGGGACTCGCCGGTATCCAGGACCGGCGCCGCATCAATGTCCTCTGCATCCAGCATGGAGGCCACGCGCTCAAGCGCCGCAATCAGCGCCGCCTGCTCCCAGTCCTCCATCGCTGAGAACTTGCGCACAAATCTCTGCTGCAGCGGGTCGGGCGCATCGGCAATTGCCCGGCGCCCCTTTTCAGTGACAAGGATATTGGTCTGGCGGCGGTCAGTCAGCGACTTTTCCCGCACCACCATTTCCTTGCGCACCAGCTTGTCCACCAGCGAGGTTACCGTTGCCTGGGAGATCCGCATCTGTTGCGCGATCGCCTTGGCGGTGCAATGCGCGCTGGCGGCGACGATCTGAAGCACCCGGAACTGCGCGGCTGTCAGCTCGACCGATTGCGCGAGTTCCCGGCTGAACAGGTCGGTCGCACGCAGAATCCGGCGCAGGGCGATCAGGCTTGAGTCAATGCGGTCCATGTCCCGGTTCTGGCAGAGCGCAGCGGGACAATCAAGGCACACGCATTGCAATTTAATTTGACAAGCGAAGCATAAAGCCTTGCGATACCGCGCTGAAGCACGTTGAAATGATGGAATATTGCCACATTGACGCAGGAATTCTCTGAAGGCTTGAAATAATTCCCGCCTCGATATACTTAGCTTGCCAAAGCAATAATGGAGACGCTAGGACAGATGCGACATGCATTAGAGTTATTCCGGAAGGCAGCCCCCGCGCTGCGTGAGCCCAAGGCAGACGACGGCCCCGAAATCTGGGAGCTGGTAAGGGCCTGCAAGCCGCTCGACGAGAACTCAATCTATTGCAATCTGATCCAGTGCGACCACTTCCGCGATACCTGTGTTGTGGCAGAGATCGGCGGCGAAATTGCCGGCTGGGTGTCCGCCTATGTTCTGCCCGAAGATCCGGAAACGCTGTTTGTCTGGCAGGTGGCGGTGTCGGAAAAGGCCCGCGGGACCGGTCTTGGCTCGCTGATGCTGAGCGGCCTGCTGCGCCGCAAGGCCTGCCAGAATATCAAACGTCTGCAGACAACCATCACGCAGGAAAACAGGGCCTCCTGGGCTTTGTTCCACAAATTCGCAGCCAACCGGAGCGCGCCGCTGAACAGTCAGCCCTACTTTACCCAGGGCCAGCATTTCCGCGATCGCCAGAGCACCGAGCACATGGTCACGATCGATTTCTCCGAGGCGCCCAGCTGGGCAGCTTGAGGCCGGTCGATCCCATGTGGCGCATGCCCGTTCTGATCTGCACACTTCCAAAAGGACACACTATGCCGACTGATACGTCAGCCAAAATCTCTATTTTCAAACGCCGCGAATCCGAGGCACGCAGCTATTGCCGCAGCTTCGACACGGTTTTCACCCAGGCCAAGGGGTCGGAACTGACTGACAGCAAGGGCCGCAGCTATATCGACTTTCTGGCCGGCTGCTCGTCGCTGAACTACGGTCACAATGACCCCGACATGAAGGCGGCGCTGCTCGACCACATCTCCGCGGACGGGCTGGCGCACGGGTTGGATTTCCACACCAGCGCCAAGGCCGACTTTCTGGATGCCTTCGACCAGCATATCCTGCGGCCGCGCAATCTGGACCACAAGGTCATGTTCACCGGCCCCACCGGCGCCAATGCGGTTGAGGCGGCCCTGAAGCTGGCCCGCAAGGCGACCGGCCGCAGCAACGTGATTGCTTTCACCAACGGGTTTCACGGCGTCACCATGGGCGCACTGGCGGCCACCGGCAACAGCTACCACCGCGGCGGCGCCGGCACTCCGTTGAGCGGCGTCACCCGGGTGCCCTATGACGGTTACTTCGGCGCGGACACTGATACCGCCAGCTACCTTGAAACGATGCTGAGCGACGGCTCCAGCGGCGTCGATGCTCCGGCGGCGATCCTGCTGGAAACCGTGCAGGGCGAAGGCGGTCTGAACGCTGCCAGCCCGGAATGGGTGCAGCGCATCGCTGCCCTGGCCAAAGCGCACGGCGCCCTGCTGATCATCGACGACATCCAGGCCGGCTGCGGCCGCACCGGCGGCTTCTTCTCCTTTGAGGAGATGGGGATCACACCGGACATCGTGACGCTGGCAAAATCGGTATCGGGTTTCGGCCTGCCGATGGCGCTGATGCTGGCCCGCCCGCAGCACGATATCTTCGGCCCGGCAGAGCACAACGGCACCTTCCGCGGCAACACCCACGCCTTTATCACGGCCAGCGTGGCAATCCGCAAATTCTGGGCCGACGCCGCCTTTCAGCGGAGCGTCGCCGCCAAGGCGCAGCTGCTGACCTCGGCGCTGGAGGAAATGTCCGGGCTGATCCCCGGGTCCAAGCTCAAAGGGCGCGGCATGATGCAGGGGCTTGATGTCGGGGCTGGCGAATTGGCCGCCAGCATTTGCGCCCGTGCATTCGAGAACGGCCTGATCATCGAAACCTCCGGCAATAAGGATCAGGTGGTCAAGGTTCTGGCCCCGCTGACCACGCCTGAGGAGACCTTTGTGAAAGGTCTGAACACCCTGCGCAGCGCCATCCGCGGTGTGACCGATTCAAGCAAATTTGCAGCGGAGTAAGACATGATTGTTCGCGACTACAACGACATTATCAAAAGCGACCGCAACCGCGTTGTATCAGACGCAAAGTGGTCTTCGGTCCGGATGCTGCTGGCCGAGGACGGGATGGGGTTCTCCTTCCACATCACCTTTCTTGAAGCCGGGTCCGAACACACGTTCGAATACAAGAACCACTTTGAGAGCGTCTATTGCATGCAGGGTTCGGGCTCGATCACCGATCTGGCCACTGGCGAGACGCATCTGATCCGGCCCGGCGTCATGTATGCGCTGGACCAGCATGACCGCCACACCCTGCGGGCCGAGGAAGACCTGGTCATGGCTTGCGTGTTCAATCCGCCGGTGACCGGCAGCGAAGTGCATCGCGAAGACGGCTCCTACGCGCTGGAAACCACCTGAAGAGGCCCCGGCTGAGGCCGGGTGAAGCATTTTGAATTTCCCTGACCATACCGTCGAGAAAATCGGCGGCACCTCGATGAGCCGTATCCGCGAACTGCGCGATACGCTCATCATCGGCGGCCGCACCGGTGCCTCGCTCTATCACCGCATCTTTGTGGTCTCCGCCTTTGGCGGGATCACCAACCTGCTGCTGGAGCACAAGAAGAGCGGCGAACCCGGCGTCTACGCGCTGTTTGCCAATGATGACAACGACCACGGCTGGCTTGATGCGCTGACCCGCGTTGCCGACGCCATGTCCGAAGCCCATAACGGCGTGCTGGACAATCCGGCGGACCGCGCCCGGGCAGAGGATTTCGTGCGCGACCGCATCGAAGGCGCCCGCAGCTGCCTGTTCGACCTGCAGCGCCTGTGCTCCTACGGCCATTTCCGGCTGTCGAGCCAGATGATGCTGGTGCGCGAGCTGCTGTCCGGCCTGGGCGAGGCGCATTCTGCCTTTGTCACCTCACTGATGCTGCAGCGCGCCGGCGTAAACGCCAGTTTCGTGGATCTCAGCGGCTGGCGGGACGAAAGCGAATGCTCGCTGGAGGAGCGGATTGCCAACGGGCTGCGCGATCTTGATCTGGCCTCGGAATTGCCCATCGTCACCGGCTATGCCCAGTGCCGCGAAGGCTTGATGCGTGAATATGACCGCGGCTATTCCGAGGTCACCTTTTCCAGCATCGCCGCCTTTACCAAGGCGAAAGAGGCGATCATCCATAAGGAATTCCACCTGTCTTCCGCCGATCCGGCGCTGGTGGGCACTGCAGCCGTGCGCAAGCTGGGCCACACGAACTATGATGTGGCCGATCAGCTGTCGAATATGGGGATGGAAGCCATCCACCCGAATGCCGCCAAGATCCTGCGGCAGTCGAATGTGGCCCTGCGCGTGACCAATGCCTTTGAGCCTTCGGATCCCGGCACCCTCATTGACAGCCAGCCAGCCAAAGTTCCTGCGGTCGAAATCGTGACAAGCCTTGATGCTGTCGCGCTGGAGCTGTTCGAGCAGGATATGGTCGGTGTCAAAGGCTATGATGCCGCCGTGCTTGAGGCCCTGCGCCGGCACAGCGTCCGGATCATCTCCAAAAGCTCGAATGCCAATACCATCATCCACTATGTTGAGGCGTCTCTGAAAGCAGTGCGCCGGGTGACGAGCGACCTGGAGCGCGTCTATCCTTCCGCCCAGGTCAGTGCGCGATCGTTGTCGATTGTCTCGGCGATCGGGCGCGATCTGTCCGGGGTGCAGGCACTTGGCCGCGGGCTTGCAGCCTTTGACAAGGCTGGGGTCGAGGTGATTGCCGCGCATCAGACGCCGCGCAACGTTGATGTGCAATTTGCGGTGCCAAGGAAATCAGCTGAAACAGCGGTCGCCGTTTTGCACAGGGCGCTCATTCCGGAAACCGGCCGGGATCTAAGGCCGAAGGCGGCGTGAGCCGGAGGCTGGGTTCTTGCCGCGCGGTTGCTTTGGCCATAAGGGCAAAAGGGAAGGGCGGCGATGTGGTATCCTGATCCCGACACGCTGCATACGCCGTTACACGCCAGCCTTGCCGCCGCCATTGAGCAGGCCATTCTGACTGAAGAACTGCCTGCCGGCGCCCGCCTGCCGCCGCATCGCGGAATGGCAGACCGGCTTGGGCTGAGCGTCCACACGGTGAGCAAAGCCTATCAGAGCTTGCGCAAACAGAACCTGATTGACGGGCAGATAGGCCGGGGCAGCTATGTTTGCGGCCCCGCGCCGCAAGATGCCCCGCAAGACCCCGGGCCCGAGGAAGGGTTTGATTTCTCCACCTGCCACCCTGTCCACAGCCCGCAGCATTGCAGGCGGTTCCAGCAGTCCTTGCAAGAGCTGGCGGCAGAACTGGATCCCTCGGCGCTGCAGGTTTGCAAGTCTATCGCTGGAACCGATGCCGACAAGAGCGCAGGCGCGCGGTGGCTGGCAGCCTGCGGTTTTGCAGCGGCTCCGGATCAGGTTATTCTGACGAATGGCGGCAGTCACGGATTCACTGTTGCGCTCTCGGCACTGACCCGCCCTGGCGATACTGTCTTGTCTGACAGCATCACGGATAATCTGCTTGTGTCCGGATGCGCCTATCTGGGGTTAAAGCATTTGGGCCTGGAGGCGGATCCGCATGGCATTCTGCCGGACGCCTTGACGGAAGCCTGCCGGACCTCCTGCCCCAAAGTCCTGTGTTTGCTTCCGTCGCTGGCAAATCCGGTTCCGGTGATGATGCCCGAGGACCGGCGCAAGGCGCTGGCCCGGATTGCGCAAGAGAATGACCTGTACATCATAGAGCATGACCCGCTTGGCCCCGTGGCTGGGGATCGCCCGCCGCCAGTCTCCGCACTGCTGCCGGAGCGGTCACTTTATATGACCGCCCTCAGCACATGCCTGATGCCCGGGCTTCACGCCGGATACATGGCTGGGCCGTCCCATTTGCTTCCGTCCCTGAAAGGCCGCCTGCTGAGTTTCGGAGGAACCGCAATGCCTTTGATGCGGGCGCTGGCCAGCCGCTGGGTGCTGGACGGCACGGCGCTGGAGCTTGCGGGCTGGCAGCAGAACGCGTTGAAAGGCCGCCACCGCATCGCCTGCAGGGTATTGCATGGGGTCCCCTGGACAGGGCATCCGTCTGCAATGCATCTTTGGCTGCCGCTGCCTGAGGGGTGGAGCGCTGCCGGTTTTTCGCAATATGCGCGCCAGATGCAAATCGCCGTTATGCCTGACATGCCATTTCTCGCCCCGGGCATATGCTCAGCGGACGGATTGCGCATTTCCTTGGGGGCGGTTCAGGGGGAAGGCCGGTTCCGCAAGGGCTTGGAGCACATCGCGGCCCTCTTAAAGCTGCAGCCGCACAGCTTGCCCCACCTCGCGTTTTAACGGCCGCACTTCGGCGGGCGGCTTTTCGGGCGCAGCGGTTTGCAGCGCCCGCCGCCTGGCCGCCGCGGAGATCGTCCGCAGGCCTTGCGCGCACCGTGCCCCTGCTGCGGCGGCCCGATGGGTAATCCCTGCATAATTGCTTGGGCTTTGATCGCGGGCGTTCAGCAATCATCGCGCTTTGACGACCTCCTCTGCGACGGCAATGAAGTTCATCAGTGCTGGCGTTTTATAGGCCCGGTTGCACACCAGGAGAGTGGAGATCTCCGCATCGCAGTCAGAGATTGGTTTTGTCATAATCGTTCTTGGCTGAAATCTCGTGATCCCCTGTGCGTAAACTGAAACGCCGAGGCCGCTGCCAACCAGGCCAAGGATCCCCAGAGCATTGGACGCTTCGTATTTCACATCGATCGTGTTGCCGCTTCTCAAAAACACATCGTCGATAAACAGCCGGAAAAAATCCCATTCGGCCATGCTTCCCAGGACCATCGGGTACTGCGCGATTTCCTGGAGAGTAACCGAGGGCCGGGTCGACAGCCGATGGTCCACCGGTAGCAGCGCGACGAGTCTCTCGCGTGCCACTTCCCTAGTTTCAAACTGGGGGTGCTTGAACGGGCCGAGCATGAAGCCAGCATCGATGTTGTTGCGTGACAGTTCAATCTTCTGTCCCTGGGTGCGGATATATTTCAGCTCAAGTTCAATGTCCGGATAGCGGCGGGTAAACTCCCGCACTACCCGGGGCATCAGATCCAGCGCCGCAAAGGACATGTATCCGACGCGCAGGAATCCTTTCTTGCCTTCCGCTGCAATGCGCCCGGCTTGAACGGCGGCAGTAATCTCAGATGAGATCAGCCTGGTCCGTTCGTAGAACACCTCCCCCGCGGCGGTCAGTGAGACTTCGCGCGTCGTGCGCCGGATGAGCTGGTAGCCAAGCTGATCTTCCAGCTGGCGGATGCGGCGGCTGAGTGCGCTCTGGTCGATGGAGAGCCGCTCTGCTGCGCGCCGGAAACTGAGTTCGACGGCCACTGCATTGAAGGCTTCCAGGTCGCGCGTCTGAGGTGTGTGGGTCATTGCCGCTAAAATTTCCCTTTCAACTACAGCTGCATAACACACAGTTTTTGATTGATGCAATTCTAGCAATAATAATGGCCGATACGGCGATTGCTTGTGAGGTGCCTGTGATTGATTTTGGAGGAGTGACCTCTGACCCGAGATCAAGACGCCAATGCAGCAAGGGCTGGCTGAGGCGGACATAGCGACCTACAAAATCGAAGGACAACAAAATGAGTAATGTTGATAACGCAGCACTGGACAAGATGCTGCACGAGGCATTCGATGCTGCATCCGCCCTTTACAAAGAGCGCGGCTTCCAGCGCCGTGTGGGCTTTGGCAAGAAACCGGCCCTTGTCAGCGTTGATCTTGCCAATGCCTGGACCCGGCCCGGAAACCCTTTCACCTGCGATCAGGAGAAGATGGACAACGAGATCATTCCGGGCATGCAGCGCCTGCTGGAAGCCTGCCGTGCCAATGGGCATCCGGTGATCCATGTCACCACTGCCTATGAGATCACAGACCGGAAGGCACCGTTCACAGACATGGGGCTGTGGCACGACAAGATCCCGGTTGATGTGGTGGACCTGGCTGACAAGGACCTGTGGGCGATCGACAGCCGGATTGCGCCGGTCGAGGGCGAATATACGCTGCTGAAGAAACGGGCGAGTTCGTTCCACGGCACCGAACTGGCCGGCATCCTGCGGGCCAATGGGGTTGATACCATCCTGGTGACCGGCGTGACCGCCTGCGCCTGCGTGCGTCAGACGATCTGCGACGGTATTGCGGATGGTTTCCGCACGATTGCGGTCAAAGAGGCGATCGGCGACCGGGTCCCGGGTGCTGTCGCCTGGAACCTGTTCGACATCGACGCGAAGTTCGGTGACGTCGAGACCGTCGACACCTGTGTCGATTATCTCAACACCGTCAGCAACCGCTAAGCGCTGGGGAAATCCCGGAAGGGCGGTCGAGCGCCCTTCCGGACAGGGAGGAATTGGAGGACATCATGGCTCGCATCGGCGTTGACGTAGGCGGTACAAACACCGACCTTGTGCTGGAATGCAATAACGGCACTTTTTTCCATAAAGTGCCCAGTACCCTGAAGGACCAGTCGATCGGCGTGGTCGAGGGCATTCACCAGATTTGCGAAATTGCCGGGATCGGCAAAGAAGCAATCGAGGTCATCAACCACGGCACCACTGTCGCAACGAACATTACCATCGAGCATAACGGCGCCGAAGTCGGGATGCTGACGACGAAAGGCTTCCGCGACATCTTGCACATCGGCCGCCACAAGCGCCCGCATAACTTTTCCCTGCATTTTGAAGTGCCCTGGCAGAACCGGCCGCTCGTCAAGCGGCGCAACCGGATCGCCATCAGTGAACGGATCCTGCCGCCAACCGGCGAAATTGAAACGCCGCTGAACGAGGATGAAATCCGCAGTGCCTGCGCGCTGTTCCGCAAGCGCGGCATCACGTCGGTCTGTATCGGTTTTATGTTTTCCTTCCTGAACGATGCACATGAAAAGCGTGCCCGCGACATCGTGCTGGAGGAAATTCCGGACGCTTACGTCTCGGTGTCTTCTGACGTTGCAAATGTCATCCGCGAATATGAGCGGTTTTCCACGGTTGCCATGAACGCGTTTGTCGGCCCGCGGTCGGCCTGGTACCTCCGCAATCTGGAGCAGAAGGTGAAGGAAGGCGGCATTCCGGCCAAGCTGCGCGTCATCCAGTCAAACGGCGGGATATCCACCATTGACGGATGCGCCCGAAAGCCCGTGAGCATCCTGATGAGCGGTCCCGCCGGCGGTGTGCTGGGGGCGCTTTCCGAAGCACGGCTGGCGGGGACGGACAACATCCTTACCGTCGACATCGGCGGCACGTCGGCGGACATTTCCACCATTGCCGGGGGTGAAATGCGCATCAAGAACCCGCGTGATACCCTGGTGTCGGGACATGCGGTGATGGCCCCGATGATCGACCTGGAAACCATCGGCGCAGGCGGCGGGTCGATTGCCTATCTGGATGAGGCGGGCGGTTTCAACGTCGGGCCCCGGTCAGCCGGTTCGGAACCCGGGCCCGCCTGTTACAACCGCGGCGGCACGGAACCGACCGTGACAGACGCGCAGGTCGTTCTGGGCCGTATGGATGCGGACAAGTTTCTTGGCGGCGACCTGCCGTTGGACCCGGAACTGTCGCACAAGGCAATCAAGGAAAAGATCGCTGATCCTATGGGGGTTTCTGTGACAGAGGCCGCGCTAGGGATCATCAAGATCGTCAACAACAATATGGCGCTGACGATCCGCTCCAATTCGGTTGCGCGCGGCTATGACCCGCGGGAGTTCTCGCTCATGCCGTTCGGCGGTGCCGGCCCGTTCCACGGTGTTGCTTTGGCGGAACTTGTTTCCGCGCGGGACGTGCTGGTTCCGATTGCGCCCGGGATCACAGCTGCCATGGGGCTGCTGGGCACCGACCTTCAGTACGAGCACACCCGCTCGGTCATCACCAATCTGTTCCAAGCTGACCAAAGCGCCATCGGCAGGGTGAACGCAGCTGTCGCGGACCTGCAGGCTGCCGGTAAGGCCGATCTGGAAAACGACGCCATTCCAGAGGCGCAGCAGAATTTCGACGTGATCGCCGAAGTGCGGTATCACGGCCAGGGTTTCGAGCTGCGCGTGCCGATGCCGAAGGAAGGCCTGGCGCTGGAAAACGTGCCGGACGTGATCCGCGCGTTCCACAAGCAGCATAAGGCGGATTACGGATATTCCTTCGATGACAGCCTTGTCGAGCTGTACAATGTGCGGGTCATCGCGTCGGCAAATGTCCGGCACCTGGAGCTGGCACCGCTTTCATTAGGCAGCCAGGACGATACCAAGGCGGCCTTCATGTACCAGCGCGAAACTGTCTTCGACGATGGATCGGTGCATATGACACCGCGCCTGGATCGCGGGAAACTGGGAGCGGGAATCCGCGTTGAAGGCCCGGCCATCATCATCCAGCACAATTCAACAACGCTGCTGCCGCCCGGCTATGCCGCTGAGGTTCAGGATTTCGGAAGCCTGCGCTTGAGCAAGTCCTGAGGGAGAAAAACAATGCCAAAAGATATCAGTAAACCGATCGATCCGGTCACTCTTCAGGTCATCCGGGGGTCTATCGAAACCATTGCGGAGGAAATGGCGCATGTTCTGTTCCGCATGTCCTTCTCCTCGATCATCCGGGAGTCCGAAGATCTGGGCGCCGGGCTTTTCGACACAGGTTTCAACACGCTCTGCGAGTCCGAATCCACGCCGATGCACATTGGCTCGATCCCAGGGTATCTGCGGGGTATCGCGGACTCCCTGGATGACGGCGAGTGGTATGAAGGCGATGTTGTCGTCCACAACCATCCCTACCTGGGTTCGTCGCATACCCCCGATCTGGCAATCGTCATTCCGATTTTTCACGAAGGTGAGCTGGTCGGATACGCGGGCAATACCGCGCATCATATCGATATCGGCGCCGCAACACCGGGCCTGATCATCGATGTGCCGGATGTTTACGCCGAGGGCATGCTGTTTGCCGGCACCAAGCTTTACCGCAAGGGCGAGCGCAATGAGACGATGTGGAATTTCATCCGCAACAACTCGCGTGCTGCGCGCCAGCTTGTGGACGACATCGAGGCGCAGATTGCTTCTGCCCGGCTTGGCGCGAAGCGCTTTAAGGAATTGTTGGAACGCTATGGCAAGGACCTGGTGTTCGGCGCCTGCAACCAGTTGATGGACTACTCCGAGAAAATGCTGCGGCAGCGGATTTCGGACATTCCGGATGGTGAATACCGTGCCGAAGGCTGGCTGGATGATGATGGGCGCAACCGCGGCCAGACGCTTCCGGTCAAGGTCTGTGTCCGGGTTGTCGGAGACACCATCGAAGTCGACCTGACCGGATCAGCGCCGCAGACGCCCACCGCCTACAACGTGCCGTTTGAAGGTTCCACGAAAGTGGCCGCGTTCGCAGCGTTCCGCAAATTGCTGCTGGACACCGCGACTTCGGACACCAGAGTGCCGTCGAACCAGGGGTCGTTCCGGCCGATCAAAGTGACCGCCCCGGAAGGCACGATCTTCAACCCGATCGCGCCGGCCTCTGCGGAGGCCCGCTTTACCCAGTGCAACTTCATGATCGACCTGATCCTGAAGGCAATGGCGCCGGTCCTGCCGGAAGACATCATTGCCGGGTCGTCGGCCAGCATTTCCTTTGCCTCTTACGCAGGGGTGCGGGACGACGGGGAGTACTGGGTGTTCCTGGAAGTCAACGAGGGCGCCTATGGCGGCCGCCCGGAGTCCGATGGTCCTGACGCCATTGACAATCTGATGGCCAACACCCGCAACAATCCGCTGGAAGACCTTGCGATGCATATCCCGATGATCTGCGAGCGGTACGAATTGCGCGATGACGTCATGCCGGGTGCCGGCAAGCACCGCGGCGGGATCGGTGTCGTGAAGAGCCAGCGGATGCTGACCGATGGCATCATCACCCATGAGAGCGAACGGCATACCAATGTGCCATGGGGGATTTTCGGCGGCACGGAAGGGGCGGCCGGGAAATGCGAGATCTACAACTTTTCCAGTACCGGACCTGCGCGTCAGATGCATTCCAAGTTCCATGGCGAGGACGTCCGGAAAGACGACGTGATGGCCTACTACAGCCCCTGCGGCGGCGGCTATGGCAGCCCGCTGGAGCGCACTCCGGAAAAAGTTCTGGACGATGTGCTGGATGGCTTCTGCACTCCGCAGCACGCCCGGGATGTTTACGGGGTGGTGCTCGATCTGGACGCCGAAACCGTTGATGCGGCGGCAACCGAGGACCTGCGCCGGTCGCTGGACACCTTGCGTTAACCAGTGCGGAGGCCGTCATGAGCACCGAGAGAATGAAAAGCTATCGCAGTTTCATACCGAAGAGCGCAGCCTATTTCCCGGTGAAAGATGCCCTGCCTCCGCGCGACATCCACTTTGTTCTGCTGCCCAGGTTCACGATGCTGGCCCTGAGCAGCGCCATCGAGCCGCTGCGTGTTGCAAACCAGCTCTCACAGCATGAACTCTACCGCTGGCACACGGTGGCGGATACCCCGGCGGCCGCAAGCTCTTGCGGCGTTGAGCTGAATGTTCAATCGAGTCTGAACGGACTGCAAACAGCGGGTCAGCTGTTTGTGTGTTCTGGCACGGACCCCCGCAATGCGGCGTCCGAACGAACGATGCAGGCGCTGCGCCGGATCTCCCGGATGGGAGGGAAGATCGGCGCCCTGTGCACCGGTGCTTTCACCCTGGCCCGGATGGGCCTGCTCCGGGACAGGCGTTTTACGCTGCATTGGGAAAATCAAGCCAGTTTCCGCGAAGTTTACCCTGACCTGCAGAGCAGCGAACGGATCTTTGAAATCGATGGGCCGCTGCTGACCTGCGGCGGTGGGCATGCCGCAACGGATATGATGCTTGCACTGATCACTGCAGACTATGGCAAGGCTTTTGCGCAAGCCGTCGGGGACATGTGCCTGCATGGTGTGCCGCGGCCGCCGGAGACACCGCAAAAGACATCCTTTGCCTTCGCACATAATGCACGCAACCGGCATGTGACGGCTGCCATCGAAATCATGCAGCGCGATTTGGAAAGCCCGCTGTGCCTGGATGAGATCGCCCGGGAGTGCGGGTGTTCGCGGCGCCAGCTTGAGCGGCAATTCAAAAAGCTGCTGCGCACGCCGCCGGCCAAATACCACCGGAATCTGCGGCTCGATTTCGCGCACAGCCTGCTGATCGAAACAAATATGCAGCTTCTTGATGTGGCGGTCGCCGCCGGCTTCACGTCGCGGACACAGTTTTCAAGGTGCTTTTCCGAACGTTTCGGAACACCGCCTTCGAAGATCGGCACGCCCCCTTGTGCCGGCAACCCAACCAACAGGGAAACCAAACAATGACAATGACAGAAAAAATCCGCGAAGCGGAAACTGAACGCACCGGGCTGCTTGAGGAATCCATCCTGCCGACATTGCTGGAGCAGCGTCCGCTCGGCCTGGTTGGGTATGCCTGGATCTGGGTGGGAATTGCGGTCATCATCGCAACCTACTCACTTGGTGCTGCCGGTGTCGGCGGCGGTGTTCCGCTGGCAACGGTCATCCTGGTGATCATGCTGGCCAATATCGCGATCGGCGCATTCATGGTGCTGACGGCGGATATCGGAACTGAACACGGGCTGTCCTTTGCGGTCTATCTGCGCGCGCCGTTCGGCATTTATGGCACGCATCTGCCGGCCCTTTCCCGCGGCCTGATCGCCGCAATGTGGTTCGGCATTCAAACCTATCTGGGCGCCTTGGCGCTGAACGGGATCGGCCAGTACTTTCTAAGCTTCGACAACTGGGTGGTCTGGTACGCCGTGTTCGGCATCGTCCAGGTTGCGAACACTGCGATGGGGATCAAATCGGTTGAGCGGCTGGCGTCGCTGGCAGCCCCGGCAATCATCGCGATTTCGATCTGGATGTATTATACGCTGGAAGGCGTTGCCTCGACCAAAGGTGTGAACATCTGGACCTTTGAAGGGACTGGCGAAATGTCCTTGCTGGTGCTGTTCATCGCCAACATGGGCTTCTGGTCGACGCTTGCCATCGACATCCCCAACCTGACGCGGTTTGTGAAGACCGATGCCGGGGCCAAAGGCTTTGTAAAGCGCAACAAGAACATCTTCCTGGCGCAGCTGGTTGCCTTGCCCGTCACCCAGGCGCTGATTGCCGGGATCGGAGGCGTATCGTTCATTGCCACCGGCAATTGGAATCCGGTCGAGGTCATCCAGGGCCAAGGTGAGGGGCTGTCGCTGGTCGTTCTGCTTGCGCTGGTGGTGCTGGCGCAATGGTCCACCAACAACTCAGCCAACCTCATCCCCTCAGCGCTGACCTTCATCAACCTTGCGCCGCGTGTGATCAACTACAAGGCAGGCGTTGCGCTGGCAGGCGTCGCCGGCACGCTGTGCTTCCCATGGGAAATCCTGAACAACCTGTTTGTTTTCCTGGGCTACTACGGCGCGTTCCTGTCTGCCATCGGCGGCATCATGGTGGCCGACTATTACATTCTGCGCAAGCGCCGCCTCAATGTGCCGGACCTGTTCAAAACCGATGGCCAGTTCCGTTACTCCGGCGGTTTCAACCCGGCAGGCCTGATTGCATGGATCGTGGCGGGGGGTATTGCGGCCTGGTTCTCGCAGTACGCCTTCATCATCGGGTTCCCGCTCGGCCTCGCGCTCTATACCCTGCTGATGAAGACGATTGTTCTGCCGGGAAATCCGCAGGCTGAAATCAGCAGCGGATACGCGGATGAATTTCTCGCCACAAGCGAAGGGGTCAGCTGGGTCTATCTGGGGAAAGGCCGGTTCCAGCGTATGTCACCTGCGCAAACCCGCGATGAAGCGATCAGCCGGGAAGATTTGTAAGCCTCATTGACGATCCTCCCCGGCTTGCCCGCACCTGAACGGTGCGGGCCTTTTTGTTTAACCCGGTCAATGAACACCCGCCAATGACGGAGCGGTTCAGACCTTCGCCGGAGCGGATGGGCGCGCCCAGGGCCTGTCCGCAGTCAGCGGAAACCCCGTTACGCTTCAGCTATGAATGCCCGCTCCGGCGGCTCCGGCATGTTGTGTCTGATGCCGCATCCGGTTTTTGGCGGCCTTGGCGGGGGGTATTTTTGTCCGGACGGAAGCGGGGGGATTCCTTTTTTGGGGTGTTTGGAGCGATTCCGGGGGCGGTTCTGTGGATAAGGCGGGCCGGTCTGTGGGTAAGTCTGCCGGATCCCGGGGCGGCGGGGTCCGGGGCGGGATCCGGCGGTTGCGGCGGCGGTTCTGAGGGCGGCAGGCGGGGCAGGGGCTCTGAGTTTATTTCAGTGTAAGTGGTTGATTTTGATGGATTTGCGGTTTTTCCGGGCAGAAAGTTTTGTTTTTTTCGATTTTGGGCTTGCGGGTTCGGGGGGGTAACCGTAAAAGCCCCCTCACCGGCGGCGCTGAGGCGCAGCGGGACACACCGGACGGGGCGGCGGCGACGCAGGAACGGACGGGGGACACGGCGGAGAGACGCCGGGACGGGCCGGAGAGACGGCAGGACGCCCGGGAGAGACCGGGGCATTTTGATGGATTTGGCAGGCGGGCGCGCTGGGAGAACTGGCGCAACGGTCCTGTTTTTGACCTCGGGATGTTTGCTCTTTGACATTGATGGATAACTGAAGAGATATGTGGGCGGTTTGGTTCGTTTCGATGGATCAACGTCTGTATATCAACGCTCTTAGGAAGTTCGCTTCCGATGATTGAGTGTCAGCTTCACTGTCTTGTTCGGCTTCGGTTTCTTTTGAAACCAAGCACAACAGACAGAGAATAATTGGTTGCAGTTCCGGTTCCTAGCCGGGTCGGATCGCAAGGCATTTCAGACCCCCGTGTTTGAGTGTTTTGTTAAAGCAACCAGTGATGTGCAGAGGTTCGAACGTCAAGGATACGCTGGCAACGGCGTTTCAACTTGAGAGTTTGATCCTGGCTCAGAACGAACGCTGGCGGCAGGCCTAACACATGCAAGTCGAGCGCTCTCCTTCGGGAGGGAGCGGCGGACGGGTTAGTAACGCGTGGGAACGTGCCCTTCTCTAAGGAATAGCCACTGGAAACGGTGAGTAATACCTTATACGCCCTTCGGGGGAAAGATTTATCGGAGAAGGATCGGCCCGCGTTAGATTAGATAGTTGGTGGGGTAACGGCCTACCAAGTCTACGATCTATAGCTGGTTTTAGAGGATGATCAGCAACACTGGGACTGAGACACGGCCCAGACTCCTACGGGAGGCAGCAGTGGGGAATCTTGGACAATGGGCGCAAGCCTGATCCAGCCATGCCGCGTGAGTGATGAAGGCCTTAGGGTCGTAAAGCTCTTTCGCCAGAGATGATAATGACAGTATCTGGTAAAGAAACCCCGGCTAACTCCGTGCCAGCAGCCGCGGTAATACGGAGGGGGTTAGCGTTGTTCGGAATTACTGGGCGTAAAGCGCGCGTAGGCGGACCAGAAAGTAAGGGGTGAAATCCCAGGGCTCAACCCTGGAACTGCCTCTTAAACTCCTGGTCTTGAGTTCGAGAGAGGTGAGTGGAATTCCGAGTGTAGAGGTGAAATTCGTAGATATTCGGAGGAACACCAGTGGCGAAGGCGGCTCACTGGCTCGATACTGACGCTGAGGTGCGAAAGTGTGGGGAGCAAACAGGATTAGATACCCTGGTAGTCCACACCGTAAACGATGAATGCCAGTCGTCGGGTAGCATGCTATTCGGTGACACACCTAACGGATTAAGCATTCCGCCTGGGGAGTACGGTCGCAAGATTAAAACTCAAAGGAATTGACGGGGGCCCGCACAAGCGGTGGAGCATGTGGTTTAATTCGAAGCAACGCGCAGAACCTTACCAACCCTTGACATCCTCGGACCGCCAGAGAGATCTGGTTTTCACTTCGGTGACCGAGTGACAGGTGCTGCATGGCTGTCGTCAGCTCGTGTCGTGAGATGTTCGGTTAAGTCCGGCAACGAGCGCAACCCACATCCTTAGTTGCCAGCAGTTCGGCTGGGCACTCTAGGGAAACTGCCCGTGATAAGCGGGAGGAAGGTGTGGATGACGTCAAGTCCTCATGGCCCTTACGGGTTGGGCTACACACGTGCTACAATGGCAGTGACAATGGGTTAATCCCAAAAAACTGTCTCAGTTCGGATTGTCGTCTGCAACTCGGCGGCATGAAGTCGGAATCGCTAGTAATCGCGTAACAGCATGACGCGGTGAATACGTTCCCGGGCCTTGTACACACCGCCCGTCACACCATGGGAGTTGGGTTTACCCGAAGGCCGTGCGCCAACCACTTCGGTGGGGGCAGCGGACCACGGTGAGCTCAGCGACTGGGGTGAAGTCGTAACAAGGTAGCCGTAGGGGAACCTGCGGCTGGATCACCTCCTTTCTAAGGATGATGCTAGCATCATGGAGCCTGCTCCTGATCGTGCATCACTTAGCATGGACAGCAAACAAAGCTGTCCGCATCGGGGCATCGCAAGATGCCCTCTGGACCGGACCGTCCTCATATCTCTTCAGGAAAACACGCGGCAGCAGCCGTTACTGGCAGCTGTCGGTGACATAACCACTGAGTGCTGCTCTCGGGCATTGCCTTGCAATACCCTGTCGCACACCGGTTTTGTTTTGCAGAGCAGAACGAAAACCTGGGTCGGTAGCTCAGGTGGTTAGAGCGCACGCCTGATAAGCGTGAGGTCGGAGGTTCAAGTCCTCCTCGACCCACCATAATCCCTCGGGATATATTTGGGGCCTTAGCTCAGCTGGGAGAGCGCCTGATTTGCATTCAGGAGGTCAGGAGTTCGATCCTCCTAGGCTCCACCATCCCCCGCGGGGACGCCGTAAGGAAGAACATATCTTCAAGCAGTTTCTGACTGTTTGAACGTCTGTTCTTCAGACGAAAATTGACATCGTTAAGAGAGATACAATCAACAAGACTGTTGGCCGCCCGAGTGTGGGACCGGTCTCAGTCAGGTGCTGACTGTCCTTCGGGACGGGATGCGAGCTTCAGAATACGTCATGTTTCCTCAGACGTCCTGAAGTCTGCCTGATTGAAAAGACAGTGTTGTCCAAGTCAAGTACACTAACCCGCATGATCTGAGGATCATGCAACAAGTTCCTGGTCGCAGATGTGGCCGGGAGCGGGATAGTTTGCTTTTTGGTTCAGAATAAAGGCGCCGGTTTCTTACCAGCTTCCGGAGCCGCGGAAGGTAACACTTTCTTTTTCTGGATCAAATCAAGCGCGAGAAGGGCGTTTGGTGGATGCCTTGGCAGTAAGAGGCGATGAAAGACGTGATACCCTGCGATAAGCTTGGGGGAGCCGGGAATAGGCTTTGATCCCAAGATCTCTGAATGGGGGAACCCACCTGAAAGTTTGTTATAATAGCCGCCGGTTTATTCCGGATGGCTGCTTATAATGGGCTTAACCAGGTACTTATAGACTGAATACATAGGTTTATAAGAGCAAACCCGGGGAACTGAAACATCTAAGTACCCGGAGGAAAGGACATCAATAGAGACTCCGTTAGTAGCGGCGAGCGAACGCGGACCAGCCGAGCCTGATGAGTGAGAAGAACATGCTGGGAAGCATGGCCATAGCGGGTGACAGCCCCGTATTCTAAGCTCTGAGGGACGTATTAAGTAGGGCGGGACACGTGAAATCCTGTTCGAAGATCGGAGGACCACCTCCGAAGGCTAAGTACTCCTTACTGACCGATAGCGAACCAGTACCGTGAGGGAAAGGTGAAAAGCACCCCGGCGAGGGGAGTGAAACAGTACCTGAAACCGAACGCCTACAATCAGTTGGAGGCCCCTTGAGGGCTGACAGCGTACCTTTTGTATAATGGGTCATCGACTTGGTCTCACGAGCAAGCTTAAACCGTTAGGTGTAGGCGCAGCGAAAGCGAGTCTTAATAGGGCGCATGAGTTCGTGGGATCAGACCCGAAACCGAGTGATCTAGGCATGGCCAGGTTGAAGGTGCGGTAACACGCACTGGAGGACCGAACCCACATCCGTTGAAAAGGATCGGGATGAGCTGTGCCTAGGGGTGAAAGGCCAATCAAACTCGGAGATAGCTGGTTCTCTGCGAAATCTATTTAGGTAGAGCGTCATCCGAATACCCCGGGGGGTAGAGCACTGGATGGGTAATGGGGCCCCACAGGCTTACTGATCCTAACCAAACTCCGAATACCCGGGAGTACTGGATGGCAGACACACGGCGGATGCTAACGTCCGTCGTGGAGAGGGAAACAACCCTGACCTCCGGCTAAGGCCCCCAATTCATGGCTAAGTGGGAAAGCAGGTGAGACGTCCAAAACAACCAGGAGGTTGGCTTAGAAGCAGCCATCCTTTAAAGATAGCGTAACAGCTCACTGGTCTAATCAAGATGTCTTGCGGCGAAGATGTAACGGGGCTCAAGCCATGAGCCGAAGCCGAGGATGCACATAGTGCATGGTAGCAGAGCGTAGTGTGACATAGTTCCATGCGTCCTTACTTTCCTCCGGGAAAGATTGGACGCAAGGAGCTTTCGATGAAGCGGGCGCGTGAGCGATCCCGTGGAGAGATCACTAGTGAGAATGATGACATGAGTAGCGACAAAGAGTGTGAGAGACACTCTCGCCGAAAGTCCAAGGGTTCCTGCTTAAAGCTAATCTGAGCAGGGTAAGCCGGCCCCTAAGCCGAGGCCGAAAGGCGTAGGCGATGGGAACCACGTTAATATTCGTGGGCCAGGAGGATGTGACGGATTGTGAAGGTAGTTCATCCTTATCGGATTGAATGGGCTGCTGATCAGTCCCTGGAAATAGCCCTCCGTCAGACCGTACCCTAAACCGACACAGGTGGACTGGTAGAGAATACCAAGGCGCTTGAGAGAACGATGTTGAAGGAACTCGGCAAAATACCTCCGTAAGTTCGCGAGAAGGAGGCCCGGGTCCTACGCAAGTGGAATCCGGGGGCACAAACCAGGGGGTGGCGACTGTTTATTAAAAACACAGGGCTCTGCGAAGCCGTAAGGCGACGTATAGGGTCTGACGCCTGCCCGGTGCCTGAAGGTTAAAAGGAGGGGTGAGAGCTCCGAATTGAAGCCCAGGTAAACGGCGGCCGTAACTATAACGGTCCTAAGGTAGCGAAATTCCTTGTCGGGTAAGTTCCGACCTGCACGAATGGCGTAACGACTTCCCCGCTGTCTCCAACATCGACTCAGCGAAATTGAATTGCCTGTCAAGATGCAGGCTTCCCGCGGTTAGACGGAAAGACCCCGTGCACCTTTACTACAGCTTCGCACTGGTATCAGGATTGTGATGTGCAGGATAGGTGGTAGGCATCGAAACCGTGACGCTAGTCGCGGTGGAGCCTCCCTTGAGATACCACCCTTCGCACTCTTGATATCTAACCGCGGTCCGTTATCCGGATCCGGGACCCTGCGTGGCGGGTAGTTTGACTGGGGCGGTCGCCTCCTAAAGAGTAACGGAGGCGCGCGAAGGTTGGCTCAGAGCGGTCGGAAATCGCTCGTTGAGTGCAATGGCAGAAGCCAGCCTGACTGCGAGACTGACAAGTCGAGCAGAGACGAAAGTCGGCCATAGTGATCCGGTGGTCCCGAGTGGAAGGGCCATCGCTCAACGGATAAAAGGTACGCCGGGGATAACAGGCTGATACTGCCCAAGAGTCCATATCGACGGCAGTGTTTGGCACCTCGATGTCGGCTCATCTCATCCTGGGGCTGGAGCAGGTCCCAAGGGTACGGCTGTTCGCCGTTTAAAGAGGTACGTGAGCTGGGTTTAGAACGTCGTGAGACAGTTCGGTCCCTATCTGCCGTGGGTGTAGGATACTTGAGAGGAGTTGCCCCTAGTACGAGAGGACCGGGGTGAACGAACCACTGGTGGACCTGTTGTTGCGCCAGCAGCAGTGCAGGGTAGCTATGTTCGGACAGGATAACCGCTGAAGGCATCTAAGCGGGAAGCCCCCCTCAAAACAAGGTATCCCTGAGGGCCGTGGAAGACCACCACGCCGATAGGCCGGAGATGTAAGTGCAGCAATGCATTCAGTTGACCGGTACTAATCGCCCGATAGGCTTGATTTGATCCAGTAACAGACAGTGTTACTCGAACCAAAGCAAACACATCCCAAACTGACTTGGACAACCTTGATTGTAACGCCTTCCGCTTTTGGAAACGTCCCCGTGACGTAACAGACCAGCGGCAACGCATGTTTGCTTTGCAAACACGCTGCCTGCCGCCAAATCCAAAAGCCGGAGGCTTTTGGATTTTCCTCGGTTTGGTGGCTACAGCACAAGTGAAACACCCGGTCCCTTCCCGAACCCGGAAGTTAAGCACTGTCGCGCCGATGGTACTTGGGCTCAAGCCCTGGGAGAGTAGGTCACCGCCAAACCTAGTAAAATCCAAACCTCTCATAACGATATCAAAAAAAAACACCTGACGCGGGATGGAGCAGCCAGGTAGCTCGTCAGGCTCATAACCTGAAGGTCGCAGGTTCAAATCCTGCTCCCGCAACCAGCGTTTCCGACCAAGCCTCCGCCAACAGCGGGGGCTTTTTCGATTCCGGGCTCCCCAAAGCCATGATCCCGGCCAATTCCCCAACAAGTTCAAGCTCATGCCCGCCCGGCGCATCAGCGTCCGGAACCATCCGAACCTGCGAAATCAGCGCCCGCAGCGCTGCTGTGGCTTCCCGCTTCACCTCCGGCGCGTTCAGCGACCGGGCGAGATCTTCGACCATCTCGCCGTAGCGCTGCGAAAGGCTGGGATGC
This sequence comes from Leisingera methylohalidivorans DSM 14336, assembly GCF_000511355.1. NCBI lineage: Bacteria > Pseudomonadati > Pseudomonadota > Alphaproteobacteria > Rhodobacterales > Roseobacteraceae > Leisingera > Leisingera methylohalidivorans. The sequence continues at coordinate 3,198,535 of NC_023135.1, read as the reverse complement.
AGCCGCAGGGCAGGGGGCCCAGGGCTTTCCTTGATGATGGCCTCCAATCCGGCTTTCTCCGCTTCCAGTTCCGACATCTTGGCCTTCAATGACGCATGGTACATGCCGTCTTCGATGGCCTTCAGAATGCCAGCGATCTTTCCCTCCACGGTGCCGAACACGAGCCGCTCCGCTGCGCGGCCAGCGAGGTGGATACACATCTGCCTGTCGAAATCCGCCTCCAGTCCCGCGCTCGGCGGTGTCGTGCGCTCGGTCAGCCCGCCAGTGGGGGAGACCTTCGCACGCCGGGACTGACTGGTAGCGTGCGGAGATCTCCTGCCTTTCGTTGCACGCGGGCGGTTTGCACAGTATCCGAAATGCGGCTGACCTCCGGGGTGGGGGAGCAGGAGGTTGCTGCAGTTAACTAATCGCCGAAAGGTATCGCACGATCTAGACTTAGGGCTAGATTTATCCTGCGGAAGATGAAAAATCGGATAAGCCTCCAAGGCATCGCGCTGTGTGTTAAAGTATACGGCGCTGGTCACAAAGGCGCTCTGAACTCACAATGAGGACTTTGAGCATGATCACGCGAAACAACGTTGTCGTTTCCGGTGCGGCCGGCGGCCGGCCGCTCGTTTTCATCCATGGCTTTGGATGTGACCAGTCGATGTGGCGGCAGATTGTGCCGAGCCTTGCCGAAGATTTCCGGATCGTGACCTACGACCTGACGGGCATGGGACAGTCGGATCTCTCTGCTTACGAGCCGGGGCGCTACGCCGGACTTGAGGCACATACTGAGGATCTGCTGGCGATCATCGATGAGCTTGAGCTTGAAAAAGCGGTACTGATCGGGCACTCCATCGGTGCAACAATTGCGTTGCTTGCGGCCAACCGGGCGCCCGAAAAGATCTCCCGGATTGTTCTTGTATCTCCGACACCGTGTTTTCTCAACGACGGACCCCACGGGTATCACGGGGGGTTTTCTCAAGGAGACCTTGAGGAGCTGATCTCGTTCCTGGACGAGAACCATCTGGGATGGTCTGCGCAAATGGCCCCGACGATCGCCGGTCAGCCGGCAGGCGCTCCCGCAGCTGACGAGCTCACCCAAAGCTTTTGCCGCACCGATCCCGCCATCGCCCGGCATTTTGGCCGTGTGACTTTTTTCGCGGATGAGCGGCCGGCTTTTGAAAGGGCAGCATGTCCTGCCCTGATCCTGCATTGCGACGATGATGCTCTCGTGCCGATGCAGGTTGCGGAGTGGATGCGTGACCGGATGCCAGGCGCGACCCTGAAGGTGCTGAAGGCCACCGGCCACTGCCCTCATATGACTGTACCCTCTGACGTGGTCGCCGCAATCCGCGGCTACCTCAAAGACATCTGAGCGCCATGGACGGCAGAGAGGAGCTTCGGTCAGCCTTCGCGGAACTTTTGGAGGATGCGCCCTGCGGGATCGTCGTGACGGACCCGGATGGAAGGCTGCAGTATGTCAATGAAACTCTGAACCGCTGGTTGAACCTTCCGGCCGGGACCGAGGAGCGACCGCAACGGTTACCCGAACTCATGACCGGTCCAGGAAAACTATTCTACGAGACGCATTTGGCTCCGATGATGCGCCTGCAGGGGTTCGCCCGCGAGATTTCCTGTTCTCTGGAAGTGACGACCGGCACGCCCCTGCCTGTTCTGCTCAGCGGCGTTGTGCGACACGATTTCGAGGGAAACCCTGTCCGGTTCGATTATACTATTTTCGACGCTCGCGAACGCCGCCTGTACGAGGACGAGCTGCGGGCTGCGCGGCGCGAAGCAGATGAGCTTGCGGCCATCGTCCGTACCTCGCCGAATGGCATACTTCGTGTTGAAGAGGATGGTGTTATCAAAAGCTGGAATGCAGGTGCTGAGCGGCTTCTTGGGCGGACCTTCGAAGCTGTTCAGGGATTTCCTGTGCAGGACCAGATCCGGTTTGAGGATCATCCGGACTGGTTCCCGCGTGCAGTCGAAACCTGCAAGAGCACGCCCGAAGCTGTGTTTGAAACAGTAGACAGTAAGGGGCAGAGCTTTGAGATCACCGTGGTGCCGATCGAGGAACGCGAAATCGGGTCCAAAAGAAATTACTCAATCGTCCTGCGCGACATAACGGACCGCAAGAAGGCCGAGCTCCGTCTGAAGGTCGCGATGAACGAAATGAAGCATCGCATCAAGAACACCCTCGCCGTCGTTGCCGGGATCGCCAGGCAAACCCTTCCAGCCGAACACCTCGCGAGCTTTACCGGCCGTCTTCAGGCTATGTCAAAGGCGCATGATGTCCTGACAAGCGAAGGCCAGAAGACTGCGGATCTTATGGGGCTGCTCGCCCTGACAGCGGAAGAAGCCGGCGGGGCGGAACGCTTTCGTATCACAGGGATACCCGCGATGCTGCCATCTGAGCAGGCGACCAGCCTTTCAATGGCGCTGCACGAGCTCACGACCAACGCCCTTAAATATGGCGCGCTTTCAGAACCAGGAGGGTATGTCGAAGTCGCCTGCGAAAGGCTTGAACAGAAGGACGGTTTACTTCGGCTGGTCTGGCAGGAACGCAATGGTCCGCCTGTCGTTGCACCAACGCGCAGAGGGTTCGGCAGCAAGATGATTGACACTGTTTTGAAGTTTGATTTGGGCGGAGAGGTGGAAGTCGATTACCGGTCTGATGGGCTTCGGTGCGTGATCACCTTCGGGAAGGAGGCAGATGGATGATCATCAGTTGTGGCAGTCCTGACCTCAGCCGACGGCTGTCTTAAGGTCTGGACCCATTAGTTTCCGATTGTCGGAATGATTCATCATTCGAAAATCGAGCGGTGAACATGTGCGGCAGTTGCAACGCTGCGTCTAGCGCGGATGTCGAGTTCGGGCTCACAGGCGGCTTGCGGCGGTGCAGCGGGCTGGTCACCGGCCTGGACAGTTGCCGTCGCCGTTGCAGGTGACCGCAAGCAGCCCAAAGCGATCTCAGCATTCGGGCCGGTATCACGGTTCATCACATTCCGCTGCACGTGCTCGGTATCTATCCTGTGACGGTGAAACCGGACATTGCAGGCTTGCAGGCATTTTTTGCTTTGATGATGTGCCGTCCCCGTTCCAGCTTGCTGGGAAGGGGGCGGTGTCAGATCACATCGAGACTAATGCAATTTTGGATAGAAATGTGCTTCTTCAATTGTGCGGCGTCCAAATTTCTAGCGGCTCTGTTTCCGGGTTGCCAGCAGTGTAGCCCCGGCTGCGCCCCAAACTGAACCACTTGCGAGGCCCATCTGCTGCCTGCAATCTATGCCTGATTTGAGTTTTGTGAATGTGTTGAGGGGGGCGATGCAAATTCCTGTTTCCTGACGCTCGTTTTCTGTCCGTTTAGGGGGGGCAATGCACCGTAAATGTTTGTTTATGAGTGGTTCTGGAGAATCTTGCCGTGCGGTGGGCTCTGAATGACCGTAGCGCTGGCCGCTCTTGGGGAGTTTTCAGAAAGTTACTTGTAGGGTTGAGTTCGTTTGGGTAGCGTGCCGGGGAATGAACTAAACTAAAAGTAGCGCAAAATGCCGGTCTCCCCTGCCGCGGTCACCTACCGGGTAGCGACCAGCGAAGATGATATCCCTGCCATAATCACCCTTGCTCGCGAGGCGCATGAAGAGAGCCGGTACAGGCACATCCCCTTCAGCGAGGAGAAGGTGCGCAAGCTGGCCATGAGTGCCTTTGCAGAAGGCGCGCCGCATGTGGTGCCGCTGGCTTTCAACGGCGGGGTGCCTGTGGGGCATGCCGCCTGTTCGGTCGGGAAATACCACATTGGCACCGGCATGCAGATTGCCAGCATTCAGAACATCAGTGCGTCGCGCAACGTGCGGTCTGCCTTGGGCGGAAGCCGGGTAGCCCTGGGGCTAATGCAAGCACTCCACCGATGGGCTACGGCGCAGGGCGCGCAGGAATTGACGCTTCATGGAACGTCGGGTGTCGATTTGCAGCGTTTGCACAAGTTGGCCGCGAGGTTGGTGTATGAGTTTACCGGTGGGAATTACACGCTTGTGATATCAGGTATTTGAGTATCCGCGTTTTGAAATTATTGTCTGAGGGTCTGTAGCATGAAGTTCCTTCTCACTTTTTTGTTGATGAGTTTCTCCGGGTCGCAGGTATCGGCTGATCTGGGTGTAAAAATCAACATAGAAACCACACTCGGTGATATGGGGTATCAGGAGGTTGAGCTTCGAGGGTGCAGGTTGTCATTCGGAAAAGAAGTTTTGCCGAGTAGCGAGAACAACTTTTTTAGGAGTATCGGAGAGTCGTGTGGCTGTCGTCTTTGGATTTTTCACTGGATCCGACTGAAAGGAAAATTGGCGACGAGATACACGCTATACGCGTTCCATTGGCGGGCGGATATGTGAAAAAACTGTTTGCAATACGAAATTTCCGCACTTGGTCTATGCAAAAGTTTCTGGGGAGTAATTGGCCGTTCGACTTTCCGCATATTCAAGATGATAGCTCTCCAGAAATTCAAAGGCAGCTCGACAATCGGATTCAAGATTTGGAAAAATTCAATAGGTGGATTTTTTCGACAATATACGGCGATTCTACGAGCGTCTTTGATTTCTTTGAAATAACTTATTCCGAGCCAGTTGCCTTGCGGAAATTAGTTGAGTTGCTCTCGGAATATTCTTTGAGAAATGATTGCATTCAATAATATTAAGGGTAAAGATGTCTGATAATCGTACTAAGGGGTTTGCCCGAAGCCAAAACTTGGATGTGAGTCTTCCTGGGTACAATGATCTTCTCGGAATGACAGATCGGAATATTTCTATTGCCATAAGCCGAGCCGAGAGTATCGCTTCGTTTTCTCACTCTATGCAAACAACAGGCCGGGCTGTTTCCACAGAGCAGCAGGTCGCTCCAAATGCCTTTTCAAAACACCCAGTACTTGGGCCTGTCGTTGATTTTGGTGTGAAAACCAATAGTGATATTAATGACCTGCCGGCAAACATAGCTGCAACAATCGGTGTTGAGCAGCAAGCGGTGCAGATGCAAAAAAACGCTTATGGGTGGAGTAGCCCCCTGAAAGTGGTCCACCAACTGGGATAGATTGTCCCTTAATTTGGAGGCTCTGGCTGAACGATGGCTCCTGCGGGCGCCCGGTGTGGCTGTAGAGATCAGCGAGGTAAGCGCGGACCCCGGACAGATCCTCGACACGTTTGATCTCTTCTCCGTGAAGCCAGGCTGCGATGGCATGGCCGCATTCGTTGACGGCGATCTGCCCAATCGCCCTGCAAAGAAAGGACGCGCTCTTTACAGGTCACGATGCCGGTGCGCAGAACTGGGCCATGATCGCGTCGCTGATCGAAACCTGCAAACTCAACCAGATCGAGCCGCACAATTATCTGACAGGCGTACTCACAGCCATCGTCTATGGCCATAAACAGAAGAACATTGAGCAGCTGCTATCCTGGAGCTACGCCAAATAGGTAGGGGCAAAGCAGCACTTACGGTTCATTTTTGATCGAACAAATTGCATTCGTGGATAGGGGCGCCTCAGGCACATTACGATGAGAGTATTGCTGTTTTCACGGATATTGACCCTCTCCGCCCAAGGTTCATCACTGGACTCAGACCAGAACGAAAGATCGGATCAAAACCTGTTCTTGCGGCCGAACGACCTCCAACGAGCCGACAAAAACACGCTCATTCAACCAGTTCATCCTTCCTGCCGGTGCTTCAGCAAAAATCCGGCAGCGAGCGTAATGCAGTTTGCCGGCGGCATCGTAAGTCAGCAGTGCCAAATTTCGGATTTCGACCGTGATGCCATCGTCGGTCTGCATGTGATAGATGGCCTCCAGTTCCTTGCAACCGTCGGCGCGTTCGCGTTGCAGATCGAAGCCGCCGGGCAAAACCACGCCGCAGAAAACAACGGGTTCGTCAGTTTCAGGCGCGATTTGCCCTGCAAACCGGCCACCGATGATCGGCACTACATTGCGGTTGCCGAAGGGGCCGGGGCCGTTGGTCTGGGCCGGCGCGATGTCGACGTGGGCCTCCCAGCAGGGCAGCAAGCGAGGGGCGGCGGCGGAGAAAGCGGTCATGATGGTTTCTTCAGAATGAGGCGTGGATAAGGTAAAGTGAAATAGCCGGGAAGGCGGCCAACAGGATCAACCGCAGCACGTCGATAGCAATGAAGGGCATCAGACCACGGAAAATTGTCGTCATGCGCACCCCCGGCAAGCAAGAGTTCAGCACGAAAACATTCATGCCAATCGGCGGCGTGATCAACCCTATCTCTGTCACCACCACGACCAGGATGCCAAACCACACCAGATCCATGTCGAAGGCCAGGACAATCGGCGAAAAGAGCGGCACGCAGATCAGGATGATCGCCAGCGAATCCATCACGCAACCCAGCACCAGGAACACGGCCAGCACGCAGAACAGCGTCTGATAGCTGTTCAACCCGCTGCCGACGAGCAGACCTTGGATCGCCTCGCCAATGCCGGAGACAGAGATGAGCTTGGCCAGCAGCATCGCGCCGAACAGCACGACATAGAGCATGACCGAGGTAGTCACGGTTTCCGCGAAGGCCTTGGATAGGATCGCAAAGCTCAGACGGCGCTGCAACAAGGGGATAAGGATCGCGAAACCAGCTCCGAGGCCTGCAGCCTCGGTCGGGGTGAACAGACGGAAGTAGATGCCGCCTATGATCAGGGCAAAAAGGGTGCAGAACGGCCAGACGCCGAGCAGGGACCGCATCTTTTGGTCGAAGGGGACGCTGGGGCTGCGGGGCGCGTCCTGTGGCCGCAGATGACAGATCACCATGACCACAGCGGCGTTCAAGAACAGCCCGAGCAGGCCGGGCAATACGCCCGCGATAAAGAGATCCCCGATGCTGGTTTCCGTCAGGATGCCATAGAGCATGAGAATCGTTGACGGCGGGATCAGGATGCCCAGCGTGCCACCCGCGGCAATCGTCGCGCTCGATAGGCGATCAGCGTAGCCGAATTCTTTCATCGACGGATATGCGACCTTGGCCATTGTTGCAGCGGTCGCAAAACTTGATCCGCAGACCGAGGCGAAGCCTGCGCAGCTGACCATCGTGGCGAGCGCCAGACCGCCTTTGCGCGCGCCCAGAAAGGCGTTGGCGGCGCGGAACAGGTCTCCGGAAATGCCGGTCGCCGCCAGTAAGTTACCCATCAGCAGGAACATCGGCAGCACGGCCAGATCGTAGGAGAACGCGTTTTCAGAGATCGTCATCGCCAGCATATTGCCGGCGAGCGCAGGTCCGTACAGGGCGGACAAGCCGATCAGGCTGACCGTCAGCAGCGCGATCCCCAATGGCACCCGTAGAAAGGCCAGCAGAAGGATGGAAGCAAGGGCTGTCAATCCGAGGAACATGGCTCGGTCTCCTACTGGGGCTGCAATATTTGACCGCGATCAATCCAGCCGCGGATGACAGCGGCTGCGGCAGATACGAAGGCGGAGAGAGCGAAAAAGCGATAAAAGCTGGCCCGCGGCACATTCAGTTCCATACTCATCTCGCTGAACTGTGCCGCGTCGTTGGCGGCCTGCCACATCAAGAGGCCGAGGAAGCTCAGAACAGCCGCAATTAGTAAAGAGACGAGCAGGTGCCAGGGCCAGAGGGCGCGTCGCAGCAGATATTTGTCGAACAGATCAACGGTTAGGTGGCCTCCGGCCAGCGTGATAAGCGGCAGGCCCAGAAACACGATCAGCGCCATCAGGTGTTCGGTGATGTCGTGTGCGCCGTAGACGGGACGCCCAAGGATTTGCCGGGCCAGCACATCAACAAAGGTCAGGGCGACGATGGCACCTAGCGCCACCATCATGCTCGTTGTTATCGCCCCGTGCAGTATGCGCAGGCCCGGCGTTGTCATTGTGCCGCCTCGGAAATTTCGGCGTAGTTGCTTTCGAAAAATACCACGACCTCTTTTGCGTTGGGCAGGCCAAAGTCGGGGCCGTCCGCGTACCACTGGTCCAGAAAGTCTGTTCTGACCTTGCGGATCATATCGGTCAGCGCGGGCTCTGGCGTGGCAAAGGTGTGGCCCATCGCGACCAGTTTTTCACGGGCAGTGGCGTTCTCACCGTCCCAGAATGCGCCCCATTTGGCAGAAAGTGCCTCTCCGGTGATTTCAGAGATGGCCGCACGGTCTTCGTCGCTGATACTGTCCCACTTTCCCTGATTGATGGCCAGAAAGAACATAGCATCGTAAAGACCGCCCTCGACCTCGGTCGTAAAGGGCAAGGCGTCCTGAAGGCCGAAGCCAATAATCGACTCGATGGGATGAAGCGAGCCATCGATGACGCCGGAATCGATCAGCTCGAATGCTTTTGTGGCCGGTGCGGCGACGGGGATTGCGCCCATCTTTTCCAGAAGGGTCTTTTGCAGCGGGTTGCCCATGCGGATCTTTTGGTTGCGAAAATCCTCTGGCGTGACCAGCGCCCTATGCGCGTCATGGACATCGGCACCGCCGAACAGAGATACGGCCAGCATGTGTGTGCCGTCGAAGACCGGCATATCCTTCAGATAGGTATCGAACGTGCGCCACAGTGCGATTGAACCGGCTTCACCGCTTTCGCCGGACATGGGCAATTCACAAAACCACATGACCTTGAACCGTTCAGGTTCGTAGGTGAGGTTACCCCATGTGATATCCGCAATGCCCTTGCGGGCCAGTTCGTAGTGCTGAGGCGGCGCGCCAAGGGCAGCGGGCAGAATGCGAACGGTTACGCGGTCGTCGGTCACGCGGGCAACGTCGGCGGCGAAGCTGTCCAGAAATTCAGTCGATAGTGTGGATGTAGCCGGTGCCCAACTGGACATCGTCAGGACCGTATCGGCCATCGCCACCGTGGACGATAAACACAGACCGGCCGCGAGGGTGGCGCGTGTGAGGGGACGGTAAAACGGAAAGGTCATGTTGTTACTCCTTGCTGGAATTTATCCTCTACCAGCCCGGCCCAGAACTCGGCCCCGACGGTCAAGTTGTTGTCGTTGAAGTCGAAGTAAGGGCTGTGCACAGAACAGGGCCCGATGGGCTTGCCGTCGCGGTAGCCGTTGTCACCGTTGCCGATCAAAAAGAAGCTGCCGGAGCAGTGCTTGAGGTAGAAAGCAAAGTCTTCGCTTGCCGTTACGCGGGCGGCATCCGTGACGACGCGATCCGTCCCGAATAGGCGTGTGGCGGTGGCGGCGGCAGCGGCCAGGGTCTGGGCCTCGTTGACAACTGAAGGGTAGCCGTAGTCGACGATCACCTCGCCGGTGCAGCCGAAGGCCTGCGCCTGTGCGGACACCACTTCCTTGATGCGGCGATGCACCAGCGTTGCGGTCTCGGGGTTGAAGACACGGATGCAAGCGGTGATCCGCGCCTCTGACGGAATGATGTTGAAGACGGTTCCGGCGCTGACCTGGCCAACGTTGAAGATCGCCGTTTCCAGTGGCGGAACGTTCTGCGAAACGACCGAATGCAGTGCCATGATGGTCGACGCCATCGCGAGCGATGCGTCTTTGGCCAGATGCGGCGTGGCACCGTGGCTGGATGCGCCCCGGATCACGATCTCCAGTTTGTCGGAGGAACACATGAACGGGCCTTCGCGGAAATACATCCGGCCTTCCTCCTCGGTCGGGCCATTGTGGATGCCATAGACCTCGTCGGTGGGGAATTTGTCGAACAGCCCCTCGGCGATCATGCGCTGCGCGCCGCCGTCGCTGCCGCCGACTTCCTCGGCCGGCTGAAAGATGAAGGTGACGGTGCCATTGCCCTTGATCTGGCCGGACCGGACACGCCGCGCGATCAGGTCCGCCCCTCCAAGCAGCATGGCAGTATGGCCGTCATGGCCACAGGCGTGCATCTTGCCCGCAACCCTGGAGGCATATGGAAGCCCGGTATGCTCCTGCATCGGCAGCGCGTCCATATCGGCCCGCAAGGCCAGCCGCGGCCCCTTGTCCGGGTCGCCCACGGCGATCTGCGCCACGACGCCGGTACCGCCAAGACCCCGGGTGACGCTTAGGCCGAAGCTTTCCAGCCGTTCCGCCACATAGGTACTGGTCAGATGTTCTTCGAACCCCAGTTCGGGGTTCTGGTGAATGTGCCTGCGCCAGTCGCGCATGGCGTCGAAGTCGGGGCGTTCCTGCGAGGATGTATGTGTCATATTTGTGATGCTACCCAGCGATCGGTTTTCGCACAGACAGAAAAACGGATAGGGTGACAACAAAAGCTGGTCAGGGGTGAGTGATGCAATTAAATCAGTTAAGGGCATTGGTGACCCTGGCAGAATGCGGTTCGATCCGCGGCGCAGCCCGCGCCCTCGGTCTGAGCCAGAGCGCAGTCACTCGGACGCTGCGCGAGATGGAACGCGAACTTGGTGCGACCTTGCTGATCAGGCAAACGCACGGAACTGACTTCACAACCGCCGGCCAGTCACTGCTGTCGCACGCTCGTCTGGTCCTGGCGACGATGCAGCGCGCAGAAGAAGACGTGCGCCGCCTGACCGGTCAGGTACAGGCCAACGTGCGGATGGCGATCACGCCCGTACTTGCCGCGTTCAGCCTGCGGCGGCTTGTCGCGGACTTTGGCGCACGTTACCCCACCGGATCGCTCGATATGGATATTGGCTTCATGCTGACTACCCTTCCCAAGCTGACAGAAGGGCATCTCGATTTTGCCGTCATTCTAGCGGACAGCGCGACCCTGCCGTCGGACATGACGTTCGTGAAGGTCAGGGAAATTCAGATGATCCCCGTTGCAAATGCCAGCGCGGAGTTATCCGGCCCGATCAGCTGGGAGGATCTGGCCAAGAGGCGCTGGGCGATCAATCCATCGCCCGCCAGTGCCGACCAAGCTCTTCTGGACTGGCTGGGAAGGCGCGGCATCCAGCTTCAACAGGTGCCCGTTTATTGCCGCTCCCCTTACCTGCTTTCAATCCTCAGCGAAGCCGACGACATCGTAGAACTGTGCCCCGAGCCCTTGTATCGCAAGCAACTTCACGCGCACGGGATGCAGGCAATTGGCGTCCCGGATTTGCCGCCGCCGATGCAGATGGGTGTCGTCTATCTGACACATAAGCCACGATCCGAGCCAGTGCAGTGGTTGATCGACGCTGCGATCCGCATGGCGGGCAGGTTTTGATTTTGAACGAGGCCTGCAAATCCTCCCTCTTTGGCCATTCGCAGTGGCGGAAGAGAAAGGCTTGGGGGGCCTTTTGAGCAGCCCCGCTTGAGTGGTCCAAATTGAAAGTTAGTGCATGATTGGCCTGCGGTCCATCAAGACGATGGCTTCGGGCGCTGGCGGGCGGTAGCCCAATGCACTGTGTGGTCGCTTGGTGTTGAGTGTTTTCTCCAGCTTTCGATGATGATTTGGGCTGCGCGCAGCGGGTAGAAGATTTCACCGTTGAGCAATTCGTCCCGCATCCGCCCATTGAAGCTTTCGCAGCAGCCGTTTTCCCAGAGTGACCCAGGCTCGATATACGCAGTCTTTGCTCCGGCCGCTTTGATCCAGTCTCTGACAGCCTCAGCGATGAACTCCGGGCCATTGTCTGACCGAATGCAGCCTGGCACGCCGCGCAGGGTGAACAGGTCAGTCAGTGCATCAATGACTTCGGTCGGGTTCAGCTTGCGTTTTACACGGATCGTCAGACATTCCCGGCTGTGCTCGTCCAAGATGTTGAGCGTCCTGAACGCCCTGCCAGCGTCGGTTCGATGATGCACGAAGCCATACGGCCAAACATGGTTGCGATACCCGGGCTGCAGACGGACGCACGATCCATCGTTCAGCCGGAGCCGCCCCTTCTTTGGTTGTTTCATTGGCACTTTAAGCCCCTCACGCCGCCCCAAGCGTTCCACGCGTTTGTCATTCACCTGCCATCCTGCATCTCTCAGCAGGGCGGCAACCCGGCGGTAGCCATATCGACCGTGCTGCCGTGCCAGCTCAATCATATCCGCGATCAAACGCTCCTCGTCAGCCCGCCCTCGTGGCGATCGACGCTGTGTGGGCCGGTGCCGGCCCAGAACACGGCAAACGCGTCGCTCAGATACCTTGAACCGGCTACGCACATGATCAGTGCAAGCGCGTCGGCGTGAAGGGCTCAAAAGTTTCCCGATGCGGCTTCCTTCAGGATCAGCTTGTCCAAAGTCAGATCCGACACCGCACGACGCAGCCGCTCGTTCTCTTTCTGAAGCCGCTTCAGGTCCTTGAGTTGCTCTGTGCCCATTCCACCGTACTTTTTCTTCCAGCGGTAAAAGGTTTGTTCGGTCACGCCGATCTGTCTGATCGCATCGAGACGCGGCATGCCTTGTCCTGTCAGGACCTCAACTTGCCGTAACTTCGTAACAATCTCTTCGGGCTTCGGTCGCTTGTTGGCCATTGCTGGTCCTCCGTTTCCTAAACATAGGGGCGGACCACTTCAAAGGGGGAGGCTCAGCGCCTGGGCGATTGCGACCTGGTCTGGGCCAATGGCTATGGCTTTCCAAACTGGCGCGGCGGCCCGATGCACTATGCCGATGAGATTGGATTGAGCCAGATTCTGGAACGCATGACCCACTATCGGCAGTCGCTTGGCGCCTATGGCGAGATGCGGTTCACGCCTGCGCCTTTGTTGGAAGACCTCGCAACCTCGGGCGTGACACTTGCCGCGCATTTTGATGTCTAAAAGGAAAAATCATGAGAGAAGCCGTTATCGTCTCAACCGCGCGAACCCCGATTGGGACTGCCTTTAAGGGTGCGTTGAACAACATAAAATCCCCTACCATGATGGGTCATGCTATTCAGCACGCGGTTGAACGTGCAGGTGTAGTCCCCGGCACGATCGAAGATGTTGTCATCGGATCGGTGTTGACTGCGGGAATGCCTGACACAATGATGGTCAGATCCTGGCCTGTTCCAAACCCTTTGAATGTTTGCCGTGCGCGCACACTAAGCACGGCGTTGCAAAAGGAAATGCAGGCATTTGGCTGCGTACAGAAAAATCACCTTTAGTAGTGTGCCAGGCTCAGGACATTACTGTACTTGCAGACCGCCACGAAGCACGCCTGATTCTAGGCGGAATTTTGCGGATACTTCGATGCTGGCCAGAATTCCCGGCCTATTTTGTCTCATTGTGGACGTGCGCGGGCAGTTGGCTTCCTGTGCCGTCACAGTGAACCCTCTATATGGCCGAGCGCAAATTCTGCCACCCCGTGCCATTCGTCAGCTGTTGCCCCGTCACGGGCTTGAGCTGCAAGCCCCTGAAACAGTACCGCAACGTATTTCGCTAGCAGATCCGGCTCGGTGGAAGCAGGCATGTCACTTTCCTCGATTCCGCGCCGGATCCGGTCTGCAATTATGGACTCGCTGGCTTGCCTGTACCCGGCAAGCAGATCCTGCGCGCCGGTGCTGCCCTTGCCGCAATTGGTTGCGGCACTGACAAGCAGACAGCCCTTGGGCGTCTCTTCCGCGGAAAATGCCTTAATCGCCTCGGACACAAGGCGGCACAGTGCCTTTGCGGCGGTTACTTCCTCATCAAGGGCGCGAGGGGCGTAAGCTGCAAAATGCTGCGCATAATGGGCGGCGCACCGTTCAAACAGCGCCTGTTTGTTGCCAAAGGCCGCGTAGATGCTGGGCGGGTTCAATCCCATGACAGCACTGAGATCGGCCATGGACGCGGCCTGATATCCGCGCTCCCAAAACAGCAGCATCGCCTGTTCAATCGCGTGATCGGTGTCAAAGGACCGCTGCCGCCCCATCGTCGCCTCCATTATCATTTATCGATCACTACACAATGAATGGAGGCACGGATGAAAGCTGCAATTATCGAGACCTTTGGCGGGGCGGACGTGTTCCGGATTGCAGACCTGCAGCGTCCGGAGCCCAAGTCGGGGGAGGTGCTGATCCGGGTCCATGCCTCCAGCGCGAACCCGGTGGATGCGGGCGTCCGGTCAGGAAAGTTCCTGCCCGATGACCCGGCCCATTTTCCGATGGTCCTGGGCTGGGACGCAGCTGGCACCGTCGAGGCGCTTGGCCCGGATACGGAGGGATTCGCCCCTGGCGACCGGGTGATGGCGATGTCGCCGCAGCCGGGATCGCTGGTAGGCACCCATGCGGAATTTGCCGCCCTGGCGGCCAGTCAGGTTGTGAGGATTGCCCATGCAGTTTCCTTTAGCACTGCCGCCGCGGTGCCGCTGATAGGCAGCACAGCTTTGGCAGCATTTCTGGCCCTGGACCTGCCGCCGGGCGCCCGTGTTCTGGTCAACAACCCCAACGGCGCGGTTGGCGCAATGGCCGCGGCAATCGCGCCCCTGCTGGGGTTCGAACTCACGGCCCCGGATGCACGAGACGTGGATGGCGCCATTGACGTGCGCGGCCGGGAACATGCGCAACGGGCTTTTGCTGCGGTGACGGACGGCGGTGCCTATGCAACCATTGTGCCGGAATGGTGGAAGCCGGGCGGGGTCTTTACCGCGGCTCGGGGGATCACTCCGGTGACGGTTCAGAACCCTGCAGATCAGGAGGTGCTGGTGCCCTTGGCGGGCTGGCTGGCACAGGGCGCTCTGGCCCCCGAGATCGAAGATATTCTGCCGCTTGACCAAATCGCAGAGGCGCATCACCGGCTGGATACGCCGGGGCTCACGGGCAAATTTGTTCTAGACCATGCTTGCTGAGACCTGATGGACCAGGCAGGGCTGCCCCCGCCTGGTCCTCAATCCTGTTTACGGGGCCTCTTGCTGGTTTTGCCCTGCTGCTGCCAGGATCCGCTGCGCCCCGTCCATAACAACGGCCAGGATATCGCTGGCAGGCAGCACTGTATCGATCAGGCCGATGCCTTCACCGGCAAAGGCGGTTGCAACATCCAGGTTCCCGGCCTCCTGAGCTGCCGCCCATTTCGCCGCTTCAATGCCGACTTCCAGTTTCAAGGCGTCCTCGGAGCCGTGCCATTTCTGAACGAAGGAATTGCGCAGGACGCGCCCGTTGTAGCGGCCGGGCCAGTCATAACCGCGGACCACGTCCACCACTTTGGTGCGGATGGTATCGTCCCCCGTCGCCGCCAGTGCGCGGTCCAGAATGCGCGGATGCACCAGCGC
The DNA here is from genome assembly GCF_000511355.1 of Leisingera methylohalidivorans DSM 14336. Taxonomy (NCBI): domain Bacteria; kingdom Pseudomonadati; phylum Pseudomonadota; class Alphaproteobacteria; order Rhodobacterales; family Roseobacteraceae; genus Leisingera; species Leisingera methylohalidivorans. The sequence continues at coordinate 3,183,510 of NC_023135.1, read as the reverse complement.
CTCGTGCGAGGCCCAGAACCGCGTGCCGATCACCGCTGCGTCCGCCCCGAGCATCATGGCCGCCGCAAGGCCGCGCCCGTCCGCGATACCTCCAGCGGCACACAGCAGCGCCTTGTTGTTCCGGCGCGCAATCTCGTCCGCAATCTCCGGGACCAGCGCAAAGGTGCCGCGTGCCTCGCCGTGCCCTCCGGCATCCGCGCCTTGGGCGACAATGATGTCTGCGCCGCAGTCCAGCGCTTGCCGCGCATCGCGCAGGGTCTGGACCTGGCAGATCAGCGGAACACCGGCGTCCCGGATCGCGGGTGCAAATGGCTCCGGATCCCCGAATGACAGGAACAGCGCCGCCGGATCACGCGCCAGCACCCGGTCAAGCAGCTGCGGCTGTTTCGCCAGCTTCCAGGTGATCAGCCCGCAGCCCACACGGGCGCCCGCGGCGATATCGAACTGCCGATTGATCCACTCAGGATCGCCGTAAGCACCTCCGATCATACCCAGCCCGCCGGCATTGGAGACGGCGCTTGCCAGCGCACCGCCTGCCGCAAAGGCCATCGGCGCCTGGATCACCGGGCAGGTGATCCCCAGCGCTTCTGTCAGCCGCGTCTTCATTGCGCCTGCTTCCGGTACTCCTGAACCGGCAGGCCGCCAACACCCCAATCCTCCAGCGGGACCTCATTGATCACAACAAAGGTTGTCGCCGGGTTCTTGCCCAGAACATCCTGCAAGAGCTCCGTGACCCCGGCAATCAGCTGCGCTTTTTGTTCTGCGCTTGGGCCGGTGCCGTCGGGGCCGCCTTCGCGGGTCACTTTGATATTCACATAGGGCATCGGTCAGTCCTTTCGCGGAACATAGGAAAACACTTTTGCAATGATGCGCCATTCGGCGCCGTAGCGGACAAGGGTGAGCAAATCGTGGAAATCGCGCCCCATCATAGTCATCCGGGCGCTGACACGGGCCAGCCGGTCGCTGGCAAAAGCAATCTCCAGGATCTCCTCCTCGCGCGGGTCACCACGTTTGACCGGCGGCTCACGACCGTCCACGCGGCTCATGTAGGTTTCAAGATCCAGATATAGTTCATCGCCTTCGGTGGCGCAGACATAGGCCAGCTGCGGATGAAAAACCTTACGCAGCTGGGCGCTGTCGGCCTGATGGAGGCCCTCAAAATAGGTCTCCATCAGGTCGCTGACCATTTTGTGGTCAGCGGGCGTCATTGGATCAGCCCTTCGGCGCGCATTGCCGCCTGAGCCGACGGACGGGTGGCAATGCGGCTCACAAAGGCGGCCAGCCGGGGCCAGCGGGCCAGATCGATGCCGGTGAAATTGGCCCAGTTCGAGACAACGAACAGATAGGCATCGGCGACTGAGAACTGGCCGGCAACCAGCCACTCGCGGCCATCCTCCAGCTGGGCCTCTATGAAATCGAACTTGCCCGCAACAGCGGTGCGCGCGTCGTCTTTGCCTGCTTCGGATGTAGCCTCGCGGAACAGCGGGCCAAAGGCCTTGTGCAGTTCGGTCCCGATCCAGTTGAGCTGTTCCTGCATCTGGGCGCGGGCCAAGGTACCGGCGGCCGGCGCCAGGCCTGCCTCCGGGTGGCTGTCTGCGATATACTGCAAAATAGCCGCCCCTTCGGTGAGAACGCTGCCATCGTCCAGGCCCAGGGCCGGAACATAGCCTTTGGGGTTGATTGCGCGGTAGTCCGCGCCGCTATCGGTCCGGCCTGCTGCGGTGTCCACGGCTTCGATTTCAAACGGGCGGCCGGTTTCATGCAGGGCGATATGGCTAGCTAGCGGACAGGCACCGGGTTTGTAGTAGAGTTTCATGATAGTCTCCTGTGCTTGGTGATGCCCCTGACTACCCTCTGGTATGATTGATTGATAATATAGTGTTGTAACATTAATGATGAACAAATCAGATCATGTTGGGTCCCATGAAACACGACCAGCTCCTTGCCCTGGAGGCGATTGTCTCTACCGGCACCTTCCGCGGTGCAGCGGAGCGTCTGCACAAATCGCAGTCCGCCATCAGCCACACAATCCGCCAGCTGGAAGAGGAGCTCGAGCTGGATCTGTTCAGCCGCGAGGCTTACCGCCCATCACTCACCCCGGCCGGTGAAATCTTCTATCGCGAGGCGTCGCGGGTGCTGCGGCAAATGCAGGGCCTGCGGACCACCGCCGCCCGGCTGCGCGCCCGCGAAGAGCCGGAACTGACAATTGCCGTCAGTGCCACAATGGATCTGGACCCATTGCTGCCGACGCTTGCAGACACCGGCCGACGCCACCCTGCCACCCACCTGCGGCTGCGGATGGAGATGATGGGCGGCCCGATTGCCCGGCTGATGGAGGGTAAGGCGGACATCGTGCTCGCTTCCCTCGACGGGGTGCCCCTGGACGATGTGGAGGCAGAGCCGGTTGCTGAGGTAACGATCCGGCCCGTGGCCAGCCCTGACTTGAACCTGCCCGCCGGTTCCCGCGCATTGTCGGCATCCGAAATGCACAGCCACGTGCAGGTGGTCGCGGCCGGCACTGGCGGCGCCGCGCATGAACAGAGCCGCGATTTGCTTCCAGGAGGGCTGAAATGGACAGTTTCCGATCTCGCCGCCAAGAAAAAGGTGATCCTCGCCGGTCTCGGCTGGGGCGGTCTGCCTGATCACATGACGGAGGAGGAGCGGCAGTCCGGGGCCTTGCTTTCCCTGAACCTGGAAGGGTTCCCGCTGCGCCGGTCGATGCTTTTCAAGATAAGACGCAGGGACCAGGCAATTGGCGTCGTTGCTGATGAGCTTTGGAACAAAATCGGGATTGTCTAGTCAGCCTAGAGCAGGAATTGTCCAGGACTGCTCATCCTTTGCAGCTAAAGTGGCCCCCATTACGTTAAGGCAAAAGATGTTTCAGCGAAGGCCAGGTATTTTGGTGCAGCTGTTAACGCAAGGCCGGTTTGGATTGGGAGGGGACGAACGCACCCGAAGCATCGCCACTATGCAGCAATGACAGATATGGGCTCTGACCGGGTGACCTGCTCCCTGAAAAGTCCGGTGTTTTGAGTTAGCCTGTTCTCTGACAAGGAGACAGACGATGAAGAGAAGCCGTATCAGCGAAGAACAAATCATTGGAATATTGAAGGGACATCAGGCAGAGCTTGGTGCGAAGGAGTTGCCCCCGGCTGACCCATGAATCGTGATCAGCCGCGACACCCGCTCCCGGTAGGGGAACGGCCATTTTTGCAAGTGCAATGTGTTTCATTTTGAAAAACGGGGTGAGAAGTCAAATAGATAATCCCCGGGAGCGAGTGCCTTAGGAGCTCGTGGATAGCTAGCCTTCTGCGCGGCTTGCAGCGCGGCTTGGTCCAGACGCGAACTGCCGGAGCTTCTTACAACAGATACTGCAATCAACTGGCCTTGGGCCGAAACCTTCAAGCGCACTCTTGCGATTCCCTGCTCCCCTCCGCGGGGCCACCGCATCTGGCGTTCGACCCGGGATAGAATTGCCGCCCCCCATCGGCGTTTCAGTTGGGCTTCACGTAAAGAGTTTCCGGTGCTCGCTTCATCAGCACCATTGTCACCACGGGCCCTCCGCTGCCCGCTGCCAGCCGCCTTTTCATTCTTCGCCGCTGACGCAGGAGACAGCTTTGCTTGCGCGGGAGCCGCAGATGCTGGCGGCGGAGGAGGAGGCGTTGTTGGGGAAGGTTGTGCAGGCAAAGGATCTGATTGTGCCGCGGGCGCAAGCGCGGAAGCGGCTGGAATAGACGGAGTGGTCAGCGCTGCAGTTATTGCATGGAGCGGCGCAGCTGAAGATGCGGGCGGTTCTGCAAGGGAGGCCGGAGGGTGGACCACTTGCGGCCGGTTCCACCTTGCGACCTGCTGTATCAGCTCAGATGAGGCAGCAGTGAGCGTGACTTGCCCAGTCCCGCCATCGCCTCCCGCCTGTGTCCCCCCCTCCTGCAAGGCCAGAAAGGGCGCCGCATGCAGGATCGCAGCTGCGGCAACACAGGCCGGGAAGAGGATGCGGTGGTTCATGAGCCAATCCCGGCCAGTGTGACCGATGTGATCCCCGTGTCTCTGAGCCGGGAGATCAGAGACGCAACTTCACGTGCTGGCACTGCGGCATCAGCCCGCAAGCTGAGGCGCCGGCGGCCGCCGGCCTGCGCGATGACCGCAGCCAATGCATCCCCTCCCTTTGCTCCGCTGAAATGCAACTGACCGTCCGCTGCCATAAACAGAATAGCTCCTGAGGCAGCGGCCTCGCCGGTCTCCAGTTTGGGCGGAACCACCGTAAAGGGCGCCCGCGGGGCGATCTGCGAGGACAGCAGGAAGAAGATCAGCAGCAGGAAGACTACGTTGATCATCGGCAGGATTGGCTCAGCTGTCCGGCGCCTTTGGGGTGTGGAGAAATCCATGCCGCTCACTCCATGACAACCAGGCCGGTGAAACCCGCCTCTGTCAGCAGGGCCGCGGCATCCATTAGCTGCTGTAATGAGGCGCTGGCGTTCGGCTGCAGGATGATGGCGTCAGACTTCTTGCGAGTCAGCGGAGCCAACCGCTCTGCCAAGGCCTCAGCCTCCACGGGCACACCGTTCAGCCGCAGCCCTTCGGCGGTCACCAGAACCAGCCGCGGCGGCCCCTGATAGGCATCGCCCGCACCGCCCATGGCCAGCGGCACCATCCGGTCGCGGCCGAATTGCGAAGCGAGCATGAAGAACACCAAAAGCAGGAATACCACGTCGATCATCGGCGCGAGGCCGAGGCGCTTTTTCGTGCGCGGTGGTCCAAAGGCCAGCGTCATTCTGCGGCGTGCCGCAATGCAGGGCGGGCGGCTGCCGTGGTATACACGCGGGTGGCAGCGTCCTCCATTGCTGCCTGTTCACGCTCGGCCAGCCCTTCTATCCAGGAGGCCAGCGCCGTAGCCGGGATTGCCACGGCCATGCCGGCCGCCGTGGTCAGCAGCGCCTCCCAGATGCCGCCTGCCAGCACCGAAGGATCCGCGCCGCTGCCGCTTTCCTGCAAGGCCTGGAAGGCGCCGATCATGCCGAGCACGGTGCCAAGCAGCCCGACCAGCGGCGCGATGGCAGCGATCAGCTCCAACGGGCGCAGACCACGGCGCAGGGCCGCCAGCTCGGCCTTGGCAATACGGGTGGTTTCCCTTTCTGCGGTCTCTGGTGCGAAGTCAGGCGTCAGCAGCGCACGCATCGCTGAAAGCGTCACCCTATCCAGCGGAGTTTGGCCATGACCGGCAGGAGGTGCCTCTCCCTTGCTCCATTGATCAAGCCAGACCTTAGTCTGAGGTTTGCGCCAAGCACCTGTATGTGCAAGCTCGATTACCCGCCAGAGGAACAGCGCCATGGTCAGCACTGAAAGCGCAGCAATCACCCACAGGGCCGGGCCGCCGCGGGTCATGAAATCGAAGAAGGGGGCAAGGGACATCGCGGCCTCCGTCAGTGGCCCGGGTTTTCCGGGTCGGTTTGCTCAGCGCCGCGGTCAAAGCGCTCGGCGTAGGATTCGCTCAGATGGCTGGGCCCATGCAGCACCCGCCACTGCCGGATGCCATTGCGCCAGCCGGCCCGGCCTTCGCGGCTCTCCGGCTCTTCTGCCTCATCGGCGGGCGTTGCCGTCTTCAGCAGTTCCCATACCGCCTGCTTGCCTTGGCAGTATGCCTTGGCACCCCAGGCCGCGAGCAGTTCCTGGAAGGCGTCAAAGGCAGAACGGTTGAACAGCTTGTCCTCGCCCAGCCGACCGATCACCGGATTTTCGGGATGCAGGCCGCAGCAGGGCACCCAGCCCTCGGGGATCGGGGTGTTGGCGGAATGAGTGCGTTCGGCGCGCAGCAGTTTCGGCAGCACATGGGTGTGCGGGCCCTCCGGGGATTTGCCGCCGGTGTCGGGACCGCCGATCATCTGATAGACCTCGACCCGGCCGAGGCGGGTCAGCAGCACCCGGTGGGGATGGTGCTTCAGAATCGCGCCCATCGCCGGATTGCCCTGCTCGAACAGCGAACGGCCGGCGTTTTCATCCAGCACCTGCAGCAATTCCGGGTCGGCGGTGCGGATGCAGAAGTCGGCCTGAAACTGGCCCAGCCCCATGTCGAACAGCTGGGCGCCGCGGTCCTCGTCCCGCAGTGCGTCCTGATCCGGGCCAAGCGCGGTCAGCACATCGCGCCGGTTCATCGCAGCGGCATCACGCGGCAGGCACAGCGATACCGCCTGGGTCCAGCGGTGCGGTTTGGGGCTTAGGGTCTCATAGGCGACCGGGCGCACGCCCTCCAGCGTATCAACGCGCAGGCCGCCGCGGCTGGTCACCTGCATCAGGCCGGGCTGTTCCTGCGGCGCCGGGTCGCCAGCCACATGGTGGAACTCGGCAATCGCGCCAAAAGAACCCATGTTCCAGCCGCAGCCCTCCTGCATCAGCGCCTCTTTCAGCACCTGTTCAAGCTCAAGCATATGCTGCTCTCCTGTTGGTTAATTTCCATTCCAAGGCGCCGATGTAGACGGCCTGGTAAACGGCTTTGCCGATGGCTTCGCCAATTGCGGTGTGCAAGCCGGCATAAGAATTGGCGCCTGCGGGAGCAGCCACCGCGACGCAATCGGTGCCGGTGCCCGTCGCGGTTCCGCTGGGCAGGGCGATGCCCGCGTCCATCACCGCGGCGGTGCGGGCCTGGACAGCGATGCTCATCGTTTCGATCAGCCCGGCATGTGTCAGCTCTTCGGACAGGTGCAGAGCGACATTGATGGTGCCCCAGTTGCGGCGGGTATAATCCATCCTGCTGCCCACGCGCTCGGCGTTCGACAGGCCGACAGTGGCCACCGCATGAGCGTTGATGCCCTCCACCGTGGCCTCGGCTTCGCAATAGCGGCGCACATCGCGCGAAGTGAGGAAGGCCACGGTATCCTCGCCGCCGCGCTGCACCAGTTCATCCGCAAACCATTCGGTCACATCCAAATCCGGTGGCAGGTCGCTGTTCCGGACCTCGCGCCACAGGATGCGGCGGGCGGTGACGAGGCCGGGGCGGTTCACAGCCCAGCTCAGCACCTGCATTTCTGCGCCGAGGTCAAATTCGATCCAGGGCCGCTCTAGGTTAATACTGCCCATCACAGCACCTCCAGCGGCTGGAACACCGGCCCTTGCGCCGTGGTCTCATGCCAGACCGAGATGCCAAAGGCGCGGGCCATCAGGGCCGGTGTCAGCACTTCGGCGGGCGCGCCATCGGCCAGAATGCCGCCTTCGGCCAGCAGGATCAGCCGCGTGCAATGGCGGGCAGCCAGCCCCAGGTCATGCAGCGAGACCAGCGCGGCGCGGCCTTCGGCGGCCAAGCTGGCAAAGACCCCCATGGTGGATATCTGATGCGCCGGATCCAGCCCCGCAGCCGGTTCATCCGCCAACAAAAGCGGCGTGTCCTGCGCCAGCGCGCGGGCAATCAGCGCCCGGGCCTGCTCGCCGCCGGACAGGCGCGAGGCAGCGCGCTGGCGGAACGGCTCCAGCCCCATGCGGGCGATGGCCTGATCGACCAGCGCCTGATCCGCCGGCGGCAGCCGCAACCCCTGCGGCAGATGCGGCAGGCGGCCAAGCGCCACCAGCCGCTCCACCGGGATCGGCCAGGCAATCTCGCGCGATTGCGGCATCCAGGCGGCGGCACGGGCCCGGTCTTCGGCAGTCATCTCTGCCAGCGAGCTGCGCCCTTGCGCCGGGATCAGCCCCAGCGCGGCGCGCATCAGGCTGCTTTTGCCGGCACCGTTCGGCCCCAGCAGGCCGACAAACTCGCCTTCCCGGATCGCAAACGACACCTCGCGAAGCACCGTACGGCTGCGCAAGGTGACCGATAGGTTTTCGACCGAAAGCACGCTCATGCCAGCCCCTTCCGTGTCTTGTAGATCAGATGCAGGAACAGCGGTGCGCCAACCAGGGCGGTGACCACCCCCAGCTTGAGGTCGCGCGACGGCAGGATGATCCGCACCGCGATGTCGGCCAGTTGCAGCATGATGGCGCCGCCAAGCGCCGAGGCCCACAACAGCCGTGAAGGCTGGCCGCCAACCAAGGGGCGCAGGATATGCGGCACCACCAGGCCGATGAAGCCGATGGCCCCGGCCACCGCGGTGGCGCCGCCAACCACACTGGCGGTGCCGACCACCAGCAGCAGCCGCAGCCGGTTCAGGTTCAGCCCCATGGTCTGCGCCGCATCCTCGCCCAGGGTCAGCGCATCCAAGCCCCGCGCCAGGGTCAGCAGGATTGCTGCCCCCGTCAGCGCAAAGGGCAGCACCAGCCAGACATGCAGCATCGACCGGTCCGCCAGCGATCCCATCATCCAGAACACGATCTCATTGGCGGCAAAGGGGTTGGGCGACAGGTTCAGCACCAGCGAGGTGAGCGCCGCCGCCATCGCTGAGATCGCGATCCCTGCCAGGATCAGCGTCAGTGAGCCGCCCTGCGGCCCGGCCAGCGCCATCACCAGAAAGACACCTGCCAGAGCACCGGCAAGAGCGGCCAGCGGCAGGCCCAGGGTGAGGCTGGCAGCCAGCCCGGTGTTGATCGCCAGCACCGCCCCCAGAGCGGCCGAGGAGGATACGCCGATCAGTCCCGGCTCCGCCAGCGGGTTGCGCAGGTAGCCCTGCATCGCGGCACCCGCCAGCCCCAGCCCGCCGCCGATGATCCCCGCCAGCAGCGCCCTCGGCAGGCGGATTTCGCGCATCACCAGGGTGAGCGGCCCGTAGTCCTCGTCAAACAGCGCCGCCAGGCTTTCGCCGATGCCCAGATCCGCAGGCCCCACGGTCAGCGACACCAGAAACAGCGCCAGAACCGCCGTGGCAAGCACCAGCATCAGACGGGTCATTGGCTGCCCTCCTTTTCCAGAAACTTGCGGCGTTCCTCCGCCAGCGCCGCCACCGCGCGCAGCACATGCGGGGTGCCGCAGACCCAGTCAGCATCGCGGATCTGCCCCGCACCGCTGCGGCCGGCCAGGCGGCGCACCGCCGGATGCTGCAGAACCTCCTCGCTGCGCGAACTGCGGTGGTAGGGGGCGGTTCCGATCAGCAAATCGGGCGCCGACATGGTGAGCAGTTCCAGCGGCAGATGACCGGATTGCTCGTACCCAAATTCATCCGCGATATTGCGCAGCCCCGCCGCGCGCAGGATCTGTCCGGCCAGGGTCATGCTGCCGGAGGTGAACCCGTTGGCGGCATAAAGCGCGGCGCGCGGCGCCTCCGGCCCGGCGTCCTGCAAGGCGGCGAGCCGCTGGTCATAGTCTGCCAGCAAAGCCCGGGCCGCCTCTTCGCGGCCCAGAACCTCACCCATCTGCAGGATACGCGCACGCACATCTTTCAGCGATTGCGCGGGCTGAAATGCCACTACCGATACGCCAAGCCGGCGCAACATATCCGTGGTGGCGGGGGTGGAATAGGCGCCGGCAATCACCAGATCCGGCTGCAGCAGATAGATCTCCTCTGCCAGCCCGTGGTTGACGGGATAGGCCAGGGCAGCCTCTGCCATGGCCGAGGCGCGGGTATCCCGCGCGATGTAGGAGACCGAGGTCAGCTGGCCTGGTGCGGCCAGCATCATCGCTAGCTGGTCGGCGCAGAGGTTCATCGTGACCACGCGCGACGGCCCGGCAAAGGCGCCGGTGGCGGCCCACAAAAGGGCCAGGGCTATGCCGGGCAGCCTGCGCATGGGTCAGAACGAGGCCCGCACGCCGATATAGGCGGCACGGCCGCGCTTGGCGTAGCCCCAGACGTCAGCATAGTCCTCGTCGAACAGGTTGCTGACGCGCCCGGTCAGCACCACATTGTCTGTCAGCTGATACTGGGCCGAGACGTTGACAGTGGTGTAATCGTCGAGTTCGGCAACCGTGCTGGAGTTGAAAAACTGAGTGTCCCAGTTGCCCGCAACATGCCGGATGTCGGTGGTGATGGAACCGCGGCCGTTGACGGTATCCAGCGTAGCGCTGAGCAGCAACTCATGCTCCGGACGGCGGATTTCAACCGAGCCGTTGGGGTTGCTGGCGTCCAGATAGGTGTAGGAGAGGCGCAGGCCGAGGTTTTCGGTGGCCTCCAGGCTTGCTGCCAGCTCAACACCTTTGCGATCACTGTCACCGGCCTGGTTGCGGTAGGAGATCGTGGTCGCGTTCACCATGTAGCTCTCGATTTCACCCGTCAGCGTTTCGTCGAAATAGGTCACATCGACCAGTCCGCGCCCCTGCAGGAATGGCACCTCAACCCCAAAGTCGAAGCTGCGGTTTTCCTCCGGTTGCAGGCCCGGGTTGCCGAGATAGGTGGTGGAGCCAAAGGTACTGTTGGCAAACAGCTCAAAGTAAGAGGGATTCACGACGCCAGTTCCCGCCGAGCTGTGCAGACGCACGCCGCTGCCAGCAAATATGTAGGAAGCACTCGCCGTCCAGCTGGTTGCGTCTTCGAAAACGCTGTTGCTGTCGTGGCGCACCCCAAGCTGCAGATCCAGGCCATTGGCAAAGCTGCCGCGGTACTCCAGGGCAAATGAGTTGGTTTCGCGCGCAAAGGCCGGGTTGGTGCTGCTGGAATCCTCTTCCCATTCCAGAATTGCGTTCAGAAGGTGGTCTGCCTGATCTGCCGGCCGTCCGTCCAGGCCAAAGCTCAGCAGGTATTTTGCTGCTTCGGTCTTGGTTTCGGTCGGGGTGCCGCCATTGAAGGATCGGTCAAAGTCAGTGCGCTCCAGCGACAGCCGGTGTTTCAGGCGGCCGCCCAACGTGTCAAGCTCGGCATATACCTGGGCCAGCTGTTCATCGCGGTCGCTGAATTGCGTGGGATCATCCACGACATAGCTGGCCGAGTCCGTTGCGGTGAAAGAGGTGCTATCGCCGTCATATCGCTCGTCCGAGGTGCGGAAGTTGAAGCCAAGCTTCAGCCGGCCGTTGACCAGCTGGTCGCCCTTCAGCTGCAAGGTGTTGCGGCGGATGCCGTCCTTTTCGCCGCCGTCGCCAGAGATGTCGTAGCCGTCGTCGTTGTCATGCGCCAGGCTGAAGGAGACACCGCCGCGTTCGGTGCGCGACGAAACCCGCGCCGAGGCACGGTAGCCGTCCGAACCCGCCTCAGCGCTGCCGCCGTATTCTGTGCCGGTACCGCCGGTCCTGGTGATGATGTTGATCACGCCGGCCGAGGCGTTGGAGCCGTAGAACACCGATTGCGGGCCGCGCAGCACCTCAATGCGCTCGATATTGGCGGTGTCCAGCCCGGACAGGATGTATTCGCTGTCGCCGCCGGAGGCCTCGACGCCGTCAATCAGGATCAGCGTGTGGTTGGCTTCGGCGCCGCGGATGCGGACCTGGGTAAAGCTGTCGCCGGAGCCGCTCACCATCAGGCCGGGAACCGAGCGCAGCGCATCCTGAACGGTGGTGAGGCCGCGGTCTTCGATCTCCTCGCTGGTCAGGACCGAGGCAGAGCGGCCGTATTTCTGCGCTTCAACCGGGGTGAAGCCGCCGGAGACGATGATTTCCCCCAGATCGGTGATCTCTGCGTCCTGGGCAGTTGCGAGTGCGGGGGCGGCGGCGGTCAGGGCCGCGGCCAGGGACAGGCTTGCCTTGCTCATATTCCATTCCTCCCGGCCTGCGCAGCAAGCACAGGCCAAGTGACTGCCCAAGCGGGCAGTGTATTCGAGTTTGGGTCATTGGAAGGCCTTGCCTCCGCAGACGGTGAAAACTGCCACCACTACGGAAATCCGTTATCTACGGCGCGCCCCGCACCGGGATAGGGTGATCATCCTGGCAGGTCTCCTGACTCGCGGGTCGAAGCTTTGCCGCGCCTTCCCGCCCCTTGGGGCAGTGGCATTCCGCAGCATTGCTCTCCGCTCACAGTTGCGGGGGCAGTCACGGATTCAGCGCCTGTTGGCTACACCTCACCGTGTTCCCTTTTACCCGGGTGGTTTCCCAGCCGGACCAGAATGTCCCGACTTAGGCAAACCGGGTCTGTTCTGTCAAGCGGGAGAAAACTCTATCTCGGCTGTTATGGATCGGCTCCAGAGCGGACTGAGCATAAACAATTGCTTCAGGTTAAACGCTTGCGCTAGGAAAATCCCGATGAGAAAATGTGGATTGAACACCAATGGGGCGCCTAAATTCGGGAAACGGTATTTCGAAGTGAAGTTGATGCCGCCGTTCCATCTTTCGCTGAGTTCGAGAGGCTAGACCTTACCACACAGGCAAAGCCGTCTATGTTCTGTTCAGGAGTTAATTTAAGATGGGAAAGTCAGCTTTCGCGCAAGTTGTCAAAGCTGGTTCAGTTTGCGCTGTTTGTTTGCAACCGCGGCGAAAGCACGCTTTGTCCCGCACCCCGGCCACATGATGCCAGTTGCCTGCTGAACTGATGACAAGCGGCAGCTTTTTATCGCGGCGGAGCAGCGAAAATCGATGCCGGATCTGGCCACAGGAATGGAATGAAAATGGCGCTTTTGCGCACAGTGTACACAAGAAGATATCCAAGCAGCGCTTGCAACGGATGGCGGCTGGCAACGCAGCAACAAGTCATTGGGCTTGAATGAAACAGTGTCCAAATCCTGCTCCCGCAACAATCGTTTCCGACCAAGCTCCTGCAACCCGCGGGGGCTTTTTCGATTCAGGCTGACCCAAAGCCAACAATCCCGCTAATTCTCCAATGAGTTCAAGCTGATGTCCGCCAGGCGCATCAGCGTCGGGAATCATCCGGACCTCCGAAATCAGTGCCCGCAGCGACGCCGTGGACTCCCCGCTTCACTTCCGGTGCATTCAGAGACCGGGCGAGGTCTTCGACCATCTCGCGGTAGCGCTCCGAAAGGCTGGGATGCAGCCGCAGGCAGGGGGCTCCGGGCTATCTGCGATGATCGTCTGCAGCCGGGCCTTCGCTTCTTCCAGCTCTGACATCGTTGCCTTCATCAAGGCATGGTGCATGCCGTCTTCGATGGCCTTCAGAATGCCCGCGATCTTGTGTGGCGTGCCCCCATCGGGTGGTCCGGTTTGATTGTTAGTGCATCGTCGGTCTCTGGTCCACTGGGACGATGCCTTCCGGCGCAGGCGGGCGGTATCCCAATGCGCTGTGCGGCCTGACGGTGTTGCAGTGAACCCGCCATTGACCGATTAAGATTTGGGCTTCGCGCAGACTGAAGAAGATTTCCCCGTTCAAAAGCTCATCGCGGAACCGGGCATTGAAGCTTTCGCAATATCCGTTCTCCCAGGGTGGCCCCGGCTCGATCTACGCAGTCTTTGCGCCGGCAGCGGCGATCCAGCCCCGGACTTTCTGAGCAATGAATTCCGGGCCGTTATCCGATCTTATGTATTCCGGCGGGCGGCGCAGAATGAACAGATCAGTCAGCGGATCCAGCACATCGGTTGAGTTGAGTTTGCGATCGACGCGGATCATCAGCGCCTCCCTTGTGTATTCTCCGGTAATGTTCAGTGTCCGGCAGAGCCTGCCATCAGCGGTACGGTCCTGGACGAAGTCGTACGGCCAGACATGGTCGGGGCGTTCAGGCCGCAGACGCACCCAGGAGCCATCGTTCAGCCAGAGCCGCCCCTTTTTCTTCTGCTTTTGCGGGATCTTCAGCCCTTCGCGCCGCCAAATGCGGCCGGCCCGTTTGTGGTTCACATGCCAGCCCGCATTGTTCAGCAAGCCAGTCACCATCCGATACCCATAGCGGCCGTGTTTGCCCGCCAGTTCGATGATGTCATCGGTCAGTCGTTCCTCATCGGACCGGCCCTGCGGCATACTCCCTTTGGGACCAAGTGGCTGTCTATGAGGATTGCGGATGTTCGGCACAGGCGGCATTGGCTCGAAGTGTCTTCCACACGTCTCATTCTTCATTCATTCGGTTGGCTATGCATTTTCGCATCTGAGGCTGTGTAAATCGGACACTCGTGCATTGTGCAGCATCTGTAGCTATGGGCTCGAAGCTGCCAGTGGCATCGCGGCGACAGGTGCGCCGCCTTGAAGCGTGCCGGTTGGCCAGCCGATGGCGGCAGCCAGCCCGGAGCGGCCGTAGACAAGGGGTGCCGCGTCAAAAATGCTGCCGGTGCGAAATTCCATGGTCACTTTCCCGGAAGCATGCGTAATTGGGCAGACCCTGAACTGAGGTCGAGCTCCCGATAGGATCACAATAGATCTGTGAAGATGGGAGATTTCGAATGGAGTATTTCGCGGGCTTGGACGTTTCGCTGCGGTCCTGCGCGGTCTGTGTTGTCGATGGCAAAGGCACGGTTCTGCACGAGCAAGAACTGCCTTGTGAGATTGAGGAGATTGCCGGCTATCTGACTGCGCTTCGCTTTCCGATTGAGCGTGTTGGCTTTGAAGCCGGTACGATGTGTCAGCATCTGTACTACGGCTTGATAGCTGAAGGGTTTGAAGTTGTCTGTATGGAAGCGCGTCAGGTGAGCGCCGCACTATCGGCGATGCGCAACAAGACGGATCGGAACGATGCTCGGGGAATTGCTCAAGTCCTGCGCACGGGGTGGTTCAGCCCCGTTCATATGAAGAGCCGGGAGGCGCACGGCATTCGGGCGCTTCTGAGCACACGGAAAGCTCTGCTGAGCAAGACCATTGATCTGGCCAACGAAGTGCGCGGTCTTTTGAAGATCTTCGGTATCCGCCTGCCCAAAACAGTGCAGCATGGCAGCTTTGACGATATGGTCCGGCCAATGGTCGAGATGGACGAGGTGTTGGCCCATGCCTTGCTGCCGCTGCTTGATGCCCGGTTGGCGCTGCACCAACACTTCCTGGAACTGGACCGGCGGGTTAAACGCGCGGCCCGCCAGGATGAGGTCTGCCTGCGCCTGATGACGGCCCCCGGCGTGGGCCCGGTTACAGCATTGACCTTCAAGGCTGCGGTTGATGACCCCGCGCGTTTCAAACGATCTCGCACTGTGGCCTCTCACTTTGGTTTGACGCCCTGAAGATACCAGTCCGATGAACAAGATAATCCCGGTCGAATATCCAAGGCCGGGGATCGAGACGTGAGGGCGACACTTTACGCCGCCGCCAACGCCTTGCTGGTACGAACCAAGGCGGGCTCTCAGATCAAATCATGGGGGATGCGATTGATGCGCACCAAGGGGCGCCGCCGCGCTGTCGTGGCTGTCGCCCGCAAACTGGCCGTTCTGCTCCATCGCATGTGGGCAGATGGCGCCGAGTTCCGTTCAGGGACGGTGGAGGGCATGGCATGACCTAATAGCCCAATACCAAAACTGAACGGGATCGTCCTCACCGGACGAGGTTCGTGGAAGAAGCCGAAAGTGTCTGCTGCGCAACGAGAAGCGCGTCCGAAAGCGAGGCTCTCCACAACCAATCCGGCACATGCGTGCAGCGATGCCTCACCCGGCATCACCCAGACTGCGAAGAGAAGCGTGACCCGGATGAGCGACAAAGATCCCGTACAAGGAAGGAAAACGAGCTTGACCCGAACGCCCAATTAGAGAAGCAGACCCTCGGCAGGGCCAAGCTGCCTCATGTGATGCTGCGGGTTGCACCGGGGGCAGCGGAGCGCAGATAGCGGAATTTGCAAACTCAACCGTTTGACGCCACCAGCCGAGTTTTTCTGCTGCGGCGCAGCCCGCCGTTCCTGCCGTTCGCTGCGCCAAACATGAATGTCCAGATTGCGCAAAAAGCGCGCGACGCTCGTTTGTGAATTTCCGGCACCCTGGTCTTGGTATTGGCGGCATTTATCGGCAACTGGGCAGTCCGAGAGGCTTTCACGCAGACAGTTTCCGGATCAAGGAGATTGTTGACGGGTCTTTGCCCTCAGCTGAGGCCCCCTTGATCATTGGCACCAGGGCGCTGGCCAGTTCTTTGCCCAGTTCCACTCCCCATTGATCAAAAGAATTGATCCCCCAGATGGCGCCCTCCACAAACACCCGGTGTTCATACAGCGCGATGATCTGGCCCAGCGAGTACGGCGTCAGCAGCGGATAGGCCAGCGTCATCGAAGGGCGGTTGCCAGGAAAGGTCCGGTATGCCGCTTGGGCGCGCTGCTCTTCACCGGTATAGCCAAGCGCTGCAGAAATCTCCAGGGCCTGCTCCCGGGAGCGGCCAAGCATCAGGGCTTCGGATTGGGCCAGGCAATTCGCCTTCAGCAAATCATGGTGTTCCTGCAGACTGGGTTCATGGCTGCGCGAAGACACCAGAAATTCGGCGGGGATCATTTCGGTTCCCTGGTGCAGCAGCTGATAAAACGCATGCTGCCCGTTGGTTCCCGCTTCGCCCCAGACAACAGGGCCAGAGCCGCGTGCCAACAAGTCTCCGCCGTTTGAAACACGCTTGCCGTTGCTCTCCATGTCAAGCTGCTGAAGGTAGGCCGGTAATTTGGCCAGCCGCTGATCATAGGGCAGGATTGCACGGGTCGGATAGCGGCAGATGTTGCGGTGCCAGATCCCCACAAGCCCCATCAGTACCGGCATGTTTCCCTGCGCGGAGGCGGTGACAAAATGCGTGTCCATGGCCCGCGCACCAGCCAGTAAGTTGTGGAACTCCGCAGGGCCGATGGCCAGCATGATCGGAAGGCCCACAGGCCCCCAGAGCGAATACCGGCCGCCCACCCAATCGGCAAAACCGAAAACCCGCTCGGAGCTGATCCCCATGCCGGCGGTCTTGTCGAGCGCAGTGGATACAGCAGCCAAATGTGAATCCGCTTCGTCCCCCAGCGCATTCTTCAGCCAGCTGATAGCGGTTTCGGCGTTGGTCATCGTCTCAATCGTGGTGAAGGTCTTTGACGCGATGATGACCAGCGTCGAACGGGGATCGAGCTTGTGCAGGGTGTCGGAGATCTGGGCGCCGTCGACGTTGGAAACAAAGTGGCAGCGCGGTCCGTTGTGATAGGGGCTCAGCGCCCGGACGGCCATGACCGGCCCAAGGTCGGAGCCGCCGATGCCGATATTCACTACATCGGTGAATGCCGCGCCCCCTGCGGTTGCGATACGGCCCGAGCGGATGCCGCCGGCGAAATCCTCCATCGCCTGCAGGGTTTTCCTTATCCCCGGGCGCACGTCCTCACCATCAACCACCAGCGGCTCATCATCGCCAGCGCGCAGGGCTGTATGAAGCACAGCCCGGTCTTCGGACCGGTTGATCCGCTCGCCGCGGAACATGGCATCGCGTTGGCCGGCAACGTCCCGCACCTCGGCCAGTTCCAGCAGCAGATCAAGTGCCGCACCGTCGATGCTGGTCTTTGAGAAGTCCAGAAGCAGCCCGTCTGCTTCAACCGAAAACCTGTCAAAGCGCTGCGGGTCGTCGAACAGGGAAATGATCGGCCGCCCTTCTGCCGTGCTGTGGTTCTCCTGCAGCTTGGTCCAGATATCCTTCATGCGCTTTCCCCCAGTTGCGCGGCCTGTCTGGCCAGCAATTCAATCCCGCCCCAGTTCCCGGCCGCAATAAGATCCTTTGGCGCAACCCAGCTGCCGCCCGCACACAGCACGTTTCTGAGGGACAGATAGCTTCCAGCGTTTGCGGGGCTGATGCCGCCGGTGGGGCAAAAGGTGATCTGCGGCAGCGGTGCGCCGATGGCCTTCAAGGCCGGGGCGCCGCCTGACGCTTCCGCGGGAAAAAACTTGAGCATGGCGTAGCCGCGCGCAAGGAGCCGCATGGCTTCGGTCGCGGTCGCGGCGCCCGGCAGCAGCGGCAGCTGTTCCGCCTCGCAGGCGGCCAGGAGTTCATCGGTGGCACCGGGCGAGACCCCGAAGGCCGCCCCGGCAGCCTTGGCGGCGCGGACATCCTCAGGGGTGATCAGCGTGCCGGCGCCGACATGGCCGCCTGGAACCTCGGACATGGCGCGGATCGCTTCCAGCGCGGCAGGGGTGCGCAGGGTGACTTCCAGAGCGGGAAGCCCGCCCGCGACCAGCGCTTCGGCCAGCGGGCGGGCTGTGGAGTCATCTTCAATGACCAGCACCGGCACAATCGGCGCGAGGCCGCAGATTTCGCGGGTCAGCCGGCTGGCATCTTTGGGGGACAGGGTCATGGATCAGGCTCCGAAAATGGAGGCGCCGTCCGTTGCGGCGCTGACAGAGTTTCTGAAGGCTGCGAACAACTCGCGGCCGGTCCCGGACTGATTGGCGGTGAGGTCCGCAACCGCCGCCGGGCGTTGGCAGACACCTTCGGTCAGGATGTCGAGAGTTCCGGCTGCGGCATCCACACGCAGGAGGTCGCCGTCCTGCAGGCGGGCAATTGCGCCGCCGTCGACGGCTTCGGGGCTGACATGGATCGCGGCGGGCACCTTGCCGGAGGCGCCGGACATGCGGCCATCGGTGACCAGTGCAACCTTCAGGCCGCGGCCCTGCAGGATCGCCAGCAGCGGCGTCAGGCTGTGCAGCTCAGGCATGCCGTTGGCCTTTGGCCCCTGGAAGCGCACAACCACGATAACATCCCCGGTAAATTCACCGGCTTTGAAAGCGGCTTTGACTTCGTTCTGATCGGCGAAGACGCGCACTTGCGCCTCGACAACCCGATGGTCAGGCGCCACGGCAGAAACCTTCATGACCGCGGTGCCAAGATTGCCGGTCAGGCGCTTCAGGCCGCCGGTCGGCTGGAACGGGTCGTGCGGCGGGCGCAGGATGGCCTCGTTCAGACTGCGGCCCGCACCCTTGCGCAAGGCCAGAACGCCATCGTTCAGCACAGGCTCCTGGGTGTAATTCTCCAGCCCCTCGCCTGCCACGGTCATGGTGCCGGGGTGGAGCAGCCCGGCTTTTAGCAGCCCGCCAATCATGCAGCCAAGCCCGCCCGCGGCATGGAAATGGTTCACGTCCGCCAGGCCGTTTGGATAGACCCGCGCCATCAGCGGGGTAACTTCGGAGAGATCCGAGAAATCCTGCCAGTCGAGCACGATCCCGCCCGCCCGCGCCATGGCCACCAGGTGGATCAGCAGGTTGGTCGAGCCGCCGGTGGCATTCAGCCCGACAATGCCGTTCACAAAGGCTTTTTCATCAAGAATGTTGCAGACCGGGGTGTAGTGATTGCCAAGCGCGCTGAGCGAAAGGGCGCGTTTGGCGCCTTCCTGTGTCAGCGCATCGCGCAGCCCGGTGCCCGGCGGCACAAAGCTGGCGCCCGGCAGGTGCAGCCCCATAAACTCCATCAGCATCTGATTGGTGTTAGCGGTGCCATAGAAGGTGCAGGTGCCCGGGCCGTGATAGGCGGCCATTTCAGCAGCCAGCAGGGTGTCCCGGCCTACTTCGCCCGTGGCAAACTGCTGGCGGACCTTGGCTTTTTCGTCATTGGCCAAGCCGCTGGCCATGGGGCCTGCGGGCAAAAATACCGACGGCAGATGGCCAAAGGCCTGCGCCGCGATCACCAGCCCGGGCACGATCTTGTCGCAGACTCCCAGATAGACGGCGGCGTCGAATGTCGCGTGGCTGAGCGCAACCGACGCCGCCAGCGCGATCACATCGCGGGAAAACAGGCTCAGCTCCATGCCCGCCTCCCCCTGGGTGACGCCATCGCACATGGCAGGCACTCCGCCCGCCACCTGCGCGGTACCGCCCGCCACGCGGGCCGCCTGCTTGATCAGGGCCGGATAATGTTCAAAAGGCTGATGGGCCGACAGCATGTCGTTGTAGGCGGTGACGATGCCGAGGTTGCCTGCATTGCGCTCGACCAGATGCGTCTTGTCGCCACCGGAAGCGGCATAGGCATGGGCCTGGCCGCTGCAGGACAGATGCGCGCGGGCCGGGCCCTTTTCCGCGGCCCGGTGCATTCGTTCCAGATAGGCGGCACGGGTGGTTTCGCTGCGGGCAATGATCCGATCGGTCACGCGCAGAAGAGTGTTATTGAGCTGGCTCATTGGTGCGCTCCCTTGGGAAAACGGATTGGCGGGACGTTACATAAGAGGCGAGGCGTGGCCGGGGCCAGGGACGTGCAATCCTGATGCATTGCTCAGCCCCCGATCTCGCGCCACCGCCGGCCCTCGCGGTGCAGCAGCATCAGGGCGTCCTCCGGGCCGGACCCTCCCGGATCGTAGGGAGACGGGGCGGGCCCGACGTCCTCCCAGCCGGCAATGATGGGGTCAGCCCAGGCCCAGGCTGCCTCGACTTCATCGCCGCGCATGAACAAAGTCTGGTCGCCGCGGATCACGTCCATGATCAGGCGTTCATAGGCATCTTGCGGTTCAGCCCGTTCCCCCAGCGCCTCGGCAAAGGTCATGTCCAGCGACACCTCCGCCAGACGGAAGCCGCCCGGACCCGGCTCCTTGATCGTGTTGCGCAGGGTGATGCCTTCATCCGGCTGCAGGCGGATGATCATTGCGTTGCTGCGCCGCCCGGCCATGTCCGGAAAGATCATGTGCGGCGGGCCGCGGAACACCACCGCAATTTCCGAACAGCGCGCCCGCAGCTTCTTGCCCGTGCGCAGGTAGAACGGCGTGCCCGCCCACCGCCAGTTGCCGATATTCACCTTCATGGCAATGAAACTTTCGGTGCTGCTGTGCGGGTTGCCGGCATGGTCGCGGTAGCTGCCCGCGCTGCCTTGGGCGCGGTACTGGCCGCGCACGATGTCCGGTGGCGCCACCGGTTCCAGCGCCTCGATCACCTTGACCTTCTCATCGCGCACCGCGTCGGAGGTAAAGCGCGACGGCGGCTCCATCGCGGTCAGGCACAAGAGCTGCATCAGGTGGTTCTGCACCATGTCCCGCATCGCACCGGAGCGGTCGTAATACTCGCCCCGGCCCTCAACGCCGAGGCTTTCGGCTACGGTGATCTGCACGTGATCCACATGGGTGGAGTTCCACAAAGGCTCCCACAGAGCATTGGCAAAGCGCAGCGCCATCAGGTTCTGCACGGTTTCCTTGCCCAGGTAGTGGTCGATCCGGTAGATCTGATGCTCGTCGAAGTTCCGGCGCAGATCCCCATTCAAATCCCGCGCTGACGCCAGATCGTGACCGAAGGGCTTTTCCACCACAACCCGGCTGTTTGCCGATGCGATGCCCCGGCTTTTCAGATTCGACGCGATGGAGCCAAACAGCGCAGGCGAGACCGAGAGGTAGAACGCCTGCACCACATCCGGCCTGATCGCCTTGGCAAGGGTGTCCCACCCGTCCTCGCCTCCGGCATCGGCACGAACGTACTCCAGGCTGGCAAGGAACTTCTCCAGCAGTGCTGACTGTTTGGCGGCCTCCGGCGCAAATTCCAGCAGGCTGGCATGCACCGCCTCGGTGAACTCCGCCCGGTTCATCGCTGAGCGGGCAGTGCCGATGATGCGTGCCCCATCTGGCATCTGCCCCACCGCAAACCGGTGGAAAAGGCCAGGCAGGATTTTGCGGCGTGCCAGGTCGCCGGTAGCACCGAACAGGACAAGATCAAAAGGATCGACCGGAATGACTCGGGACACCATCAGCTTAGCCCGCCCGCTTGATGGGCGCGCCGGACCGCGGCCTGCGGCCAATGACGGCGAACTGGATGGTCATGGCGTTTTCTCCTCATGGCTGTGCTGCGGGTTCATAGTTGACCCTCGTAGTTAGCGCTAACATTTGTAGACGGAAAAGAGGACAGGAAAGTGCGCATTTACAGCTCTCCGGCCCAGGGCGGGTTGGCGCCGGCGCGGGACACGGTAATTGCCGCCACTTTCGCACCATGCTCCATTGCCTGCTGCAGAACCTCAGGCGGCAATGCGGCCAGCTCCGGTTTCGTCAGCCGGCCTAGCTCGGACAGTTTGGCAAGAACGCCCGCATTGAAAGTGTCGCCAGCCCCGACGGTATCGGAAATTTCCGCCCGAACCGCGGCCACACGCACTTCGCCGCCATTCGCAAGATACCCGGTTGCACCTTCGCCGCCGCGGGTCAGGATCAGCACGGACGGCCCCCGTTCCAGCAGGATGGACACTTTCTCGTTCAGCGACAGCGGGTCCGGCAGCAGCCAGTTCAGATCCTCATCGGAGACCTTCACGATATCCGCCTGCGCCACCATGCGGTCCAGCCGGGTGCGGTAGCGGGCGAAATCCTTGATGAACCTGGGACGGACGTTCGGATCGATCATCACAGCGCGATCCGCGGCTTCACGCTCCAGCAGCGCTGCATAGGCGCCGGCGCAAGGCTCAGAGGCCAGGCTGATACCGCCGAAAAACAGGGCTGAGATCTCCCGGGGGAGCTTGGGCATATCCCCCGGCGCCAGCATGCGCCCGGCTGAGTTCTCGTCGAAGAAGCAATAGGTGGCATGGCCATCCACCAGACGGACGAAGGCCAGCGTGGTGGGGCGGCCGGACTGGATCACCAGCGAAGTATCAACATGGCTGGCCTTCAGCGACTCGGCCAGCTGCCGCCCGAACATGTCGGTGGACAGGCCGGTCAGTATCCCGGCCCTCACCCCAAGCCGCCCCAGCGCAATAGCGGTATTGAACACGGCCCCGCCGGGGTGAGGCACAAACCCGTCCGGTCCGTCCGCAGTTGGCGCGGGGATCATGTCGATCAGGGCTTCTCCGCAACACAGTATCATCGTCCTGTTTCCCCCTTGGCCTGCCCTTGCCCCGTATAGACGCGCAAAGCGGCTTCGCTTCCCTCCGACCAGATCAGGCCGAGCCAGCGCGAAAATTCAACGGCAAACCACTGGTTGTCGGCGAGGCCGCTGTAAATAGAATGCTGTTCGAGCCAGGCCTGCGGCCGTTGCCTGGCCGCCAGGGCCGCCTGGGCCAGCGCCTCCCAATTCGGGTCGTTTGCCTCAATCACCGTGCCGTCCTCGCGCGTTCCGGCACACATGCGCGCCCACAGCGCCTCGACCAGGCTCAGGCCCGAGACCGGCCCCCCCGCCGCCAGCGCATCCCGCAGAATGGGATGCACAAAACCCGGGTGCCGGGAGGAGCCGTCAAAGGCAACCCGCCGGACCGTGTCGCGGATGGCGGGGTTGGAAAACCGCCGCTCGATCAGTTCGGCATAGTCTTGCGGGTTCATTTCGGGAACCGCTGCAACGTAGGGGGCGATCTCCTCTTGCTGGACCTTGCGGAACAGCGCGGCAATCAGCGGATGCGCCATGCAATCGGCGATGGTCTCCACCGACAGCATCTCCCCAGCATTGGCCAGAACCTGGTGGCCCGCATTCAGAATGCGAATTTTCATCACCTCGTAGTCATGCACCGAGGGTGTGAAAACCGCCCCGGCCTTGTCCCAATCGGGTCGGCCTGCGCAGAAGTCATCTTCAATCACCCATTGGCGGTAGTTTTCATGGGTGACGGGGGCGGCATCTTCGATGCCCAGTTCGCGGGCAAGGGCGATTTCGCCGGGGCCGGTTGCGGGCACGATGCAGTCGACCATGGAATTCGGAAAACTGCAGGTGTGGTCAATCCAATCCGCCAGCTCCGGGTCTGTAAGCCGTGCGAGCGAAACCACCGCCTGCCGGGTGGCGGTGCCATTGCCGCGCAGGTTGTCACAGCTCTGAACGGTAAAGGGACCGGCTCCCGCGCCGCGCCTCGCCTTCAGCGCCGCCGCAATGGCCCCGAACACCGTGCGGGGCCGGGCTGGGTTTTCCGCGTCACGCCGGATGTCAGGATGTGCCGTATCCAGCCCGCCGGTATTCGGGTCCATGAAATAGCCGCCCTCGGTCACGGTCAGCGACACGATACGGATCGCTGGATCGGACATTGTGCGGATCAGCGGGCCGTTTCCCTCTTCTATCGGCAGATAATCGATCATTGATCCGGCAATCTCGGCAGAGACGCTGCCGGGGGACAGCTCAATCAGCGTGGTCAGGCAGTCCTGCGCCAGCAGTTTCTCCCGCATCGCGGCATCATAGGGGCGCACCCCGGCCCCGATGATGGCCCAGTCCTGCGCCATGCCCTGCTGCAACAGCCGGTGCAGGTACCAGGCCTGATGAGCGCGGTGAAAGTTGCCAAGCCCGATATGGATGATCCCCGGCTTCAGGGCGCTGCGGTCGTATTGAGGGCCTGCCACATCTTCGGGCAGCTCCTTCAGCGCCCCCTGGTTCAGTTTCACCGGGGCGCGTTGTGCTGTTTCCCGTTCCATCAGCTCATCCATTGTCCGCCATCCACATTGTAGGTCTGGGCAACGACATATTCGGCCTCGTCCGAGGCCAGAAAAACAGCCATGCCGGTCAAGTCCTCCCCCCGTCCGATGCGCCCGTAAGGCACCGCCTGCGCCACCTCTTGCTTCTTCTGGCCGGGCGCCTTGCCCTCATGCTTGGCAAAGAGCGCATCGACGCCGTCCCAATGCTCACCCTCCACCACACCGGGGGAGATGGCATTCACGTTGATTCCGTGCCGGATCAGGTTGAGCCCGGCAGATTGGGTCAGGCTGATGACGGCCGCCTTGGTGGCGCAGTAGACGGCAACCAGCGGTTCCCCGCGCCGCCCGGCCTGGCTGGCCATGTTGATGATCTTGCCGCCTTCGCCGCGTTCGATCATGTGCCGGGCCACTGCCTGCAGGGTGAACAGCGTGCCCGCGACATTGACGGCAAAGGCGCAGTCATAGTCATTGCGGGTAATTTCACTCACCGGAGCGGCGGTGAAGATGGCCGCGTTGTTGATCAGGATGTCGATCCGGCCCAAGTCGGCAACCGTCCGGGCAGCGGCCTGTTCAATACTGGCCTGATCGGTGACATCCAGCCGGACGGCAGCCGACCCGCCGCCCAGTTTCTCAGCCGCCGCTTGCGCGCCTTCGAAATCAATATCGGCGATAGCCACGCGGGCGCCTTCGCGGACATAGGCCTCTGCGAAGGCACGGCCGATCCCCCGGGCGCCGCCGGTTATCAGCGCGGTTTTGCCTGCCAGCCGCTTCATGCGATCCGCAGCCCTTCTGCGTCAAACTTGTGGATCACATCGGCGCGCGGGGTCATGAAGATGCGGTCGCCGTGGCGGAAGCCGACTTCGCCGCCGGCGCGCACGGTGATGGTTTCCGCCAGGCCGCTGTCATGCACATGGAAGAACGTGTCAGAGCCCAAGTGTTCCGAAACGCTGACCACGCCGGACCAGGCGCCGGCCTCGCCGGACACCTCGATATGCTCGGGGCGGACGCCGATGGTGTGGGCGCCGTGTTTGGCGGCCTCCGCGCCTTCAATGAAGTTCATCTTGGGCGAGCCGATGAAGCCGGCCACGAACTTGTTGCGCGGCGTGTGGTACAATTCGAGCGGCGAGCCGACCTGTTCGATTACACCGGCCTGCAGCACCACGATCTTGTCGGCCATGGTCATGGCTTCGACCTGGTCGTGAGTCACGTAGATCATCGTGGTTTCCAGCCGTTCGTGCAGCTCGGAAATCTCCAGCCGCATCCCCACCCTCAGGGCCGCATCAAGGTTCGATAACGGCTCATCGAACAGGAACGCCGAAGGCTCGCGCACAATGGCGCGCCCGATTGCCACCCTTTGGCGCTGTCCGCCGGACAGCTGGCCGGGGCGGCGGTCCAGGTAATCGGTGAGGTTCAGCGCGTTGGCCGCGGCTTCGATGCGGCGGTTCTGCTCCTCTGCCGGGACCTTGGCCATCCGCATCGGAAAGGCGATGTTCTTGCGCACCGACATATGCGGATAGAGTGCGTAGGACTGGAACACCATCGCCAGCCCGCGTTTCGCGGGCGGCACGTATGTGGCGTCCTGTTTGTCGATGCGGATCTGGCCGGAGCTCACATCCTCCAGCCCGGCGATCAGCCGCAAGAGGGTGGATTTGCCGCAGCCCGACGGGCCGACAAAGACCGTGAATTCGCCATCATCGATGGTCAGGTCCAAGGGCGGGATGACTTGTACGTCGCCAAAGCTTTTGGAGACCTTGTCCAGAGTGATACGTCCCATGTTGATGTCTCCTTATTTCACAGCGCCGAAGGTCAGGCCGCTGACGAGTTGTTTCTGGCTGAACCAGCCAAGGATCAGGATCGGGGCAATAGCCATAGTGGAGGCCGCGCTGAGCTTGGCGTAGAACAGGCCTTCGGGGCTGGAGTAGCTGGCGATGAAGGCGGTGAGGGGGGCTGCCTTGGCCGCGGTCAGGTTGAGGGTCCAGAAGGCTTCGTTCCAGGCCAGGATCACATTCAGCAGCAGCGTCGAGGCGATGCCGGGAATGGCCATGGGCGTCAGGATATACAGCACCTCTTCGCGCAGGGTAGCGCCATCCATCCGGGCGGCCTCCAGGATCTCGCCGGGGATCTCCTTGAAGTAGGTGTAAAGCATCCAGACGATGATCGGCAGGTTGATCAGCATCAGCACGATGACCAGTCCCACCTTGGTATCCAGCAGCCCCATTTTGATGAAGATCAGGTAGATCGGGTACAGCACGCCCACGGCAGGCAGCATTTTGGTAGACAGCATCCACAGAAGAATGTCCTTGGTCCGTTTCGAGGGCACAAAGGCCATCGACCAGGCGGCGGGCACCGCGATCAGAATGCCGAGAATGGTGGAGCCGCCTGCGATGATGATCGAATTCCACAGGAACCGGCCATAGTTGGAGCGCTCCTGTACCACGGTGTAGTTCTCCAGCGTCCAGTCAAAGAACAGGAAGACCGGCGGGTCGCTGATGGCCTGGGCTTCGGTCTTGAAGCTGGTCAGGATGGTCCAGAGGATCGGGAAGAAGATCAGAAGGCCCACACCCCAGGCCAGGGCAGTATTCAGGGCTTTGCGTTGCGATGTGATTGCACGTGCCATGAGGGCCTCCTTACGCGTCCAGGTTCTTGCCGACGATGCGCATCAGGAAGATGGCAACGATATTGGCGAGGATGATGGCGTAGACACCGCCAGCGGAGCCCAGGCCGATGTTCTGGCTCTCCAGCACGCGCTGGAAGATCAGATAGGTCAGGGTCTTGGTGCCAAAGGCGCCCTGGGTGGTGACAAAGATTTCCGCAAATATCGACAGCAGGAAGATGGTCTGGATCAGCACCACAACGGTGATGGCGCGCGACAGATGGGGCAGGGTGATAAAGGCAAAGCGTTTCACCGGAGGTGCGCCGTCCATTTCCGCGGCCTCCAGCTGTTCGCGGTCCAGAGACTGGATCGCGGTCAGCAGGATCAGCGTCGCAAAAGGCAGCCACTGCCAGCTGACGATCAGGATGATCGACTGGGTCGAGGCTTCGGTCAGCCAGACCAGCGGCTCGGCGCCAAAGGCCCGCCACACATGGGCCAGCAAGCCGTTCACAGGGTCCATGAACATGTTCTTCCAGACCAGTGCGGACACGGTGGGCATGACGAAGAAGGGCGCGATCACCAGGATGCGGACAATACCCCGGCCCCACATTGGCTGGTTGAGCAGGATTGCCAGCATCACCCCCAGCACCACAGTGATCAACAGGACGCCGCCGACGATCACCAATGTCGCCTGCACGCTGGGCCAGAAAGCGCTGGAGGATATGAAACGGACATAGTTGTCGAAACCAACCCAGCCCAGGTCGCCGCCCCGCAGCGGCAGGAATTTCTTGAACGAGAAGTAAAGCGTCATCGTCAGCGGCACCAGCATCCAGCCCAGCAGCAGGATGACAGCGGGCGCCATCATCAACCGGGCTGCGGTGCGGGCTTGTCTGGTTCCACCCTTGTGATCCCCTGAGGCGGGCTGGGGTGCCGCCGTGGGCGCGGGTGTGGCCATCGTCAGCCGCTCCGCCGATTGGGAGTGTTGCGTTGCCATTTGATATACCTCCTCCGTTGACGGCATCGGGCCGTCCTGGACGATTATGCGCTTTTGGGGATTGCTGAGGCCAGAGGGCGGCGCGGGTCCGCCCTCCGGGTCGTTGTGCGGGCGATCAGTAGCCTGCGGCTTCCATCTCGTCGGCGGTCAGCGCCTGGGCTTTGGCCAGGGCTTCATCTACGCTCTGCTGTCCGGCCAGCGCGGCTGCGAATTCCTGGCCGACCTGACCGGCAATGCCGGCAAACTCGGGGATCGCGGCAAATTGCACGCCAACATAGGGCACCGGATCGACGGTGGGGTTCGTCGGATCAGCCGACTGGATGCTTTCCAGTGTCATCCGCGCAAAGGGAACTTCCTGATAGTTGGGGTTCTCATAAAGCGAGGTGCGCGCACCCGGCGGCACGTTGGCCCAGCCCTCTTTCTCGGCGACCAGTTCAATGTAGTCCTTGGATGTGGCCCACTGGATGAATTCCTTGGCGACGTCCGCTTTCTGGGTGCCGGCTGGAACCGCCAGAGCCCAAGCCCACAGCCAGTTGCCGCGCTTGCCCTTGCCGGTGTCCGGCGCCAAGGCAAATCCGACCTTGTCCGCGACGGTGGAGTCATCGGGGTTGGTCACGAAGGAGGCCGCCACGGTGGCGTCGATCCACATGCCGCATTTGCCCTGCTGGAACAGCGACAGGTTTTCGTTGAAACCGTTGTTCGACGCGCCCGGAGGGCCGGCATCGTTCAGCAGGTTCACATAGAACTCCAGGGTTTCCTTCCACTCCGGCTGATCGAACTGGGGCTGCCAGTTTTCATCGAACCAGCGCGCGCCAAAGGCATTGGCGGTGGCAGTCAGGAACGCCATGTTCTCGCCCCAGCCGGCTTTGCCACGCAGGCAGATGCCATAGATACCGGCATCTTTGTCGGTCATGGCACGGGCGGCTTCGGCGACGAAATCCCATGCCGGGGCATCGGGCATTTCCAGACCGGCCTGCTCCATCAGGTCGGTCCGGTACATGATCATCGAGCTTTCGCCGTAAAACGGTGCCGCATAAAGCGTACCGTCAACGCTGAGACCGCCGCGCATCGCGGGCAGAATATCTTCAGCGTCGTATTCGGCAGGCAGATCATCCAGCGGCAACAGCCAGCCGTTGCGACCCCAGATCGGGGTTTCGTACATGCCGATGGTCATGATGTCGAACTGGCCACCCTTGGTGGTGATGTCGGTGGTGACACGCTGACGAAGCACATTTTCTTCCAGCGTCACCCATTCGACCTCATGGCCGGTCTTTTCGGTGAAATCGTCGGTCAGACCCTGCATCCGGATCATGTCGCCGTTGTTCACAGTGGCGATGGTGATGGTCTCGGCAGAGGCACTGCCTGCTGCGATCAGTGAAATGGCCGTTGCCGCACCCAAAGCGTACTTAGCAAACATCCTCTACCTCCCTGTTGAGATGTCGCCTCCAAGACTACCGGTGGCGGCGTGCTGGCGTCAATTTATATTTTACGCGCGTAAAGTTTGTAATGCTTGCCCGAAATATCAGCAGCTTAGGCGGACCCCCGCATGACCAGCCGGCCATCAAAAAGGGTTTCCTCCCGCGAATCAGGCGGGCTTTCCGCCTCAATGAGGTTCATCAGGGTCTCGGCACTTTTGCGGGCGATGGCCTCGTAATCCTGCGAGACCGTCGTCAACGTCGGGCAGGTGTAGCGGGAGAACGGGTGGTCATCATGCCCGGCAACCCGCATGGTGCAGTCAGTGCCCAGACCAACCCGTATTCCGGCCTCATAGGCCGCCGACAGGAAGCCGATAGCCAGGCGGTCATTGCTGCACAGGATCGTATCGGTTGGCAGGTTTCTGTCACGGACCACCCGGGTTCCTTCCCGAAAGCCGATTTCTTCAAATTCCCAGCCTTCACCGGAGGCCTGGATCAAATGCGGTGTGTGGTTCAGCCGCTCCATGGCGGCGAGATAGGCGTGGCGCCGTTTATGGGCGTTAGGGTTCGTGGGCTCCTTCATCTCGAAGAATGCAGGCGGTTCGCCTGTCCTGCACAGGTAGTCTACAATAAGATCAATGCTTTGATCGTTGTCTGAACCTACAAACGCCAGACCCGCAGAGTCGACATTGGCGTCAAACAACACCGCCGGAACCTCTTCGCAAAAGGCGGCAATGCGTGCTTGGTCCGATGCCCGCCCCAATGGGGCAAGCAGTACACCAGCCGGTTTGAGAAGCCGCAGATTCTCGAGGTTTTCGATCTCCTGTTCGGTGGTGCCGTGGGAGCCCAGCAGCACCGGCCGGTACCCAGTTCTCAGAATGTGCTCCTCAATATTGCGGGCGATTTCAGCAAAGAAGGGGTCGGCTAGATTGGGGACGACGATGCCGATATTCTTGGTCAACCGACGGTTCTGATTGATTGCATAGAGGTTGGGCCGGTAATCGTAGCGGTCAAGCGCAGCTTCGATGCGCTGCCTGGTCGAAGCCCTCACACTGGACGGGTCGTTGAAGAACTTCGACAGAGTCGGACGTGAAATGCCACTGACCGCCGCGAATTCCTCCATGTTCCTTATCTTTTTATCATTCATGAAGGCGCCCGCTTTGTCTGCACAGGGTATGACAAGGCCAATGCGGCCGTGTCTGAAAGGTTTCTGCCATGATAATTGACGCGCGAAAAATTTCCCACCCTGTTTTGCAGGTTGCATCACTACTTCTGGTATGCACGGGCCGTAACACCGTATGGCCGCGTCTCTCGGCGGCAGGCGGTGCGCAGCAGACCGAAAGTCTGGTTAGAGGAAGCTGCACGGCAGACGACGCTAAGCTTCGGGCGGCAGCTCAGGGTCGTCCCTACCGTGTCTGGCAAGCTGTAACTTGGAAAGGCCGCATAAGGAGATTGACCGGTCTGACGGCAGGAAGTTGGGTTTTGGACATGAGAATTCCCCCGACCTTTCCTTCTTCTCCAGGCGTCGGCATCGTGCTGACTGGCAGATTTTGCCAAAGTACGGAAACCACTGGTCACGAGCCTGATTTCAGCGCGTTGATACTGCACCGCCGCATGGCGGCAGGGAGCCCATTTTGCGATATGCTGTACCAGGCGCGAGCCACATAGCCACTGATCGGGTTAGGTTTTGTTGCACAAATCTGGATGTGTCCATACTTCCCCATTCCCCGGACGGTTTCCCCCTGCGGGCTCGGCAACAGGTATGCCAAGAGCAGCATCGCGATTGAGGACGGCAATGCGGACCTGGATTTCCGCCACTTGGCAGTTGAAGCCCCGCGCCATGAGGCTTTGGCCGAGCAGTTTGATCGAGCAGTTTGATACAGTGCATCCAATCGCCGGAAAAATGAACCCCCGGATCACTTTCAGGCCCTCCTCATATCCCGGCGCGGCTCCGGCGCTGGTTTCCGCTCCATCGTCGCCATAGGGCACGGCCGGGATATCGTGAGGCATTAATTGTCTCGTTCCGGCCGATGGCCCCTGCGCTCGCAGGCTTCCAGGGTTTGGCGTTTTTGCGCGGAGGAATGACGGCATGCGCGCCACGCGCGGCAATCGCATCGCGGCACTTACGGGTGTCGCAGGCACCATTTGCGGTCACTGATCCGATGCCTTGATCGGGTGGAATTTGGTTGAGTAGTCCGGGCTGCATGGGCGCATCAGCGATGTTGCTGGTGGTGGCCTCGACCGTTCGAACCTCCAACGTTTCTGCGCCGATCCCGATGTGTATTTTGCGCCAGATGCGCCGCTTGGGGGCGCCGTGTTTGCGGGCGTTCCACGCACCTTCACCCTCCGCCTTGATGCCGGTGCCGCCCAGTCCAGCCCGGCCAGCCGCAACAAGCATTGCACGACGCCGGTGGTTTGCCGCAAAGGCATGCCAGACAGGACCTTCAGGGTAAGGCAGGTCTGGATTGCCGCATCAGTGAAACTTCGCAGCTGTCCGCGCCTGCCGCTCGGCGGCGGCGTCCAGGCCCTCTCGGGATCAAACCAGATCGGCAGCGATCCGCCTTGCTTCAGTGCTGTGTTGCAAGCCCCGCCAGCGCAGTTGGGATCCGGAGGAATTCGGCTGCGTTTCATTCACAGCAGATTTGAAAGCCGAACGAGTTTATGCTGATACCAGACTGGATCCTTGACCTTGCAGCTTCCGGAACCGGTACGGATGCCGCTGACGACATGGATGGCAGCACCGGCGGCGACACGATCGCAGCCGGCGATGGCGACGGCGTCCTGGATGGGGCCACTGCCGCGGACACCCTGACCGGCGGCGGGGCGGGAAACGACCACGATGCGGTCGATGTCCCATCGGTCACCGCCGGGTGTCGGTTGACGCGGGCGCGGGCGGCACCGGCACTGTCAGCGGCTTCAGCATCGCCGATGATGACAGCGACGTTTTTTCAATCGCCAGCTGGATGTTTCCGATCTGACCGGCGGTGTCGTACCCGGCGGAGCTGGCCGCAACAGCGATGTCTCCGTAACTGACGATGGATCCGGCAATGCGCTGCTCACGTTCCCGGGAGGTGAAAAGTTTGTTCCGCAGGGGGTGGCCCCGTTACAGATCAAAACCACTGCCCAGCTCATATCTGCAGGCATCCCCTGTTTCACACCGGGTGTTCTTTTCGCCACCAGGCGCGGCGCAATGCCCGCTGGCCGGATCCGGGTGGGAGACATGCTGCAAACTGCCGACAACGGGTTTCAGCCGGTGATTTGGGTTTCTAAACGCATTCCGGGCCCGGCAGAGCTGGCACTGCGCCCGCATCTGCGGCCTTATTGCCGCCGTTCTGGCGGCCTGCTGTCTTTGGAGCGGCCGATGCCGCTGTCACCTAAGCACCGCCTGCTGGCCGACCCCAGGGCCTTTGGGCAAGACACGCAGTTCGGTGAAAGGTTTCTCTTGGCAAAATTGCAGGCAGAGGTCTGGCCGGAATTGCACGCAACGGGCCGGGACGGCCAATCCGGCTGCTTATGTGCACCTCATGACTGAGCGGCATGAGGTGATTTTCGCAGAAGGTATCGCAACAGAGACTTTCTGGCCCTGCCCCGAAGCAGTCCGCGGATTGTGCGCTGCAGGCAGGCGGGAGCTGTTCGGCCTCTTTCCCGACCCGGCTTCAGCGCAATGTCACCGCCTGCCGGGCAGGGAAGCCGCCGGCCCGGCCCGGGGTGGGGAAGCTGCGCTATGAAGACCGGCCAATGCGGCCCGCCGTCAGGCAGTCGGCGGGCGAAAGCCGGGGTGAATTCAAGATCCTGTCGGCCTGCATCACCCGTGCGGGTCAAAATGCAGTCTGACGGCCTTAGGCAACAGGCTGCACACGCATCGCCCTTTCAAGCCCGCGCCGGGGACGCCCGGCGCCAGCACCGCAGGCGGCGCGGCGTGCCAACGCTGAACTCACAGATGCGTTGTCATTTTGTATCCGGGAGCGAAAAACAGCTTTGCCAGCGTTACAGGCTTGTTGCGCAGCCAGGTAATCCGTTCCGCGGTGAACACCGGGTCGCCTAAAGGGGCGTCCAGAAACTCGGACACCGTCTGATCGGCCTTTGTTGCCATGAAGCTCAGCTCAAGATTTGTGAAGGGGACTTTTTGCACCAGCCAGTCATTCGGGCCGGATTCAGTGAAATCCGCGTCCAGAACCTCGGGAATGCTCTCAGTTACAACCCAGCGCACTTCGTACTGGAACGGCGCATTGTCGGCATAATGCATGCATCTGAGGTGCAGAACCTCCTGCTTTTGAAGGATATCAAGCCGGGATGACAGCCACGCCGGGGCCGGCATGATACGGCTCTCCACTAGGGAATACCGGTAAGCGGCGCCGGTCTCGGCGATTTCATCCCGCACCAGGGGGATTGAAAACTGGGCTTTGCGGACTGGTGAATTCAAAACCCGTGTCCCGGCTTTCCGCTTGCGTTCCAGATAGCCTTCTTCAGCCAGTTCCCGCAGCGCCCGGTTCACGGTGGTGCGCGTGCTCGAGAACTCAACAGCCAGTTCAGTTTCGCTGGGCAGCAGGCTGTCCGGTGCCCAGATCCTGTTCTGGATCCGGTCCAGAACGACCTGCTTGATATCCCTGTAGCTCATGTTCGCGCGGGGGGCTGGCATCCGGGTTCCCAACTCAATTAAAGAATTTTAATGGCTATATATATACACATAACGCCAGAGCGGGAAAGCGCTATAACCCGCTTTGCAGCCGGTACGGCCGGATCCGCTGCCTGTTGCGATGGCGGGTGCACATACCGATGCGGGGGGGGCGCCGGACTTCTTCCGCCAATGGCCGCTGTGCGGCGGCACGGCCGACCGTTCAAATCGCCAACCCGCCATGCTCAGCGCGCACAGGCTGGACATATCACCGCTCAGTATTAATCCGGTGGCTCACGCCTTAGGGCGGAGAGCCCTGAGCCTGGGCATCCCCGGCGGCCCGCCCGGTTTTGGCTGACGGCCTAATGCAGACCGCCGCCATGCTCCGCAGGCCTTCCCCCTTGCACGCAACCGGGAATCCGCCTATACGCGCGCTGTCGGTACAAGGGCGGTCAACGTCCGGATGACACATCTGAGCAGGGCTGAGGCACACCTCGGCCCTTTGTGTTTGTTTGATCAGATGTGATCCGGGCCACGTCCAGTGCGGCTGAACCAAGACCGGCGGAGACAACCGCATGGCCAGAAAAACCATATGAAAAGGAAATCTGAGACCTCATGGCTCAAAACGTATCAATGGAGGACTTCGAAGCCCTCCTGAACGAAAGCTTCGAAATGGACACTCCGGACGAGGGTTCGGTTGTCAAAGGCAAAGTACTGGCAATCGAAGCCGGTCAGGCCATCATCGACGTCGGCTACAAAATGGAAGGCCGCGTTGATCTGAAAGAATTCGCAAATCCCGGCGAAGCTGCTGAAATCGCTGTCGGCGACGAAGTGGAAGTCTTCCTGCGCTCGGCTGAAAACGCCCGCGGCGAAGCCGTCATCTCGCGTGAGATGGCCCGCCGTGAAGAAGCCTGGGACCGCCTGGAAAAAGCATATGCCGACGACCAGCGCGTCGAAGGCGCGATCTTCGGCCGCGTCAAGGGCGGCTTCACCGTCGATCTGGGCGGCGCTGTTGCGTTCCTGCCCGGTTCGCAGGTTGACGTGCGCCCCGTGCGCGACGCCGGCCCGCTGATGGGTCTGAAGCAGCCGTTCCAGATCCTGAAAATGGACCGCCGCCGCGGCAACATCGTTGTCTCGCGCCGTGCCATCCTGGAAGAATCGCGTGCCGAACAGCGTGCCGAAGTCATCGGCAACCTGTCCGAAGGCCAAGCGGTCGACGGTGTGGTCAAGAACATCACCGAATACGGTGCGTTTGTTGACCTCGGCGGCGTTGACGGCCTGCTGCACGTCACCGACATGGCATGGCGCCGTGTGAACCACCCCTCCGAGATCCTGTCGATCGGCGAAACCGTCAAGGTTCAGGTCATCAAGATCAACAAAGAGACCCACCGTATCTCCCTCGGCATGAAGCAGCTGCAGGAAGATCCGTGGGATCTGGTTGGCGCCAAGTACCCGCTCTCCTCGGTCCACAAGGGCCGCGTCACCAACATCACCGATTACGGTGCATTTGTTGAGCTGGAGCCCGGTGTCGAAGGTCTGGTCCACGTCTCCGAGATGTCCTGGACCAAGAAAAACGTCCACCCGGGCAAGATCGTCTCCACCTCGCAGGAAGTCGACGTCATGGTTCTGGAAATCGACGGTGCCAAGCGCCGCGTTTCCCTGGGCCTCAAGCAGACCATGCGCAACCCGTGGGAAGTCTTCTCCGAAGCCAACCCGGAAGGCACCGAGGTCGAAGGCGAAGTCAAGAACATCACCGAATTCGGTCTGTTCATCGGCCTCGACGGCGACATCGACGGCATGGTTCACCTCTCCGACCTGTCCTGGGACGAGCGCGGCGAGGATGCGATCCAGAACTACCGCAAGGGCGACATGGTTTCGGCCGTTGTTTCCGAAGTGGACGTCGACAAAGAGCGTATCTCGCTGTCGATCAAAGCTCTGGGCGGCGACAAGTTCGCAGAAGCGGTTGGCGGCGTGAAGCGCGGCTCGATCGTGACCGTGAATGTGACCGCAATCGAAGACGGCGGCATCGAAGTGGAATATGAGGGCATGAAATCCTTCATCCGCCGCTCCGACCTGGCCCGCGACCGTGCCGACCAGCGCCCCGAGCGTTTCTCGGTTGGCGACAAGGTCGACGTCCGCGTCACCAACGTCGACTCCAAGACCCGCCGTCTGGGCCTGTCCATCAAGGCGCGTGAGATCGCAGAAGAAAAAGAAGCTGTGGAACAGTATGGCTCCTCGGACTCCGGCGCTTCGCTGGGCGACATCCTGGGCGCCGCGCTGAAGTCGGGCGACTAATCTCCCCGGCCTCACGGCAGAAAAACGAAAGCCCCGCAGGTTTCTGCGGGGCTTTTTTTGTTCCGCCGAGGGGCGGGTTTGAGCTCATGAATTGTGAACCGGTATGCAAAAGCCCCCCATTGTCGGGGTGATCGGCTTCCAAAGGGGGCTCACCTTATGAGGTGGTCCACCCTGCTTCCGGGGGTGTTCGGGAGCAAGCTTTGGGATGTTGGGTGTGGAAACGATTGCGAAGATCCGCCCGGCATATTTTCAGGATGGCAAATAGGTTCGGCAGATCTGGCGGGACTTGCGGGATTACCCGAACCGCACTCTTACACCACGGCCCGCACCGAAAATCCTTCACCATTCTGGACAACGGCTGCCATACCCACGTAGATAAACGACGCGGGTTCAATAGCGGTCGTTTTCGACAACTCGAATTCAAAACAGAAAGTCGGACGAACTCAACTCTTCTGCGGTTATTCCGATCAGAAAGATTGTAACGTCTTCTGTTCTTACCCGCACGCCTTCCACTTGGGTGCCGCCTAAAGTCTGAGACCCGTTTGCCAAGTTCGCCATAATCCTTGCTTCGGCATCGCCGCTATTAGCGTACTGATCCCTCAAATAGTCGGAGAGATCAATGAGGTCCCGGCCAACGTGGAAGTCCGAAATCGTAACTAGGCCAGAAGGATCAGCTCCAAATTCATCGGGCTCACCAAAGTGGAATACATCGCGCCCCGCACCCCCGGTCACGGTCAGGCCACCACCATTCTGGCCTGTTGTGTCTCCAATTTCACCGAGACTGTGCCCATAGAAATCGAAAACGTCGTCTCCCCGGCCTCCGAAGATGACGCCGGAGCCATTGCCTACGTTGATCTTATCGTTCCCATCTCCGCCCCTGACTGTATCAATTCCCGCCCCGGTAGTAATGGTGTCCCGGCCGCGGCCTCCTTCAAGCCTGTCGTTACCCAGGCCGCCATCCAGGAAATCACGGCCACCCTTGCCGGCGAGACGGTCGTCACCGCGTTCCCCGAACATCGCTTCCGCGCTGCGGCCGCCGATTCCGCGATCATCTCCGGCGCCCATGTACACAGCGCTGCCGGGTTGCCGGAAGGTTTCATCTGCACTTGATCCTAGCAATACCTGTGATCTGTGGCCCTCATGGCCAATGACCACGCGATCTTCGATTTGGAGTGGCTGGGCCTTAATCTTGAGCTGATCTTCGTTGAGGTGGCCGGAGAATAACTTTGAAACCCTGATCACTGACCCATTTTCGAGTGAGATTTCGACAGTCCGTTCACTTGTGTCTACAAAAGTGGAGCGGAGCAGCATGTCGTCGTAAGTCAGATCAATACCATGCAGTACGATTTTGTCTTCTAAACCGAAGTCGAAAAGCTTCACCGTTGTGGTATGGGGCGATATCAAATCGACGTGGCCGTCGATGTGGATGGTATCCCGCTTGCCGTCCCCTACGCCCAGGGTTCCAGAACGTGTATCGTTCACCCAGACATTTGCGTAGGTGCTCATGAGAAAAGCTGTGTCCCGCCCTGCGCCTAGTCTGGCATGTGCGGTCCCGGTTCCGACATCCCCTGCCAGGATCAGACGGTCACTCCCGGCTCCCATATCGACCGCCATTCCGAACGCCAGATCCCCGCCATTGAAGGTTGCGTCGCCATCATGCCGGTGAATCACGGCCGTGTCATTCCCATCCCCGAGAAACAAAAAACTCCCGTTTGCAGAATTGACATCGGCGGAGGAGGTGGCAAATGCGTAATAGCGGTCTCTTCCCTCATTCCCGTAGATTTGCCCGAAACCCGTAATCGTATCGGCCCCGCCATTAGCTTGAAGGACATCCCTTCCTCCGAGCCCCCGTATGAAGTCCCTGCCATCCGTACCGAAGATTGACTCTGAATCGGACGTGCCTTTTAACCGTACCATATCGCAACCATTTATATTTGAATTTACCCTGGGGGCAGGGTGGCAGCTCGGAATGCCTCTGGGAAGCTGAAAGTGGATGATATGGCTCGCCTCAGGGTGGTTTAATCTGCCGGGGGCGCAGCAGCTTTGATAGTGCCCGGTCACGACCTGAAAGCTCGGGGCTTGCTCATCCTGACCGGCCGCTTGTGGCTGGGGCGGCGAAGGCCCGGACGCCCGCGGCGAGCGGCCATAGTGGCCGTGGCGGTCAATCTGGAGGGCCGCCGCGAGGGTCAGCCAATGATGCGCCCTTGGTTCAAGCACAATGGCGAACGGCATCGCCCGTCAGCCCGGCGAGGCGGAGGTCTTCCGGGGCGCGTTCCTGCGCGGCG
Source organism: Leisingera methylohalidivorans DSM 14336 (assembly GCF_000511355.1). Lineage (NCBI taxonomy): Bacteria > Pseudomonadati > Pseudomonadota > Alphaproteobacteria > Rhodobacterales > Roseobacteraceae > Leisingera > Leisingera methylohalidivorans. The sequence continues at coordinate 3,145,427 of NC_023135.1, read as the reverse complement.
CCCAGCCTTTCGGCTCCGCCCCTAGTTCGGCCGCACCGCCACCAGCAGGACCCCCAGTTCCTCTTCCAGCTGCTGCAGTTTCTTCAGCTGCTCGTCCGGCAGGGCGGCGGAATCCGCGTTGACGCCGGCCAGCGCAACCACCGGGCTGCCGATGTCCCTCTCAAGGCTCTTGATCGCCCTCAGTTTCTCAGCCTCAAGCGTGGCAAGCGGGTACAGCATGCTGGTCTCCTCTCTGTTGATGCGGCCGAGTATAGCAGATTCCGCCGTGTTCAGGACCGCGAACGAAAAAGGCCCCGGCAGATGCCGGGGCCTTTCACATTTGCAAAGAGGATCAGGCGCGTTGCGCGCTGTCCGCGTGGGTGACGACATCGGGCTCCAGATCCCAGTTCTTGCTGTCCAGCCCGTCGATCTGGTCGTCCTCGGAGACCCGCAGGCCCACGGTCCGCTCCAGGACAAAGGACAGCACCAGCGCGGTGACAACACCGGCGCCGATGCAGACCGCGGTGCCCGCCAGCTGCATCACCAGCGAGATTTCCCCGTGCTGGAACGCATAGGCGCCGTCCTCGATCCCGAAATAGCCGCCGCGCGGGGTGCCGGCCTTGAACAGGCCGAGCATGACCAGGCCGAAGATGCCGGAGCCCAGGAACAGCGGGAACAGCTTGTGCTCGTCGATGCCGCGCTTCAGCGTGAACTCATAGACCGCATAGGCGGCAAAGGGCGCCACCAGCCCGACAACAAAGGCCTGCCAGGGCAGGTAGACATCAAAGCCGGACGCGCCTGCAACATAGCCCGCCAGCGGTCCTAACAGGGTATAGGCGTATTTGCCGGTGGTATAGGCGATCAGCAGGCCGGTGACCGCGCCGCCCGCCCAGACCAGGGCGTAGTTGTTGATCGCGATGCCGACACTGGTATCGGCCATGGTGATGCTGACGGCCAGCGCTTCAGGGTCAAAGAAGAACAGGCAGGACAGGATCACCATCGGCAGACCTGCAAAGATCAGCAGCAGGCCGGGGGCGCACAGGCCGATGCTGGGGGCGAGATAGGCCGAGATCCGCGGATGCGGCGCCATCATGCCGGGGCGCGCACCCAGTTTCGGGGTGAACACCAGCGCCATGCCTGCGGGGAAAAGATAAACAAAGCCGACGCCGAAGAAGTCATGGAACCCGGCATTGGTCAGCGGTCCGACCGACCCCCAGGTGGCCCAGCTCAAGCCCGAAGACACCACTGTCGCGACAATGCAGGTGATGAAATAGGCCGAGGCCTTCATCCGCTCCGACACCGCGAAATGCAGCAGGATGTTGATGATCCCGGCAAACACCGCCAGGAAGAAGATGAAAATCTGGAAGGTGTTCAGCCCCGGAAAGGTTCCTGGATCGGTATGATGCGCCATGGCATTGGTCAGGGCGCCGCCAAGCCACCAATCCTTGATGGAATCCATCATGGTTGCGCCTTCCATGATGTAATATTGCCCGGCCCACAGGCCAAAACCGATGATGTAGTAGGTCGCAAACCCCAGGAAGAACCCGAGCGTCTTTTCAATCGTCGAGTTGAAAAGATTTCTGCGCCGTGCAGTGCCTGCGTCGATCAGCAGCAGGCCCACGACGACCAGGATGGCTCCAACGATCCCTGAAGCGTACAGAATATTCTGTACCAGGGAATTCAGCGTAACTTGCTGTGCGTGTATCGTGCTCACGTCCAATAGCATTATTAGTTTTCTCCAAGTTGGTTTGTCTTTCTGCCGGTTGTTTGCCACCAGCTTTGACAGGCCGGCTTATGCTGCCGCCAAAGGGCAGAGCATGCCGGTTCGAAACGCACCAGGCCGATCGGTTTTTCGGTCGCACCCGGTTCCAGGAAAGGATGACGGATACGAAGCGCTTTACAATAAAAATATTTCACCTCGTGGAAATAAAGTTTCATATGCGGCGTATGCGGCGGCCAAATGCCGCATCCCGCGTTGCCGGGCCGGGGAACGGCGTGGTTTCCAGCCGGCCAGGGGGACGGAATCAACTGGCCCCAGCAGGTGCCGCGGCGCAGGAAAGGCCGCACCGGCGCGGCTTTCGCACTGCTTGCTCCGGCCCGGCTGCCTGTGTGCTCCGGCGGCTGTTTGCCGGCCCGAATCAAACCGGGGCGGCGCGCCTGGCAGCGGGGAATGCTGCGCCGCGGCGGCTGTCTGCCGCTCCGAAATGGCAGCCTCAAAGGGGAAATTCCGGTGAACTCCCGCCGATTTACCCGTCATGCACGCGGCATTTTGTTCCCTCTTGCAAGAATTTTTCCTATACTCTCAGAATAATAGCCAGAACATACCAGGCAGCCTGGGAGGGAAGAAAACATGATCCGCTCTGAGTTGATTCAGATGATTGCAGACGAAAACCCGCACCTGTATCAGCGGGATGTGGAGAGGATCGTGAACACGGTGTTCGAGGAAGTGACCGATGCGATGTCGCGCGGCGACCGGGTTGAACTGCGCGGCTTCGGCGCCTTTTCGGTCAAGAAGCGGGACTCGCGGACCGGCCGCAATCCCCGCACCGGTGAAACGGTCCATGTCGAGGAAAAACATGTGCCGTTCTTCAAGACTGGCAAGCTCTTGAGGGACCGCCTGAACGGGAAAGCCTGATGCGTTATATTCGCTACGCGGTTCTGGGGGCTCTGGCCATCGTGCTGGTGTCGGTTGCCGTTGCAAACCGCTCTTTTGTCGAGCTGAAGCTGATGCCCGCGGCACTGGCTGAGCTTTTCGGGTTTAACTACACCGTTGCGCTGCCGCTGTTTGCGGTGGTGCTGGGCGGGGTTGTCGCCGGGCTGGTGATCGGCTTCCTGTGGGAATGGCTGCGCGAGCACAAGCACCGCAGCGAAGCGGCGCAGAAGGCGCGCGAGGCGCGCAGGCTGAACCGCGAAGTGAGCAGGCTGAAAAAGCAGAAGAACGAAGGCAAAGACGAAGTCCTGGCGCTTCTGGAAGACGCAGGCTGACACCGCCATGACAGAAATCCGGGTCAAGATCTGCGGGCTCAGCGCACCGCAGGATATTGCTGCCGTGGCCGGGGCAGGGGCGGTTTATGCCGGTTTTGTGTTTTTCCCCAAGTCCCCGCGCAACGTCAGCATCGAACAGGCCGCAGCTCTGGCTGTCGAGGCCCCCGCCGGCCTGTGCAAGGTGGCGCTGACCGTCAATGCTTCGGATGCCGAGCTTGATGCGCTCACAGCTGCCGTGCCGCTTGATATGCTGCAGCTCCACGGCAGGGAAAGCCCGCAACGGGTCGCAGACGTGCGCGCGCGCTACGGCCTGCCGGTGATGAAGGCGGTGGGCATCGCCGAGGCCGCCGACATTCCGCAGATTGCGCTCTATGAACAGGTGGCGGATCAGCTGCTGATCGACGCCAAGCCCCCCAAGGAGGCGGCGCTGCCGGGCGGCAATGGCCTGGCGTTTGACTGGCGCCTGCTGGCGGGGCGCAAATACTGGCAGAAACCCTGGATGCTGGCCGGCGGGCTCACCCCGGACAACGTCGCCGAGGCGATCCGCATGACCGGCGCCCGCCAGGTGGATGTCTCCTCCGGCGTCGAAACCGCGCCGGGACAAAAGGATGCCGCGCTGATCGAATGTTTCACCAGGGCCGCATTGGCCGCCCGCGGCTGACCTTCCCGCGCCGCCGCCCCTTGTCCCGAGGGGCGGGCGGCGGATTCCGAGTGTTCGGGGAAGGAGGAAGGCGGATTGGCCGGCAGTTTCATCTTTCCTGAAATACGCACTGCGCGGCACCGGCCTGCGGAGGCTCTGCCCGGGTGTTGCGCCGGCAGCGAACGCTGCCCTCATCCCCTTTTAAACCGGCTCTGCCATAGTGGTGCCTGATCGCGGTCGCCGCCGGGCCTGACACCCCCGGCATCCAGGAACAGGGCCCTGACAATTGGGGCCGTGCAGAGACAACGTTTAGCACGCGGGCGGATGCGCCCGCCCGCCTCCGCCTATTGGCGGCGCCGCCAACTTTATCCTCCTGATGGTCAGGACCGGCAGCAAGCAGCAGCAATCAGAATTTCCGGCAGGGCAGCGGCCTTCGCCGGATGGACCCGCTTGCCAAAGTCCTCTTTACCCGGCCTGCGGTGCGCTATAGTCATTGCGGGCGCTGCGAGAGAGGGAAGAACCATGGCCGACGATCTTTTCAACAGCTTCATGAACGGTCCGGATGAACAGGGGCGTTTCGGCATCTTTGGCGGGCGCTTCGTCTCGGAGACCCTGATGCCGCTGATCCTGAGCCTGGAAGAGGAATACAACCGGGCCAAGGATGATCCGGCCTTCTGGGCAGAGATGAAGGATCTGTGGACGCATTACGTCGGCCGCCCCAGCCCGCTGTACCACGCCGAGCGCCTCAGCACCGAGCTGGGCGGCGCCAAGATCTATATGAAGCGCGACGAGCTGAACCACACCGGCGCGCATAAGGTGAACAACGTGCTGGGCCAGATCCTGCTGGCGCGCCGCATGGGCAAGACCCGGATCATTGCCGAAACCGGCGCCGGCCAGCATGGCGTGGCCACAGCCACCGTCTGCGCCAAGTTCGGCCTCAAATGCATCGTCTACATGGGCGCCCATGACGTGAAGCGGCAGGCGCCGAACGTGTTCCGCATGCGCCTGCTGGGCGCTGAAGTGATCCCGGTCACCTCGGGCCGCGGCACCCTGAAGGATGCGATGAACGACGCGCTGCGCGACTGGGTGACCAATGTGCGCGACACCTTCTATTGCATCGGCACCGCCGCCGGCCCGCACCCGTACCCGGCGATGGTGCGCGATTTCCAGTCGATCATCGGCAAGGAGGTCCGCTGGCAGCTGGCCGAGCAGGAAGGCGAAGGCCGCCTGCCGGACACCGTGATCGCCGCGATCGGCGGCGGCTCCAACGCGATCGGCCTGTTCCACCCCTTCCTGGATGACCCCTCGGTGAAAATCATCGGGGTCGAGGCCGGCGGCAAGGGTGTGGATGACCGGATCCAGCATTGCGCCTCCCTCACTGGCGGGCGTCCGGGCGTATTGCACGGCAACCGCACCTATCTGCTGCAGGACGACGACGGCCAGATCCAGGAAGGCTATTCGATCTCCGCAGGCCTCGATTACCCCGGCATCGGCCCCGAACATTCCTGGCTGCATGAATCGGGGCGCGCCGAATATGTCTCGATCACCGACAAGGAAGCGCTGGAGGCCTTCCAGGTCAGCTGCCGCACCGAAGGAATCATCCCGGCTCTGGAGCCGTCGCACGCGCTGGCGCATGTGATGAAGATCGCGCCCAAGCTGCCGTCGGACCACATCATTGTGATGAACATGTGCGGCCGCGGCGACAAGGACGTGTTCACCGTTGCCAAGCATCTTGGGTTCGATATGTCCGACACCGAAGAAGGCCGCAGCTTCGAGGAGTGAGACCGGACAGCCCGGTAAAATAAAACAGGCGCCCTGCGGGGCGCCTTTCTTGTTGTTGGCGCTTCAGGCCGCTTCAGGCGGGGTCGGCGGCATAGCTTTGCAGAATGCCAAGCGGCACAATCTCCAGCGCCCGCTGATGGGTGGCCTCAAGATGCACCTTGGGGGCGCAGCCCTCATCCGCCGCCTGCAGGAACCGCGCCGCGCACAGGCACCAGCGGTCGCCGGGCTGCAGGCCGGCAAAGCCGAACTCGGCCCGCGGGGTGGACAGGTCGTTGCCAACATATTTCGAGAACGCCAGAAACTCTGCGGTGGTCACAACGCACACCGTGTGGCTGCCGTGATCCTCGGTGCAGGTGTTGCAATGCCCATCGCGGAAGAAGCCGGTCACCGGCGCGGTGGAGCAGGGCGCCAGCGGGCCGCCCAGAACATTGATGCTGTTATCTTTTTCCATGCTGCACCTTGTCCATATCGCATGCGGGTTAATGGTAGCGCGATTGCGCTGCCGGTCCCGGTAATTCCGGCGTGAAGTGTCCGGCGCGCATAGGATTGCCCCGGCAGGCCGCAAAATGCAATCCGCCCGCCAGATGATCTGACGGGCGGATGAAAATCAGGCTGGCAACCCGGCTCAGGTGTTGAACAGGAAGTGCAGCACGTCGCCGTCTTTCACGACATAGCTTTTGCCTTCGGCGCGCATCTTGCCGGCTTCCTTGGCGCCTTGTTCGCCGTTGCAGGCGATGAAGTCGTCATAGGCGATGGTCTCGGCGCGGATGAAACCCTTCTCGAAATCGCCATGGATCACCCCGGCCGCCTGCGGCGCCGCGGTGCCGGTGCGGATGGTCCAGGCGCGGGCCTCTTTCGGGCCGACGGTGAAATAGGTCTCCAGATGCAGCAGTTCATAACCGGCACGGATCAGCCGGTCCAAACCTGCCTCTTCCAGCCCCATCTCCTCCAGGAACATCTGGGCTTCTTCCGCTTCCAGCTGGCTGATCTCTTCCTCGATCTGGGCGGAGATGATCACATGGGAATTGCCCTGCGCTGCAGCCATTTCGGCCACTTTGGCGGAATGCGCATTGCCTTCGACCGATTCCGATTCACCCACATTGCAGACATAAAGCACCGGCTTGGTGGTCAGCAGCTGCAGCAGCTTCCAGGCCTTGGCGTCCTCGGCGTCCACCTCGACCAGACGGGCGGGCCTGCCGTCCTCCAGCATCGCCTGGGCGGCGGCCAGCAGGCGGTCCTGCTGCTGGGCTTCCTTGTCGTTACCCTTCAGCTTGCGCACCAGATTGGCGCGGCGTTTTTCGATGCTTTCCAGGTCCGACAGCATCAGCTCGGTCTCGATCACCTCGGCGTCCGCGACCGGGTCGACACGGCCGTCCACATGGGTCACGTCGCCGTCCTCAAAACAGCGCAGCACATGGGCAATCGCGTCGGTTTCACGGATGTTGGCCAGGAACTGGTTGCCCAGGCCCTCGCCCTGCGACGCGCCTTTGACCAGGCCGGCGATGTCGACAAATGTCATCCGGGTCGGGATGATCTGCTTGGAGCCGGCAATCGCTGCCAGCTTGTCCAGACGCGCGTCCGGCACCCCCACTTCGCCCACATTGGGCTCAATCGTGCAGAACGGAAAATTGGCCGCCTGCGCCGAGGCGGTTTTGGTGAGCGCATTGAACAGCGTCGATTTGCCAACATTCGGCAGGCCGACGATTCCCATCTTAAAGCCCATACCGGCCTCCTGATACCACTTGGGAGCCGCTTCTAGGCAGCATTGGGCTTGCGCGCAAGGCAAGGATGGCTGACAGATGTGCCGCAATCGCCCTCTGTGCGGAGCCGCACAGGAGGCCCGCAAGTTGCTTTTTTGTGAGGTGACTAGGAAAACCAGCCGATTTAAATATCTTAGGTAAAGAAAAAAATTTGCGAGGGGCAAGAAATGAAACAGACAGCTTTGCTGGCAGCAGCGTTCTGTGCTGCCACTGCCATGCCTGCCGCGGCCCAGGAAGTGACGCTGGGGCTGGGCTATTCCAATTACTCCCGTGCGGGGTCCGAGGACAGCGCGCTGTTTGCGGCCGAGTATCTGCATGCGCCGTTCCACGAGGGGCGGCTGCTGACGGCGCGGTTCGGTGCCGCGCTGGAGGTGCAGGAGGCCGGCGATGTGTTTGCCGGTGTCGGCATCAGCGGCGTGATCGGCCTGAACAACGACTGGTTCATCGAGACCAGCGTGATGCCCGGCGCCTATCACGAAAGCTCGCGCGGCAATGATCTGGGTTCCGCCTTTGAAATCCGCAGCCTGCTGGCGGTGGGCAAACGGTTTCACAATGGCAAGGCGGTGTCCTTGGCGCTCAGCCATAAATCCAACGCCTCGACCGCGGATCAGAACCCGGGCGTGAACTCGCTGACGCTGCGCTGGCACATTCCGCTGAGCCGCTGACCGGTGCATTCCCGGGCCTGCAGGCGGCCCGGGATTGATTTCCCGCCCAACATTCGGCACACCATGGCGGAAACCTGAATAAAAGGCCCGCCCCATGACCCGCATTGATGCCAAATTCGCCGACCTGAAAGCCGCCGGAAAGAAAGCCTTTGTCACTTATGTGATGGCGGGCGACCCGGACTATGAAACCTCGCTCGAGGTGGTGAAGGGATTGCCGGCCGCGGGTGTGGACATCATCGAGCTGGGCCTGCCGTTTACCGATCCGATGGCAGACGGGCCGACCATTCAGCTGGCCGGGCAGCGGGCGCTGGACGGCGGCATGACGCTGGAGCGGACGCTGCAGCTGGCCGCCGACTTCCGCAAGGACGACGACACCACCCCGATCGTGCTGATGGGCTATTACAACCCGATCTACAACCGCGGCGTGGACAAGTTTTTGGACGATGCCAAGGCCGCGGGCATCGACGGGCTGATCGTGGTGGACCTGCCGCCGGAAGAGGATGAAGAGCTGTGCATCCCTGCCCAGAAAGCGGGGCTGAACTTCATCCGCCTGGCCACCCCCACCACCGACGACGCGCGCCTGCCCAAGGTACTGCAGAACACCTCCGGCTTTGTCTATTACGTGTCGATCACCGGCATCACCGGCGCAGCCGAGGCCGAGGCCGGCGACGTCGGCCCCGAGGTGGCGCGGATCAAGGCGGCCACCGACCTGCCGATCATCGTGGGCTTTGGCATCAACACGCCGGAGAAGGCGGAGAAGATCGCCTCGGTCGCGGATGGCGCGGTGGTGGGCAGCGCGATTGTCAGCCAGATTGCCTCGGGGAAATCTCCGGCCGAGGTTCTGGCCTTTGTGAAATCGCTGGCCGACGGCGCGCACAAGGGCTGAGCCTCTGCTTCGTGCAGTCCTGGCATTGCTTCCAGTTGCGGAACGTTGAGGGCATCGCCTGCCCGCGGGCGGTGCGGAACTTCGAAATCTGCAGCACTAAAGGTCAGAAAACCGCGCCTTCGGGTGCGGTTTTTGCGTCTCAAGGGGTGCGGCATCGGTGCCGTTGCTTTTGCTGGGGTGGATTGGTAAAGAAACTTTACCAGATGAAAGCGGGAGAGACTCCGGTGCCGGTGATCACCAATATCGACGACCTGAAGCGCATCTACGAACGCCGCGTGCCGCGGATGTTTTTCGATTATGCCGAAAGCGGCAGCTGGACCGAGCAGACCTTCCGCGAGAATACCTCGGATTTCGAGCAGATCCGCCTGCGCCAGCGGGTGGCGGTGGATATGTCCGGCCGCACGACCGCCAGCCGGATGATCGGCCAGGACGTGGCGATGCCAGTGGCGCTGGCGCCGGTGGGGCTGACGGGGATGCAGCACGCCGATGGCGAGATCAAGGCGGCGCGGGCGGCCGAGGACTTCGGCGTGCCCTTCACGCTGTCGACTATGTCGATCAACTCGATCGAGGAGGTGGCGGAGGCGACCGGCAAGCCGTTCTGGTTTCAGCTTTATACCATGAAGGACGAGGATTATATCCGCCGCCTGATCCAGCGGGCCAAGGATGCGAAATGCTCGGCGCTGGTGATCACGCTGGACCTGCAGATCCTGGGGCAGCGCCACAAGGATCTGAAAAACGGTTTGTCCGCGCCGCCGAAGCTGACCCCGAAAACCATTGCCAACCTGATGACAAAATGGGCCTGGGGCCTGCAGATGCTGGGCGCCAAGCGGCGCAATTTCGGCAATATCGTCGGCCATGTGCAGGGCGTCTCGGATACCTCGCAGCTGGGCGTCTGGACGGCCGAGCAGTTCGATCCGTCACTGGACTGGGGCAAGATCGGAAAGCTGATGGAGATGTGGGGCGGCAAGGTGATCCTGAAGGGCATCCTGGACGCCGAGGATGCCCGCATGGCCGCCAAGCTTGGCGCCGACGCCATCGTCGTGTCGAACCATGGCGGGCGGCAGCTGGACGGGGCGCTGAGCTCGATCCGGATGCTGCCACAGATCATGGATGCGGTCGGCGGTGACGTCGAGGTGCATCTGGACAGCGGCATCCGCTCCGGCCAGGACGTGCTGAAGGCGCTGGCGCTGGGCGCCACCGGCACCATGATCGGCCGCGCCTTTGTCTATGGGCTGGGCGCGAGGGGCCAGAAAGGCGTCACCGAGGCGCTGGAGGTGATTCGCAAGGAACTGGACACCACCATGGCGCTGTGCGGTGAACGCTCGGTCGGGGCGCTGGGCCGCCATAATCTGCTGGTGCCGCAGGATTTCGGCGGCTGCTGGCAGGAATAACGCGGCCCCGCTAACGGGCAGGGGGCTTTGCCCCTTCCCATATTCCGGTTTCCGGTCTATAGGCACGGCTTCACGCGGGGTGACAGCCTTGGAGGCACCCCGCCCTAGATATATTGGAGAATAGACATGGCAAAAGAGATTCCTGATCTCGTCGCCGAAGTACGTGCGGGGACGGGCAAGGGCGCCGCTCGCGCTGCGCGCCGCGCAGGCATGGTACCGGGCGTTGTTTACGGTGGCGATTCGGATCCCGTTGCGATCCAGATCCCGTTCAACGTGCTACTGAAAAAGCTGAAAGCCGGCCAGTTCAAGGCCACCCTGTGGAACCTGAAGGTCGACGGCCATGACGACGTCCGCGTGATCTGCCGCGACGTTCAGCGCGATGTGGTGAAGGACCTGCCGACCCACCTCGACCTGATGCGTCTGCGCCGCACCTCGAAAGTCAACCTGTACATCCCGGTTGAGTTCATCAACGAGGAAGAAGCCCCCGGCGTCAAAAAAGGCGGCATGCTGAACGTGACCCGTCCCGAGGTTGAGCTGGTTGTGACCGCTGGCGACATCCCCGAGAAGCTGGTTGTCGATCTGGCAGGCCTGAACATCGGCGACGTTGTCACCATCTCGTCGATCGAGCTGCCGGCCGGCGCCAAGCCGACCATCGACCGCGACTTCGTGATCGCCAACATCGCCTCCCCGGGCGGCCTGACCGCGTCGGATGACGAAGACGGCGAAGGCGAAGAAGGCGAAGCCGAAGCAGTGGCTGCCGAAGAATAAGAACCGCACCCCTCCGGGTAAGGTTGGCGGGCTCCCATCGCGGGGGCCCGTTTGCGTTTGAACGGCGCAGCAAACACGATTGACTTTCCGCCGTGCCGGTGTCCCATTTCGGCCAAGAGGCAGGAGGGCGACGGATGGCGGATTATGATATTGCCGTTGCGGGCGCGGGCGCCGTGGGCGTTTGCACCGCGCTGTGGGCGCAGATGCGCGGGCACCGGGTGCTGCTGGCGGATCCGAACCCGCCGGGATCCGGCACCAGTTACGGCAACGCCTGCACACTGGCGACCTATGCCTGCCTGCCGGTGAATGACCCGTCAGTGCTGACCGCCCTGCCGCAGCTGATGTTTTCCAGGGACAGCCCGCTGTCGCTGTCGTATGCCCACGCGCTGCGCAATCCGCGCTGGATGCTGTCCTTCCTTGCCAATTGCCGCGCAGCACCGTCGCGCCGGATTTCCGCCCACCTGGCCGAATTGCTGTCCCATGCCGACGCCGGGATCAATCCGCTGATCGAGGCCGCAGGCGCCCAGGATCTGGTGGTGGAGCGCGGCCAGCTGTCGGTCTGGTCCACCGCAGCGGCGGCCGAGGCTGCAACCGCGGGGCTGGAGCGCCGCCGCAGCCTGGGGGTGCCCTGGCGCGAGCTGGCGCCGGATGAAGCGCTGGAAATGGAGCCGGGCCTGCGGCTGCCGGTCAAACGCGCGGTGCATTTCCATGCCGCCCGGCATCTGCGCGATCCGCTGGACTTCATCACCCGGATGCACCAGGCCTTCACGGCGCTGGGCGGTACAACGCTGACAGCGGCGGTCGAGGCGGTAAGCGCCTCGGACAGCGGGGTGGCGTTGCAGGCCGAGGGGCAGAGCCTCACTGCCGGTCATGCGGTGATTGCCAGCGGTGCCTTTTCCGGGCGGATCACGGGGGCGGGGACGGAGCAGCTCCCTCTGGGGACTGAGCGCGGCTATCACCTGATGTTCAGGGATGAGGCGCAGCGGGTGACCCGGCCGGTGGGCTGGTCCGAGGCGGGGTTTTACGCGGTTCCGCATGCGCAGGGGCTGCGGCTGACCGGGACGGTTGAAATTGCAGCGCTCGACGCGCCTGCAAATCCGCGGCGGCTGGCCTATCTCGCCCGCAAGGGGGCAGAGATGCTGGGGGCGCTGCCGGAACCGGACAGCGAATGGCTGGGGTTCCGTCCGACAATCCCGGACTCGCTGCCGGTGATCGGGCGCAGCCCGCAGTCGGACCGGGTGATCCATGCCTTTGGCCATCAGCACATCGGGCTGACCCTGGGCGGCATCACCGGGCGGCTGGTCGCGGATCTGGCGGAAGGGCGGCAGCCCAACATCGATCTGGCGCCATATGCTGCGGACCGGGCCTATGCCTGAGCGGGCAGGCAGCTCTGGATTCCGGGCACCGGATAGGGCATTACCCGGGTTTACAGCAACGCAGACGGGCATGTCATGAAACTCTTTGTGGGGCTGGGGAATCCCGGTCCGAAATACGAGCGCAACCGCCACAACATCGGCTTTATGGCGCTGGACCGGATCGCCGCGGACCACGGGTTCAGCCCTTGGAAGGCCAAGTTTCAGGCCATGATCTGCGAAGGAAGCCTCGGCGGTGAGAAGGTGCTGCTGCTGAAACCGCAGACCTTCATGAACCTGTCCGGCCAGTCGGTGGGCGAGGCGATGCGGTTTTACAAGCTGACACCGGCCGATGTGGTGGTGCTGCATGACGAGCTGGACCTGGCGCCGGGCAAGGCGCGCATCAAGCAGGGCGGCGGCCATGCCGGCCACAACGGTCTGCGCTCGATCCATTCGCATATCGGCGCCGACTACGCGCGGGTGCGGCTGGGGATCGGCCATCCGGGCCACAAGGACGCGGTGGCGGGCTATGTGCTGCGCGATTTCCCAAAGGCGGACGAGGGCTGGCTGGACGATGTGATGCGCGGCATTTCAGACGGGGCAGCGGAATTGGCCAAGGGCGATGGCGGCAAGTTCATGAATGCGGTTGCGCTGCGCGTCGCGCCGCCGCGCAGCTCTGCCGCCAAGCCGAAGGCGGAAGCGAAAAAGCCGGCCAAAGATGAACCGGCACCCGACACCCGTTCAGCGATGGAAAAGCTGATGGACAAGTTCAGATAATCCGGGAGACAGGCTGATGGTGAAACTGATTATCGACACCGATCCGGGCATTGATGACGCGATGGCGATCTTCTATGCCGCCGCGGCGCCGGATATTGAGTTGCTGGGGCTGACCACGATCTTCGGCAATGTGACCACCGCCACCGCCACCCGCAACGCGTTGCGGCTGCTGGAGGCCGCCGGGCTGGATGTGCCGGTTGCCGCTGGCGCCACCACGCCGCTGGTGCTGCCGCCCTTCAAACCTTCGGCCCATGTGCATGGCGAGGAAGGCTTTGGCGATATCCCGGCGGCGGACCCCAAAGGCACGGCGCTGGACGAGAGCGCCGCGGATTTCCTGTGCCGGATGGCGCGCGAACACAAGGGCGCGCTGGTGGTCTGCCCGATCGGCCCGCTGACCAATATCGCGCTGGCAATGCAGCGCGACCCGGAGTTCATTAGCAATGTGAAATCCATCGTGGTGATGGGCGGCTCGCTGGAAGAGGGCGGCAACATCACCCCCCACGCCGAGGCCAATATCTATCACGACCCGCATGCCGCCGACGTGGTCTGCCAGGGCGGGTCCAAGGTGGTGTTCGTGGGGCTGGACGTCACCCATCGCATTCTCTGCCTGCCGGAGGATTTCAAAGCGATTGCGGCCAAGTCGCCGGAGCTGGGCGGCATGCTGCAGGAGATGTCGCATTTCTACCTCAAGTTCTATCTGGAGGCCGCGGGCAAGAACGGCTGTTCGCTGCATGACCCGGCGGCAGTGATCGCCTGCACCCATCCGGAGCTGTTCGGGATGCGCGATGTGCCGCTTGCGGTGTCCTGCGAGGGCGAAACCTCCGGCGCCACCCTGGCTGCTGCGGACAGCGGCCGGGCACCGGTCAAGGTCTGCATGACGGTGAAGGCGGACGAGGTGAAATCGCTGTTTCTGCGGCGCTTGGCCCTGTTGCCGTGACCTGCTTGGCGGCCTGCGGGCCGTCACGCATAGCGCTTGGCCCCGGCGACGCAGAGCACCACAAATGCCGTGGCGCCCAGCATGGCGGGGGCAATGGGCTCTGACAGCAGTACTGCGGCGAGGATCAGGCCGAAGAACGGCTGCAGCAGCTGCAGCTGGCCGACGCCCGCGGTGCCGCCAAGCGCCAGGCCGCGATACCAGAACACAAAGCCGATCAGCATCGAGAACATCGAGACATAGCCGAGGCTGATCCAGACCGGCAGGGTCAGGTCCGCGAGGGTTCCGGGCCGGAACGCAAGCGCGGTGAGCGCCATGACCGGCAGCGCCAGCGCCAGCGCCCAGCAGATCACCTGCCAGCCGCCAAGCCGCCGCGACAGCTGCGCGCCCTCGGCATAGCCCAGCCCGCATAAGATGATGGCCGCCAGCATCAGCGCGTCGCCGGTCAGCGACACATCCGCGTTCTGCGACAGGGCAAAGCCAGCCACCGCCAGGCTTCCGAGAATCGAAAACAGCCAGAACAGCGGGCCGGGGCGCTCGCCGCCGCGGAGCACCCCGAAGAGGGCGGTTGCCAGCGGCAGAAGGCCGATGAAAACCGTCGAATGGGCGGCGGTGATGTGCTGCAGCGCCATCGCGGACAGCAGCGGAAAGCCGATCACAACCCCCGCTGCGATCACTGCGATCGAGGGCAGGTCCTGCCGTCGCGGCAGGGGCTGGCGCAGCAGCAGCAGCAGCGCGGCGCCGAGCAGGGCGGCAATGGCGGCACGGGCCGAAGTCAGGAACAGCGGGTCCAGCATGCCCACCGCAACGCGGGTTGCAGGCAGCGATCCGCTGAAGATCACAACACCCAGCAGCCCGCTACCCCAGCCCGAAAACGATGCCTGCATAGTCTCTCTCCTGTGCTTTTGGGGGTTTCTAGGGGGGCAGGGATGTAATAGACAGATACAGAACCATACAGTTTTACCAAACTGTACTGGCGCGCGGAGCAATACAGCGAGGTACCCCATGGCGCAGCCCTCCCGCCGTGCGCTGGTCATCAATGATATCCGGCGGCGTATCACGTCGCGGGCGCTGGTGGCGGGCGACAGACTGCCGTCGGTCCGGGGCTGCGCGGCCAGGCTGGGCGTGTCGCCGTCAACCGTGGCCGACGCCTATGATGTTCTGGCGGCCGAAGGGGTGATCCAGGCCCGGCGGGGGGCGGGGTTCTATGTGGCCGCAAAGCCGCAGCCCTTCGCGGTGTCGGACACCGGGCCGCAGCTGGAACGCGAAGTGGACCCCCTGTGGGTGGCGCGGCAGTCGCTCGATTCCGGCACGGATGCGCCAAAGCCCGGATGCGGCTGGCTGCCGGAAGACTGGATGCCGGTTGCCTCCCTGCGCCGGGCGATCCGGGCGCTGGCTGCGGCGCCGGATGCGGTTCTGACCGACTACGGCAGCGCCAAGGGCGGGGCCGGGCTGCGGCGCCATATCAGCCGCCAGCTGTTCGACCAGGGGCTGGCCTGCCCGCCGGACCGGGTGCTGCTGACCGGATCCGGTTCACAGGCGCTGGACCTGGTCTGCCGGATGCTGCTGCGCCCGGGCGACACCGTGCTGGTCGATGATCCTTGCTATTTCAATTTCCAGGCGCTGCTTCGGGCGCATCAGATCCGCATCATCGGCGTGCCCTACACATCGGAGGGTCCGGATTTGGATCGTTTCGAAGCGGTCTTGGGGGAACAGCATCCGCGGCTCTACCTGACCAACTCGGCGCTGCACAATCCGACCGGTGCCACGATTTCGGCGCCTGTCGCGCACCGGGTCTTGTCGCTGGCCGCGCAGCATGACCTGATCGTCGTTGAAGATGACATCTTCGCCGGGTTCGAGCCGGAGCTGTCTCCGCGGCTGGCCACGCTGGACGGGCTGGAGCGGGTGGTGCGGACAGGCAGCTTTTCCAAGACCCTTTCGGCCTCGCTGCGCTGCGGTTACATCGCTGCCCGCGGCGATTGGATCGAGGCGCTGACCGATTTGCAGGTTGCGGTGAACTTCAGCGGTCCCAGCCCGATGGTGGCAGATCTGCTGCATGCGGTGCTGACAGACGGCGGTTACCGCAAGCACCTGGAGGCCCTGCGCAACCGGCTGAGCCGCTGCCGGGCTGAGGCGCAGGCGCGGCTTGCGGACCTCGGAATCCGGCCCTGGGTGCAGCCGCGCGGCGGTTTCTACCTGTGGTGCGAACTGCCGGGCGGGGCGGATGCGGCGGTCCTCGCCCGCGCCGCGCTGCAGGAGGGGCTGGTGCTGGCGCCGGGCAATGTGTTCAGTGTGTCGCAGAGCATGGCGCCGTTCATGCGGTTCAACGTGAGCCAGATGCAGGACAGCGCCTGCTGCCGGATCCTTGCGGAGCTGCTGGAAGCCGGGGCTGGCATGGCTGCCGGCAGCCAAGACGCGGTTTAGGCGCCTGGATGCGCCGGTGATTTCCGGATGCCCGCCCCAATCGACCAGCCGGTGTTTGCGCTGACGCCGTTGTTACGGGCGGGTGCGGTGAAATCCCGGTTTCTCAAGCGCTTGACGCTGCTGCTGCATGGCTTTGACATCGCTTGGCGCCAAGCGCCGCGCCTTGCCGATGCGGTTCAAGAATTTTCTGTGGATAAGGCATTTTGCGCTTGTTCTCCGCTCCCAAGCGCAGATATACGGGTCAGCGGAGACGTGGCCGAGTGGTCGAAGGCGCTCCCCTGCTAAGGGAGTAGGCCCGGAAGGGTCTCGAGGGTTCGAATCCCTTCGTCTCCGCCACTTGACCCCGCGAAAGCGTTCTCCCGATCCGGCTGCGGCCGGATTTTCTTTTTGTTTTCGAAGGTTATGCGGGAGGGGCTTTTCACCGGCCCCGGTGCAAAGAGGCGTAAAGGTGTTCTCTCAGGGCCGATATTCTCTGGACCTGTTAACCGCGCGCAGTCCGGTTCAGAGCGCCATCCCACTGAAATAAAGCAGAATATTTTGGGTTTGCGCTCGGCGTGGTTCGCAGGTCCGTTCGCCTACCTGATGGACCCTAAATCGAACGATCAGCGAAAAGCCTTATGCCGCCTGTGCGAAGCCACCATTCACGGCCTGTTGCCACACATGTGCGTAGACGCTTGCAGCAAGGGCTTTCTTTTCGTCGGGCGTGAACGGCGGTGACGGTAGGTTTGCGAAGACCTCGTCCAAGATGAAGACCTCGACATCAGCCTTGGTCTGCTCCTTCTCCCAGAAGCGATCGAGTTCGGCCAAGCGCGCTTTTATAGACGCCAAGAGGTCGCGGCTCGCTTGCTTCACCCGCTCACGAGACGTTTTTTCCAAATTATCCTTGAGCAGCAGGTCGAAGAGCGCGAGCTCATCCTCGCCAAGCCCTTCCTTCGTTGCGCGTTTCTGTTCCTCGTCCAGACTGTTGACGAGCTCGACCAGTCGGCGGAACGTTTCTTCTATGGTGGTGCGGTCTTTCTCCCGATTGTAGTCGGCGATGATCGCTTCGTACTTCACCTGATAGTCCATCCTAGCGGGATTTCGCGCCAGCATTTCGGCGAGTTTCTGTTCGACGATGTCGCGGATGTCCTGAAGCGCAGTCGCTTTGCGTCTGACCTTCTTTGCAAATTCATCGCGCAGCTTCTCAAGATCAATCTGGCTCAGGTCGAAGGTCAGCCCCTCGGCTTGATCGTCCCCTGGTGCCTGCGTTCGGATGGCTTCATTGACGATCCGGTGCAGCTCCTTCAACAGCTCTGTAACATCAGCCGTGTCGCGCCGCTCGGTCAGTTTTTTGTAGATTGCTTCAATGTTGTCGTGTCGTTCGGCGTGTGCCCACGCACTGGGCTCCATAAGCAGCGCCTTGAAGCGGATAAACACCTGTCGTGCAAGAATCTCGAAGCGGCGCTTTGCCTCGTCCGTCGAATAGACGGCTTCCACGGCGTCCTTGAGGCCCTTGATGCGCACAAAGCCCTTCGAGCCAAGCAGTACACTTGGATCGAAGGCGAGGCTGCGCAAATGCGCCTCGGTCGCCTCGATAGCTTCTAGCAGAGCCTGTACGCGCTCCTCAATGGGCGCAATGATTTCTTCACCGCCCGTGCCATCATCGCCTAGCGCATACTGGGCGAGCGCGGCACGCAAGCTTGCTAGCATCCCGTTGTAGTCGACGATCAGGCCGAAGTCCTTGCCAGGATACACCCTGTTTGCCCGCGCTATGGCCTGCATCAGCGTGTGCGCCTTCATCGGCTTGTCGATATAGAGCGTCGACAAGCATTCCACGTCAAAACCAGTCAGCCACATCGCGCAGACGATTGCGACGCGGAACGGGTGCTCGGGGTTCTTGAAAGCCGTCTCAGCATCAATCCGCTCTCCATTCCCTGTATTGAAGCCCTGCTTCATCAAGGCGCGGTGCGGGATGATGTCGAACCCCCATTTCTTGAAGTCCGCGACCTCGTTCTGCGCCTCGCTGATGATGATCTCAACGATGGTTTCCTCGAGCCACATTGCCTGCGCAGCCAGTTCTTGCGCTTGCTCCGCGAGTACAAGGCGAAGGGTTTCATCAGCAGCGGCATCTGCTTCGGCTTGCTTGGCGTCGGCGGCCGCCCTGACTTCTGCAGCCTTCGCCCGCCAGCGTGGGACGATCATTTGGTGCATCCGGGCGCAGGTGATCTTGTCGATGCACACGAATAGGGATTTTCCGGACTCCCACCTCGTCGCGCAGTGCTCCACGAAATCGGCCGCGATCTTGTCGAGCCGCTCATCCGCGGTGATGACCTCGTAGTCCTTTCCAAGCAGCTTATCGAGGAGCGCCGCCTGATCTGGGTCGAGCTCCGCTTCTTCGATCTTCTCGGCGATCCGATCGTTCAGGTTCGTCTTGGCGACCCCTAACTTCTCGCCCCGGTTCTCATAGACTAGCTTGACGGTCGCGCCATCCTCCTCGGAGCGTTTGAAGTCGTAGCGCGAGACATAATCTCCGAAGATGCGCTTAGTGATCTGGTCCTGTTTGAATAAGGGCGTGCCAGTGAAGCCGATGAAGGCAGCGTTGGGCAGCGCCAGGCGCATATTACGAGCGAGCCGCCCCGCTTGCGTGCGGTGGGCTTCGTCAGAAATCACTATAATGTCGTCGCGCTCGCTGTAGGGTTTCTTGGGGTCCACGTCCTTGTTGAACTTGTGGATCAGGCTGAAAACGTACTGGTTGTTTTCCTTCAGGATCCGTTCAAGATCATCGCCGGATGCCGCGCGCGGGGTGTCGTTTCCCGCGACGCCGCAGCCAACAAAGGTCTTGTAGATTTGGCTGTCGAGATCATTCCGGTCGGTCATCAGCAGGAATGTGAAATTACCCGGCACCTTGCGCCGCACCTTCTCGGCGAAGAACGCCATCGAGTAGGACTTGCCACTGCCCTGCGTGTGCCAGAACACTCCCAGACGACCTAAATCGGGATGCGCCCGTTCGATAATGTCGACGGGACCTTCGGGAACGAAGGACGGAAGTGAAGGTTCTGCCGCTAGAAGCGCTTGATCACCCCTCTTGCGCTTGGCTGGTGTCTTTCGCTCCAGCGGCAACTCCACCACGCGGTGGCGCAGGCGCTCACCGGGCGGGATCTCGGCCTTGATCGCCTCTTGCCTCGCGACGGAGGCTACCGCACGGTTCACGCCCAAAACCTGGTGATTTCTGGCAACCACCTTCCGTGCCGTACCCGCCTTGCTTTCGTCGAACAGGATGAAGTTTTCGACCAGATCGAGCAATCGATCATGAGCAAGCATGCCATTCAACAGCCGCTCCGCATCCACGCTGCCTTCGTCCGCCTCATCTAGCCGCTTCCACTCGTTGAAATGCTCCCAAGTGCTCGTAATCGAGCCATATCGGGCGCCATCACCGTTCGAGACAATTAGGAAGGCGTTATGATGGAAGGCGTGCGCGATGACGTTTTCGTCCATGTAGTCGCGCAGGTTGCCATCAAACCCGGCTCGGATGTTCTTGTAGACGGCCTTCAGCTCGATGAAGACCAGCGGCAGGCCGTTGACGAAGCAGACCAGATCAGCGCGACGGTTGTAGTTGGGCGTCCGCATACCGGTCAATTTCAACTCGCGCACGGTAAGGAAGCGATTAGCGCCGAGCGCGTTGTCGAAGTCGATCACCTTGGCACGAGCGGATTTCTGTCGGCCCTTAGCATCGCGATACGTGACGGGTACGCCGCCGCGCAGCATACGATAGAAATCGCGGTTGTGCTGAACCATCGACCGGCTGACGTCATAGACGGTAAGGCTTCGGATTGCGTCCTCAATTGCCGGAGCAGGCAAATCTGGGTTGAGACGGTGCAGCGCCGCACGAAGGTCACGGAGCAGAACGGCCTCGGTCGTATCCTTCCGCCCAAGCGTGCCGTCCGGACCGAAGGTCTCTTGGTTCCAGGCATATACGCTGTCCCAACCCAGCTCTGTTTCCAAGTGCTCGGCGAAGGTGGTCTGGACCAGCCTGTCCTCGCTATTGATCCCGGTAACCGCCATGCAATGCCTTTCGTAAAATCACGCCTCGCGCTCCTTCAAATAGCGGCCAACGCCGTCAATAACGGCGTCGATGAGTTCAACGCAGTGGGAACAGAAGTCAGGTGACATGTAATAGAGCCAAGGTTGGCCATCCCGATCTGCACCCGTGAACCAGTCTTCAGGCCACTTCTCGGACGCTATACGGTTCGAGAACTTTTTGATCGCGTCGGCGGGCCATTCGAAACCATTGTGCAACATGTTGTTGCGATACGCGAAAAGGGCTGACAGCGTCTTCCGATAGTCGGCGGGAAGATATGGCTTCAGCCCGCAGCTTTCCGCCAGCTGATCTATGCCGGCGACAAGATCGTCTCTTGGCCCCTCGCTTCGGAACACGATCTGCGGGTTCCAGAACTGATCGTCGGCGCGTTGATGGCGTGTGTCTTCCGCTGCCGCGCCGTGCCGTTTCCTAAGTCCTTCGAATATAGCGACAAACAGAGACTCGATGAACGGTGCCAGCATTCCGACCGCCGACATGCTGTGCGCTGAGTCCATGAACACCGATTGCCAAAACCTATGATCGTAGGTCCATTCCAAGCCCACATCGTCGGGGTTCGCCTCAATCTCAGCCTTGGTTTCCTTCAGTTTGATGCTCGTTGCAGCCGAAGCTTGCTCGTTTCGGTGCATCAGGCTCTTGATGGCATCCAACTGCGTGCCGGGCATTGTTTGTCGGAGCATCCAACCGGCATGCATACTCGGCGAAATGGAATCGACGAAGCGCTGCCAAGAGGCGGCCGCTTCTTCGTCGAAAGGTGGAGTGGAGCTGTCCTGCGTCACACCGCGATCTCCCCGTTCATCAGGCGCGGCAAGAGGAGGTCGCGGGCTTGGGAGAGTTTCTGGTTCTGTTGGTCGAGATTGCCGACCTGATCAAACATTTCGCCTACAGCTTCATCGAAAAGTTTTGCCAACAACTCAGGCGGCACTGCGACGAAGTAACGGTCAAAGCAGTTTGGCTGGACCCGCTGTCTTCCCGATGAACCTATCATGCTTCGAATGGCGTTTTCGCGGAAGTCGTGCTGGCGGGCGGTCAAATAGACATAGTAGCTGCTGACACGGCGTTGCCGCAGAACGATGAACTCTGTCGAGCCGCAGGCGATCTCGCCGTCTTCGAGCATCTGGACGTAGCCAGTCTTGCCATTCTCAAGGCAGGGCGTAATGCGCGCGAGCAGCGTGTCGCCATTTCGGAAACGGACACTGGTTGATTTCTCCCTTTCCTCCATTGGGCCGCGGCCGATCACCATGCCGGTCTCCGATAGCGCCGCCATTGGGAAATACCGGATGATGCCTTCGTCATTGCGGGGTGTCTTCGGATTGACCTCAAAGGCTTCGGATGCTGGCAGGCGTTCCCAGCCTTCGGGCGCACCTTCGGTGATCTTGACGTGTTCGTGGCCGGGGAAGCGGAAGTGGACGAACCACTCGCGGTAAAGCAGCCGCGCCGCCTCCTCCAACAGTGCAATCCGCCGCCGGTTGTTCTCGATCAGGTCGTCGTAAGCGGAAAGGATACCACCGATTTTCGTCTGTACCTTCAAAGGAGGAACAGGGATCGGGATCTTATGGAAGTCCCCGACACGGGCGTGTTCAACGGTTGCGCCCATTCCAGTACCTCTGATCCAACCTTGAACCCGTGGGCTCTGCAACACATAGGCTAGGAAACCGGAGTCCAGCACTTTCGGATCGGCGCGATAGTGGAAGAGGCGCTGCCCCAAAAACACTCGGTCATCGGATGTAAGGCGACCGACATCGCCGAGTGGGGCTTCACGGGTGAGAATTACGTCACCGGCCTGGGGTAGTAGCCTGCGGGTCCAACGTTCGTAGGTTTCTAAAGTTACATAGCGAACGTTCGTTGTATCAATGAAGCCCCCTTTAACGTTAGTTGTGCGGATCATTTTGTAAGGGGTTGGTTCTTCGACCACGGGTGCGGTTCGGTTCACGCAATCAACCGAGTGAAGGCATAGATCGCTGATGGGTTGGACCTTCCAACTCAAATGCCCAACTCCTCAAAGTTCCGAGCGATCCGTGTCGCCAAGTCCTCTGCTTCCTCATTCAGCCCCTTAAGGTCGATGTGGATTGACCGCAGCGCCTCTTCGAAGTCGAAATCCTCGTCCACCTCCTCGGGCGCGACGCCGACATAGCGGCCGGGCGTCAGGCTCCAGTCATGCTCTGCGATCTCGGTCCGATCCACCAGCTTCACCAGACCCTCGACATCCGCCAATGCAGCATCCGGGAAGCGCTCCTGCAACCAGTCCGCTTGTTTCACAAAATAACGCGCTCCCCGCAGCGCCTCCACCGCGTCAGCACGGATGCTTTCCAGTGCCTTGCGGGCCTTGTTCACCTCCACGTTGGCCCAGAGGTCCGAGTCCCGCGCCTCCAGTTCCTTGATCGCCAAATCAACCGCGCGGCCCGCCAGCTTCGCCGCCAGGTCGATCTGCTTGGTCAGATCCCGGCACCGCTCTGCCATTCCGCGCAATCCTTCGCGCGCCGCATGGAGCGTGGCGTTGCCCCGGCCTTCTCCATTTGCGCTTTCGGTCCAGGCCTTCGCCCGAACGGCAACTTCTGCCGCGAACCCTGCAATGTCGTCGTTGAGCGTGGCCTGCACAGCGGTCAGTTCCGCCCATGTCTCTGCCAGCGGGTCCGGGTCGCGCGCCTCTTTCGCAAAGGGGGCCATAAGGTCGATCAGCTTGGCGAGCGCTTTGTTGAACCCGGTCAGCGGTTCGGCCGTCGCCTGTCCATGTGCGATGGCTTCCGAAAGGTAGGATGTGACCAGGTCGAGGTATCGGTCGGACTGTCCGCGATAGAGCCAGATGATTGCCGCGATATTCTTCTGCTGCTCGGGCGAGAAGTCGAAGATGGCGCGCGAAACTTTCCGATAGATATTGCGCGCGTCGAGCATCAGGACGTGATCGGCGCGTTCGGGGTCACGCTCCTTTGCCCGGTCAAAGAACCAGAGCTGGCAAGGCACGGTGCGGGTGTAGAAGAAATTGCCGCGGATATCGATCATCACGTCCACGGCACCGGTCTCGACCAGTTTCTGGCGCACCTTCGCCTCATCCCGTCCCGCGCTGGACGCCTGGGAGGACATGACGACACCGGCACGGCCATTATCGTTCAGATAGCTGTAGAAATAGGACATCCACAGGTAGTTGGCGTTGGAGACCTTCTTGCCCTTGTTCACACTGGGCAGGCCGAAGGGCAGACGCGCGTCGCCTTTGACCTTGTCGGCGTCGACCTCGTCCACGTTGAACGGCGGATTTGCCATCACGAAGTCGCACTTGCCGACAAGTTCGTGCGGATCCTTGTAGTAGGTGATAGCCTCGTTCCCGGCCCGGATGGTGCCCTGCAGCCCGTGGACAGCAAGGTTGGTCTGGGCGAGCTTGGCGGTCGTCTCGTTCTTTTCGTGGCCGTAGAAGGTGACGCGCTTCATCGTGTCCTGCCCTTCTTCTTCGATGAAGTGGCTGGATTGCACGAACATGCCGCCCGAACCGCAGGCTGGATCGAAAACGATGCCGTGGTCGGGTTCGATGACGTTGACGATGGTCTGGACGATTGAGGGCGGTGTGAAGAACTCGCCGTTGTCGTGGGCGCCCTGTTTGGAAAACTCAGCGAGGAAGTACTCGTAGATGCGGCCGAACACGTCACCCGACGCATTGCGCAATGCCTCGGTGTCAAACTTGCGCATCATGCTTTCGAGCAGATCGTCGTCGAAGCGTTCGTAATCCTTGGGGAGTTGGCCTGCTAGCGGCGGGAAGTGTTCTTCCACTGCCTCCATGGCTGCAGTCAGCGCCTCACCAAGTTGTCCGCCTTTGGGCATGTCGAGGATCACATCGTAGCGCGCGGCCTCGGGCAGCATCATTGCGCGGCGACGCCGGAAGTCGGCGTCGACGAGGGGCCGGTCCGGCATTTTCCCGGTGGCTTTGTCGGCCTCAATGGCTTCCAGTGCCGCGTAATAGCGGTTTGTCGCCTGTCGCAGGAAAAGGAGCCCCATAATGGGCATGAAATACTCGTTCGATGCGAGCCCGGAGTTGGCCCGCAGATCGTCCGCCATCTTCCAAAGGTCTGCACCGAACTGCTCAATTCCGGTCAGGTGGTCTGCAATCATTCGTTTGTATTCTTTCCTACGCTATGGCGCTTGGGAGCGGTGATACCTTCGTCCAGCGCCTTCAACCGCTCGTATTCCTCGACTGACATCA
The DNA here is from genome assembly GCF_000511355.1 of Leisingera methylohalidivorans DSM 14336. Classification (NCBI taxonomy): domain Bacteria; kingdom Pseudomonadati; phylum Pseudomonadota; class Alphaproteobacteria; order Rhodobacterales; family Roseobacteraceae; genus Leisingera; species Leisingera methylohalidivorans. The sequence goes on along the minus strand of NC_023135.1, from coordinate 3,120,820 downwards.
CGACGACGACAGTGCGCCCATGCTTGGCTACCGCGACCGGCTCAGCTCGGGCGAGATCGATCAGCCTCCCGAAACCGTACTTCGCGTCTTTCGCAGTCAAGATCTGCATCTGACTCTCCGCTTGTGTACTGCATACTTTGGCCAAAATGGCTAAAAAACACAAGCCAGCGATCGAGCCGACTCTGATCGTCAGCAACGTTCAAAGTCGCAGCAATGTACGCTGCCTGCCTGAATGTCACCCGTAGAGGATGGTCACGTACAATCCCGGGGCATTTTTGAAAGCCGGGCCGGTTGCCGACGTCAGGCGGATCCTCAGAACAACGCAGGCTGGGCTGTAGCGTCAACTCGAAGAACGCCGAGCAACTGCCATGTCTGTGGGCGCTTGGCCATGTTGCCAACGCAGAATAGCATTCCCCGTTTTGCGTACTCTTCGTTGAAGGTCGCGCTCATCCAGTCGAGTGTCGCCTTGTCCGATCCTTCGCGCTTCCGCCCGTTGAAAAACATGGCATGAGCTTCCCAGTCCCCATTCGCGTAATCATGCGGACCTGTGCCATCCTCAAACTTGAAACGAAACTCATAGGGGCTTGGCTCAAGTGCCGCCAGTTGCTTGTCAAAAAAGGATCCCTGGCTGGCGGCTTGCTCGTATATTTTTCGTTCGGCGTTGAGTTCCGATTCTGCCTTGGCCTTGTAGTAAAAGCGGGTATTCATGGGTCGGATCAACGCAAGAGATTTGCCCGCAGCAGCTGCGTCCGCCACCGAATTTGAAACAAGCGGATTGAGGAATGCAGAACGGTCTTTTGTCGGCATGAACCCATCCACATTGATGGAGTCTTCCATCACGTGGCAGCTTTCGGCCCGCCGGTCGTTTGTTGGTGTGCGATATTTGAAATCCACCCAGTCCCATCGCTTAAAGGCAGCACCTTCTCCCAAATGTCGAAACCGGACCGGAAACAGCCGTTTGAAATCGCCGTAGGGCGTTACCCCGGCGCAGCAAACTGTTTCCCCATGTGTAGCGCTACGCTGCGGTAAAGCTTTCACTAGGATGGAAACGCGGCAATTTTGAAGCGTGACGGACATAGCGCTCCGGATCGTCAGCAAAAAGGTTGAAAATATTGAAGCCCAGTTGATCGGTTACTTCACGAGCAACGATCGTTCGATGGCAAGTTTCTGGGTCTCGCTCGAAACAGAGCAAGCACGTGGCCGCAGTGCTGACGGTATCCTTCAGATCCTGAAGCGCGTCCTGCGCGGCATCTGTTTCGATATGGTCGCCATAGATCGAGCGGAAGAGATCAAATTTGCCAGCTCGGGCCGCTTCCCTACCAGGTTTTGGATCTCCAAGTGCGACGAAATGAATATATTCAATGCCTTCTTCGGCGAGGCGTTGGGCAAGCTTTTTCTTGGAGAAACCGGGTTTGCGTGAAACCGCAACCGCGCGCACGTCAGCAAGCTGCCGGACTCCGGCTGCCTTCAGAGTCCGCACGAACCTGTCAATATCTGTGCCTTCATAGCCGACCGTGAATAGAATGCTCATGCCTGTATCCTTTTCTTGAACTCTAACATGCTCGAATCTTCTCGTGAATCCCCTGAATCGCGCTGTTCTGACCTATCTGTCTTCGCGTCGGCAGAGGGATGCCAAGTGGCTGCCTTGTCTAGCCCATTCCGACGGAAGCGGTTTGCGAAGTGCCTCCAAAGTGAGATCGACCTGCTGACAACCATTGAGAATCGTCTCGACAATGTCAGGCGCGAGCTGCGCCAACCGCATCGTTCTGGTGAGATACGACGCTGCGATTCTCTCATGTGCAGCCAGTTCAGAAATCGTCGTAAATTCACCGGCCTCGAGCATTCTTTGCCAGCGAAAGGCCCGTGCCAGCGCCTTGATCAATGTGTTGTCTATCTTGCGCTGGCTGGATGCCCCGTCCGGCAGCTGCATCTCCTTGCGGCCGCCTCGTTTCACGAGGCGGAACGGGACGTGCACTGTCACCGTCTCCGGCACTGGCTTCGCTCGGATCATGCCGCCGCCTCGATGCCGCCTGCAACCATCTCGCTCGCAAGGCCATTGAGGCCGTCGACGCGCAGGCGGACGTTGAGCCCGTCCGTGCCAATATCAATCCGCTCGACCAGCAGCGCCGCAATGCGTGCCTGCTCAGCCGGGAAGAGTTCGTCCCAGAGCGGATCAAGGCGGATCAGCGCGTCACGGGCGTCGGCCTCGGTTATCTCGCCGCCCTGTACGCATGCCGCTTTCCATGTGCCCGCCACAATCTCAGGCTGGCGGAACACGGCGCGGAGCCGGTCGATGACGGTGGTCTCAATTTCGCCTGCCGGAACTCGGCCGACCGGACACGACCCCGCGCCGTGCTTCAAGACCGACTGGCTGACATAGTACCGATAGAGCTTGCCGCCCTTGCGCGTGTGGGTCGGCGAGAACGCCGCCCCGTCGGGGCCGTAGAGCAGCCCTTTCAGCAGCGCAGGCGTGTCTGCTCGGGTGCGGGCGGCTCGCTTGCGGGGGCTTTCGGTCAGGATGGCGTGGACCTTGTCCCAGATCGCGCGGTCGATGATGGCGTCATGCTCGCCGGGATAGCTGTCGCCCTTGTGGACGGCCTCACCGATGTAGGCGCGGTTGTTCAGCAGGCGATAAAGGTACTTCTTGTCGATCCGGTTGCCACGGCTGGTCTGGATGCCGCGCACCGCCAGTTCCCGGGCGAGTTCCGTGCCCGAGCCGATCTCGATGAAGCGGTCGAAGATCCAACGCACGTTGGCGGCATCGGTCTCCTTGATGACCAGCTTTCGGTCCTTCACTTCGTAGCCCAGCGGGGGCACACCGCCCATCCACATGCCCTTCTTGCGTGAGGCCGCGAATTTGTCCCGAATACGTTCCGCCGTCACCTCGCGCTCGAATTGGGCGAAGCTGAGCAGAATGTTCAGCGTCAGCCGCCCCATGGACGTGGTGGTGTTGAAGGACTGGGTGACGGACACGAAGGTGACGCCATTCCGGTCAAACACCTCGACCAGCTTGGAAAAATCCATCAGCGACCGCGACAAGCGGTCTATCTTGTACACGACCACCACGTCGACCAAGCCATCCTCGACGTCCGCGAGCAGCCTTTTCAGGCCGGGTCGTTCCAGCGTGCCGCCGGAAATGCCGCCATCATCATATTGATCGCGGACGAGCACCCAGCCTTCTGACCGCTGGCTGGCGATGTATGCCTCGCAGGCCTCGCGCTGGGCATGGAGGCTGTTGAATTCCTGCTCCAGCCCTTCCTCGGAGGATTTCCGAGTGTATACCGCGCAGCGCAACTTCCTGACGATTGGTTTGGTCATGCGCCCCTCCGGTGGTTTTTCAGGCCGAAGAACACCCAGCCGTTCCAGCGCGTGCCGGTGATGGCGCGGGCAATGGCCGACAGCGACTTGTAGGGTCGTCCCTGCCATTCGAACCCGTCGGCAGTGACGGTGACGAGATGTTCGACGCCCTGCCATTCACGGATCAAACGTGTGCCGACGATAGGTGTCAGGTCAGCGCGGATGCGGCTCTTCTTGCGGTCGCCGCCGTCCAGTTGTTCGCCGAGGGCTTCCAGCCGCTTCACAGTTTCCGGTTTCAGGCCGCCATAGGCGAGTTCCTGGATGCGGTACGCGAGGCGGCTCTCGAGGTAGCGACGATTGAACGGCGGCGGCTCGCTGTCGAACAGATCGCGCCATTGCTGCTTCAGGTCGGGCGTCGACGTGGTCTTGAGCGCGGCCAGGCGGGCGGGAATGGGATCTTGTTTGGTCATGCGTTTCTCCTGTGAGTTGGAGTTGCATGACGCCATTCGTCGGCCGGATAGTGTAGGCAACTTTCTCCAATATCGTCAGATACTTCCGCCTGGTCCCGTATGCGCAACCGGACCAGCCCAAGGACCAGCAACCCGCACAACTCGGCACGACGTTCCGCTGGCGTCATCTGGTCGGGCGGGAGCGGGTTGGGTCGTTTCATGCAAGCCTCGGGACGGTTGTCTCCCTTGGCTTCTACTCATCGGCCACGGAATCCGTCCCAACTGTTCGCCCAACGGTTGCGGCTATATGGGTGAGAACATATTATGAACATTCATTTCATGGGAAAAGGGGATTCGCGATGGCCGGAAATTTGAAAAAGTTCGTGAACCCCCGGTTCATCAAGACAATTGATCTGATCCTTATGAAGGCATTGCTGGCCCGTCACGAAGGCGAATTCACCAGTTTCTCCGTCGATCTGCTTGATCAGGAAGACGATGCGGCGCGCGATGCGCTGCACGATCTCCTGACGGGAGCCGAGGACAGTTATCCGGAAGGTCTGCGGGCGGATCTCCATCGGATTGCTGAACTGGGCGACAGGCGGGGCCTCGAAGTCATCCAGACCCAGGCCGACCGTCAGGGCATCAATCTGTTTCCGGACATGAAGACCGGTGATGAGGATGCACCCAACAAGGCACACGATCCGAAACACATCGCCGTCCGGGTATTTCTTGAACATCCAGACCTGTTCGACGCCGCCGCCGATCACATGGCGATGCTCGCCGCTGATCGGCTGCACGAATACGCCGGACGGGAACGGGGTGTCACGATCGATCTGACGAAGGAGAAGGTTGAGGCGTTCGGAACGGCTGTCTCTGAACTTTTCCGCGACGCGTTCCTGGGAGATTACTGCCGGGTCGGCGATTACGCCGATGGCGATGAGATCAACCTCGTGGTCAGTCACGGCTCCATGGTCTCGACCATGCCGGTCGTCGAAGGCCTGCAGGAGCGGGTCATCAGCGTTCGGCAGATTGCCCATGCCGTGCTGCGCTATTCCGAGAATACCGGCATGCTCCGGCTCGCCCGTATCAGAAAAGCCCACCAACCGGAGATCGCCGAACTCTTCGCCGCGATTGTCCTGGAGCGGCCGGGGTTTTTCGACGGCGATGATGCGCAGGATCTTTACACGCTGCGACCGGTTGAGCTCGGCGGCCCCGATTTCGCATTTGATCATGCTTACGATCCAAAGATCGACCGTGTCATGATCATCGAGGCGGCGGCAGACCTGATGGTGCCTGGCAAGAAGGGATATCCGCGCGTCGCGCGTACACTGCGGTCACGTGACCTAGGCGGCGATGCACTTCGGCATTTCGGTGGGACGCCAGTGTCGTTTGCAGGATCATGGCACCTTGGTGAAATCGTCTTTCGGATCCTGTTCAAGGGCGATGGAAAGCGCCAACCCCAGGTGACAGTCAAACTGCGCCCGCCCGGCGTCGTGCAGTTCCGGCGTACCCAGCATGAGGCGCGGGTGATGACCTTAATCGAACGGAACGGGCTGACGAATGACCGAGACGATTTTGCAGTTATTGACGCGGCTGAGTGAGGCGGGCGACGACGCCGTTCTTTCGGGGACTGTCGCTGAATCGCATTACGGATCCGAGTTTGACAGACTTTTGCGCAAGCGCGTCTTGGTCGAAGCCGCACCTGTAAGCGATTGGGATGTGTGCGATCGTTGTGAGTGCGGAATGATCTCCCGGCCAATTCGACAAAACGGTGATCAATACCAAGCCGATTGCCCGCTCGATCCTCGAGAAGACGTGGTTCTGAGTGCCGAGGACATCCGGTCTTTTCGAATCAATCTCCACGGTCTTGCCGGAGAGATTTCCACCAAGGCTGCGTTGCGAGGTCACGCTGAAGCTGTCGCGGGAGGTCTCTGGAAATTGGGTGAAACAGAGGCTGGGAGACTTGTTTTCCTGATCTTTCAGACGTCTGTGCTGACACTGGATGGGCTTGTGCCGATTATTCGAAGGTTGTCTGGTTCAAGGCCTGCGACCCTTGTTGCGCCGCGACCACCGGCTGAGATAGCGGCCTATCTGATTGACGCCGGGCTCCATGTCATTGGATTTGAAACTGCCTTGGCCGCGCCGCTATCCGAGTATCCCGCCAGTCAAGGCAACTCTGTCCTCGATCCTCCATCGGAAGAAATGGAGTTGGTTGTGCGCGTGCAATCAGGCGCAATCGAATGGCGCAATTGCGTCATTTCCTTCCCCCATCAACTTTTTCCGTCGCTTCGGCGGCTGGTGGACAAAGCGCTTTCAAAGGACTCGCTTGCCTCGAAGGCTTACCTCGAGGACACAACCGGTCGGGTTGCATCAGATCTTGTCCGGGAGATGCGCGATAAGATCGTGGAAGGCGGCTTCTCTCAAGCGGAAGCCAAGGACTTGATCCGGACGGTGCACGGCAGAGGCTATCGACTGCAGATCGATCCGTCGCGGATTAGGGTAGTCGAGTAGCCGCAGGCTGCTGACGTGTCATGACCACCAACGGACTTGGGGGGCAAGCCCATCGCCGAAAAAAGCGGCTGTCCTTTTCATTGGCGGCTGTAGTAGCGTTCAGAAACAGGAATTTAACGTAGGAATTTCATATGGAAGCCCGCACGAAGACGGTCGAAGACTGGTTTGCAATGGTCCGCGAGGGGCTTCTGACGCTCCCGAGATTCCAGCGCTTCGAGGCGTGGCGACCAAACCAGATCGAAGGTGTTCTGGAGAATATCCTCCGTGTTCCGTCGCTGCCCATCGGGGCACTTCTGCTCCTGGAGGTGGGTGACAAGGAGCTTTTCCACTCTCGGCCGCTTTCCGGAGCCCCGAGCCCAAAAGGCATGCCGCAAATGAACCTGCTTGATGGGCAGCAGCGCATGACCGCTTTGTGGCGATCATTAATTGATGACTATGACGAGTTCACTGTTTTCGTATCTTTGGAAAACGAAGAGCGTCCCGAAATCGAAATCGTGAAGCGATACATTTCCAAGTCTGGCAAACGCATGCCGCTTTGGGCTGACATTCCGGCCGAGTGTCTGGAACGCAATTATTTCCCTGTTTCTATTCTTTGCCCAGGCTCCAAAGGCGAGCATGCGATGGACGAGTGGACCGAGGCAGCGGAGACGGACAAGGCGACTGACAAAGCCATCATGCGTTTGCGTCAAAGGCTCGCCTCCTATCCCATTCCGTTCTTATCGTTGCCCGTGACTACGGAACAGGAAACGGCGCTCGACGTCTTCATCAAGATGAACACGTCGGCATCCCCGCTGAAGGATTTCGACATCGTGGTTGCACAGCTCGAAGGTGCTGTCGGCGACTCGCTGCACGACATGATTGCCGAACTCAATGAAAAGGTCCCCGCCGCCGCCGACTATGGGAAGGTCGAAGACGCGGCTTTGGCGATTGGGGCGTTGCTGAACGGCAAGCCTCCATTGAAGCGCACCTACCTTGACCCTGCATTTGGTAGTGAGCTGGCCAATGTTTGGGATCAAGTTGTTGTTGGATTGAAGCGTGGCGTGTCGTTCCTGCGGGACGAAGCAATTTTCAATGAGCGTTTGCTGCCGACTGAAGTGATTGTCTATCTGACTGGTGCCCTGTGGGCGCATGTTCCGGTCGACGGTGCAGATCAGGAGGGGCGCGCGCGAACGCTGATCAGGAAAGCAATCTGGCGTGCAAGCTTCACGGATCGCTATCTCAAGACTGCAACCACCCGTGCCTTTGCGGACTACAAGGCCATTCAGGACATGATCGTAAATCCAGTTTCGAGCGCCGCGCCGGATCTGTTTGATGAGGCCCAAAATCCGTTACCTCCGGCCGCTGAACTCATTCGCGGCGGCTGGCCGAGCCGCAAGGACAGACTTGGGCGGGCAATCGTAGCGGTCTCACTCTACGGTGGAGGCTATGATTTCGCCGATGGCGCGAAAGCAACCGCAGACAATGTGCGCTTCCGCGAGTACCACCACGTCTATCCGCGTAGCCTTGTTCAAGATCAGTTCCCAGATCACGAGGTGAATTCTGCTCTTAATTGCGCGCTGATTTCCTGGAAGACCAACCGGAAGATCGCGGCCAAGAATCCCAAGCAGTATCTTGAAGAGCGCGGGCAGGATGCCAATGCCACAGAAGAACAGGTTCGGCATAGGCTCGAAAGTCATCGCGTGCCTTACGATGATCTGATCAACGGCGATTTCCGAAAGTTCATCGAAACCCGCGCCAATCTGATTCACACGTCCATGCAGAAACTCTGCGAGGGCTCCGTCCCGTGATTTGATGATGTGACTATCCGGTAGGGCGATAAATAGGTTGTCGCGCTTGCGGCTCCCAGAAACCCACAGAACTTCCCCAGATCGTTCCCACCAAAGCATCAGCTGCATCCGGCAGTTTCGGTTCATCAGAAACGATGACCGAGGCTTACAGCGATGCAGATCAAACTCTCCCCCGACGACATTGAAACCATCATCTCCGAGGCCAACACCGCGGCCCGGCGCCTGCGGCGGCGGCTGGGCTTGCCTGCCTGCGATCGCGAAGATCTGGGTCAGGATCTTCTGATCGATCTTCTGCGCCGCTTGCCAGCTTTCGATCCGACACGCGGCAGCCTCGGTGCATTCGCAGGTCTGGTCCTGCGCAATCAGTCCTCACGGATCGCGATCCGGATCATGCGTGAACGGAAGGCGCAGGGTGGCGGTTTACTGTCGCTCGATGCGCCTTCGGGTCCAGAGGACCAGCGTCCGCTCGCCGAGACAATCGGTGAGGACGAAGGTCTGTCGGCCTGGCACGGCCAAGTAACCACAGCGCATGCCACCACTGAACAGTATCAGGCCGTACAAACCGGGATTTCACGGTTGCCGCCGGAGGATCGTCGTCTGTGCGCAGCGCTGGCGCATCGCCCGATTTCGATGCTCGTCTCCGAAGGGTTCGGCAGCCGGTCCACGCTTTACCGCCGCCTTGCCGATCTCCGCCACGTCCTCACCGCCCACGGCCTCGGTCCCTCCTGGGACAATGTCGCGGCGGCCTGAGTAGAGGCGAAAGGAGGAGATCATGTTCATGGGAACCACACCCTTCATCACGGTCCGCGCCAGCCGACCGCTGTCCGAGATCGAGTTCTGCGCCTGGGTGGCGCAAGCCGTTCCCGGCGACCGTCTGGAATACCATCGCGGGTTTCTGGTGCTCGACATTTTCCCGGTGTTTTCAGGGCTGTCGGATGCCGCGCGTGCCGAATTGAGCAGGCTTGGATCGCGCGCCTTTTGGGCCGCCGAGCAGGATCTCGTGCATCTCGTGCAGGAGCGCGTGGGGCCCGACCAGTTCGCCTATATCGCCGTCGCCCGCCCCAAACCCAAAGCCGCCGCTGTCTCGCTGTCCGAGCTGTTGCTCGCCGAACAGGAGGCCGCGTGATGTCCGCCTTCCAATCCCTTTTCACCGATCACGGAGACCCGTTTATGCCATTCCCCGAGAACACCCCGACGCCGGATGATCTGCCGACCCTCAGCGCATCCGAAATCGCGGCCCTGCCGGTCGAGTTGCTGGCGATCCTTCAGCGCGAGATTGACGAGCGCCTGAAGCGCGACAAGGCGGCCAAGACCCGCTTCGATGCTGGGCTCGCTGTCCGCTATGCCACTCGCGCGGCCGAAGAACGCCAGGCCGCCGGCAAAGACACCGGCACCGTCCGGTTCGACGACGGTGACTTCACGGTGGTTGCCGACCTGCCGAAGCGGGTGGACTGGGACCAGGGTCGGCTGGCCGACATGGTTGCGCGGATCGAGGAGGCTGGAGACGACCCCGCCGAATACGTGGATCTGGCCTACAAGGTGCCAGAACGTAAATACGCGGCCTGGCCCGAGGCCATCCGTCATGGCTTCGAGCCCGCGCGCACCGTTCGGCCAGGCACGCTGAAGGTCGAGATCATCGCGCAGGGGGCTGACCAGTGAGCCTCCCCATCATCAGCGCCGACCAGCGGTTGGCCGAGCCGCGCGGCATCAAGGGCTGCATCTTCGGCAAGAGCGGAATTGGCAAAACGTCCCTCCTGTGGACACTTGACCCCGAGCGCACCCTGTTCATGGATCTCGAAGCGGGCGATCTCGCCATCGAAGGCTGGGCCGGTGACAGCATCCGGCCCCGGACCTGGACGGAATGCCGGGATTTCGCGGTGTTCATCGGCGGGCCCAACCCGGCGCTGCGCGATGAGCAGCCTTACAGCCCGGCGCACTATGCCGCCGTCTGCGACCGCTTCGGCGATCCTGCGGCACTCGATCGCTACGACACCATCTTCGTCGACTCGATCACTGTCGCCGGGCGGCTGTGTTTCGGGTGGTGCAAGGGCCAACCCGAGGCACTGTCGGAGAAGACCGGCAAGCCCGATGTGCGCGGGGCCTACGGGCTCCATGGCCGTGAGATGATCGGCTGGCTCACCCATCTGCAGCACACGCGGGCCAAGAACGTCTGGTTCGTCGGGATCCTCGACGAGAAACTCGACGACTTCAATCGCAAGGTGTTCCAGCCGCAGATCGACGGCTCCAAGACCGGCCTCGAGCTGCCGGGGATCGTCGACGAGGTGATCACCATGGCGGAGCTGAAGGCGGAGGGTGGCGATCCGTATCGTGCCTTCGTCTGCCAGACGATCAATCCCTGGGGTTTCCCGGCCAAGGACCGCTCGGGCCGCCTTGAACAGGTCGAAGAACCCCATCTCGGTCGCCTGATGGCGAAGATCCGGACGCCCGCAGCGCTGGCGACGGATCGCCTGACTTACGCCCCGCCGCCCGAAGATCCGGCGGCCGCCGACCAATCCCAACCACAAATCTGATCAGAAAAAGGAGGTTCCCCATGGGTTCCTGGAACGATTTCAACGACGCGCAGAGCAATACCAACCTCATCCCCAAAGGCACGCTGGCCAAGGTGCGCTTGACGATCCGTCCCGGCGGTTTCGACGATGCTTCGCAGGGCTGGACCGGCGGCTATGCCACGCGCGGCTCGAGCGGTGCCGTCTATCTCAATGGCGAGTTTACCGTCACCGAGGGCCAATACGCCCGGCGCAAGATCTTCACGCTGATTGGCCTCTATAGCCCGAAGGGGCCGGACTGGACCAACATGGGCCGCAGCCTCGTGCGTGGCATGCTGAACTCGGCGCGGGGGATTTCCGACAAGGACATGTCCCCCGAAGCGCAGGCGGCGCGGCGGATCAGCGGCTTTGCAGATCTGGACGGCATCGAGTTCGTGGCTCGCATCGACATCGGCACCGACGCCAGCGGCGACGACAAGAACGAGATCCGCAGCGCGGTGACGCCTGATCACCGTGACTATGCACAGATCATGGGCACGGCACCGCTTCAGTTCAGCGGCAATGCCACGCAGCAGAGTGCGCCCTCAGCGCCGTCGACCAATCCGCCAGCAGCCAACCCCGGTGCCCCCGGGCGGCCGAGCTGGGCACAGTAAGGGGGATCGGTCATGCGCCTTCGCCCCCGCCAGAAAACCTTTGTCGAGCGCAGTGTTGCTGCGCTCGGCCAACACGGCAACACGCTCGGCGTGGCACCCACCGGCGCGGGCAAGACCATCATGCTTTCGGCGGTCACCGGCGAGATGATTGGCGACGGTGCCAAGGCCTGCGTGTTGGCCCATCGCGACGAGTTGACGGAGCAGAACCGCACCAAATTCCAACGTGTGGTGCCTGAGGCGTCCACCTCGGTGATCGACGCCACTGAGAAATGCTGGGGCGGCGACGTCACCTTCGCCATGGTGCCCACACTGGCGCGGGCGCCGAACCTGGCCGACATGCCGCGCCTTGATTTGCTGGTGATCGACGAGGCGCATCACGCGGTGGCGGACAGCTACCGCCGCATCATCGACCGGGTGCGCGACGCCAATCCCGACGCGAGGGTGTTCGGGGTGACGGCAACGCCAACCCGGGGCGATCGCAAGGGGCTGCGTGAGGTCTTCGACAATGTCGCTGACCAGGTGGGTTTGGGCGAGTTGATCGCGTCTGGTCACCTCGTGCCGCCGCGCACCTTTGTCATCGATGTTGGCGTTCAGGAGGAATTGAAATCCGTCCGCAAGACCAGTGCGGATTTCGACATGACCGAGGTGGCGGACATCATGGACCGCGCTCCTGTCACCGACGAGGTGATCCGCCACTGGCGTGAGAAGGCAGGCGACCGGCAGACCGTCGTCTTCTGTTCCACCGTCGCCCACGCGGACCATGTGACCGAGGCGTTCAGCGCCGCAGGGATCACGGCCGCGCTGATCCACGGCGACTTGGCGACCGAGGCCCGCAAGGCCATCCTCGCCGACTACGCGGCAGGCGTCATCCGCGTCATCGTGAACGTCGCCGTGCTGACGGAGGGCTGGGATCACCCACCCACGTCTTGCGTCGTGCTGCTGCGGCCCAGTTCCTACAAATCCACCATGATCCAGATGGTCGGGCGCGGGTTGCGCACGGTCGATCCCGAGGAACACCCCGGCATCGTCAAGACCGACTGCGTTGTACTGGATTTCGGAACGTCGAGCCTTATCCACGGCACGCTGGAACAGGATGTCGATCTGGACGGCAAGATCGGCACCGGGGAAGCCCCGACCAAATCCTGTCCGGCCTGCGCGGCGGAGATCCCGCTGGCCGCCACCGAATGCCCGCTCTGCGGTGAGGTATTGCTGCAGGACGAAGGCGAAACTGGCGCGGACGCAGTGCCACTTTCGGGTTTTGTCATGACCGAAATCGACCTGCTAAAACGGTCCAGCTTCGCTTGGGTGGACCTCTTCGGCTCAGACGATGCGTTAATGGCCACGGGTTTTTCGGCCTGGGGCGGCATCTTCAGGATGGACGGGGTCTGGTACGCCATCGGCGGGGCCAAGAGCGCGCGGCCACGCTTGCTGGGCGTCGGCGAACGCACCGTCTGCCTCGCTCAGGCCGACGACTGGCTCAACACCCACGAGAGCGATGAAAGCGCCTTCAAGACCAAGTCGTGGCTGCGCCAGCCACCGACCGACAAGCAGCTGAAATACCTGCCGCCCGAGTGCCGGCACGACTTCGGCCTGACGCGCTATCGCGCTTCTGCCCTGATGACCTTCGGCTTCAACAAACGCGCCATCCAGGCCGCCGTGAACGCGGTGGCCGGGTCAGAACGGAGGGCGGCATGACCCATGACATCTTCAACCCCCAATACGGCCGAGGATCGGCGGCGTCTCTGGCATCCGCGTGGAACGCTTTGTGCTGTTTGCCGACAACCCACGCGTGGATTTGGCTGGCGCGATCCGGTTCGCTCGAAACAGCCCCGGCCATCGGTCTGGTTCTGCTCGATGCCCTGCCAAGGCTTCTGGACGGTTTTGGCGCGGGAGCGTTTTGCCATGGTTGATCTCACCGACGAAGAACGCGCCGCCATCACCGCCACCATGAAACGCATCGCACTGCTGATGGAGGAGATCGGCTGGCAGACCGCCTTCGCCGATCTGACCGAGGCGCAGGTGCGCGCCCTGATCGAGGAAGCCGTCGAGGGGTTCCGCGAGGCCATGGCCGACATCGCGCGGGCCCAGACACCGGAGGTGCCGTTCTGATGCTGGATTTTAATCACCGCCCCTCCTTGGCGGAGCGGATCAACACTCTGGTCGATGCAGCCCTCATCGCCGAACGGGAAGCCACACCGCGCCGGACCTATCTCGGCGCCTCCCGGCTGGGACATGCCTGTGAACGCGCGCTGCAGTTCGAGTTTGCCGGTGCGCCAAAGGATGAGGGGGCTGATTTCGGCGGCCAGACGCTGCGGATCTTCGCAATTGGTCATCAACTCGAGGATCTGGCGATCCGCTGGCTGCGCGCGGCCGGGATCGATCTGGTCACCCAAAAACGCGATGGCGGCCAGTTCGGCTTTTCTGTCGCCGGTGGGCGCATCCGGGGCCATGTCGACGGGATCGTTGCTGACGCTCCGGCCGCGCTCGGCATGCGCGTGCCCGCGCTGTGGGAATGCAAGACGATGAACGCGAAAAACTGGCGCGCCTGCGTCAAGGACGGGGTCACGGTTTCCAAGCCCGTCTATGCCGCCCAGATCGCGATCTATCAGGCCTATATGGAGCCCTCGGTGCCGGGGATTTCGGCCGCACCTGCGCTGTTCACGGCGATCAACAAGGACACGGCCGAGCTGCATCATGAGCTCGTTCCCTTCGATGCCGATCTCGCGCAGCGCATGTCTGACCGCGCCGTGCGGATCCTGCAGGCCACCGACGCGGGCGATTTGCTGCCCCGCATCGCCGCCAATCGGGATTTCTTCGAGTGCAGGTTCTGCGCCCATGCCGAGCGGTGCTGGGGGCTGGCTGCATGACCGACGAGCCCACCGACCCTGACCAGGACACAGCCATGCGCGACGACACAACGCCCGATGAGCCCAAGGAAAACATCGTCCACTTCAATCCATGGCGCGACTTCAACGACGCGGCTCCGCAAATTGATGTGTTCGGTGACGAGCCTGATTCCGAGCAGATCGCCCAGTTCATGCAAGTCGTCTTTGGATACTGCGACGGGCTGATCCCGGTCCGCAGTTTCATCGACAAGGGCCAGGGCATCGATGGCCGCCCGCACAACATCTGGCTGGAGGCGGATCAGGCCGCGCCCGAAAAGATGGCGACCTTCGCCACATGGGCGTCGCGGGAGGGCGCAGCTGTCTATGTGATCCCCGGCACCGTGGCCGCGCCCGGTCAGGCCAAGGCTGCGGAAATCCTGCAGATGCAGACCGTCGTGGTCGACCTGGACACCGGCGATATCGCGGCCAAGCGCGCCCATCTCGAGCGCCACCTCGGCGCGCCAACCATGGTGGTAGAGAGCGGTGGCGTGACACCCGAAGGGCAGCGGAAAGCGCACGTCTGGTGGGCGCTGACCGAGCCCGCCGAGGGCGATGACATTCGCCGTGTCTGCGGTCTGCGCGGTGACATCGCGGCCAAGGTTGGCGGCGACATGCATTTCCGCTCGGCGCACCAGCCGATCCGCGTGGCGGGTTCGGTCTATTACAAGAACAGCTTGAAAACGCAGGTGCGTATTGTCGAGCTGAACGCCGCCTACGAGCGTGATCTGGCCGAGTTCTTCGAGGCCGTGACCGACATGCCACCCGCTCCAGGCGTGTCCCTGCAGCCCGAATTCACCCATCCCGATAAGCCCGCCATGGACGATGTGCTGGTGACCCCGGTGCGCGAGGGGGCACAGGACGACTGGTCCCGTTTCGAGGGCGCATCCGCCGCGATCGGCCATTTCATCCGCATGGTCCACGAGGGCCGTATGACCAAGGACGAAGGCTGGGAAGGCATCTGCGGCTACAACGCCGCGATGCTGCGCCCACAGTGGCCGGTCGAACGGTTGAAGCGCGAGTCCGAACGGCTCTGGAACCGGCATGTCGAGAAATACGGCCCGCCGCTGATCCGGCTGGACACCGGCGCACCGGGACCGGTCGAGATGCCAGCCTTCACGTTGGGCGCGCTTTTGGACGATCAGAGCCCGATGCCGGAGGACATCATCGCACCGCGGGTGCTGACGCCAGGCGGGCTGCTGGTGCTGGGTGGTGCGCCGAAGGTCGGCAAGAGCGATCTTCTGATCTCCTGGCTCGTCCACATGGCGGCAGGCGTACCGTTCCTCGGCTTCACCCCGCCACGTCCGCTGCGGATCTTCTACCTGCAGGCCGAGATCCAGTATCACTACCTGCGGGAACGGCTGATGCAGATCGCCCTGCCGCCAGAGGTCCTAGCCGCCGCCCGCGACACCTTCGTCGCCACGCCCAAGCTGAAGATGCTGCTCGACAGCGAGGGCAGTGTGCGCGTGGCGCGCGCCGTTCAAACCGCCTTCCCGGATGCGCCAGTGGACATCCTCTGCGTCGACCCGATCCGGAACTTGTTCGACGGTGGGCCCGATGGCGGCGGCGAAAACGACAACACCGCGATGATGTTCTTCCTGAAGGAACGCATCGAAGTCCTGCGCGACCATATCGACCCTGACTGCGGGGTTATCCTGATCCACCACACCAAGAAGCTCAGCAAGCAGCAGGTGAAGGACGATCCCTTCCTGGCCCTCTCCGGCGCCAGCGCTCTGCGCGGCTTCTACACCTCCGGCCTGATCTTGCATCGCCCCGATGAGGATGCTCCGGAACGGAAGCTGGAAATCGAGCTTCGGAACGGACCCGCGCTGCCACCCAAGTTGATCGACAAGGTCGGCGGCCAATGGGTCGAGATCAACCCGATGAACGAACGCCTGGTTCGCAAAGAGGCAGGCGCGAAGCATGATGCCGAACGGGATCGCAAGCGCGATGTCATCCTGTCGATCCTGATCGACGAGGCTGCCGACGGCAAACTCTACACCTCGACCCAGTTCCGCGAAGCGTTTGAGAACCAGCGTGGACTTGGCAGCCAGTTCACAATTCGCGACCGCATCAATGTGCTGGCCACCAAAGGCCACATCCGCTTCCTGCGCGACGGCACACAATTCGGCCACTCCGTGGTCCGGTCGCGCTTCGGCTATCTCTGCGCTGAAGGCATGGTGTTCGGCCGCAAAGGCCGGATTGATCCGGAGACCGGGGAGGTCCTGGACAGCGTCATTCCGGTCGTCCCGAGCCACTACAAATCACCCTCCAACGGGCAGTGCATGGACCTCGCAGACCCTTCCGATTGGTCGATCCAGGAGGGTGAAAATGCCTGATTTCGGCTTGTACGTCCTCTGTTCGACCTCAGGACAAACATGTTTGACCTCCGCCGTTGTTCGTCCTCAATCCAATGAAAACAATCACTTAGGCCCAAAAGAGGTCGAACATGTTCGTCCTCTTGTACGACCTCTGTTCGTCTTCGAAAACCAAATGAATTCAGTGTCTTACGATGATTGGAGGACGAACAATGAAAGCCCCCATACTACGTATGGGGGGCCAACCAGCAGGTTTGGCCCCCATCCCATACGTCGCCGGGTATCCGCGCGTGGGCCGATGCGCCACGCAACCTTCACCTTTCGAGCAGCAATGGAGATGACAATGTCGAACAGGCAAATTGAACCCGTGTGCGAACACCAGCAGGCAGCTTTGCCGGGGACCATCCTCGCTCTGGATCTCGGGACCACAACGGGCTGGGCGCTGCGGACAACCGATGGTCTCATCACCAGTGGGACAGCGTCGTTCAAGCCGGGACGCTACGACGGCGGGGGCATGCGCTACCTGCGCTTCACCAATTGGCTTGGGGAGATCGAAAAGCTCTCTGGCCCAATCGCGGCGATCTGGTTCGAGGAAGTGCGCCGCCATGCCGGGACCGATGCAGCGCACGTCTATGGGGGTTTGATGGCCACGCTGACGTCCTGGTCCGAACTTCGTGGCGTGCCCTATGCGGGTGTGCCCGTGGGTACGATAAAGCGCCACGCCACCAGCAAGGGCAATGCCAACAAGGCCGCCATGATCGCGGCCGCTGAGGCCCGCGGCTTCAGCCCGGCGGACGATAACGAGGCTGATGCCATCGCAATTCTGCACTGGGCCATAGAGACCGAAGGAGGCTCAGCATGAACCGCATGAATTTCGCCCCGCGCGGCTTCGGCGGCACCCGGCGTAGCCCCGATGTCGTCAAACGCGATGGCTGGAAGGAACAAGGCGTTCTTGCGGTCTCGGTGGATGATGATCGCCTGACCTGGCCCGAACGAGAACTGGTTCGGCAGCTTGGCGAGCGTTTCTACGGCAAACGGGAACGGGAGGCGCGCCATGGGTGAATGGACAACCACACGCGTGGAGGACCGGCTGGAGAGTGCGGCCGACGTCTTCCACACCTTGCCCGGCGTCATGCCGCAGGGTTTCTTCAACGCCTGGCCCGAGTATTTCCACAGCTTCGCGGACAAGGTCGGTCAGGAGCCGCAGATGCGGCGGCCCCGGCCGGGTCCGCGCCAGATCACCGAAGCCGAGGAGGCGTTGCTCTGGCTGCGCTGGCTGGAGCGGGATGATGCCCGGATCGTCTGGTTGCGTGCCGAACGCACCGCGTGGAAGCCGATCTGCTGGGAGATGGGGCTGAGCCGGACCGCAGCGACCAAGCGCTGGCAATTCGGCCTCGCAGTGATCACTTGGCGGCTGCATGGGCGCGTGCCTCCGGCCCGGCGTTCGCAGCAGTTCGTCATCGAAAACGCCAATCGCCTGTCAAGAAAAATCGTCCTGTGAGGGAATTTTCCAGTGTACATCGCAAGGCCTTACACATTCCGAGAATGACGCTAGAAATTGGATATACTCGGGAGAGGCGCGTGCGGGATGACCTGCGGTGCTGGCTTCCCAGGAGCCAACCAAGGGTCCAGTTAGGGTCCAGGCGGCTAACCGACTGAATTCGCGGGTCCTTCCTGGCCCGAAACGTATACGGGCGGGCGAAGCGCGCAATATCGCTAGCGACAGGGCCGGTTTTTTGGGAAGCCACCCCTAGCAGGCATCCACCTGCGATCTGCTGAAAACCACAACAAAACAAACCTTTGGAATCGGACACACCCGGTGGCCGCTGGACCCCTCGTGGAGTCCAGGCTGGCTGCCGGTGTCCGGAGTCCACCCGATTGAGGCGAACCGACCCAAATGACTCTGAGCTTTGCCCCGGACGCGATCGAGATGTGGCCGCTGGCCAAGCTCCAGCCCTATGCGAAGAACGCGAAGGCGCATGGGGCGGACCAGGTGGCGAAGATCGCCGCCAGCATGGCAGAGTTCGGCTGGACCGTGCCGTGCCTCGTCGCCGACGACGGAGAATTGATCGCGGGCCATGGCCGGGTACTTGCTGCCACGCAACTGGGGCTGACCGAGGCTCCGGTGATCGTGCTGGGCCATCTGACCGAGGCGCAACGCCGGGCGTACCGGATCGCGGACAACAAGCTGACGGAACTCGGGACCTGGGATGAGGCGCTGCTGTCGGCCGAGCTGAACGACCTGCTGGCCGAGGACTACGATCTGTCGCTGATCGGTTTCGACGATGCCGAACTCGAAGCGCTGTTGGCCGGCGAGGTCGATCCGGAAACTGCCTTCCAAGAGGGCGAGAACGATGTTCAGGAGGCCCCCGAGACCCCGATCAGCCGTCCCGGCGATCTCTGGGTGCTCGGCAAGCATCGGTTGCTCTGCGGGGACGCGACGGTGGCAACAGACGTCGAGCGTCTGCTCGGCGATGTGACACCGCTGCTGATGGTGACCGATCCGCCCTATGGCGTCGAATACGATCCCGGTTGGCGCAACAAGGCGGGAGCGGCCGCGACCAAGCGCACCGGCAAGGTGCTGAATGACGACCGCGCGGATTGGCGCGAGGCCTGGACGCTATTCCCGGGCGACGTGGCCTATGTCTGGCACGGCGCGCTGCATGCGACGACGGTTGCGGAAAGCCTCGAGGCCTCCGGCTTCAACATCCGCTCCCAAATAATCTGGGCCAAGGATCGCCTGGTGCTGAGCCGTGGCGATTATCACTGGCAGCACGAACCCTGCCTTTATGCCGTGAAGAAAACCGGCAAGGGCCATTGGGCCGGCGACCGCAAGCAGACGACGCTCTGGCAGATATCCAACAAGGATCAGGACGCGGAAACCGTGCACGGGACCCAGAAGCCCGTCGAATGCATGCGCCGGCCGATCCTCAACAATTCCAGCCCGGGCCAGGCGGTCTACGAGCCCTTCATGGGATCGGGAACCACGCTGATCGCGGCGGAAACCACGAGCCGTGTGTGCCTCGGGATCGAGCTGAACCCTGCCTATGTCGATGTCGCGGTCCAGCGCTGGCAGCAATTCACCGGCCAGGCGGCCGTGCTGGACGGGACCGGCGAAAGCTTCGCGAAAGCTGAGGCCAAGCATCTGCCTGTGGCCCCGACTTCGTAGGGAACCGACGACGCAACTTGACCGAGTGAATGAAGAAATTAGGCTGGGTGGCCATCTGGACCGGGTGCAGCCCTTACCAGTAGAACCCTTTTCTTGCGACCCGTCCTGGTGACAAAGACAACTTCTTCGGATCCGTCTTTGTTGACCACGTATTTTAACCGGTTGAGCGAAAATAGCTGACCATCGACGGAAACTTCTTTGTGATCACTGGACAGGGAGACATTGTTTAATTCGGTGTCCAGTCGGGCAAGGATCGTTTCTAAAGACTGGGCCTCTAGAAGCCGTACTTCCTTTACAATTTGAGCCAGAGTGATCGGCTCCAGGCCACCTTTTTCACGCTCTTCATTGAGACGACGCATCGTCTTACGTGTGAAAAAGTACCCTAGTGTTGCGACAAGGGTCGCCGCCGTTCCGGCGGCAGCCCATCCGACGGGTGTGAGACCCAGGAAAGTTGCTGCTGGGGCAATTCCGAGCGTACTGGCAACTCCGCCGAGACCGACTGCCGTGAGAGCTGAACCTACTCCAAGAGCAGCGCTCGAGGAGAATGCTGCCAGCCCGCCCGTGGCGCCGAATATCCCGGCAGCCGATACCAGACCAAGACTGCCGAGCAAGGTGCTATTCCCGAGGACAAATGCCCCGATCCATGTACTAGATAACGTGCCTGCGATATATCCCGCCGCTCCCGTGGAGGCGATCCAAGCGCCGGATGAGTGAATGACTGGAATGGCAATAGCGAGAAAAGGTAAAGGCATTTGTTGGCTCCAAGGTCTGGCAATACGTTAAAGTTAGGTATCCTTAGAGTTGCGTTCAAGTATTCGTGTTCTAACCGGTCGAGCAGTAGGCACAAGACTCGATTAGGCGGCAATGGATGACGCCGAAGGCGCGCAATCACAAGGATGGCGCGACGACATTGGCGAGCACGCTGGCGAACGGCCTCTTTGGCCGCCAGTTCCTGGTAACGCCGACGGCTGGGAGTGATATCTGCTAACCGCGCCGGACACTGAACCCTGCATTTGTCGAGGCGCTGATGGGCTGGCCCACCGGGTGGACCGCCTTCGGCTCTGCTGCAACGGGGTGGTCTCACTGGTTGCCGCACATGCGCTGCGAACTCTCGCGGCTGAACTGCTGGCCGATCTCTGATCGATCCACCACAATCTCGACCGCGAGATTCATTTCGTATTGCGAAACCTAAGAAGCCCGATCTGTCAACCAGTTCCCAATGAAACGTGCTCCGAGACCGCCCCATGTTACCGTGGCTAAAATTATCGAAAGAGGAAGGTTTTCGGTGTTTGCTGCAGTAGACATCTTAATTGCCATTCCAGCACAGGCTACGAGCAGGATTCCAAAGAGTGCCCATCCTATTTTTGGAATTCGCATTTGGCGCATTGCTACTGCCAGCAAGAGCATGCCCGCGTTCAGTGCCCAAAAGGCTGGTTCCATGGCATCAAAGAATGCCGCCATTATTTCGTTGTTCACGATCTGCTAAACTCCTTGCAATTTAGGATCCGTGAGGTGTCAAATGCACTGGTCCCCAAGGTTGCTCAAGGGGTTAACGGCCCCGTTGGTGGAGTTTTCTGATACAAAGCAGGCGCATACTGGCTGATCTTGGAGCAGATTGCGGATTTGCAATGCGCCAGACATCAGGCAGCCGGAAGCCTGTATACCCTTCCGCGCCCCTCGACCTTCTCCGAGGTCACTTCGAGACCGAGCTTTTTCTTGAGTGCGCCGGACATCGCGCCGCGCACGGTGTGTGACTGCCATCCAGTCGCGGCCATGATCTCCGCGATGGTCGCGCCGTCTGGCGCGCGCAACATGGCGATGAGAGTGGCCTGCTTGGTGCCCTCGCGCGGCGTGCGGGTCTTGGGGGCTGCGTCCTTGGTCGGTTTGGCCTCCGCGCTGCCAGTCTCAATTCCAATGGCGGCGAGGCCTGCGTCGGTGGCGACCAGCGTGACGCCATGCCCGTCGCCGGTCTCGCGCCAGACGGCTTCGCCTTTGCGCATATCGGCCTCCACCTCTTCGATGAGGCCTTTTGCGAGCATAGCGCCGACCACCTTGGCGGCGGCCCCGCCGCGCAGGCTGTCGGGTAGCGGCAAGGCGATATGGCCGTCGCGTTGCGACGCGGCGCTGAGAATGATGGCTTGGGTGTCGGTGAGTTTGGTCATGTTTGCCTCCGTGGTTCAACCGCGCGGAATGCGTGGCTTCTACCGAGGCGCGCCCGCCGCTTGGGCGGGCCGGGACCGGCGCGCGATGGCTCAGTCGTCGCGCGCGATCAGGGCAAGGAGGACGGCCGCCAGGCCGCCGAGGTATTCGCTGCGGCGAAACACGATCTCGTCGACCTCGCTGGCGGTGTTGATCGCTGGGTCGACCTGAAGGTCGCTGCCCATGTGCGGCATCAGGCGAGTGGCCTCGCGGTTGTAGCGCTCTGCAAGGGTGCTGGTCATCGGGCTCACTCCGCGTATTCGCCTTCGCTGAAGGCGCTGTCGGTGATGCGCTTCAGGAGGCTGGCGTAGTGCTCGAGGCTGTCGACGGTGGCCCAGCCGATCTCGTCGGGGTGGTAGTTGAAATGCTCATCGCTGAGGCTCTGGAGCCGGGCGAGCATCTCGTCGATCTCGGCCTTCTTGCCGATGAAGGCGTTCACAGCCGCCTCTTTGTTGCGACGCGCTTTCTCGGCGAGCTGCTGGTAGCGGGGCGTTGTCTGGGGGTTCAGGCGGGTCATCTTGGCGGCTCCGTGGTGAGTTGCATCGTTTTCGTGAGACCACGTTCGCTCTGGCGCGGAGGCTTATCAACCATATAAGCACATGATTTTGAATGATAATCGGAGCGCGGCATGGAGGGTCTGAGCGAGCGCCAGTATGCCGTCCGCATCGGCCTCTCACGCGGGGCGGTCCAGAAGGCCAAGAGCACGGGACGGCTGGTGTTGCACAGGGATGGCAGCATCGACGCGGAGGCCAGCGATGC
This sequence comes from Leisingera methylohalidivorans DSM 14336, assembly GCF_000511355.1. Lineage (NCBI taxonomy): Bacteria > Pseudomonadati > Pseudomonadota > Alphaproteobacteria > Rhodobacterales > Roseobacteraceae > Leisingera > Leisingera methylohalidivorans. Next base: position 3,098,289 of record NC_023135.1, on the reverse strand, counting down.
GTTGCGTGCGCAGGCGACCGATCCGTCGAAAACCCGCAAAGCGCCGAAGGCGAAGCTCAAACCCGTGTCGGAGGCCGCAGTCTCGGCCGTGGGCGAAACGCTGCGCGAGCAGGGAATGGCCGCACCGCAAGTCGGCAGCGGCAACACGTTCCTGCAGGCCAAGACGGCCAATGAGGTTCTGAAAGCGCAGGAACGCCGTCTGAGACTGCAAAAGCTGAAAGGCGAACTGATCGACCGGGCTCGCGCGCTGTCGCTGGTCTTCCGGCTGGCGCGGCAGGAGCGCGACGTCTGGGTCAACTGGCCCGCACGGGCGGCGGCGTTGATGGCGGCCGATCTGGGGGTGGAACCCGCCAAGATGCAAAAGGTTCTGGAGAAACATGTCCGTGCCCAACTCGACGACCTTGCCGAGGTCAAACCCGATCTCCGGTGATGCGGACGATATGATGGACTTCGACGGCGCGGCCGAGATCCTGCGCGCCTGGAGTGAAGGCCTCACGCCGGATCCGGACCTGACGGTTTCGCAATGGGCGGATCGGCACCGGATGCTCTCCGGACGGGCATCGGCCGAGCCGGGGCGGTATCGCACCGCCCGCACGCCCTACATGGGCGAGATCATGGACCGGCTGTCACCGGGAGATCCGACGCAGCGGATTGTGTTCATGAAGGCCGCTCAGGTCGGCGCGACCGAAGCGGGTAACAACTGGATCGGCTTCGCGATCCACCAGGCACCAGGGCCGATGCTCGCCGTCCAGCCCACGGTGGAACTGGCGAAACGGAACTCGCGGCAGCGGATCGATCCGCTGATCGACGAAAGCCCGGAACTGCGGGAGCGGGTCAAACCGGCGCGCTCGCGGGACGCGGGCAATACGATGCTGTCCAAGGAATTTGCAGGCGGCATCCTGATCATGACCGGGGCAAACTCGGCGGTCGGACTGCGCTCCACCCCGGCGCGCTACATCTTTCTGGATGAGGTCGACGCCTATCCGGCCTCGGCCGACGAGGAAGGCGATCCGGTCACGCTGGCCGAAGCGCGGTCGCTGACCTTCGCGCACCGGCGCAAGCTGTTTCTGGTCTCGACGCCGACCATACGGGGGATGAGCCGGATCGAACGGGACTATGAGGCCAGCGATCAACGCCGGTTCTTCGTGCCCTGTCCGCATTGCGGCGCGATGCAGTGGTTGAAATTCGAACGGCTTCGCTGGGAAAAGGGACAACCGGAAACGGCGGAATATCACTGCGAAGGCTGCGAAACGCCTATTGCGGAACATCACAAGACGGCAATGCTTGAGGCAGGCGAATGGCGGGCGACCGCCACGGCGGCGGATCCCAATACCGTCGGGTACCACCTCTCGGCGCTCTATTCGCCTATCGGCTGGCTCAGCTGGGAGCGGATCGTGCGGGCTTGGGACGCAGCACAAGGCTCGGACGAAGCAATCAAGGCCTTCCGGAACACGATCCTCGGCGAGACCTGGGTTGAAACCGGCGAAGCTCCGGACTGGCAGCGGCTCTATGATCAGCGGGAACGTTGGAAACCGGGCACTGTTCCCGCAGGCGGGTTGTTCCTGACCGGCGGGGCCGACGTGCAGAAGGATCGGATCGAGGTCGATGTCTGGGCATGGGGCCGTGGGCTCGAAAGCTGGCTCGTGGATCACATCGTGATTGAAGGCGGGCCCGACCGGCACGAGGCTTGGGGCGAGCTGACAGACCTGCTCGGTCGAACCTGGCCACATGAGCGTGGCGCACATCTGAACATCGCGCGGCTTGCCATCGACACGGGCTACGAGGCCCCAGCGGTCTACGGGTGGGCACGCGCTCAAGGGTTCGCACAGGTGTCGCCAGTAAAGGGCGTCGAAGGGTTCAATAGGGCGAGCCCGGTGTCTGGGCCGACTTATGTGGACGCGACCGAGGGCGGCAAACGTCTGCGCCGGGGCGCGCGCCTCTGGACCGTGGCGGTGTCGACCTTCAAGGCGGAGACCTATCGGTTCCTGCGGCTGGCGCGGCCGACCGATGAGGACATGGCCGCCGGGGCGGGGTTCTTGCCCGGCACGGTGCATCTGCCGCATTGGGTCGAGAACGAATGGCTCAAGCAGTTCGTGGCCGAACAGCTGGTGACGGTCCGCACGAAGCGCGGTTTTGCCCGGCTTGAATGGCAGAAGCTTCGCGAGCGCAACGAGGCGCTGGACTGCCGGGTCTATGCCCGCGCTGCCGCCTGGATCGCGGGCGCTGACCGCTGGACCGATGAGAAATGGCGCGATCTCGAGGATCAGCTTGGGGTCGCCGACGCCTCTGCGGATCCCGCAGGGCAGATCAACAGACAAGCACCGACATCGCAGGGCAAACGCAGATCTGACTGGCTCGGGCGGCGTGGAGGGTGGTTTTGAACATGACCGATTGGACGGAAACAGAGCTGTCGGCGCTGCGCCGCGCCTATGCCAGCGGCACGACCCGGGTCAGCTATGACGGCAAATCCGTCGATTACGGCTCGGCCGAGGATCTGCTCGCCCGCATCCGGACCATTGAGCGCGCTATCGCGGGGACGACACGGCCAATGCCGATCGCCGGTCTCGCGGGTTACTCGCGCGGAGATCGGTGATGGCCGCGAACTGGTTTGACCATGCGATTGCCGCCGTAGCACCGCGTGCGGCAGCCCGCCGGGTGCTTGCCAGGCAGGCGTTCGAGACCCTGACGCGTGGCTATGACGGCGCGGCCAAAGGGCGGCGGACCGAAGGCTGGCGCGCGCCGGGCACCTCGGCCGACACCGAGGTTGGCGTAGCCGGGGCGCTCTTGCGGGACCGCATGCGCGATCTGGTCCGCAACAATCCGCACGCTGCCAAGGCCGTGGCGGTGCTGGTGAACAATATCATCGGCGCGGGAATCATGCCGCGCGCCGCCAGCGGAAATGACACGCTGGATCGAAAGGTGGATGCGCTGTTTGCGCAATGGTCGGACACGGCTGATGCCGACGGCCAGCTCGACTTCTATGGTCTGCAAACCCTGATCTGCCGGGAAATGGTCGAAGCGGGAGAGGTGCTGGTACGTCGACGTTTGCGGCGCGCGAGCGACGGCTTGCCCGTTTCTCTGCAATTGCAGGTGCTGGAGGCCGACTTCCTCGACGCCACGAAATCCGGCGCACTCGGAACTGGTCGCCTCGTCCAGGGGATCGAGTTCGAACCGGTCGGGACGCGCCGGGCTTACTGGCTCCACGCCGAGCATCCGGGCGACGCATACGGCGCACTGCAGAATGGGCTGCAGAGCCGTCCAGTCCCTGCAAGCGAGATCGCCCATGTCTATGAAAAACAGCGCACGCAGGCGCGCGGCGTCCCCTGGGGCGCGCCGGTGATCCGGTCCTTGCGCGATCTCGACGATTACGAAGTGGCCGAACTGGTTCGCAAGAAGACCGAGGCCTGCGTCACGGCCATTGTCTTCGGCGATGACGAGGCGCAGCAAGGCATCGCGCCCTCTGTGGTCGACGCCGATGGCAACCGGGTGGAGCAGTTTGAGCCGGGGCTCATTGCCTATGCGCGCGGCGGCAAGGACATCCGCTTCAACCAGCCCTCAGCGACGGGCGGATATGCCGAATACAAGCGGGCAAGCCTGCACACGATCTCGGCCGGGTTCCGGGTGCCCTACGAGCTGCTGACCGGGGACCTGTCACAGGTCAACTATTCCTCGATCCGCGCCGGGCTGGTGGAGTTCCGCCGGATGATCGACGCGGTGCAGTGGCAGCTCTTCATCCCGATGTTCTGCGCGCCGGTCTGGCGGTGGTTCACCGAGGCCGCATGGGCGGCAGGCCAGATCCCGACGCCGGACGTGCCGGTCGAATGGTCGCCGCCAAAGTTCGAAGCGGTCGATCCGCAGAAAGACGCGATGGCGAACCTGCTGTCGATCAGGTCGGGCACCATGACGCTCGCGGAGGTGATCGCGCGGCAGGGCCGCAATCCCGACGCCGTGTTGGCTGAAATCGCTGCGACCAATGCCAAGCTCGATACCCTCGGGCTTGTCTTGGACAGCGACCCGCGACGCGTCACCAAAACCGGCAGCGCGCAGACAAGCGATATGGGTAACGACCCAGCCGACGACGACACAGCCAATGACCCGGCGAGCGATCCGGAAGACGACCCGGAAACGGGCACAGCACAGGCCGAGCCCGACTAACAGGACTGAGCAACATGGACACGATGATCGAAATCCCGGCCTTGCGCCGGATGGCGGAGCTTGCGCCGAACTCAGCTGATACCGACGCCCGCACTGTAGAAGTAATCTGGTCTGCGGGGGCTCGGGTCCGACGATCGACCCTCTTCGGGGAGCCCTATGACGAAGAGCTGAGCCTCGACCCGACCCATGTGCGGCTCGACCGTCTGAACGCCGGCGCGCCGTTCCTGAAAGTGCATGAGGTCGACACGCTGGATGCCGTAATCGGCTCCGTCGTCCCAGGCTCGGCGCGTATCGAAAACGGTCGCGGCATTGCGCAGGTCCGGATTTCTGAGCGCGCCGATGTCGAACCGATCTGGCGCGATATCCAGGCGGGCCACATCCGGGCGGTCTCTATCGGCTACCAGGTTCACCGCTTCGAGGTCTCCAAACCCGAGGCGGCCCGCGAGCTTTGGCGCGCGGTCGACTGGACGCCCTTCGAGGTGTCCGCCGTGCCCGTTGGCGCGGACCCCGCCGCGGGCTTTCGCGCGCAATCACCCCTTCATGACTGCGTCCTCCATCGCCGGGACGTCCCACCCCTAACCACAGGAGCCATCCCGATGACGGACAAATCCAATGATTCGGCGAGCGACGCCGAAACCCAAGCGCAAAAGCCGACCGAGCCGGTTGAAACCGAGGACACCACGATGACTGAACCGAAACCGGCAGCGACAGAACCGAAGGGTGCTGCAGTCGAAACCCGAACCCAGCCCAAGTCCCCTAAACCCGATGTCGCTCCCGCACCCGACACCGAAGCGGTCGCGACCCGCGCTCGCGAAACTGAACGCGACCGTGTTTCCACGATCTACGATCTGGCGGGTCGCCTGAACCTCGAGCGGAGCTTTGCCGAGGATCTGGTCAAACGAGGCACAGATGTCGATGAGGCACGCCGTTTGATCCTCGATCAAGTCGCCGCCAAATCCGAAGAAACGCGGACCTTCAGCCAAGTGTCGATCCCGCTGGGCGGCCGCGATGAACAGGTCACCCGCCGCGATGCCGTCGCAAATGCGCTATTGCACCGCTACAGCCCGACGCTGTTCCAGCTGGAAGACGCCGCGCGCCAGTATCGTGGCATGACGCTCTTGGAGCTGGCCCGGGAAAGCCTCGGCAATGCGGGCGTCAACACCCGAGGCCTGTCGCGCGACGAAGTGGCGACGCGTGCGCTGCATTCGACCTCCGACTTCCCCGAGATCTTGTCCGCGGTCACCAACAAGACCCTCCGGCAGGCCTATGAGGCCTATCCCCGGACCTTCATGCTGTTCTGCCGTCAGGTGCTGGCGACCGACTTCAAGGCGATGCACCGGGTCCAGCTCGGCGAAGCGCCGCAGCTGCTCGAGGTGAGTGAAAGCGGCGAGTTCAAGCGTGGGACGCTCGGCGAGAGCAAGGAGAGCTACAAGGTCAAGACCTATGGCCGGGTGGTCGCCATCACCCGCCAGACGCTGATCAACGACGATCTCGACGCCTTTACCCGCATCCCGGCCATGTACGGCAACTCCATAGCTCAGCTGGAGTCGGACGTGGTATGGGGCATCATCACCGCCAACCCGGCGATGGCCGACGGCAACGCGCTGTTCCACAACAGCCACAAGAACCTCGCGGGCACCGGCGCGGCGCTCGACGTGAGCAGCGTCGGCGCGGCACGGGCGGCGATGGCCAAGCAGACCGGTCTCGACAAGAAGACGGTGCTGAACGTCCGCCCGGCCTTCCTGATCGTGCCGGCCTCGCTGGAGCTGAAGGCCGAGCAGCTGGTTGCCCAGAACCTCGTGCCCGCGGCGACCTCCAGCGTTGTACCGCAATCGATCCGCACGCTCGCGCCGATCAGCGAGCCTCGGCTCGATGCTGCCAGCGAGACCGCCTGGTATCTGGCGGCCAGCCCGAACCAGATCGACACCATCGAGTATGCTTATCTCGAGGGTCAGCAGGGCGCCTATATCGAGACGCGCAACGGTTTCGACGTCGATGGCGTCGAGATCAAGTGCCGCCTCGACTTCGGCGCCAAGGCCATCGACTGGCGCGGCCTCTACAAGAACCCGGGCGCATAACCGGGGCATCCCTGACATCTCACTTCTGACGGGCGGTCCAATCGGGCCGCCCGTTCCCTTTTGCAAAGGATCCCGCAATGAAGAACTACGTCCAGCCCGGCAATACCATCACCCTGACCGCGCCCTACGCGGTGACCTCCGGAGACGGCCTGCTCGTTGGCTCCATCTTCGGCATCGCATCCGCGGACGCCGCTCTAAACGATCCTGTCGAGGCAGCACTCGTCGGCGTCTTTGACCTCACCAAGGTCGGCTCGCAGGCCTGGACAGTCGGCGCAAAGGTCTATTGGGACGACACCAACAAGCGCACCACGAGCGTGGCCACATCGAACAAGTTGATCGGCGTCGCAACCGAAGCCGTGGCGGGCGGAGCCGGTGACACCATCGGCCGGGTGCGCCTGAACGGTTCGTTCTGATGACGGCGTTTGCCGCCATCGTTGATGCGCTCTTCGCCGATCCGAACATCGGGCGGGAAGCGGTGTTCACCTCCGATGGCGGCGCGCCTGTGCTGGTGCGCGTTGTGGCCCGTCAGGCGGATGCAATCACCGACTTTGGCGACGCGCGGCTCTGGTCTGAAACAACCCGGATCGACCTTCGTTTGGCTGATGTCGCGAACCCGCGCCCCGGCGACCGCTTGGAAATCGACGGAGACGCGTTCCTTATCCAGGGGGAGCCCGTCCGCGACCGTGAGCGGCTCGTCTGGACTGTGGACCTGCGCCCGGCATGAAGATGAAACTCGACATCACGCCCGATCTCGTCGCCGCCATGGCCGCCGAGGTGAAGGCGGGCGAGAAAGCTGTCACGGCAGCCATGCGCGAGGCGGGTACCGGGTTAAAGTCTTCGTGGCGGACCCAGGTCACCGGCGCAGGGCTCGGGCCGCGGCTCGCCAACTCGATCCGCAATCAGACTTTTCCGCGCGCAGGCGAAAGCCTTGATGCAGCGGCGCTGGTCTGGTCCAAAGCCCCGGTCATCATCGGTGCGCACGATGCAGGCCCCCTGATCCGATCAAAAGATGGCTTCTACCTCGCGATCCCGACCGCCGCAGCAGGCCGAGGCCTGCGCGGTCGCCGCATCACCCCGGGCGAATGGGAGCGACGGCGCGGCCTGCGCCTGCGCTTCGTCTATCGCCGCCGAGGTCCGAGCCTGCTGGTAGCAGACCGTGCCCGCATCAACAAACGCGGTCAGGCTTTGGCATCTCGCTCGAAAACCGGCCGCAACCAGGTCACCGCGCCGATCTTCCTACTGGTCCCGCAGGTCAAGCTGGCTAAGCGCCTGGATCTCGACCGCGATGCCGAACGGGCGCTCGATAGAGTGCCTGGGCTGATCTTGGCAAATTGGGTGAAAGGAAGATGATCTCCCGTACAGTGCTCGGCGGCTAGGGTGCTGGGAACCACAACTGCTAAAATTCGCCCCTAGCACATTAACCAACGGTTGAAGATTCCCGTCATGGCGATACAGCTTCCGTAAAAGCTGTCTAGATAAAAGTGGAGTGAGAAATGATTGGCGACTTTGGTGACCGAAATGCAACGAACAGGGACATCAAAGTTGCCGACTATGCACCTGAAAAATGGAAAGAGTTCGCGTTCGCAAGAGAGGCATTTGCGACCAAGGCCATTGAGCAGGCTGGTGGAAAAGTCGAACCCCACAGGGTGCTCATTCTGGTTGATCTGAACGGGATGTACTTGCGCCTACATGAGTGGCTAACTGAGGTTGGCATGCCTATCCGGGGAGGACTGATCCTAAGCCGTTTTGCGTTTTTCCAAATATATGATGCGTTCGAGAGAATTAAGAAGAGTGTCATAGAGTTGTCTGACGGAGAGTTCGCGGATTTTGAGGACGTCACAGAGGACATTCGAACTACAGATGGTGAAGGTATTTGGGTGAATCCCCAAAAGACATACTTGAAATTCTCTCCACAGTTTGACCTTTTTTATGCTCCGGCACCTCACAAAGATATCGAATGGAAGCTAAGGAAAGAGGCTCGATCCGGCGATATGAATCTGAAACGTCTTGTCAAAATGGCAGAGAAAGGCGTGATTGAAGTCTTTGGAAAGGAACGTGACTACAATGCATACGATGATTTCATACGAAAATTGAGAGCCAATCCAGAGTACTCTCGGTCAGAACAGGGATTTTTTTGCTATAATGTTGGGTCGAAAGGTCTAGGCTCTGGACTCATTGAGTTTCAAAGCCAGTAGATAACGAGGGCTGCAAGCGCGATTGCTGACAGGAAGACTTTTGGGCATCTGTCGTATCGTGTCGCAACCCGCCGCCAGTCCTTCAGCCTGCCGAACATAATCTCAATGCGGTTGCGCCGCTTATATCGGCGTTTGTCGTATCTGATGGCTTTCTTGCGCTGCTTTCGGCCGGGGATGCAGGCGCGTATCCCTTTGTCTTTCAACGCTTCTCTAAACCAATCGGCATCATATCCGCGATCTCCGAGAAGCCACTGGACGTCAGGCAGGCCACTCAGCAGCGCCTTTGCACCGGTGTAATCACTGACCTGCCCGGCAGTCACGAACAGGTTCAGCGGACGGCCCTGGCTGTCACAGATTGCGTGCAGCTTGGTGTTCATGCCGCCCTTAGTGCGCCCGATCAGACGCCCACGCCCCCCTTTTTAACCCCAAGACTGGAGGCTGTACGGTGTGCTTTCAGGTAAGTTGCGTCGATCATCACGGTCTTTTCCTCACCGTGATCAGCAGCCAGACCGGCCATCATCTGGGCAAAGATGCCCTTGTCGCTCCACCGCTTCCAACGGTTGTACAAGGTCTTGTGCGGGCCGTAATCTTTGGGAGCATCACGCCAGCGCAAGCCATTGCGATTGATGAAGATAATTCCGCTCAGAACACGCCGGTCATCAACACGCGGCTTGCCGTGGGACTTCGGAAAATAAGGCTCAAGACGGGCCATCTGCGCGTCCGTCAGCCAGAAAAGATCAGACATATCACCGCTCATTTTTCGAACCGTGAATCACGCCACCCACCGGAAATCAATGGGTCCTGAGCCTAAGATACTTTGGCGAGAAGGAAGTTGATACTCGCATTGTGATGCGCGCGATGGATGTCCTTTACAATTATGAAGCTGACGTCATTTGCGTAGTTTCTTCCGACCAAGACTTCTTGCCGCTGAGCGATAAGTCGTCCGAATCTGGGGTCATGTTTTACCAAGCAGACCTCGCCAAGTTCGGTTTGCACAATAACGTTGGCCGAAAAATAAAGGAGTTAGGGTCGAAATTCTTGCCTGGTAGGATTGATCCAAGCTGGCCGTTAAGGGTGATTTGCGAAGCCGCCTCTTCCGAGGAGCATAATTCGCCTGCACTCTACGAGATAGATGAGGACGAGTTTAAATCGCTTTGTGAGATGCACAATGCAATGAACGAGTATAAAATCGCCCCAAACTTTCTATCCGACGGTAATGTTTCAGGTTTGATTTTGTCAAAGCCAGCTAAATAGAGAAGAATCCGCATTACCTTCATGAGTTGAAAATTGCAGGCTCGCAATATTTAGGAACATGCCCACCCCACGCGAAACTATCCTAGCAGCGCTGCACGTGCGACTCTCGGCGCTGCCCGCCACGGCCCTGCGCGGCGATGTGCTGCCCGAGCGCGTCCCGGCCGATGGCCTGCTGATCCTGCGCGACGGGGAGCCGGGGGAGCCCGAGGTGACGCTGTCACCGCTCACCTACCACTACCAACACCGCGCCGAGATCGAAGCTGTCGTGCAAGGCACTGACCGTGACGCCACCTTCGATGCGTTGACCGCCAGTATTGGGGCAGCAATTGCAGCCGACCGCACGCTGGGCGGTCTCTGCGACTGGGTCGAGGCCGAAGCTCCGCGACCGGTCGATCTGCCCGTCGAGGGCGCGGCGAGCCTGAAGGCGGCGGTGATCCCCGTCGTCCTGCATTACTCCACGGCCGACCCACTGGCCTGACCCAACCGACAACAGGAGAACACGATGGCACGAGCCCAAGGGGCGCGGGCGCAAATGGCGCTTGCGTTCGAGACGACCTATGGAACACCGCCGGTGGGCGGTTTCACCAAGATGCCCTTTGCCAGCAGCTCGCTGGGGGCACAACAACCACTGCTCAATTCCGAACTCCTGGGCTACGGCCGCGATCCGCTGGCGCCGATCAAGGATTCGGTGACGGCCGATGGTGATGTCGTCGTGCCGCTTGACGCCGAGGCCTTCGGGTTCTGGCTGAAGGCGGCTTTTGGTGACCCGACCACGACCGGGACTGGTCCTTGGACGCACGAGTTCCAGTCCGGGTCTTGGACGCTGCCCAGCATGTCCATCGAGACAGGCATGCCCGAAGTGCCCCGATTTGCGATGTATTCCGGATGCGTGCTCGACCAGATCAACTGGCAGATGCAACGATCTGGTCTGCTGACCGCAACGGCTCGGCTGGTTGCGCAGGGCGAGACGGTTGGAACGACGACCAGCGCAGGCACGCCTGTCGCTCTCGAATTGCAGCGCTTCGGCCATTTCAACGGGGCGATCACGCGCAACGGATCGGCACTCGGCAACGTGGTTTCGGCCGAGATCACCTACGCCAACAACCTCGACCGGATCGAGACGATCCGCAGCGACGGCCGCATCGACGGGGCAGATCCGTCCATCGCGGCGCTGACCGGCCGGATCGAGGTCCGCTTCGCCGATCAGACGCTGGTGACGCAGGCGATCAATGGCGAGGCCTGCGAGTTGGAATTCGCCTACGTCCTGCCCTCGGGCGAAAGCTTCACTTTCACCGTGCACGCCGTCTACCTGCCGCGCCCGCGCATCGAGATTTCCGGGCCGCAGGGGGTGCAGGCCACCTTCGACTGGCAGGCCGCCCGCGACAGCGTCGTCGGCCGGATGTGCACCGCCACTCTCGTGAATGATGTGGAGATCTACTGATGCTGACGCTCGACCTGACGAATGAACCGCGCTGGCACGACCTCACACCCGGCGTCCGGGTGCAGCTGCGCCCGCTCACCACGGCGCTGATGGTTGCCACGCGGAGCGATCCCGCCGTCGAGGTGGTGCCGGAGGACGCCTCCGACGAAGAGCGGGCGGTCGCATTCGCCAAGGCGCTTGCCCGCCGCGCGGTGCTCGCCTGGGAGGGCATTGGTGACGCTGACGGCAACGCGTTCGACCCGAGCCCCGAGGCCATCGACGCGCTGCTCGATGTCTGGCCGATCTTCGAGGCGTTCCAGCTGACCTACGTTTCGAAGGGGCTGCTGCTGGAACAGGAAAAAAACGTCTCCGCGCCCTTGCCGAGTGGTCCTTCGGCGGGGGCGACCGATACTGCCAAGCTTGCGCGGAAGCGTGCGAAGACTGCCCGGCAAGGCTGAACCGGCCCCTTACGCATGAGGGTTGGCAGGTCTGGGACCTTGTCGAACGTCTCAGCGGTCAGCTGCGTGTCCTGCCCGGCGCGGTGATCGGCTGGGATATGTCGGCGGCGCTGGCGCTTGGTGACGCGCTCGGCGTGCCGTCGCTTGCAACGGCCGAACTGCTGCCTGTCATCGAGGCGGTGATGGTCGCCAAACTCAACGAACAGATGGAACGTCCCGATGTCTGAAAAGCGTGTGTCCGTCCGCCTCGCCGCGGTCGGCGGGCGACAGGTGCGCGCCGAGCTGGAAGGTGTCGGTGAAGCTGGGGCGCGTGGCTTCGGACGGCTCGGCCGCGAGATGGAAGCGGCCAACGCCCGGCTTGCGGCCTTCTCGCGCCGGGTCCGGGTTGCGGCGGCCGCCGCCGTCGCTGCAGCCACCGCCGCTGGCGTGGCGATGATCCGGTCCGGCCTGCAGACTGTGGACGCGCAAGCGAAGCTGGCGCAGTCCCTTGGCACCACCGTCGCCTCGATCCAGACGCTGGAGCGCGCGGGTGAACTGGCGGGCGTGTCGATGTCCGGCATTGAGCAGGCGACGAAGGATCTGACACGACGGCTCAGCCAGGCGGCCGCCGGGACCGGACCCGCTGCCGATGCGCTGGACCGGCTGGGGCTTTCGGCCAACGATCTGATTTCGCTGCCGCTGGATCAGCGCGTCGGGGCCATCAACGCGGCGATCGAGGAATTTGTGCCGGTTGCCGAACGTGCGGCGGTCGCGGGACAGCTCTTCGGCGAGGAAGGCTCGATCGCCATGAGCCGGATCGACACTGCAACGCTGCGCCAGGCAACCGAAGACGTGCGTGCCTTCGGGGTCGTGGTTTCCGAGCAGGATGCCGATCAGATCGAGCGAACCAATGACGCGATCTCGCGTATTGGGTTGATCTGGCGGGGGCTGTCGAACCAGCTTGCGGTTGCTGCCGCGCCTGCGCTCGAAGCCGTCGCCGATGCCATGGCCGCGATCGCGAGCCGCACCGGTCCGCTTGGCATCGCCATTCGCGGTCTCTTCGACAACATCGGTCGGCTGATCACCTATGCCGCGACCTTCGCGGCGTTTCTTGCGGGGCGCTGGGTCGCTGGCGTGGCCGCCGCAACGCTGTCGGTGCGCGGGCTTGCCACGGCGCTGGTCTTGCTGCGTGGCGCCCTGATCCGCACCGGCATCGGCGCGCTCATCGTTGGCGCAGGCGAGCTTGTCTACCAGTTCACCCGCCTCGTGTCGGGAGCTGGCGGATTTGGTGAGGCAATGTCGCTCCTGAAGGACCTCGCCGTCGAGGTCTGGGAACGCATCAAGATGGGAGCTGCGGCGGCGGGCGCTGCCGCCACGGCGATGTTCTTCGATCTGAAGGCCGATGCCGCCTCTGGCATGCAGAGCGCCGTAGAGAGCGTCGTGGCTTTCGGCAACACGGCTGCGAACACGTTTGAGGGAGCCTATGAGGCGATCAAGGCGATCTGGGGCCTGCTGCCAGCCGCCATCGGCGATCTCGCGTTTCAGGCGGCCAACAGCCTGATCGACGGTGTTGAGGCGATGCTGAACGGCGTGGTCTCGCGCATCAATGGCTTCATCGGCGGCATCAACCAGGGGCTAGAAGCGCTCGGGTCCGAACGGCGCATCTCGATCATCCCCGATCTCGAGCTAGGCCAAATCGAGAACCGGTTTGAGGGCGCAGCAACTGCCGCGACCACCGCAGCGCAGACGGCCTTCGACCGGGCCTTCGAGGACAATCCGCTCACCGCGCCCGGTCTTGGGCTCACCCAGGCGGTCAATGCTGCACTGGCCACGGCCAACACGTATCGCGATGCCTCACGGGATTTGGCCGAAGGCGCGCGTGCGCCACTCGCTAGCTGGCAGGCCCTGCGAGACGCGGTGCAGGGAAGCAATGAGGGTAGCGCAGACGTGCTGACCGAGGCGACCGACGCCGCGGACCGGTTTGAGACAGCTCTTGGTGACGCCGGACGCGCCGCAGCCGGTGCGGGCGCAGCGGCCGGGTCTGCAGCGGCCGCTGTCGAACCAAATACCGAAGCTGCAGTTTCCGGCTGGCAGGCGGTCACGGCGGCACTCTCCGACTATGCCAGCAAGACGCGCGACATCGGCGGCGATATCGGCCAGAGCCTAGTCGGCGCTTTCCAGTCGGCGGAGAACGCGGTCGGTGAGTTCGTGAAAACCGGCAAGCTGAACTTCCGCGACCTCGTTACCTCGCTGCTGGCCGATCTCGCCAAGCTCGCGGCGCGACGCTTCATCATGGGACCGATTGCAAATGCGCTTTCGGGCGTCTTCGTCGGCGCGGGCGGCATCTCCGCCAACGTCCTGCATGCGGGCGGCATGGTCGGGTCCGCGGGGCCCTCGCGCATGGTCCCGGCCATGGCTTTCGCCGCCGCGCCACGGATGCATGGCGGTGGCATGGCCGGACTTCGCCACGACGAGGTGCCCGCAATCCTGCAGCGCGGCGAACGGGTGCTGTCGCGGCAGGAGGCGCAATCGTATGGCGGCGGCGGTGGGGTCAACATCACCATCATGGCCCGTAACGCCGAGAGCTTCCGGCAATCGAGGACGCAGGTCGCGGCGGACATCGCCCGCGCCGTATCGCTCGGGCGGAGGGGCATGTGATGGCATTTCATGAGGTCCGGTTTCCCGACAATATCAGCCGGGGCGCACGCGGCGGAGCGGAACGGCGGACGCAGATCGTCGAGCTCGCTTCGGGCGACGAGGAGCGCAACGCCACCTGGGCCAACTCGCGCCGTCGCTACGATGTGGCCTTCGGCATCCGACGCGCGGACGATCTCGCGGCCGTCGTCGCCTTCTTCGAGGCGCGGAACGGCCGCTTGCACGGCTTCCGATTCAAGGATTGGGGCGACCACAAATCCTGCCCGCCCTCCGGAACGCCAGCACCAAACGATCAGGCGATTGGCATCGGCGATGGCACGACCACCGCATTCGAGCTGGTGAAGCGCTATGTCTCCGGCGCGCAGTCCTGGACGCGCCCCATCGCCAAGCCGGTGGCGGGAACCGTGCGCATCGCGCTCGGCGGGGTGGAGCAGCCCTCCGGCTGGTCGGTCGACACCACCACCGGTGTCGTCACCTTCGACACTGCGCCCGCCGACGGCGTCGCCATCGCCGCGGGCTTCGCATTCGACGTGCCCGTCCGCTTCGACACCGACGCGCTCGACGTGACCCTCGACCTCGAACGCCTCGGCTCGATCACCTCCATCCCACTTCTGGAACTCCGCCGATGAAAAGCATCACCACCGACCTGCAGGCCCATCTCGACGACGGCACGACCACGCTCGCCTGGTGCTGGCGGATTACGCGGGCCGATGGCGTCACCTTCGGCTTCACCGATCACGACCGAACGCTCAGCTTCGACGGCACGGAGTTCGAGCCCGAGAGCGGGCTGACGGCGTCCGAGGCCCGCTCAGGCTCGGACCTGTCAGTGGACGCGCAGGACGCCGAAGGGGTGCTGACCTCGGACCGGATCACCGAGACCGACATTCTCGACGGCCGATGGGACAATGCGGAGGTCGAGGTCTGGCGGGTGAACTGGGCGGACAACGGCCAGCGCGTGCTGATGCGCCGGGGGGCCATAGGCCAGATCCGGCGCGGGCGGCTTGCCTTTGTGGCCGAGGTCCGCTCGCTCGCCCATGTGCTGGGCCAGACGGTCGGGCGGACTTTCCAGGCGACCTGCGATGCTGCGCTAGGCGACGCGCGCTGCGGTGTCGACCTGGAGAACACGGCCTTCAAGGGCACCGGGGTCGTGATCGATCTCCTGCGCGACCGGGCCTTCACAGCCTCGGGTCTCGGCGACTTCGAGGCCGGCTGGTTCACCTTCGGCACGGTCGAATGGACCAGTGGTGCGAGTGCCGGACGCAAAGCCGAGGTGCTGGGCCACGACGTGGCAGACGGCATCGCCGTGCTGACCCTGCTCGAAGCGCCTGTGCGCGCGATCGCCGAAGGCGACGCTTTCATCATCCGTTCGGGTTGCGACAAGCGCATGGCGACCTGCGGGGCGAAGTTCGCGAACACCGCCAATTTCCGGGGCTTTCCGCACATCCCCGGCCAGGACGCGGTGCTGCGCTATGCGACGAAGGATGGCGGCCACGAGGGAGGTGTGTTGTGACGCAACTCTTCGCATCGGCCGACCCCGCAAGCGTCGTCGCCGTCGCACGCTCCTGGCTCGGCACGCCGTATCATGATCAAGCCAGCCTGCGCGGCGTCGGCTGCGACTGCCTCGGGCTGGCGCAGGGCGTCTGGCGTGAAGTCGTCGGCCCCGAGCCGTTCCCGATCCCGCCCTACAGCCGCGACTGGGGCGAGACAGGGCCCCGAGAAGTGCTGGCGGACGGCGCACGGCGCATGATGATCGAGGTCTCGCCCGCCGAGGCCGGTCCTGGCGCGCTGGTTCTCTTCCGGATGATGCCCCGCGCGATTGCCAAGCATGTCGGGATCCTCACCGGGCCCGACAGTTTCCTCCACGCCTACGAGCGCCTCGGCGTCATCGAAGAACCGCTCACCTCATCCTGGCGGCGGCGCATCGCCTTCGCCTTTCTGTTCCCGCAACGCTGAGATCATCCCATGGCCACCCTCGTACTCGGTGCCGCAGGTGCCGCCATTGGCGGCAGTATCGGCGGCGCGATCCTCGGCGTCAGTGCGGCCACAATCGGCGGCTTCATCGGTTCCACCATTGGCTCGGTCGTCGATAGCTGGATCATCTCGTCGCTGGCGCCCACCCAGCGGATCGAAGGCGCGCGGATGGACAATCTGCACATCACTTCGGCCACGGAAGGTGCGGTGATCCCGCGCCTCTATGGCCGCATGCGGATCGGCGGCAACATCATTTGGGCGACGGATTTCCGCGAGGAGACCAAGACCACCACGCAGGGTGGCGGCAAGGGCGGCGGGGGTGGCGGCAAGGTCAAGACCACCGAATATCTCTACTATGCAAGCTTCGCCGTGGCGCTCTGCGAGGGCCCCATCACCGGCATCGGTCGGATTTGGGCTGACGGCAAGCTGCTGGACACCGCCGGGATAACCTGGCGCTGGTATCCAGGTGACGAGAGCCAGACGATCGATCCGTTTATGTCCGCGAAGATGGGCGCGGCGAACACGCCCGCTTATCGCGGCACGGCCTATGTCGTTTTCGTGGAGCTGCCGCTCGGTAATTACGGCAACCGCATCCCGCAACTGAGTTTCGAGGTGTTCCGCCCGCTGGCCGATCCGGACACGGCGGAGGGTCTTACGCAAGCGGTCACCATGATCCCGGCCTCAGGTGAGTTCGCCTATGCCACGCAGGGCATCCGGAAGGGCGGAGGCGGCTCGTCCGAGCCCGAGAACCTCAACGCACTGACCGACACCGCCGACATTGTGGTGGCGCTTGACCGTCTGCAGGCTATGGCCCCAAAGGTCGAAAGCGTTTCGCTGGTCGTGGCCTGGTTCGGAGACGATCTGCGCGCTGGGAACTGCAAGGTGCGGCCCGGCGTCGAGGTCACTGCCAAGACCACCTCGCCGTCGACATGGTCCGTCAATGGCGTCAGCCGGGCGAATGCCTTTCTGGTCAGCCGCGACGATCAGGATCGTCCGGTCTATGGCGGCACGCCCGCCGACTTTGCTGTCGTTCAGGCGATCCAGGAGATAAAGGCGCGCGGTCTGCGCGTGACCTTCTATCCCTTCATCCTGATGGACGTGCCGCCGGGAAACGCCCTGCCGAACCCGTATTCGGACAACGCCGTCGACACGGGTCAGCCCGCGTTCCCCTGGCGGGGGCGGATCACTTGCTCTCCGGCGGCCGGCTACGCGGGGACCGTGGACAAGACCGCTACGGCCGCAAGCCAGGTCGCATCGCTGTTCGGCGCGGCGACGCCCGCGAGCTTCAGCATCTCCGGCCAATCGGTTTCATGGATCGGCGCGCCCGGCGACTGTGGCCTGCGCCGCATGGTGCTGCACTACGCCCATCTCTGCGCGGCGGCGGGCGGTGTCGATGCGTTCCTGATCGGGACCGAGATGCCAGGGCTGACGACGATCCGCTCGGGTGCGGCCACTTATCCGGCCGTGCAGGCCTATCGGGATCTGCTCGCCGATGTCCGCTCGATCCTCGGGTCCGGAGCAAAGATTGGTTACGCCGCTGACTGGTCGGAGTATTTCGGGCACCAGCCGGGCGATGGCAGCGGCGACGTGTTCTTCCATCTCGACCCTCTTTGGGCCGACCCGGAGATCGATTTCGTCGGGATCGACAACTACATGCCACTGTCGGACTGGCGTGACGGGTTCGAGCATCTCGACGCAGCCGAGGGCTGGCCCGCGATCTACGACCGCGCCTATCTGCAGGCGAACATTGCGGGCGGCGAAGGCTTTGACTGGTTCTACGCTAGCGCCGCCGATCGGTCGGCACAGGTGCGGACCGCGATCACGGACGGCGCGGCGGCCAAGCCGTGGGTCTTCCGCTACAAGGATCTGCGCGCTTGGTGGTCGAACCCGCACTATGACCGCCCGGGCGGGGTGGAGAGCGGCATGCCGACGGCATGGGTGCCGCAGTCAAAGCCGATCTGGTTCACCGAGCTCGGCTGTCCCGCCATTGACCGCGGTACCAACCAGCCAAACGTCTTCTTCGATCCGAAGTCGTCGGAGAGTTTCACGCCGCATTTCTCGCGGGGCTGGCGCGACGACGCGATCCAGCGGGCCTATCTCGAGGCGACCTATCTCTGGTGGGGCGAGGCCGCGAACAACCCGACCTCGATGGTCTACGGCGGCCGGATGGTGCACATCCCCGAATGCGCCGCCTGGACCTGGGATGCGCGGCCGTATCCCTTCTTTCCGGCGTTGACCGATATTTGGACGGATGGGGCGAACTGGCGGCTCGGGCACTGGCTGACCGGGCGGCTCGGCGCGGTATCTCTGGCGGCGCTGGTCCGGCGCCTCTGCCTGCGCGCGGGCCTGCCCGAGGATCGCATCGACGTCACCGGCCTCTGGGGCGCGGTCGAGGGCTACGCCATCGGCGCGCTGGAGAGCCCGCGTGCCTCGATCACAACGCTGTCGCGGCATTTCGGCTTCGATGCCGTCGAGACCGAGGGGGTGATCCGCTTCGTCATGCGCGGCCGGGCGGCTGTGGCAAGCGTCGAACCGGACGATCTGGTCGCTGCCCGCGAAGGCGATGTCCTCGAACTCACCCGCGGCCAGGAGACCGAACTGCCACAGGCCCTGAAATGGCAGGTCGCGCGCGCCGACGAGGACTACGACGCCGCCCTCGTCGAGGCGCGGCGCATCACGGTGGACACGACGCGCATCGCGTCCGAGAGCTTTCCGATGGCGGTGCCGCCCGAGGAGGCCGAACGCCGCAGCCGCCGCGCGCTGATGGAGGCGTGGGTGGGCCGCGAGACGGCGGCGTTCCGTCTGCCGCCCTCGCGGCTCGCGCTGGATCCGGCCGATGCGATCCGGCTCGCACATGACGGGCGGCTGGTCGATCTGCGGCTCGTTTCCATCGCCGACGCCGAGGCGCGCGGCATGGAGGCGGTGCGCCAGGACCGGGCGACCTACGATCTGCCGCCCGGCGATCCCCGCGCGACGTCGCTGACGCGGGCCGTGGTGTTCGGCGCACCCGAGGCGGTGCTGATGGACCTGCCGCAGATCACCGAGGACCAGCCCGCGCATCGCCCCTTCGCCGCAGCCCATGCCGTCCCTTGGCCGGGCGAGATCGCGGTGTTTCGCAGCCCCTCGACCGATGGCTTCGAGCTGCTGACGACCTTCGGCAGCCGCGCCCGGATCGGGGCGCTCGTCTCGGACCTCTATGCGGGGCCCACGTCGCGCTTCGACCTCGGCAATGCGCTGGTGGTCGATCTGCTGACCGGCACGCTTGAAAGCGTCACCGACCTGACTCTGTTCGGCGGCGCCAATGCGCTGGCCATCGAGAGCGCGCCGGGTATCGGGGAGATCGTGCAGGCGGGCTCGGCCGAGCTGCTGGCGCCCGGCCGGTATCGGCTGACCCGGCTGTTGCGGGGCCAGCGTGGCACCGAGGCCGCCATGGGCAACCCGGCGCCTGCAGGCGCGCGTGTCGTCGTGCTGGACACTGCGCTGGCATCGCTGCCGATCGCCGAGGCCGACCTGGGCATCCCGTGGAACTGGCGCATCGGCCCCGCGAGCCGTCCTGTCAGCGACGAGACCTATGTGGCGCAGGTCTTCACGCCCGAGGGCGTCGGTCTGCGGCCGTTCTCGGGCGCCCATGTCGAGCAGCCATGGCGCAGACCGCGTGCGTCCGGCGATCTCACGATCCGCTGGACGCGCCGGTCCCGCGCACTCGCGGCCGACAGCTGGGGCGGGCTCGAGGTGTCGCTGGCCGAGGAGCTCGAAGCCTACGAGGTGGAGATCCTAGACGGCGCCACCGTGAAGCGGGTGCTGAGCACCGCCACCACGAGCGCGGTCTACACGGCCGCCCAGCAGACCGCCGATTGGGGCGCGCCGCTCGCCCCCGGTGACACGCTCGACATCCGCATCTTCCAGCTCTCCGCCCTCGTGGGGCGGGGCTCGCCCAAGACCGTCACGCTCACGTTCTGAAGGCCATCCCATGTCCGACGCCACGACCCATCTCCTGCTGCCCTACATCCTGGCGGCGCAGGCCCAGAAGCATGTCACCCACAACGAGGCGCTGCGGATCCTCGACGGGCTCGTCCATCTCTCGGTCCTCGACCGCGATCTGGCAGCACCCCCAGCGAGCCCCGCCGACGGCGACCGATACATCGTCGCTTCGGGCGCGACGGGCGACTGGGCGGGCTGGGACCTGAACGTCGCGCTCTGGACCGATGGCGCTTGGCTCCGCTTGCCACCCGGCACCGGCTGGCGGGCGTGGATCGAGGATGAGGGCCTGCTGCTGGTCTACGATGGCGCGGGCTGGGTCGGCACCACGCCCAGCGAGTTGCAGAATATGGCGCTGCTCGGGCTCGGCACAACGGCGGACGCCTCGAACCCGTTCTCGGCCAAGCTGAACGCCGCGCTCTGGACGGCGAAGACCGTGGCCGAGGGCGGCACCGGCGATCTGTTCTACACCTTGAACAAGGAGGCAGCGGGCGACGATCTCGGCCTGACCCTGCAGACCAACTTCGTGACCAAGGCGCTGGTCGGGCTCTTCGGCTCCGACCGCTTCCGCCTCGCGGTCTCGGCCGACGGCAGCACCTTCTTCGACGGCCTCAACGTCGACAACGCCACCGGCATCGTCGACCAGCCCCGGCTGCCGCGGTTCAAGGCTTACACGAACTACGACAACTATGTCGGCGTTGGGACCTGGACGAAGATCGGCCTCAACAACACCGACTATAACGATCAGGGTGCCTTTGATGCCAGTACCAACCTGTTCACCGCGCCCGTGGACGGCACTTACCTTTTTGGCGCGACGCTGCTCTACAAGGTCAATTCCAGCACGTCGGCGCGGATGCGCGGGCGGCTCCTGCTGAACGGCGCGACCGAAATCCGGGGCTCCTATGGTGAGATCAGCGGCGCGCATGTCTCGGAAGCCACGGCCCTCTGGTTGCAGACGATGGTGCCGCTGACGGCGGGCGATACGGTTGAGCTCCAGGGGTATTTTCGAGCGCAGGACGGATATTTCGCGGCGGATCAAACGTCCCTTTGGGGCTGCAAGATCGGCTGAGCGGCGGAAGGATTACCCCATGACACCACCTCGATCCGATCAGGGCTTCGTCCGCATACCCGACGCCGAGTTCGAGGCCATGCTAGCACGCGCCGCAGAAGAGGGCGCGAAACGCGCATTGGCCGATGTCGGCCTCGATGGTGAAGAGGCAGCGCTCGATATCCGCGACCTGCGGTCCTTGCTCGACTGCGTGCGGCTGGTGCGCCGCACCGCGATGCAGACCGCTGTCCGCATGATCACCACCGGCGTCATGTTGGCGCTGCTGGCGGGCATCGCAATCAAGCTGAAAATCTTCGGCGGCGGTCCATAGCTGCTCGCCACCCCAAACTGTCAGTCCAATCGACCCCCCTCCGAGGCGGGTCTTTTCGTTTCTGGAGGACCCCCAATGACCACGACTTTTTACGACCACTGGCGCGAGGTGCCCGAGAGTGCCTGGCGCTGGCCGAACTTCAGCCCGGCCGAGATCGCCTGCCGGGGCACCGGTAAGCTGCTCGTAAACGAACTGGCGCTCGACAAGCTTCAGGCGCTGCGTGACCGGCTGGACAAGCCGCTGATCGTCCGCTCGGCCTATCGCAGCCCCGAGCACAACCGCGCTGTCGGCGGCGCGACCCGGTCGAAGCACATGGATGGCGCCGCCTTCGACATCGCCATGGCGAACCACGACCCCGTGACCTTCGAGGCTGCGGCGCGCGAGGTCGGGTTCCTCGGCTTCGGGTTCTACCCGCGCTCCGGTTTTATGCATGTCGATCTCGGGCCCGCGCGGCAGTGGGGCGAGCGGTTCCTAGTCCGGGCGACGGCCTTTGCGTCGGAGACGCCGCCAGCGCGCGAGGTGCTGACTGACAGCCGCACAATGAAGGGTGGAGGCGCGGCCGGAGTGGCGACGCTGGGTGCCGCGGGTGTCGAGGTGGCGCAGAGCGTCCTGGCGGAGACCCAATCCTCGATCCTGCCGCTTGTGCCGTATCTCGATACGCTCCGCTGGCTGTTCATCGCAGTCGCGCTCGGGGGCATCGCGGTCACGATCTACGCCCGCCTCGACGATTGGAAGCGGGGGCGTCGGTGATCGGCGGACTCGTCGTCACGCTCGCCGGATCGGCATGGGCGCGCACAGCGCTCCGTTCCGCCGTCACAGCCTTCGCGATCCTTCTGTTCCTGCTGGCCCTGCGCCGTTCCGGCGAGCGCGTCGGTCGCTTGGCCGAGCAGCTCGAGACCATGGAGAAAACCAATGAGGTTCAGCGGAGGATGCTGGAGGCGGCGGCTCGCCGTCCTCGTAGTCGCGACGAGTTGGTTGACCGGCTGCGCGACGGCAGGTTTTGAAGCTGGCGGCGTGGCAGCGTGTCCGCCGGTCGTCGAATACAGCAGGGAGTTTCAGGCACAGGCTGCCGAGGAACTGGCGACGCTGCCAGACGGATCGGCTGTTGTCGAGATGATGGCGGACTATGCTGTTATGAGAGACCAAGCTCGGGCGTGCATATCCAATTGAAACGTGATGAGCATAGGCCGTTTCGAACCTATTCGACGACGGGATAAAATGGCTTACCCCAGTGTTCATTTGGGTTGTCCATCATGATGTCGATGAAAACAGGCATCAGAAAGCCAAGGATTTCAGCGCCGTCCCGAACCTGCGATCGGTTCACACCGCTGTTCCAGGTTGATCCTCCGTGGACGAGCTGATTTCGCAGGACGTACAACCGGTCGAAGACGAAGCTCAGGACTCGTGCGGTGTCTCCCGCTTGGAATGATGTCGCGAATGTTCGGGCTGATGTCTTGAAGCGTTCCTCCCAATCCTCAAACCCGTCAATCCCATTGTGATATTTCCAGAAGGGATTGAAGACATACCGGTTTTCCATGAGCATCCGAACAGGACCGGAAAACCGCTGCCACAGTGCCTTGTAGATGCGTTGGTCTTGATCAAGGGCGACCAGTCGATCGAAGTATTCCATGAAAGCAGCGCGTTCTCCCGGCGCTACCGCCTGAAACTCCTGCTCGTCGGCGTAGGCCGCGTTGAATGCGATCCAAAGGAAAATGAAACGCGCATCGTAGTCCTCGCCGCAGGCTTCTGCACGGCCGACCCAACTGATGGCGCGGTGAGCGCGCAGTCCCATGGTTTCGGGGAAGCCTTCGCGAACGGCGCGTTGTTTTGCTTTTAGAGCTGTATGGTCAAGGCCGTTTGTCATAGTAAATTCCTGTTCAATATTTTCATGGTAAAGCGTCGAAATCCGACCTCTGGTGGCCCGCAATCAATTCGCGCAATCCTGCTGGCGCCAATACGTCTACCTTGTCGCCCCATTGATAGAGGTGCCAAGCCATTTCCAACCAACCCGCTGCCTTGAACCTGACGATCAGGCTGCCATCGTCCTGAGGCTCGACAACTTGGGTGGGATGAAAACGGAATTCGGCGGCGCGCTCCGCGGCTTCAGGTGTGAAGCGCCACACGACTTCGCCGTATTGTTCGGGGTCTTGATAGACACCAAACGCCTGAGCGGCATAGGCCTCTAGAGAGAAACCCGAGGCCAGCTGAAAGCTCTCGTTCAGAACCTCCGCTTCATGAATCCGATCCATGCGGAAGTTCAGGATGTCTTCTCCACGCGCGGGTTGGCGTGCCACAAGATAGGTGCGGTGCCCCAGCAACATGCCATGCGGTTCGATCACACGCGGCGCAGCGCCCTGAGCGCCATAGCAGACGCGCAGCCTGAAGGGACCGCGGAGCGCTTCGATGACAGCATCCGTCACGGCAGGCTTCAGTGTGACGGTAGGGCCTGGGCGCGTGACTTGTCCCAATCCAGCCAGCACTGCCTCTGCATCGGCTTCCGACCGCAGCGCGTCCCTTGGATTCAATCGCGCCAGCAACCCGTCGCGGAGATCCTCCAGAGCGCGTGAGTGCCGTATTCGCCCTTCATCGCGCGCGGTGCGTGCCGCGATTTCCAGCGCCTCGATCGCCGTTTCCTGCCGGGGCTGCAGTCGGTCTGGCAAGGGTGCGTCCATCCGCCAGTATCGCCGTCGTTCGGCGTCGTCTACGGTCGAAACGTTCACGAAAGTTGCTTCGAGAGCCTCGGTCATCCGTTGAGCAGTGCGATGCGAAACATCGAACTCAGCGCAGATGTCCTCAAGGCTGACGCCTCCTCGGCGGGAAGCCGCCATCTGGGCAAGGCGAAGCAAGTCCTGCGCTTTTGCAAAAGACATTTGAACTCCATGCCAGAAATTGACACCCTTGCAAGATATTGATGAGCTTGCGGTCTGTCGAGGTGATTCCCTCGGAGGTTGATTTTTAAAGGTATTGGAGCAGCCATGAGGGATTTCGACGGTCGCATATTCTTGTCCGCTACGGATCTCATGCGCTTCACAGGCTGCGCACATGCGACCACCCTTGATCTGGCACATATGCGCGGAACGGGCCCGGAGCCGGGCGACGACAGCGAGGACGCAGCGCTTTTGCAAAAGCAGGGCGATGCGCATGAGGCGGCGCATCTTGCACATCTCAAGGAGGCCGGGCGCACGGTCATGGAAATCGAGCGCGGCAAACTTGGCGAAAACGCCGAAGCAACGCGCGCGGCGCTCGCTGAGGGTCCGGATGTGGTGTTTCAGGGCGCGTTTCTGTCGGGGAGCTGGGGCGGCTGGTCTGACTTCCTGGAGCGTGTCGAGACCCCCTCGGCGCTTGGATCGTTCAGCTATGAAGTGGCCGACACCAAGCTGAAACGTCGGGCTGATCCCAAACATGTGCTTCAGCTGGTTCTGTATTCCGATCTGTTGGCGGAAATTCAGGGGGTGGTGCCCGAGTTCGCGCATGTCGAATTGGGAGACGGCACCCGAGCGACGCTGCGCCTGGCAGACTACTCTTCCTATGCACGGATGGCGCGACAACGGTTGGAAGCCTTCGTCTCCGATCCGCAGCCAACACGCCCGGTGCCATGTGCGGATTGCGGTCTGTGCCGCTGGGTCGAACATTGCAACAGCGTCTGGCACGCCGAAGACAGCTTGTTCAATGTCGCCAACATCAGTCGTGGCCAGGTGAAAAAGCTAGAAGCAGCGGGTGTTCACACATTGGAGGCTCTCTCGACGCTGGATCACCCGGTGCGCGGAATGGCCGAAAACACCCTGGCCCGATTGGTCACTCAGGCCCGCCTGCAACAGGCCCGCAAAACCGGCGAGCCAGATTTCGAACTGCGGGCACTGGAGCCTGGCAAAGGTTTCGACCTCCTGCCGGAACCTCAGACGGGCGACCTGTTCTACGACATCGAAGGCGATCCTCACTATGAAGGCGGCCTCGAATATCTGCACGGCATCTGGTTCGACGGGCAGTTCCAGGCGTTCTGGGCCCATGACCACGACGCAGAAGCGCGGGCATTGTCGGACTTGCTGGCGTTCTTTCGCGCGCGGATTTCGCAATACCCCACTGCGCGCATTTATCACTACGCGCCATACGAGATCACCGCGCTGAAACGCCTGACCACGAAATATGGTATCGGTGAAGCTTTCCACGACCGGCTGCTCCGGGAACGGCGCTTCGTCGACTTGTTCGCCGTGGTCCGCGGCGGGCTGATCGGGTCGGAACCAAACTATTCCATCAAATCGATGGAGGCTTTTTACGACCGCAAGCGCGACGGTGAGGTCAAGACGGCGGGTGGCTCGGTCGTGGCATATGAGCGCTGGCGCGAAACGCAGGACCAGCAGATTCTGGACGAGATCGAGGATTACAACCGCGTCGACTGTATCTCGACCGAGGAATTGCGCGACTGGCTGGTTGGCATCCGGCCTGTCGGCCCTTGGCCGACACTTGCCCCGGATGCAGGTGATAAAGAGGTCGAAGAGGGCGCCGATACGCAATCATTGCGGAACATGCTGGCAGGGTCCGGCTTGCCCGAGGCGCGGCAGGATATGCTGTTTAACCTGGGCGTCTTTCACAGCCGCGAGGTTAAGCCCGCGCAATGGGCCGTATTCGATAGTGCTGCGAAGGACGAAGATGATCTGCTCGACGATCTCGATGCGCTTGGCGGGCTTGAGGCTTTGGGTCCTGTCGAACCCGTCAAAAGATCCTTCGCGCGCCGATACACCTACCCAGAACAGGAAACGAAACTGCGGAGCGGCAAGAAGGCGACGGTTCCAGTGTTCGACAGTCCCCCGACAACGGTCGGGATCGAGTCTATGGATCGCCGCGCTCGTCAGATCACCGTCAAAGCAGGTCCCGGCAAGGCCGATCTTCTGGCGGATCAACTGACGCTGCATCCGGACTGGCCGATCCAGACAGGTGTCATTGCCGGTGCTTTGCGTGACGTGATCGCCGATCAGTGCGGTGCGCGCCGGTACACGGCGGTGGATGACTTGCTGTCGCGTTCAGCGCCACACCTCCGCTCCGGCCCAAGGGATGATCTTCTGGGCGAGGCTGACCCCGTCGCGGGTACCATTGCCGTGGTGAATGACATGGATGGATCCGTCCTGCCGATCCAGGGACCACCCGGTACCGGCAAGACCTATGTGAGTGCACGCGCGATCCTGTCTTTGGTGCGCAAGGGCCATCGCGTCGGCGTCGCATCCAACAGCCACGAGGCTATCCGGAATGTGCTGATGGGCTGTCTTTCAGCGTTGGAAGACGAAGACCTGCCGATCAATCTCGAACTCGTGCACAAGGTTTCTGGTAGCGAGGATGGTTATCCCGAAGATTGCGATGTTCATCGCACGGCCGACAACGCAGAGGCCGCCAATGGCGGGCATGTCGTGGGCGGCACTGCGTGGTTCTTCTCGCGCGACGAAAATGTGCAGGCTTTTGATTGGCTGTTCGTGGACGAGGCCGGCCAGGTTGGACTTGCGAACATGGCTGCCATGGGTCGTGCCGCGCGAAACATCGTACTTGTGGGCGACCCGCGGCAGTTGCCGCAGGTCATCCAGGGGGCACATCCCGAGCCTGCGAACCTGTCGTGCCTGGATTGGATGCTCGGTGAGCATGCGACGGTTCCAGCCGAGCGGGGAATTTTCCTTCCCACATCCCGGCGTATGCATCCTGAAGTCTGTCGGTTCATCTCGGAGCAGGTCTATGAAGGCCGACTGACCAGCCATCCTGATACGTCTAGCCAGCGCGTGACAGGCACGGCGCTTCCCGAAGCCGGAGCTTTCTGGGTGCCGGTTCCGCATGAGGGCAATGCACAGATCGCACAGGAAGAAGTCGCCGCCATTGGCAAAACCGTCACTGACCTCCTTGACAGCAGCTGGACGGAGAAAGACGGCAGCACGCGGCCGATGCGCGAGACGGACATCATCGTTGTCGCCCCTTACAACGCACAGGTAAGCGCGCTCCGTGATGCCCTTCCATCGGGTGTCCGTGTCGGAACCGTGGACAAGTTTCAGGGGCAAGAGGCTCCGGTCTGTCTGGTTTCCATGACCGCATCTTCCGCCGAAGAAACCTCGCGCGGGATGGAGTTTCTGTTTTCCCTGAACCGCATCAATGTCGCGGTCTCCCGCGCCAAGGGACTCGCATTGGTATTTGGAGCCCCGCGATTGCGTGAGGCGAAGTGTAATACTGTTGAGCAAATGCAGCTGGTGAATACGCTGTGTGCTTTGGCTCTTGTACAAAGTGCTAAATGATGAAGGGTCTTTTTTCTAAATTTAGGCGAAAACTGGCTGGCTCCTCGGATGCGTCCGCGCATCCAGATTTGAAGCCACTGTCCAATTCTGATTTCCCCGATGCTGATTACTTGCCGGAAGCCACACAGGCTAAGGTCAGCTCGGTGCCTGACGAACCCGCGGCCGCTCCCCCGGATGTAATCGAGAGCAGTCTTCATCCGGACCTGCTTGTTTTCGAGCGTGAGTTTTTCGCGACGGATATTCCTGCCAATCCACGCGGCGAAGACCCAATGCGAGTGAATACTCCTGCTTCCGGGCAAAATCCTTCAACAACTGAGACATTCACAAAACTTGAAGTGGAGAATGAAGTTTCGGGTAAAGAGGAGTCCGATCCGGATCCCGGCTTGGCTCCACCAAGTCCCCTTCCGTCGAGCTTGAGTAGCGAAGTCGAGCTTGTGGAGGCGGATGACAAATATGATGAACTCATTGATGAAGACGATGAGTTCGCTGAACCGGCCGACGAGCTCTGGGAGGTTGCGCTTCCATACAAGTTCGGTGAGGAAATTGAAGGCGACAGCACCCATGACGCTTCGTTTGACGTTACTGATTTCAGAGCGTTTCCGGAGTTTGGTTCACGAGAGGTCGAGAAGGAAACCGAGAACGCCCAGTGGGAAGACCTTTTGGATCTGGATCTATTTGAGGAAGATCCAGATCTATCTTCTCAGATTGTTGAAGAAGAGACTATCACCGATAGTCACCTATTGGATGAATACGCCGCAAGGCTGGTCAGCCAGATGCGGATCATAAAGCTTGCCGAGCGTGCCCTGCTTCAAGGTCGCTGGAAAGCAGTCTTGGAGGAGTTCCCGTTCTCGTCAAGTTTCAGGGCGCTTTCGAGGCTGGTGCAAGCTGGCATCAGTCTCGGAGAGCTGGAAGATGCATGCGAACTGAAATGTCTTTGGCGGGAATCTCCTTGGCTTTGGTCTCACCGTAAGTTCAACAGAATGCAGCGTGCTTGGGAGATTGATGAACGATCGAGCTATCGCAGCGCTCTTTCTTGGAAACTTGCATTGGCATTGGTCCATCGTGTTGGCCGTGCAGAGGCCGAGCGAAAGATTTTCGATGATTGGCGAAACGAATGGCTTCAAATGCAGCCAGAGCAATTGAGCGACGGTGTTCGCATGGACGCACGGTTCTGGAGCTATCCTGCTTTCCTTAATCTCGATGCCGAATGCATTGAACTGGTTGATACTGAAACTTGGTATTATGAGGAGCCTATCGATATTCAACCGTCGAGTTCCTTCCGCCTCGAGGATAGCGAGGGCCAGATTTGGCGTTTCGAACCGAAAAATGGACGCTGGGACACTGGCTTTCTGTCATTGCTACCACACGCCAAACGGGTAGCAGCAAAAGAGGAAGCCGAGGCAAAAGAGGCAGGCAAGAATGCATAGATTGTTATTTCCATCAAAGGGCGCTCTCGTGAAATTGAAAGACGGCGCGCGTGGGGTGATCCATGATCTGAGGCCGAAAGCAGAGCCGAACGAGGCTCAAATCGCCATGGCTGGCAATCGCCGCGTATGGTTGGCGCTATCGGATCTGAAGCCCGCATATGCGCCTGGACAGCAAGTACAGCACAAGCCACCGCGAGGTCGCGGAGCTAGCCTTGGGACCGGGGTTGTACTTGCTACGCGCCCGCTGGGAGGCTTCGAGCAGGTTCTCGTTCAGTTTGCAGAGACTGGAGAAACCAGGTGGCTGGACTGGCGTGTTCTCGCACAGGCGATGCCTGTCGAGTTGCGGATCGCAAAACGACAAACTGGCCAGCATTTGGACCATGCGGAGCGCTTCCGGCTCCGTATTCTGTCCAAGGCACTTCAGATATGGAATTCGAACACCGGAGCATTCGGTCGTCTCGACATCGACCCTCTGCCGCATCAACTTGATGTGGCACGGAAGGTCGTAACTTCCCCTCAGGCACGTTGGCTGATCGCCGACGATGTTGGGCTTGGCAAGACCATTGAGGTTGGTCTAATTCTTCACGCCCTCTCGCAGCGTAACCGCTGCAGGCGCGTCTTAATCGTCTGTCCTTCTTCGCTGACCAAGCAGTGGAAGGATGAGATGCGCGCCAAGTTCGGGCGTGCCTTCGAGATCTATCAGCGCGACTTCCGCCCCGAATACGCGGACGAAATGCGCCTAAGGGAGAATGTCATAATCTCACTCGATCTCGCCAAACGCGACGAGCATTTGGCAAGGCTCATCGAAGCTGGCTTCTGGGATGTAATTGTGTTTGATGAGGCGCATCGGCTCGGGCGGTCTGAAACCGGCGAGCAGACGGAACGCTATGCGCTCGCTCACAAGCTTCGCGACCGGACCCACTCTTTGCTGTTGCTTACCGCAACGCCGCACCAAGGCAAAACCCGTCGCTTTGCGGCTCTATTGGAGTTGGTGCGCCCGGACCTCCTGCCCGAAATCCGAACACTGGAGATGAACCCAGAGGTGGTTGGAGATATCATCATTCGTAACCGGAAGACCCGCGTCACGGATGCTGAAGGCACGCTGATTTTTCGCGGCCACGACACGCTTCGCCACATGGTGATCCCGTCGCCCGAAATGCGCACTGCGGACAAGGCGCTTCGGAGGTATTTGAGCGAGGGGTATCGCGCCAGTGCAGACGCACAGGATA
Organism: Leisingera methylohalidivorans DSM 14336; assembly: GCF_000511355.1. NCBI lineage: Bacteria > Pseudomonadati > Pseudomonadota > Alphaproteobacteria > Rhodobacterales > Roseobacteraceae > Leisingera > Leisingera methylohalidivorans. Next base: position 3,067,848 of record NC_023135.1, on the reverse strand, counting down.
GAATGATCGGCCGCGCCATCGGGTTTGTCATGACGACGTATCGCAAGCTCGCTTCATCTTCCGTGGCGGCAATCGAGCGCGCGCTGGAACGTCGCTTAGAACGACTTCGAGATTTCGATGCCGCTTCGGCACTGGCGATACCTTCTGACGACCAGCTCGAAGGCGACGACAATCTTGCGGAAGCTGGGCCCATCGGTGAGGTCGGCGCCTTCTTCGCCGATGAAGCAAGCGAGGTTCAGGCCGTTCTGAAACTCATCCGCGTGGCTCGGCAATCGGATGCGAAACTGCAGACATTCCTTAATGACGTGGTTTCGCCGCTTCTAACGCAGGGCCAAAATCTGTTGGTGTTTACTGAGTACAGGGCTACACAGAGTTACCTAGCAGAGGCAATCGCAAACGCATGTCCGGGGGTCCAGGTCGCCGCGATCAACGGCTCAATGCCTCTGGATGAAAAAATGAGGAACGTCCGCGCTTTCAACCGCCGAGAGGCTCAGGTCATGGTTTCGACTGAAGCAGGCGGCGAAGGCTTAAACCTACAAGACGCCTGTCATATCATGGTAAATTACGATCTGCCATGGAACCCGGCACGCCTAGTGCAACGGATCGGCCGTTTGTACCGCTATGGTCAGACGCGACGCGTTCAAGTCATTAATTTGCAGTCGGATGACGGCTTCGACAACAGCGCCATCATCTTGTTGTTGGACCGTGTCAGCACGATTGCACAAGACATGGCCAGTGTTGCCGGCGAAATGAAGGACGCCTTGGCCGCGGAAGTGCTCGGTGAGCTGATGTCCTATATCGACATGGAAAGCATCCTGGAACGAGCGACGAGCATGAAGATGGACCAGACCGAAGAGGAGATCGCGGAAGCCATACGCGAAGCACAGAAGGCTAGGGCGGCCGAGGATGATATTTTGCAGTTCGCATCCGCACAACAGACACGCGTTTCGGGCGGCTTCGACTTTCGGCATATCGTCAGCTTCGTGAAAGGGATGGCGCCAATCGCCGGGTATAATGTGCGAGCCGAGATGCATGGCGGAAAGACGCTAGAGCTTGAGCTTGCCGAAGAGGATATCGGCCGTTGGCCGGAATTCGGCCGTCGTAGCATTGTGCGCCTGACCGCAGACCACACTAGGGCGACATCCGATCCCTCACTAATCCCAATGGACTTCGAAGCTGGCTTTGTGCGCGATCTGTCAGAGCTTGCCAACGATAGGCTGCTCTTCGATGGATTGTACGCAGAAGCGGAAACGAGAACCGACAATGACGAGGAAGACGACGTAGTTGCTGTCCATCAGATCCGCTGGCAGGGTCTATCCGGCGAGTTGCTAGAGGAAGAGCTGATTGCCCTTTCGGGCAAAAAGGACGGTGCCGCGGAGCTAGCGCATGACGAGTTTGCGGAACTGCTGCTGAGGCGGCTGGACAGTGTGCCGGCATCGATGGCCAGCGATGAGGACCGGTTGATCGCTAAAGCCTTTGCACCGACAGTTGAAAGTATTGTCACGCGCTCGGCCGAAGCCGACCGCATGCCCTCGTCCGTGTTCTTGGCTGCAGGTCTTAAAAGAAGGCGTCGGCGCACTCTGTCGGAGTAGGCCGAAAACAGTTGGGGCAGAGAAGGTTCGACGCTAGTCCCATCCCCTCCGCCACCCACACTTTACATTAGATTTTGCATTGCCGCTGGTTGTGGCTTTGAGCGGCTCTTGCTGCACAAATTTCGTAGGGGCCCAACGGCTCATGCACACCAGCTATCCCGCTGGATGCACACAGTGAATCCTTCTCGAAATTTGTGCGACAAAGCAGAAACCTACAGTTCACAGGATTGCCGCTCCCTAATTGTCCTTTGCCCCGGATCAAACTAAGGGTATTTGTTCAAATGCGACAGAAGTGTTCAAATCTGGAGGGCGCATGGTGGAAGAGTTGAGCGTGGAGAAGAGACCGGATTATTCGGTGCCGCCGGTCATTCGGGCCTTTGCTCTGCTGCGTCATATCGCTGCCGGAAACCGCTGCCGCAACATCAGCAAGACGTCCAAGGCGCTGGGAATAAACCGTACAACTTTGATCCGGCTGCTGGCAACGCTTGAAGCAGAGGGCATGATCGAGTCGGCGGGTGAGGGCAATGGCTACCGGCTGGGCACCGGCCTGATCGCGCTGGCCTCCGAAGCGCTGAATGAACGGTCGATCGTGCAGGTGGCGCGCCCCTACCTGCGAAAGCTGGTGGCGGAGCTGAACCTCTCCTCGCATCTTGGCGTGCTGGATGGCCGCGAGATTGTTTATCTGCTTCGTGAAACGCCGAACTCTCACCTCGCCAGCAACGTGCGTGAAGGGACCCGGCTGCCGGCCCATGCCACGACCATCGGCCGGATGCTGCTGTCACAGCTGCCTCAGGTGATGCTGCGGCAGCTCTACAAAGGGGCAACCCTCGACTCCTTTACCGAAAAGACCCGGACCAGCCTTCAGGAGCTGGAGCAACAGCTGGATCAGGACCGGATGCAGGGCATTGCCTGGAGCCAGGCGAATTTCGAGCCGGGGATCGGCTCGGCCGCAGTGATCGTCTATGATCACCTCGGCTCGCCGGCCGGGGCGGTGAACGTTACGGGTCACGCCAGCGACTTTGCCCTGGACAGCGGCAATCTGCTGCGCATTGAAACCGCGCTCAAGGCTGTTGCGCAGGAGATTTCCGAGGCGCTTGGCTATCGCGGCTGGGCCTCAGACCAGATGTGAGCGCAGCGCCTGGCGCAAAAAAAAGGCCCCCCGTGCGGGAGGGCCAGTTTCGGGGAGGTATCTTGAATGATCAGGCCTTTTCGTAGCTGACGCCATCATCTGCTGCGGTGCCAATCACGTGCCAGACGGCAGCGGGCGCGGCGGAGTTGTTGCGGAACCAATGGGCGCGGCCAGCCGGGGTTTTAACCAGATCCCGCGGCCCCAGTTCGACTTCGACCTGTTCGCCGTCCTGTTCCCAGCCCACGGTCAGCGACCCTTCAAGGACAAGGAAAGCATCTTCGACGGCGCGGGTGTAGGGTTTCACTGCGACACCGGCAGGAACGCCCCACATTTCCTTACGGCAGGTGTCGTAATCAATGCCACCTTCGCCGACATAGACCTTGCGGGTGAAGCCTGCGTCTTCCCAGATTGTGGGCAGATCGGCATGACGCACCACGTATTGCGACATGAGCTGCTGAAGCGGGTGATCGCCTTCCGGGTCAAAGGGCAGAGTCTTGCCCGGTTCCGCGCCAAAGCTGCGGGCGAGTTCCGGGGCGTGTTCCTTCGGGTGGTAGTGGTAGACTGGCGGCAGCGGCTTGCCGACGTCGACGGAAATCGACATCAGCACCGGCTCGACACCGTCGACGCGGAAACCATGGCCGATTTCGCGGGCGTTCAGGATCATGTCCTTAGGGCCGAGGTTCACTTCGACGACTTCACCGTCCTTTTCCCAGCCGACAACCAGCGCCCCATTGATGATGAGGAAGCTTTCCTCGATCTCGTGGCTGTGGCAGGCGGCGTATTTTCCCGGCTCCTTATAGATAAGGGAGACGGTGAAATTGTCCGGCTTCAGGGTTGTTGTGTCTCCCTCCTTGGGCGAGCCGCCAGATCCGATGTAGCGCATCTGGGCGCGTTCCAGTTCGGGAAAACCGCGATTGGACGGAAAGGCATCCCAGTCGAATTTCTTGTCGGTAAAGCGCCCGGTATGCGCTTTCAGCTCTTTTGCCAGGGCAGAGGCGGGAGTGGATTGCATGTTCATATTGTCCTCACAGGTCCGGGGGAGATGGCAGCAGTCTAGCCAAATCGCGTTTTGCATGGCACACATGGTTTTACATATAAAACGCATGAGAGGTTCACCATGTCCGAGGACCGCTATCTGGTGTCCGGCTTGATTCGAGGTTTGGATGTCCTGCAGGCCTTCACACCGGAACGGCCGGAACTGTCGCTGTCGGAAATTGCCGGGATACTGGGGATCAGCCGGTCGGCGGCCTTTCGCCCGGTCTATACGCTTGCCAGCCTGGGATTCCTGCTGCAGGACCGGAACAGCCAGCGCTACTCCCTCGGACCGGCGGTGCTGCGATTGGGTTATGGCTATCTGGCGACGCGCGAATTGGTCGAGATCGCTTTGCCCGTTCTTGAGACCCTGCGCGACCAGAGCGGCTGGTCAGCGCATCTCGGGGTGCGGGACGGGCGCACGGTCCTATACATGCTGCGGGTGCCGGCGCTCAGCGGCCTCGACAGTATCGTCCATGTGGGAAGCCGCCTGCCTGCATCGGCCACCACCATGGGGCGGGTGCTGCTCGCGGGGCTACGGGAGAGCGAGGTCATCTCGCTTTACCGGGACGAGGATTTCAGCCGGGCGCCGGGGCGCAGCCCGCGCAGCCAGGCCGCCCTGCTTGCCCAGTGGAACGGGGATCTGGGGGCCAAGGCAATTGTGCAGGTCGGAGAGTTTGAAGCCGGGATGGCCTCGATCGCGGCACCGGTGCGTGACATGACCGGAGATGTTGCCGCTGCGGTCAACCTGACCCGGACGTTTTCGGAACGGCCCGGCCCGGATCAGCTTTCCGGGATTGAAGCGCTGGTCACAGAAGCCGCGGCGCGGCTGTCGGGTTTGCTGGGCTGGCAGGAGGCGAAGAGGCAGATGTAAAAAGCTCCGGCCGGAACCGGAGCTTCTTTGCCGCCACTGCGGGCCTCAGGCGGCCTGCGCCTCCAGCCCGCGCCAGGCGTCATAGCCATAGACCCAATCCGCATTGCCGCCTTTCTTGAGCCAGTCGTTGGCAAGCGACCCTTCCTGAACGCGGGTGGTGCGGGGAATGCGGGCCTGCGCATAGCGCTCGAGCGCTTCGGGCAATGCGTCAAAGCCGACCCCTTCGACGGCACGGGCCAGAACGATCGCATCTTCCGATGCCATGCAGGCCCCCTGCGCCATAAAGGGGACCATCGGGTGTGCGGCATCGCCCAGCAGCACCACGCGGCCTTCGGACCAGCGCGCCATCGGCGCGCGCACATGCAGGGCAGAGCGGGTCACATTGGTGCAGGCGCTGAGCAGGGCACGGGCCTCCGGGTGGAAATCCTTGTAGATGGCGCGCAATTCTTCGATATCTCCCGGCAAGGTCCAGCCTTCTTCTGTCCAGTCTTTCTGGCCGGTGGTGGCAAAGACAAAGATCTCCCTGCCCTGATTGAGCGGGAAGGTGACGATCTGAAGCTCCGGCACCGGGCCCCACCATTTGGTAAAGCTGTCGAGGTTCGGCAGATCCGGAGCGGCGTCGCGCGGAAAGGTGCCGCGATAGGAGACAAGGCCGGTGAACTTTGGCGCATCGGCACCGTAAAGCGCATGGCGCACCGCCGAGTGTATCCCATCTGCACCGATCACCAGATCGGCGTTAAAGTCGCTGCCGTCTTCGAACTGCAGCGTTGCCCCGGTTTCATCCTGTCGCACTCCGCTCACGCGGGCGCCAAAGCGAAGCGTGTCCGGTTTCAGCGCCGCCTGCAGGGCATCGAGCAGATCAGCACGGTGAATGGTCAGCTGCGGGGCACCGTATTTCTTTTCAGCGGCGGCGCTCATCGGCAGTTTTGAGGTCACGTCACCGCTGTCCCACATACGGGAAATGCGGAATTCCGGCCGCGCCGCGGTACGCCGCAATGCGCCGCCCAGCCCCAGATGGTCCAGCGCATGGACCGCATTGGGGGTGAGATTCACGTCGGCGCCGATTCTTCCGTAGGCCCGCGCTTGCTCAAAAATGGTGACCGCGTGCCCCTGATTCTGCAGGGCGATCGCCACGGCCATGCCGCCAACTCCGCCCCCGGCCACTGCAACTTTCAATGCCATTATCTGCACTCCCGATTGTTCACAATATAACATAGTGTTCAAATAGTGACTTTGGCGAGGGGGTTGCGGCCTGTCAAGTGGGCTGTCTTTTAACGAACTCCCCGGGAGCTCCGCTAAGCCAGATTCAAAAAATGTTGACAGATCGGAGGAGTTTCGGCAGGCTGTTTTATGAACAGTTTGTTCCATATTGAACAATTGCTAGCGATGGGAGACGGAAATGAACATCATTGAACACGGGCATCGCCACACGGCCGGCTGCGGCCTGGAGGTCTGACATGACGCTTGAATTCCGATCCGTCACTAAGCAGTTCGCCACACCGACAGGCACCCTGACTGCAATCCGCGACCTGAATTTCCGGGTTGAAGAAGGTGAATTCGTCTCGGTTGTCGGCCCCTCGGGCTGCGGCAAGTCAACATTGCTCAGCATGACCGCGGGCCTGTATCAGCCGACCAGCGGTGAAGTTCTGGTCAGCAACCGCCCAGTGACCGGCCCCAACGCCGAAGTGGGCTTCATGCTGCAGAAGGACCTGCTGCTGCCCTGGCGGACGATCCTGTCCAACATCGAATTCGGTTTGGAGGCCCGCGGCGTTGCCAGGGCCGCGCGGCGCGAACGGGCGCTGCAGGAGCTGAAACACTGTCAGCTCGAAGGCTTTGGCGAACAGTACCCTTACCAGCTCTCCGGCGGCATGCGGCAGCGGGCGGCGCTTGCGCGCACATTGGCCATTGATCCGGAAATCATCCTGCTGGACGAACCGTTTTCGGCGCTGGACGCGCAGACCAAGCTGATCATCCAGGACAATTTTGCCGCCACCATCAAGGAAACCGCCAAGACCACGCTGCTGATAACCCACGACTTGGCGGAGGCGGTGCTGATGTCGGACCGCATTCTGGTGCTCTCAGAGCGCCCGGGGACCATCGTTGCCGAACTCAAGGTCGACCTGCCGCACCGCGAGTCGCCGCTCAAACGCCGGGTGTTGCCCGAGGTCGCGGATTATGCCGCGCAGATCTTCAAGCATCTGAAACTCGAAAACCAGGCCGCTTGAAGCGGCAGAACCACAGGGGAAAGACATGAAACGCAAACTTGCAAACGTTCTTGCCGCAGCCGTGATTGCCGTGACCGGGGGAATTGCCCATGCCGGTGAACAGGTGACCTACCTGTTTCCGGCACCAGATTTCCTGCCTGCCTTTGCGCCGTTCCAGCTGGCTAAGGCCAAGGGCTATTTCGAGGACGCCGGTCTCGACGTTACCTTCCGCGTCGGCAAGGGCGGCGCTGATGTGGCGACCCAGGTTGCGGTCGGCAACGCCGATCTCGGCGGCGGCATCGGCGACACTCCGATTGTGGTGCGCGCCAACGGGCTTGAGGTGCGCGGCGTCGCGCTGCTGGGCGGCCGCGGGCTGACCCAGATCGCCTGGCGCAGCGAAAGCGGCATTGCCGGCGCTGCGGACTTGAAGGGCAAGTCGATCGGCGTGCTCTCCTTTCAGGACACCACCTATTACAACCTCCTTGGCGTGCTCGCGTCAGCCGGCCTGACCAAGGCGGATGCCGACATCCAGGCGGTCGGCCCGGGCGGCATTATCCAGCTGTCGATCGCAGGCAAGCTTGATGCCATGTCCGGCGTGCCGGAATGGATCGCGGCCATCGAAGGCGCCGGCGTCGAGATGGGCCAGATGCCGGTGGACTCTGTGTTCCCAGCGATGGCGCAGGCCATTATCGCCTCGGATACGGTGATCGCAGAGCGGCCCGAGATGGTGCAGGGCTTTGTCACTGCGGTGCTGCGGGCGGTAAAGGATATCCAAACCGACCCGAAAGCCGCTGCCGCCGAATTCACCGCCGCAGTGCCGCAGCATGCGGGCAAGGAAGCGATGATCGAAGGCATCCTGCGCTCTTATGCCGAGCTGGTCTACCCGGAAGCACCGGATCAGCCGCTTGGCACCTTTGACCCTGTTCGGATCGAAAAGGTCCAATCCTTCTATGTCGATAACGGCCTCGTGCGCACTTCGGTGCCGGTCGAAGACCTCTACACCAATGACTTTGTGAAATGACCGATACAACGCAAACCCGCGAGGGGGGCACCCCCCCCGCATGCCCCGCCGAACCGAGGATCTCGCCGATGCGCGCCCTGAACCCAGTCACAATCACCAGCTTGGGCATCCTGACCCTGGTGCTGCTGGCATGGGAGTTCCTGCCGCCGGCGCTGGATGTTCCGAAATTCATTATTCCGACCCTGTCCGACTGCCTGGTTGAAGCCAAGCGCATGTGGGCACAGGAAGGGCTGCTGGGCCATACGCTGTCGACCGCACTCTACACCGTCCTGGGCTTTGCCGTGGGCAGCGCGCTGGGCGCGGTGATGGGCTATCTTCTTGGCATGTCGGCCTTCTGGGAAAAAGTGCTGTCGCCCTACATCCTGGCGCTGCAGATCGCGCCCAAGGTCGCCTTCGCGCCGCTGTTCATCATGTGGTTCGGCTACAACTCCATCCCCAAGCTGCTGGTGACGGTGCTGATCGTGTTCTTCCCGGTGCTGGTCAACGTGCTGCAGGCGATGCGCACCGTCGACCGCGACCTGGTGAACCTGGCCCGCGCCTATAGCCTGTCGCGCTTTGGAATCTTCCTGAAGGTCGAGATGCCTTCAACCCTGCCGAACCTGATGGCCGGGCTGCGTATTGCTTCGACCCTTGCGGTGATCGGCGTCACCGTCGGCGAACTGGTCGGCGGCAATACCGGGCTTGGCTTCCTGATCTCCTACGGCGGCGGCCAGGCCAATGCCGCGATGGTTTTCATCGCCATCGTGCTGCTGACGGTGATCGGTTTCCTGCTCTACACCGTGCTGGTGCGGATTGAAGACCGCGTGCTGCATTATCTTCCGAAGGCGGAAAGCTGATGCTGGACGGACGCAACATCATCGTGACCGGCGCCGCACGCGGTCTTGGCGCCGAGATTGCCAAAACTTTGGCGGAACAGGGTGCCCGGCTGATCCTCGCCGATATCCTCGAAGAGGAAGGCCGGGCGACCGCAGAGACCCTCGGTGCGGAGTTCCTGCCGGTCGATCTCGCAGAGCCGGCATCAATCGAAGCCATGGGCAAAGCTGCGGCGGAGCTGACCGGCGGCGTCCTGCACGGGCTGGTCAACAACGGCGCGATTGCCACCGGCATCGGCGGCATCCCCTTTGACGAGATCGCCATTGATAGCTGGGATCTGGTGCAGCGCGTCAATGTGCGCGGGACCTGGCTGATGATCAGAGCGATGACGCCACTGCTCAAAACCTCCGGCTCCGGGCGGATCGTGAACCTCGCCTCCGACACGGCGATCTGGGGCGCGCCGAACCTGATGTCCTACGTCGCCTCCAAGGGCGCGGTGATCTCGATGACCCGCTCGCTGGCCCGGGAACTGGGACCCTGCCACATCGGCGTGACCGCCGTGGCGCCCGGTATCCTGACCACCGAGTCGACGGAATATGTCCCGGTGGAGCGGCATGACCTTTATGCCGGCCGCAGCGCCGTACCCGGCCGTCAAGCGCCGGAGCAGGTGACAGGTGTGGTGGCGTTCCTGCTGAGCAGCGGGGCGCTGACCCTCACCGGGCAGGTGCTGCCGGTGAACAACGGTTTTGTGTTCGCGTGATGGACCGGATCGCAACATATCAGTCCGGCGGCATCGAATATGCCGAACGTGCGGGCACCGGGCCCTGCCTGCTGCTGCTGCACGGGATCGGGTCGAACGCCCATTCTTTTGCACCGCTGATCCCGCATCTGCCGCAGGACTGGCGGGTGATTGCCTGGAATGCACCGGGCTACGGGCAGTCAGCGCCGCTTCAGGGCGGTTGGCCGGTGGCCTTCGACTACGCCCAGGCGCTGCTGGATTTCATGGACCGCCTCGGTCTTGATCAGGTGATGCTGGCGGGCCATTCGCTGGGCGCGCTCACCGCGGGTGCCTTTGCGGCGAGCTTCCGGGACCGGGTGTCCCGGCTGCTGCTGGCCTCGCCCGCGCTGGGGCATGGCATGGCCCGCGGCGGCCCGCCCAGCCCGGCGGCCCGGACCCGGATCAGCGATCTGGAGGCTCTGGGGCCGGAAGCCTTTGCCGCTGCCCGGGCGGCCCGGCTGGTGCATCAGCCCGAAGCCAGCCCGGAACTGGTTGCGGCGGTGCAGCGCAATATGGCGCAAGTCCGCATGCCCGGCTACGGCCAGGCGGCGCGGATGCTCGCCTCCGGCCGGTTGCTGGATGATGCCCGGCGGATCGCCGTTCCAGTGGATGTCATCGTTGGCGCCTGTGACGCCGTGACACCGCCCGAAGGGGCAAGACGCGTCCATGCCGCGCTGCGGCCGGATTGGCGTGGAACCTACACCGTGCTGCCCGATGCGGGGCATGCGCTTTACCAGCAGGACCCCGCGGGCTTTGCCGCTGCTTTGGTGGCCCTTGCTGAACCCGGCCGCGCGAGCGGGAACAAGGAGGTTGTGAAATGACGGAAATAGTACGAGTCGGCAGTTTGCGCGGCATCGTTATGCGCGGCCCGGGCCTGACGGCCACGCTGCCCTTCTATGAAGACATGTGGGGCCTGAACCTTGCGCATAAGGAAGATGGCGCCGCCTATCTGCGCGGCACCGGCAATGAGGCCTTTCTTTATGGTCTGAAAGAGGGGCCGGTCTTTGGCATCGAATATGTGCATTTTTCCATGCCGGACCGCGCCTCGATGCAGGCGCTGCACGATCAGGTTAGCGCCAAGGGCGCCGATGTGGTGCGCCCCTTGGGTGAATTCAGCGACTATGCGGGCGGCTACGGCTTCGAGGTTCTCGACCCCGACAACCGCCGCCTGCGGTTCCGCTGCGATGCGCTGGAACTTGACGAGGCGCCGGAATGGGCCAAGCCCCGCAAGGTCAGCCATGTGGTGCTGAACACCCCCGACCTCGAATCCCGCGAGGCCTGGTATCAGGAGGTTCTGGGATTCCGGGTCTCGGATTACTCCGCCGACCAGATGGTGTTCCTGCGCTGCAATTCGGACCATCATTCGATTGCGCTGGTGCGCGGCAACTATGCTTCGGTGAACCACGTCGCCTTCGAGATGCCGTCGATCGACGAATTCATGCGCGGCATTGGCCGGATGAAACAGAAGGGCCATCTGCCAACCTGGGGGCCGGGCCGCCACGGGCCGGGCAACAACCCCTTTGCCTATTTCGTCTCGCCCTCGGGGTTTGTGATCGAGTTCACTTCAGAGCTGCAGCAGATCGACGAGTCCACCCACGAAGCCCAGGTCTGGCCGCGCGACGACCCGGAAAAGATGGACCAGTGGATGACCGCCGGCCCGCCGACGCCGGCGCAGCGCGCGGTGATGCAGGGCCGCCCGGATCCGGGCTTTCCGGAGTTCCGCAAACACGGGGGAACGAACTGATGGATCTGAAATACGCAAACCGCACTGCGGTGGTGACCGGCGGTTCTTCCGGGATTGGCCTGGCCACCGTGCGCAAGCTCCTGGAGGAAGGCGCAAATGTTGCCCTCTGCGCCCGCACCGAAGGCCGGTTGATGGATGTCGCGTCGGTGCTGAAGCGGGATTATGGCGACGGCCGGGTGCTGGCGCGTGCGCTGTCGGTGCTCGATCCAGAAGCGATGAATGCCTTTGCCGCCGAGGTGAAGCAGACCTTCGGCCGCTGCGATCTGCTGGTCAACAATGCGGGCCAGGGGCGGGTCTCGACCTTTGCCGATACAACGGACGACGACTGGCGTGCGGAATATGAGCTGAAGCTGTTCAGCCAGATCCACCCCCTCAGGGCCTTCCTGCCGATGCTGAATGAAGCCGAAGGCGCCGTGGTGGCGGTCAATTCGCTGCTCGCCCTGCAGCCCGAGCCGCATATGGTCTGCACCTCCTCGGCCCGGGCCGGTGTGCAGAACCTGCTGAAATCGCTCTCGGTGGAATTGGCGCCGGAGGTGCGGGTCAACTCGATCCTGCTGGGCATGGTCGGCTCCGGCCAATGGACCCGCCGTTTTGCCGAACGCGAGGATCAGAACCAGAGCCGCGAGGAATGGTACGGCAATCTGGCCCGTAAGAAGGGCATACCGCTGGGCCGCCTCGGCGACCCGGAAGAGGCCGCCGCGGCGATCACCTTCCTGGGCTCGCATGCGGCCAGCTACATCACGGGTGCGCAGCTGGAAGTCTCCGGCGGCCTGTCACGATCAATCTGAGGAAGAAGAGATGAAAATGGAACCTATTGCAGACGCGGGAACCGTCGGGGACTTTATCGCCCGCTACCTGGCCGACATCGGGGTGACCACCATCTTTGGCGTGATCTCGATCCACAACATGCCGATCCTCGACGCCGTGGCGCGCCAGGACCGGATCCGCTTTGTGCCTGCCCGCGGCGAGGCCGGCGCCATGAACATGGCCGATGCCTATGCCCGGGTGACTGGGCACCTGGGGGTCTGCATGACCTCCACCGGAACCGCCGCAGGCAACGCTGCCGGGGCGCAGGCAGAGGCGCTGACCGCAGGCTCGCCGGTACTGCATATCACCACCCAGGTGGACCGTGAATTCGCCGACCGCGACCGTGCCGCCATCCATGACGTGCCGCGCCAGCCAGAGATGCTGCGCGGGGTTTCCAAGGCGGTCTACCGCATGTGGGATGCTGGCGGCGCCATTGGCACGCTGACCGCGGCGGTGTCGTCGGCGATGTCCGCCCCCTCCGGCCCGGTGAGCCTTGAGATCCCTGTTGACGTTCAGCGCTCGCCCGCGCATCCGGCCACCCGTGTGCATGCGCCGGAAGTGCAGAAGCCGCGCGCCCCTGACAGCGTCATCGAGGAGATCGCCGAGCGCGTCAAAGCCGCCAAACGGCCGATGATCTGGCTGGGCGGCGGCGCCCGCGGCGCCGGCAAAGAGGCGACCGAACTGATGCGCCGGGGCTTTGGTGTTGTGACCTCCACCAATGGCCGCGCTGTGGTTTCGGAAGAGGAGAGCGGCTCGCTTGGGGCTTTCAACATGACGCCCGAAGCGGCGGCGCTTTATGACAGCTGCGACCTGATGATCGTTGCCGGCTCGCGCCTGCGCGGCAATGAGACCCGCAACAACAAGCTGCCGCTGCCGCGTCCGCTGATCCAGATCGACGCCGAAGCCAGCCAGGGCGGGCGCAACTACCCGGTTGAGGTCTTCGCCCATGGCGATGCCGCCGATACGCTGGCACGGCTTCTGGAGCTGCTGCCGGAAAAACTGGACACGGATCCGGAGCTGCCCTTCGATATCGCCCGCACCCGCGCCCAATCCGAAGGCCGGATGCGCGACATCCTCGGCCCCTACAGCGTGGTGGCCGATGTGCTGGCGGAAAAGGTCAGCAGCGGTGGCCACGCCTGGGTGCGCGATGTCACCATCTCGAACTCCACCTTCGGCAACCGTTATGTGCGGATTTCCGACCCCAAACTCGGTGTGCATGCGCTGGGGGGAGGCATCGGGCAGGGTGTGTCGATGGGGATTGGCGCGGCGCTTGCCTCTGACGGGCCGAAAGCAATCACCATTCTGGGCGATGGCGGCACCATGCTGGGGCTGGCCGAAATGATCACCGCCGTCGATGAGCACGCGCCGCTGGTCTACGTGCTGATGAATGATCAGGCTTACGGGGTGATCCAGAACATTCAGGACGCTCAATACGACAGCCGCCGTCACTACTCCCAGGTCGCGGTGCCGGATTTCGAAGCCTTTTGCGCCTCGATCGCCATGCCGCACCGGAAGGTCACCGACGTCGAAGATTTCGGGACCGCTCTTGAAGCTGCGCTGGCCGCCCGCGGTCCGCAGGTGATTGAGGTCGACATGTGCGCCATCGGCCCCTTCGCCGAAGCCTTTTCCGGTCCCCCTGCAGGTGCCGCAGGGAACAAGGAGTAACCTGATGGATCTCGCACTGATCGGATTCGGCAATATCGCCACCACGCTGCTGTTGCTGCTGAACGACACGCTTGATGCGCCGCTGGACAGCCTCACCGTCATGGTTCTGCCGGAGTTTGCCGAAGATACCGAAGCGCGGCTTGAGCGCGACTTCGCCGGGCTGGCCGCGGCCCGGCAGGTGGTCACATCCGTTCCCGCGCTGCTGGAGGCGCGGCCGGACCTGCTGATCGAATGTGCCGGTCATGCGGTGGTCAAAGCCCATCTGCCCGAGGTGCTGCGGTCCGGGGTGGACACCATCCTGGTCTCTATCGGCGCGCTGGCGGATGACGGGCTGCACGCGGATCTTCGCGCCGCCGCCCGGGAAGGCGATGCCCGGCTGATCCTGCCGGCCGGGGCCGTCGGCGGCATCGACCTGCTGTCGGCGCTTGGCGCGGCTGGCGGGCTGGAAGTGACTTATCGCGGCACCAAGCCGCCAAAGGCCTGGAGCGGCACCCCGGCGGAAGAAGCGCTTGATCTTGATCACCTTGGTGAACGGGCGATCTTCTTCACCGGCAACGCCCGTGAAGCGGCGACAGCCTATCCCAAGAATGCCAATGTCGCGGCAACGCTGGCCCTCGCGGGGGCCGGGTTCGAAGCCACCCGCGTCGAACTGGTCGCTGACCCTGCCGCGCCCGGCAATATGCATGAATACGAGGTCAGCTCGCCGCTCGCGCGCTATTCCATGCGGATCGAGAATCTGCCGTCGGCGGGCAACGCCAAGACCTCTGTCTCCACTGTCTATTCCGTCTTGCGGGAAATCCGCAACCGGATCGGCCCGTCTGCAATCTGAGGAGCTCTGCGATGAAAGATGCAAGTGATATCCCCCTGCCGGACGGCAAGCTGTTTGTCGGCGGCGAATGGGAAACCGGCACCGGTGCAGAGATCACCTCGATCTTCCCGGCCGACGGCACTGTCAACCGGGTGCTGAAAGGCGCCTCGCGCGAAGACGGGCTGCGGGCGATTGCCCGCGCCAAGGCAGCGCAGGCCGACCCTGCTTGGCGCAGCCTGAAACCGCATGAACGGGCCCGCTATCTCTCTGCCATCGCGGATGGCATCGAAGCCAACGCAGATCGCATCGCCCTCATCCAGAGCCGGGACACCGGCAAGACCCTGCGTGAAACCGGCGCGCTCGCGGGCTCGGCGGCTGCCACCTTCCGCTATTTCGCTGCGGTGCTGGAAACCACCGATGACAGCCTGACCGCTCAGCGCGGCACCGCGCTTACGATGTCGGTCCACGAACCTCTGGGTCTGGTGGCGGCCATCACGCCGTGGAATTCGCCCATCGCCTCTGATGCGCAGAAAGTGGCCCCGGCGCTGGCGGCGGGCAATGCGGTGCTTCTGAAACCTGCATCCTGGTCGCCGCTGGTGAGCCTCGAACTGGCCCGCATTGTCGAGGCGGCAGGGCTGCCCAAGGGGCTGTTCTCGGTGCTGCCCGGCGCCGGGCGCGAGATCGGCAATCTGCTGGTCGAACATCCCGATATCGCCAAGGTGAGCTTCACCGGCGGCACCTCGACGGGGCGGATGCTGGCAAAACAGGCGGCGGAAAAGCTGATGCCGGTCTCGCTGGAGCTGGGCGGCAAATCCCCGACCATCGTTTTTGCCGATGCGGATATCGATCAGGCCGTTGCCGGGGTAATGTTCGGCGTCTTCTCCTCCACCGGGCAAAGCTGCATCGCCGGCGCCCGGCTGTTTGTCGAAAAGCCGGTCTACGATGACTTTGTGGCCCGGCTGACCGAGGCGACGAAGCGGCTGAAGGTCGGTCATCCGTTTGAGGAGACCACGCAGGTGGCGCCGATGGTGCATCCGGATCACCGCGACAGCGTCGCCCGTTACGTCGAAATGGCGCGCAGCGAAGGGGCCGAGGTCCTGTGCGGCGGCAGTGCCCCAACAGGAGAGGGCTACGGCAAGGGCGCCTATTACCTGCCGACAATTCTTGCCGGGGTGCCCAATACCGCGCGGATCTGCCGCGAGGAGGTCTTTGGCCCGGTACTGGTCGTGCTGCCCTTCGAGGACGAGGCGGATGTGATCGCCCAGTCGAACGACAATGACTATGGTCTCGCGCTGGGTCTCTGGACCCGGGATTTCCCCAAGGCCTGGCGGGTCGGTCGGGCGATTTCTACCGGCACCGTCTGGGTCAATACCTACAAGCAGTTCTCGATCTCAACGCCCTTTGGCGGCGAGAAGGACAGCGGCATGGGCCGGGAAAAGGGCCGCGAGGGCATTCGCGCCTACATGGCCCAGAAATCGATCTATGTTGATCTGAGCGGTGCCCCCCATCCCTGGGCCGGTGCCGCGCTGGAGGCGTCATGACTGCACAGATTGCCATCGTGGGCGCAGGCCCGTCGGGCTGCTACCTGGCCCAGGCGCTGCTGAAGGCGCAGCCGGATCTGCAGGTCGATGTGATCGACAAGCTGCCGGTGCCCTACGGGCTGGTGCGCTACGGCGTGGCCCCCGACCATCAGGGCACCAAGGGGGTGATCCGCCAGTTTGCCCGGCTGTTCGAACGCCAGGGCGCGCGGTTCATCGGAAATCTGGCTGTGAACGAACAGATCTCGCTGGACGATCTGCGCGCCGCCTATGATGCGGTGGTGCTGGCGGCCGGTCTGCCGGGCGACCGCAGCCTGGGCATCCCCGGCGAGGATCTGGCCGGTGTCCATGCCTCGGGCCAGCTGACCCAGGCCATCAACGAGCATCCCGAGGCAGCGGATCTGCCGCGGCTGGGCAAGCATCCGGTGATCATGGGCAACGGCAATGTGGCCATTGACCTGCTGCGGCTGCTGGCCAAGACGCCGGAAGAGCTGGAAGGCTCCGACGCCGGGCCGGGTGTCAGCGCATGGCTCGCCGCCAGCGGTATTGAGAGCCTGCAGATCATTGGCCGCTCGCAGGCGGGGCAGGCCAAGTTCGATCCCGTCATGGTCAAGGAATTGGGCAAGCTGGCCGGTGTCACCATCCGCGTGGAAGGTGCCGGAGACAGCGATGATCCCGAAGCCGCCAAGAAACTCGCCGCCTTGGCCGTGATCGACGGCCACGGCACCGGCCGCCGCCTGGTCACCTTCCGTTTTGGCCTGACGCCGGTGGCGCTGGAAGGTCGTGACCGCGTCGAAACCGCCGTGTTCCGCACCGCGGATGGCGGCGAAGAGCGCATTTCCTGCACCGCGTTTCTGACCGCCATCGGGTTCCGGGCCGAAGGCGCGCTGGAACGGGACGCGCTGGTTGCGGGGGCCGAGGACGCCGAAGGCGGCAAGCTGGATGATGGCCTCTATGCCACCGGCTGGTTCCGCCGCGGCCCGCGCGGCACGATCCCGGAAAACCGCGCCGATGCCCAGGCGCTGGCAAAAACTATTCTGGCCGAAATCCCGGCAGAGGGCAGCGGCAAACCCGGCCGCGCCATCCTGGAGGGGCTGCCGGATCTGGTCAGCTACGAAGGCTGGCAGCGGATCGACGCCGCCGAAACCGCCGCCGCGCCCGAGGGGCGCTGCCGCGTCAAGATCTCAACCCGTGCCCGCATGCTGGCACTTTCCAAGGCAAGCGAGGAGTTGCGCTGATGAATATTACCCTGCTGTACGGAACCGAAACCGGCAACGCCGAAATGCTGGCCGAAGACATCCAGTCGGAGCTGGAAAGCGGCCACGAGGTGGATTGCCAGAATCTTGAAGATTTCGACCCCGGCGATTTCGACCGGGATGCCTTCTATCTGCTGGTCTGCTCGACCTATGGCGACGGAGAGCTGCCGGCTTCGGCACAGCCCTTTGCCGAGGCGATGGCGGCGGCGGCGCCTGATCTAAGCGGTGTGCATTTCGCCATCTTCGGGCTGGGCGACAGCGAATATGACGAAACCTTCAATCAGGGCAGCGGCAAGCTCGCGGAGCTCTTGGTCTCATATGGCGCCACGCAATTGGGCGAACGCATCGTGCATGACGCTTCCGGCGACGATCTTGCCGAGGATCTGGCCTTTCCCTGGGCCGAGGCCGCCGTGGCGATTGCCGCAGAAAAACTGAGCGAGGCGGCCTGACCGGCCCGCCTTTCCGAAACCCACCCTCAAAGGAGACCGCCATGCTGCAAGATCCCGCCCTGCGCACCCAATCCAAAGGCCGCCCGCTGACCGATGCGGAAACCCGGTTCGCTCAAGATCTGGAGCGCATCTATGAAACCGGCTGTCACGATTTTGAAAAAGTCGTGGACGAGCTGAACAGCCGCAAGATCACCCGTCCGTCGGGCGAGGCCGGCGCCTGGACCCTGGAGGTCTTTGAAGCCGAACTGAAACAGATCAACGCATCGCATGATGCAGCGCATGCCGAACACGGCATCGGCGCCTGAGGGGGAAAAGCCATGCAGAACAGTCAAAGCAATCGCAATCGTGTCGAGGAATACGTCTCTCAGGGGCTGCGCGGCTTCTGGATGCCGGTGGCCACCTCGGTGCAGCTGAAAGCGGGCAAGCCGCTGGCGCGCCGGGTCGCGGGTGAGAACCTCGTGATGTGGCGCGATGGCGCAGGCCATGTCCATTGCATCGAGGATTTCTGTCCGCACCGCGGCGCAAAACTGTCGCTGGGACGTGTTCATGGCGACCACATCGCCTGCTGGTACCACGGTGTAACAGTGGATGGCACCGGCACCGTGGTGCGGGTGCCCGCGATGCCGGAATGCGCCCTGGAAGGCCGCAAGGCGCTGACCTCGTACGAGACCGCAGAAGCAGGCGGCGCGGTGTTCATCTACCTGCCTTCCGCCGACCGGCCCGAAGCGCCCGAGTTCACCCCGCCGGAAGAGTTCGTCTCGGATGAATGGCAGGTCTTCCCCTGCATGACCCACTGGGACTGCAACTACCGCTTCAGCCTCGACAACGCAGCCGACCCGATGCACGCCTCCTATCTGCATGCGGACAGTTTCACCCTTGCCTACGGGTCGAAACAGGACACCATGAAGCTTGAAAAGCGCGAGAAGGGCTTCCAGATCGAGCGCGTCTCGCAACAGGGCGTGAACTTCGACTATACCGAGGTGGTGATAGATGAGGGCGTGATGTTCTTCCGCCTCGATATTCCTTACCCCGATGGCGCCGGTCCGGGCGGGCCGTTCCGGATCATCGGTTTCGCCACCCCCATCGACGAGCACACGCACCACAGCTTCTTCTGGCGTTGCCGCAAGGTGCAGGGTGTGGCGGCGGAGAGCTGGCGCTTCCTCTACCGGGCCAGCCTCGAAGACCGTCACTGGCATGTTCTGGAACAGGACCGCACCATGCTGGAATCGATCCCCGAAGACGCCCGCCGCCGCGAGATGCTCTACCAGCATGATATCGGTGTCTCCCGCCTGCGGCAGATGATGGTCAAACGCGCCAAAGAGCATTTCAAGGCGCTGGATGCCCAGGAGGCGGAGAAGGAAAGCGCATGACGCCGATGTCTCCGCAGGAACTGCGCGCGGCTCTGACCGCGCCCTTCGTTCCCGGCGAGGCCCTGGATCTCAGGGCCCGCCGCATCACTGGCGCGCTGGACCTGTCGGGGCAGTCCCTTTGCGGCTTTGACCTGACGGGATCGGTCTTTGAAGGGCGGGTGACTCTCGCCGGGGCAACCTGTCTTGGCCTGACATGGTTCCGCGATTGCGTCTTTGAACAGGGGCTGGACGGCGGCGGCGCCGTCTTCGGCCATGATCTGAGGTGCGACGGCGCAGAGTTTCGTGGCGATGCCTGCCTGAGAGGCGCGGAAATGCGCGGCACCTGCGTTCTGGACGCCGCGGTGCTGCGGCAGGAGACGGACCTTGCGGGCGCAGAGATCCTGTCAAGCTTCTCCTGTGCAGCGACCCGGTTTCATGGCCCGGTCGATCTGGCCGGCGCGACGCTGCTCGGCGGGCTTTGGGCTGAAGGAGCCATTTTCCAAAGCGGTGTCAATGCGTCTGACGCTGAGGTTTATGGCCGTACATGGCTGCGCCGCATCACCGGGGCAGATGACAGAGGAGGGAGTTGCCACGCGTCGCTCATGGAGCAGATCACGCCCTACGGGTACATGTGGACTTAGGCCATGTTGATGGCGTGGATGCCTCCCACCAGACGGCATCGTTCTTTGCCAATGTGATGCGTGTTGAAGCCATCTCAAAAGGAGGGGCATCCCTATCCGAAGTGGCCAGGCGTATAGTCCCAGGCGGGTGGTGGGTTGGATCGGCGATGTGACCTGAGCCCCAAGTTTCCTCCCCCTCGCGGAGAGACATTGGGGTTGGTTTGATGGCCCTACGCGGGCAGTTTGCCCATGTTTGTTTACTCTGCAAATTCTTTCGGTGTTAGATTTGCTAACGCCGAATGTGGTCTCTGGGTGTTGTAATCCTCCTGCCAGGTTTCCAGCGTATGGCGGGCATCAGCCAGTGAGCTGAAAAGCGTTTCATGCGAGAGTTCATCTCGCAGCTTACCATTGAAGTTTTCGATGAATGCGTTCTGGGTGGGCTTTCCTGGCGCAATGCAGTGCCAGCCGATGCCGGTTCCTGCCCCCCTCTGAGCACTGCCTGGCTGGTGAACTCGGTGCCGTTGCCGGAAACGATGGTGCCGGGTGTGCCTCGCTCTACAATCAGCCGATCCAGTTCCCGCGTGACCCGCAGGCCTGTCAGCGACGTATCGGCAATCCGCGCCAGATTCTCGCGGGTCAAGTCTTCCACCACGGTTAGGATGCGGAAGCGGCGGCCACCTGCGCAGCCATTGCAGGTTTTATTGATCAGTGTGCCCCCCCGTTACGGGGGCAAAATTCCGTGCCTGTTCGCAAAGAATTCCCCATTCAGCAAATCGTCATGCCGACCCGACCGTTCTGTGATCCTGAACAAGGCATTGCAGCGCAGGGCCTGCGTTCAGCTTTCTGATGTCCTGTAGGAACTGGGGGTTACGCCCGTCCACCGCCGGAAAGCGCGGTGGAAATTTGCGGGAGAGGAGAACCCGACATCCTGAGAGATTTCTTCGATGCTCTTATGTCCGGCTTGCAGGTCGCGAATGGCTATGTCCCGGCGCAGCCCGTCTTTGATCGCCTGGAAGGAGGTGCCTTCCGCGTCCAGCCGTCTCATCAGGGTTCTTGGGGTAACGTTCAGGGTGCGGGCGGCACCTGCCAGGTGGCCACCCTCCCAGCTTGTCCGATAAAGGAACTCCCGGACCCTCAGAGACTGCTTATGTTCTCTATACCCCGTGAATATCCAGTCGCGGGGGGCCCGGTTCAGAAACTCCTTCAGTTCCGCAGTGCTGCGTTTGTTTGCCGGCCCCAGTTTCGCCGCTTCAAAGGTAATTGCCGAACACGGAGCCTTGAAGCTGACCTGCGCCGGAAAGATCATTGAGTAATCGTCTGAAAACCCGGGGCGTTCAAAAGCAAATTGAACCGCCTGAACAGGCACTTCATATCCTGCAAGCCAGGACAGCAGACCATGTGCCAGTTTCAGCATCAGCATATGGCCAAACTGCTGACAGGGCCGCGTATCCCGCGGCACAAGCCGCAGACTGATACTGCCTTCTCCGGTTGCGAGTTCTAGCTGGTAGTCGTCCAGCAGAAGGTTCCAGAATGTAGAAAACCGGTGCAAGGCCGAGGGAAGTGAGCTGGCTTCGCGGACCGTCGTCAGGAGATGCTGCAGGGCTCTGGCCCGGATCGGGCGGCTCCAAAGCCCCATCATTTCATCTTTGGTTTCGATGGCGGCAATTTGGTAAAGCCGGACAATCTGATCCAAAGTAATGCGGTGGGCAAGGTGACCCCGGACCGTATGCATCCCCGCACGCTGCAGGAAGGATGCTAGCTGGGCATCCGTGCAACACTGCCTTAAGGCCATGATCCAATCCTCGGCGAACTGCGCCGAGACTGTGGCAAGGCTGGAAGGGTCCGAAGCTGTCATTTCCTTGGGTTCCAGCGCCGTTTGCCATTATTGGGAAACATGCCGTCTTTTCTGACCGTGAAACTGATGAGCTGCAATACGCATTCGGCGTGAGGGAACATTAGTCCACAATAACGGAAATGCGCGAAGGCGTCAGACCGGCCCAAGGACCAACTCGCTTCGAAGTGGAGAAGCGCGCCGGATCGTCCACGGTAGAACAGCAGATGAGCGTCATGACAGCCCCAATCCCGGGAATCGTCATCAGGCGGCGGCAAACAGGATCGTCCTGGGCGCGCTGGCGCACTTGCTTTTCGAGGGTGGCGGGATCCTGGCGCAGGGAAGCTCTGGCGCGCAGCATCGGCCCAGCCGCGGTTTCCAGCATGATGTTGCCGTCTGCCATTTTCCGAATGCGGCTTGCGAACCTGCCGTGAGAGATCGCGCCGACCATAAGGCCAAAGTTCCGCAGCAGTGCCCGCAGCGGCATTTGCAATGCGATCATGCCCTGTTGGGTGGCTTTCCGGGCACCAAGAACGGCGCGGACCTCCTGTGCTGTGGCAGACTTGCAGCAAACCGGGCGGAACCAGCCGAGGTGAAGCGGGTGTGCAATCCTCTCGGCATCCCGCCGGTCTGTTTTAATCGCTATGGCCTTCAGCGCATCTTTCACCCGGCGTGTTCCATGGGCACAGCATCCAGACCGGCTTCGGAGAGACCGCGGTACAGGACGTCGCGGAACTGCTCCATGACGGGTTCGGCGCTGCAGTCGTGGGTATTCAGCTGTCAGTTCCCGGGGTGCCCCCTGCCAGCTCTCCGATTGCTCTGGGGCAGGCCATCGCATTGGATTTCAATGACAGCTGGCGGGCGGCCTGGTGGCGCCGCACCGTCGGTTACAAGGCTTTTGCCGAACGTTTCCGCAGCCTGATCGCCGGGGAGACCGGAGATTTCATGACCCAGCTCAAGTTCGTGCAGACAGCAGATGCCGGCGCCGCAGTCCTGGCCCGGCTGCAGGGGGGAGACGATCAGCGCGACATCCTGTTGAGAATCTCGGACCACAGCCGCCGCGGCGGCGATGTGCGGGGGCTACTTGCCGATGGCAGCTGCAGGACACAGGCAGACCACGCCTTGAAAACGCTCAGGAGCTTCACCGAATGACACAGAAACCCGCCATACACACTCCTGTCTCCCCAGCAGCTGCCCACCCGCGTGACCGCTACCCGGTTGCCGCCGGTCTGGGTATCGCAAGGATCTGAAGGGGCCAGCATCACCAGCACCGGCGGCCGCGAAACTCCGCTGCCGCTCGACGACCATGCCACTGTGCCGATGGACACCATTGCGCTGATCCGCCTGACCCTCCCGGCAGAGGCGCCGGAGCTGTGCGGTCTCATTGATATGCCGGATAGTTCGGAGCCCAATATGCCGTCCAGTGCCTGGCAAAACCTGCTGCCCGAAGTTGACGGCGTTATCTGCTGCACCCATGCCCCCGAGGCAAAACGCAGCCACCGGCCGGCGCGTACCCGTACCGAAATCCATCCTGCTGATGAGTGACGCATGATGCCCAAAGGCCCCCCAGCAGATTGCACACCCGGCCTTACCGGGAACGGAGGCCACCCGTGACGCTGGCCCAGCAGCTGGATGCGCTGCGTCAATCCGCCAAGGGCCGCCGTTTGACCGTCTTTGGCGATCTCGGCGCCAGTATTGTTCTGCACTGCAGCAGCACCGCCCTCGCGGCCAAGGGCGCCTGTCCGTCCGCGGCCAGAATGCCTGCGCCCAAGCCGGAATGCCTGTTTCTGCCGGTCTCACCTCAGAGGCGCATCATCGTGGTTTCTGTCTGCGGCGAACGGCTGCTTTTGAGCCTGCGCGCTGACGCGGCAGATGCGGTGCTCGGTGTGTGGGCGGACCTTTTCCCCGGGTCTTGATCAGGGTCCGCGGTAACCAGGCCGGATCAGACGATACCCAATTCCTGTTCCGTGGCTGAGCGGGCCGGGTGCCGGCCTTTCCTCCAGAACAGGACGATGACCCATGTGGCGGACATCTGGGCAGCGGCAAAGAGGGCCATTGCAGCCAGCAGCCCAAAGGTGTCGGCCAATGCGCCGCTTGCAATGACAGGCAGCGAGAATCCGCAATAGGCATAGACGAAAAGGCCCGCCGTTGCCCGCGCCCTGTCATCAGGTGCGCGCAGTGAAACCTCTGCCAGGGAAGCGAGATAGGTAAAGCCATAGCTTGCCGTGCTGGTGATGCAGGTTCCGGCAAGGACCAGCACCAGTGATGTTTGCCAGACACCGGCCAGGAGCACGAGAAAACCCAGCGGTATCAGCACAAACCCGAGTGCCAGTGCTTGGCCGTTGGACATGCGCCGGGCGACGGGCTGGCAGAGAAACCCCGTGAAGATCGCCAGAAAGATGACAAGCCCGGTCCAGCCTCCAAGCGCATTGGCTGACAGTTGCAACGGCACGACGGCAATGGTCATGCCGGTTGTCGACCAGGCCAGCGCCATTGCCGCGCCGAACACCCAGGTGCCGGACGGAAAGACCGGCAGCCGCAGCAGTGTGACGGGTTTCGGGCAGTCCGCCTTGGGCAGGGCGAAAGCGGCTGCGGCCAGAACCGGAGCGGCTGCAAGCAGTGCCGCGTAGCTGAATGGCAGGAACGTCGGCCCTTGCAGGCTAAGGCTAAGACCCGTTGCCAGAGCGCCGCCGCCGAACCCAAGCGATGTTGCCGATGTCACAATCAAGGCCGCGTTGCGTGCCCGTCCGGCGCCCAGGATTTCGGCCATATACGCATTGCCCGCGGTGGTCGCCAGCCCGGTCCCGATGCCCAGGAAAACCCTTGCTGTGACAAGACTTGTCCAGCTTGGGAACTGCACCAGAACTGCCGTCGCAGCCGCGCCGAGGATCAGGGCCAGCGCTATCGGAATACGCCGCCCGATCCGGTCTGACAGCCCGCCAAGCAGCAACAGCGCCGGCATCAGGCCGCCAGCATAGGCCGCAAAGGCGATTGTGACGGCGGTGGCGCCGGCATTGTTCTGCGCGGCATAGGCTTCATACAACGGCGCCTGAAGATTCACGGCAAACGTGACAGTGAACAGAATGACGGCAAGCAAAGCAGCAGACAGGAAACGGAGCATCGGGCGGACCTCGCAGGTTGACTCGTCTCCGCAATGCCATGAAGTTTCGACGTATGACAATTTTTGGATTGTACTAATGACGGCGAGCGCATGACCAAATCCAGATACACCCGTTTTGCAGACATGCTCTCCAATGCGATCCGGGAGGGCAAATTGGCGCCGGGCTCCAGACTGCCGACGCACCGGGCCTTCGCTGAAAAAACCGGCATAGCGCTGGCGACCGCAACCCGGGTTTACAAGGAACTGGAACGCAGGGGGCTTGTCAGGGGAGAAGCCGGGCGCGGGACTTTTGTGCGCGATCCCGGCGTGCCGATGACACTGGGCGTGCATCAGACCGCGGCCGAGGGGATCACGGATCTGGTCTTCAACATGCCGGGCGGACTCTCGGACGCAGACATTTTGCGGACTGGCTTGCGGCGGCTTGCGGCGGCCGGCGATCTGGATGCGATGCTGCGCTATCAGCCCCACGGCGGCCGCCTTCATGAACGCCGGATCATCGCCGAAAGCCTCGGGCGGTCTCTGGGCCGGATTGACCCCGAGCACCTGCTGGTCGCCTCGGGCAGCCAGCACGGCCTGGCGGTCACCTGTTTGGGGCTGTTTCAGCAGGGGGATGTAATCGCTGCTGACGCTCTTACATACCCAGGGTTTAAATCCGCTGCCGCCCTGAATGGTCTGGAGCTTGCCCCGGTTGGGATGCAGCACGGTGTCATGGACCCGGATGATCTGGATCACCAATGCCGCTTGCGGACCATACGAGCGGTTTATCTGATGCCGACGGTGCAAAGCCCGCTGGGAACCGTCATGGATGAAACAATCCGGCTGCGCATGCTGGATGTTGCCCGGCGGCACAACCTGCTTATCATCGAGGACGCGGCGTATGCGTTTTTGGAACCTGACCCGCCGCCGGGGTTCCTGTCCTTGGCACCGGAGCGGACAGTGCATGTCAGCGGCTTTTCCAAAAGCTTCGCAACC
Organism: Leisingera methylohalidivorans DSM 14336; assembly: GCF_000511355.1. NCBI lineage: Bacteria > Pseudomonadati > Pseudomonadota > Alphaproteobacteria > Rhodobacterales > Roseobacteraceae > Leisingera > Leisingera methylohalidivorans. Next base: position 3,042,245 of record NC_023135.1, on the reverse strand, counting down.
GGATTGCGTCTGGGGTACGTGATCGCGCCTGCAGACCGCACCGCAGCTCTGCTGGAAGCGATCCGTGCGACAACCTGGAACACGCCCGCATTGATTTCCGCATTGGTCACAGGCTGGATCGAAGACGGGACACTGGAAAAATCCGAAGAAATCCGCAGGCGGGATGGCGCTGCGCGTCAATCGGTGTGCCGGGAAGTCTTTGGCGCGTCTAATGTCATTTCGCATCGCAACGCGGGTTTTGCCTGGCTGCCGCTTGAAAAAGGCGCCCGTGCGCAGCCCATCGTGACGCGTTTGAAGGATCAGGGCATCTCGGTGTCCGGCGCAGAGCCTTTTGCAACATCCGCCGCAGCGCCGCAGGCCTTGAGATTGGCGTTTGGCGGTTTGCCGATGGCAGAGCTGCGCGGCACGCTGGAAACGGTGCGCGCCGCGGTTCACGCTGAGCGGGCAGGGTAGGGCAGCCCTGCCGGAATGCGGCCCGCCGGTCTGGTGTTCCTCAGCCGCCGCTGGCTGTGCTCAGAACCACTGTCCCGGCTCCATCAGTCCCAGATCCAGCAGTTGGCGCGAATGCCATTCAAACGGCGCGGAGTTGTGCCACCGGAAGGTTTCAATGTCGAACGTTGAGCCAGGATTGCGTTTCAGCGCCTTGGCGGTGCGGAAAGAACAGACCGCAGCAGTCAGGTTATGATGCCAGGGGCAGGCATAGGTATTGTATTCCTGGTCGTTGAAAGTGTGATCCTGCTGCAGTTTCAGCCCAGGCTTGGCCTTGAACAGTGAAATCCGGTCGATTTTCCGGCTTTTCTCCGGGATATGCTCTTCAAACCGCCAGCGCACTCCGCCGAAAAAGTCCAGCTGCCGCTCGCGCGGATGGCCGGTTCCCGGATCCTCGCGCGACTGGGCGTAGTAACCGGATTTGTCGAGATAGGCCGCCTCCAGCGATACAGCGCCGGGGCAGGCCTCCAGATCGCCGGCATAAAGGTCGATCACATAGCTGAGCACCGCATCACGCCGCTCTTCGGAATGGAAGGTCAGCATTTCACCAACGCTGCGCGTCTCGCAGAACGGGTAGAACAGATACTCCGCATTGTAGCAGTAATAGAGCCAGCATCCGGGCTGCGCGGCGGCGATTACCGCATTGACGGCACCTGTCAGCGCCTCTTCAGGGGCGCAGTCAAACGGCACCCGGTGCACCTTGGCCCGCACATCCTTCGGCAGATCAAAGGCGTTCGGCATCAGGGCCACAACTGCCTTGAAACCGCTTTGCAGGTGATGGCGCAGGGTGGTGGCGATCTCCACCTCATCCTCGATGAAGACCAGTGCCACCGGTCCTTCGGCCAGCAGCGCCTTGCCCTTTTTCAGGAAATCCTGCAGCGAAGAATACATCATGCCCGTCTGCCCTTTGCCTTTCTGGCCTTTGCGGCCAAAATCGGGTAAATCCCGCCTCATTGCAAGCGGCGGCATTTGTCTGTATGGCAGGCCGCTGTTCACCCACCTTGGCTGGAAGGCTGACCCGCATGAGTGCCCCGAAGAAGCTGTTTATCAAGACCTATGGCTGTCAGATGAATGTCTATGACAGCGAACGCATGGCCGAGGCGCTGGGCGGTGAAGGCTATGTCGAGACAAAATCGGCCGATGACGCCGATATGATCTTGCTCAATACCTGCCATATCCGGGAAAAAGCAGCCGAGAAAGTCTATTCCGAACTGGGCCGTTTCAAAGGGCTGAAGGCGGAAAAGCCCGACCTCAAGATCGGCGTCGCCGGCTGTGTCGCCCAGGCCGAGGGCGAGGAGATCATGCGCCGCCAGCCGCTGGTGGATCTGGTGGTCGGCCCGCAAAGCTATCACCGCCTGCCCGAGATGGAAGCCAAAACGCGGGAAGGGGAGAAGGTGCTGGACACCGATTTTCCCGAGGAAGACAAGTTCGAAAAACTGAAGAACCGCCCCAAGGCCAAGCGCGGCCCGACGGCGTTTCTGACCGTGCAGGAAGGCTGCGACAAATTCTGTGCCTTCTGCGTGGTGCCCTATACCCGCGGTGCCGAGGTGTCGCGCCCGGCGGACCGCATTCTGACCGAAGCCCGCGATCTGGTGGAGCGCGGCGTGCGCGAAATCACCCTTCTGGGTCAGAATGTGAACGCCTATCACGGAGCCGGCCCCAATGGCGACCTGACCCTGGCGCAGCTGATCTGGGAACTGGACAAAGTCGACGGGCTGGAGCGTATCCGCTTCACCACCTCGCATCCCAATGACATGCAGGATGACCTGATCGAGGCGCATGGCACCTGCGCCAAGCTGATGCCCTACCTGCATCTGCCGGTGCAGGCGGGATCGGACAAGATCCTGAAGCGGATGAACCGCGCGCACACCGCCGAAAGCTACCTCCGCCTGATTGAGCGCATCCGCGCCGCGCGGCCCGACATCCTGATCTCCGGCGACTTCATTGTCGGCTTTCCGGAAGAGACCGAGGAAGATTTCCAGGCCACCATGGACCTGGTGGAGGAAGTAAAATACGGCACCGCCTATTCCTTCAAATATTCGACCCGCCCCGGCACCCCGGCTGCCGAACGTGCGCAGGTAGACCCGGCCGCGGCCGACGACCGGCTGCAGCGCCTGCAGACTCTGCTCACCAAGCAGCAGCGTGAGGTGCAGGACAGCATGGTTGGCCGCGAGGTTGGCGTTCTGTTTGAAAAGGCGGGCCGTCTTCCCGGGCAGATGGTTGGTAAATCCGACTACCTCCATGCCGTTCATGTCGCTGATTGCAACCGCGCGGCGGGCGACCTGGCCCGGGTGCGCATCATTTCCTCTGGCGCAAATTCACTGGCAGGGGAATTGATCGGCTGAAGCTCCCGCCACAGCGCGAATCTTTCCATCCCCTTCTATGAAGACTGTCGTGCATCCGTTTCTCCGGATTGCGCAGGTGAGTCCCGATTGCATCGGTTTCGGCGACAATTTCCCTTGGGTGCTTTGAGTGTCCCGGGAAATGCGATTAATCTGCGTGGAATAACAATTAATTTAGCAGGTATACTGCATCAATTTCAGATAGTTTGACTCTTATGGCCTGAGCGGTGGGCACATAAGCGGCAAGCGCGCTGGGGGAACTTAGGTGAAGGAAATCTGGTTGTGTTGACTTTCAAATTTAACAAAGCGATTGCGCTGGCCGCCGCTGCTGCGGCCGCGCTCAGCATCGCCGCCGCGCCTGCCAGCGCGCAATCCGGGCAGCGGACCATCAAGGGCGAGCGCTATATTCCCACCATCTGGGTTGATCCGGACGGCTGCGAACATTGGGTGATGGATGACGGGGCCGAGGGTTTCATGACACCGCATGTGACCCCGGATGGCAAGCCGGTCTGCCGCCGCGGCAACATCTGCGGTGTGATGCCGACGGATCAGTTTTTTGCCACGGACAAACACCACATCAATGCAGCAGGCCGCCAGCGCCTAGGGAAATTTTTCCAGCAGGCAATATCCAATGGCGCCCGCGCCTTTGTCGTCGCCGGCCACACCGACAGCCGGGCATCGGATGAATACAATATCCGCCTGTCCCAGCGCCGCGCCCATGCCGTGGCTCAGGCGGGCCGTTCGGTGGGGGCGCGTATCAACGATGTGCGCGCCTACGGTGAACGCGATCCGCGAGTGCCCAACACCAGTGCCGGAAACATGGCGCAAAACCGCCGTGTCGAAATCTATTGCCTGCGCTGAGGAGACAGAAACATGCTGATGCGTAAAACACTTGTGCTCCTTGCCGCTGCTGCCGCCGTTTCGGCTTGCACGGAAACCATTGACAAAACCCGCGACCAGCACGCCGGCGATGGCTCCTCCGGCCATCTGTCGAAGATGACAGCCGGTATCTGGGTGGATCCGCAGGGGTGCGAACATTGGATCATCGACGACGGTCTTGAAGGTTATGCCGACCTGCGCCGCACACCGGACGGCAAGCCGGTCTGCAACAGCAACCTGCCGCGCAATGTCGCCACCGGGCCGTTCAAGAGCGGCTCCACCTTTGCCGACCCGCTGTAGGAAAGACTGACAACCGTGATTGCAGCCGCCCTCCCGGGCGGCTGTTTTGTTTCGGTTGCGTGAATTTCTGCCGCTGGATCTTGCGCAGAATTCACTTCGCAGGCAGACTGAAGCTGTAACCTCTGACTAAGGAGATCAGCTTGGTCATCAGTGCCCTGAATGACTCGCAAGACCAGTCCGCAACCCACGAAGTGCTGCTGGAATTTCCCGACAACCGATTGCTGATCGACCTGTGCGGCGAATATGACCGTAACCTGGCTGACATAGAACAGAAGCTGGGTGTGCAGATCGTCCGCCGCGGCAACCAGCTGTCCGTGATGGGGGAGGATTCCGCGCGGGAACAGGCGGCAGGTGTGCTGACGGCGCTGTATGACCGCCTGGAAACCGGGCGTAGCGTCGAAACCGGCGATATCGACCGCGAACTGCGGATGAACCCCGAAGCCGAGAGCGCCGAACCCGACGGCCAGTTGCAGATGTTCCGCGGCGGCCGGGTGGAAATCAAGACCCGCAAGAAGCTGGTGGAGCCGCGCACCGAGGCCCAGAAAGCCTATGTGCATTCGTTGTTCGAAAACGAACTGGCCTTCGGCATCGGCCCGGCCGGCACCGGCAAGACCTATCTTGCGGTTGCTGTGGGCGTTTCCATGTTCATCACTGGCCATGTCGACCGCATCATCCTGTCCCGCCCGGCGGTGGAAGCGGGCGAAAAGCTCGGATACCTGCCGGGAGATATGAAGGATAAAGTCGATCCTTATATGCAGCCTTTGTACGACGCTCTGAACGACTTCCTGCCGGAAAAACAGGCAGCCAAGCTGATCGAGGAAAAACGCATCGAAATCGCGCCGCTTGCCTTCATGCGCGGACGCACCCTGTCCAATGCCTTTGTGGTGCTGGATGAGGCGCAGAACGCGACCACCATGCAGATGAAGATGTTCCTGACCCGTCTGGGCGAAGGCTCGCGTATGGTGATCACCGGCGACCGCACCCAGATCGACCTGCCGCGCGGGGTGCCGTCCGGCCTGGCCGATGCCGAACGGCTGCTGAAATCGATCCCCAAGATCAGCTTCAATTACTTCACCGCCCGCGACGTGGTCCGCCACCCGCTTGTGGCGGCGATCATCGAGGCTTATGACGCGGATGCAAAACCGGCCTGAGGCCTGAAGCCGCCGCGCTCTTTTCATCTATCCGGAAATACTCCGGGGGTGCGGGGGCCGGCCCCCGCATTGACAGGCAATACATGACGCTCGACATCAGCATCGAAGACAGCCGCTGGCATCAGGCCGGACTTGAACCGTTGGCGGCTGAGGCCGTCACTGCGGTATTGACCCATTTCACACTGGATCCGGCAGACTGCGAGATTTCCCTGCTCGGTTGCGGTGACGCCCGCATCGCGGAGCTGAACGCCGAGTTCCGGGAAAAGGCCAAGCCGACCAATGTGCTCAGCTGGCCAGCCGAGGATCTGGCCGCGGAGGAGGATGGCGGCGCCCCGGCGCTGCCCGAGGCTGATTTCACAGGAGAGATCCCGCTCGGCGACATCGCCATATCATATGAGACCTGCGCCCGCGAGGCGCAGGCGGCGGGCAAACCGCTGGGCGATCACACCCGCCATTTGATTGTTCACGGAATGTTGCATCTTTTCGGGTATGATCACATTCGTGAGCGCGATGCCGCACTGATGGAAGAGATTGAGGTGCTGCTACTTGGCAAAATGGGTGTCGCGAACCCATATATGAGTGAGGACGCCTCATAATCGAGGCATTTGGATAGGATCAATGGGCGACATAGAAGGCAGTTCTAACGCGGCGCAGGGCGCGCTGCAGAACATAAATGGCACGGCAGCGGAAGCGCCGGCCGCCGGGAAAACCGGGTTCTGGGCACGGCTTTTCGGCGCATTAAGCGCGGAACCGCTGCCCGAAGAAGACAGTGGCCGCGAACAGCCCGCTGCCGGGACAGAACCGCGCGGCATGATGAACCTGCGCCGGCTGCGGGTTGAGGATGTTGCGATCCCCTCTGCGGAAATCGCTGCGGTGCCGGTCTCGATCGCCAAGAAAGACCTTGTTGGCATTTTCCGCGAAAGCGGCTTTACACGGATCCCGGTATATGAGGGCACGCTGGACACGCCGCTGGGCTTTGTCCACCTCAAGGATTTCTCCCTGAACCATGGCTTCAACGGCGGCACGTCGGATTTCGAACTGTCCCAAATGCTGCGCCCGCTGCTGTTTGTGCCGCCGTCGATGCCGATCGGCGTGCTGCTGACCAAGATGCAGGCCGAGCGCCGCCATATGGCGCTGGTGATCGACGAATACGGCGGCGTCGACGGGCTTGTCACCATCGAGGATCTGATCGAGCAGGTTGTCGGCGAGATCGAGGATGAGCACGACGCGGATGAACTGCAGACCTGGTTCGAGGAAAAACCGGGATGCTACATCGCGCTTGCCCGTACGCCGCTGCCGGAGTTCGAAACCGAGATCGGCCAGTCTCTGACCAGCCACGATGACGTTGACGAGGAGGAGATCGAGACCCTGGGCGGGCTGGTCTTCATGCTCTCGGGCCGGGTGCCTGCCCGCGGCGAGGTGATCGAGCACCCCGAAGGCGCCGAATTTGAAGTGATGGATGCCGACCCACGGCGGATCAAGCGGTTGCGGGTCCGGCTGCCGGACGCCGCCGCATGATGACAGCCGGGCTGCGGCTGGCGGTGCGGCAGCTCCGGCCGGCCCGGGCCGGGCTGGCCTTCGGCGGCGGTGCGCTGGCCTCTTTGGCCCTTGCCCCCTGGAGCTTTTGGATCGGCCTGCCTCTTGCCTTGGGGGCCGCAGGCTGGCTGGCGCTGCAGGCTGCCACGGCGCGGACGGCGATGCTGGCCGGCTGGCTGTTTGGGCTGGGGTATTTTGCCTTTGGCCTGTCCTGGATCCTTGAACCTTTTCAGATCGACCCGGAACGCCATGCCTGGATGGCGCCCTTTGCGCTGATCTTTCTGGCGGGGGGGCTTGCGTTGTTTTGGGGGGCTGCCTTTGGACTGGCCGTTCGGTTCAGCACCGGCGTCTGGAGGATCCCTATGCTGGCGGCCGCCTGGTCCTTGGCGGAACTTGGCCGCGCCTATCTGCTGACCGGCTTTCCCTGGGCCGCTTTCGGCCAGTTCTGGATTGACACGCCTGCTGTAAATCTGTTGCCCTGGACCGGGCCGCAGGGGCTGGCGCTGCTAACGCTTGCGGCCTTCTTGCCGCTGGCATTGCTGCGGCAGGCCCCGGCTGCAGCCTTGGCGCCGTTGGGTCTGGCGGCAGCCGCCGTCTTTGCCGTTCCCGCACCGCCGCAGGCAAATTCAACAGGCAAGACCGTGCGAATCGTTCAGCCCAACGCACCGCAGGGTTTGAAGTGGCACCCGGATCACCGCTGGGAATTTGTCCGCCGCGCTGTTGCTTTTTCCGCCGGAACCCCGCGCCCGGACCTGATTGTCTGGCCGGAAACCGCGGTGCCGCAGCTGCTCAATTATGCGGATGACACCCTGCGGATCATTTCCGAAAACGCGGCCGGGGTTCCGGTGCTTCTGGGCATCCAGCGGGAAGAGGCGGGCGCCTTTTACAATTCTGCAGTGCTGCTGGACGCGGATGGCCAGCCCGCCGCCGCCTATGACAAGGCGCACCTGGTGCCGTTCGGGGAATATGTGCCGTTTGGCGACGTCATGGCCAGGTTCGGGATCTATGGCTTCGCATCGCGGGCTGGTGCGGGTTATGCCGCCGGGCCGGGGCCCCAGGTAATGGATCTTCCTATCGGCAGCGCCTTGCCGCTGATCTGCTATGAGGCTGTTTTTCCACAGGATGTGAGCGCCGCAGACACCCGCCCGGACGTGCTGGTGCAACTCACCAATGATGCTTGGTTCGGCACCCGCTCCGGCCCCTACCAGCATCTGGTGCAGGCGCGGATGCGGGCGCTGGAACAAGGGCTGCCGATGATCCGCGCCGCAAACACCGGGGTTTCGGCGATGATTGCGCCGGACGGGGCGATGCTGGACAGCCTGCCATTGGGGCAAGCAGGCTATATCGACGCCGAACTGCCCGCACCGCTGCCGCCGACGCTCTACAGCCGCACCGGCGACTGGCCGGTGTTCCTGCTGTGCCTGTTCAGCGCATTGGCCGGATTCTTTTGCTCCCGCACCCTTGCTCCGCAGTCATAGCGGGTTAACTCTAAACGAATATTGATTGACCCGCGCGGATGAGCCGCGTACTGCGGCCTGATACCTGCCACAACGGCTTCCTGGCGTGGCGGGCTGAACCCAATGGAGCACTCTTTTCATGACCCGTATGAACTACACTTTCACTTCGGAATCGGTTTCCGAAGGCCACCCGGACAAGGTCTGCGACCGCATTTCCGATGCGGTGCTGGACGCGTTCCTGGCGGAGGAGCCCGAAGCACGCGTGGCAGCTGAGACTTTCGCCACCACCAACCGTGTTGTCATCGGGGGCGAGGTTGGCCTGTCCGATCAGGACAAGCTGCACGACTACATGGGCAAGATCGACGAGATCACCCGTGCCTGCATCAAGGACATCGGCTACGAGCAGGACAAGTTCCACCACGAAACCGTGGAGGTGACCAACCTGCTGCACGAGCAGTCCGCGCATATCGCCCAGGGCGTGGATGCGTCCGGTGACAAGGACGAAGGTGCCGGCGATCAGGGCATCATGTTCGGTTTTGCCACCAATGAAACCGATGCGCTGATGCCTGCGCCGATCCAGTATTCCCACGCGATCCTGCGCCGTCTGGCGGAAGTGCGCAAAAACGGCACTGAGCCCGCGCTGGGCCCGGATGCCAAGTCGCAGCTGTCCGTGGTCTATGAGGGCGGCAAGCCGGTCGGCGTCAGCTCGCTGGTGCTGTCGACCCAGCATCTGGACGAAAGCCTGACCTCGGCCGACATCCGTGCGCTGGTGGAACCCTACATCCGTGAAACCCTGCCCGAAGGCTGGCTGACGGACGCCACCGTATGGCATGTGAACCCGACCGGCAAGTTTGTGATCGGCGGCCCGGACGGCGACGCAGGCCTGACCGGCCGCAAGATCATCGTGGATACCTACGGCGGTGCGGCCCCGCATGGCGGCGGTGCGTTTTCCGGCAAGGATCCGACCAAGGTGGACCGTTCGGCAGCCTATGCCGCGCGCTATCTGGCCAAAAACGTGGTCGCTGCGGGCATGGCGGAGAAATGCACCATTCAGCTGTCTTATGCCATCGGCGTGTCCAAGCCGCTGTCGATCTATGCCGACACGCACGGCACCGGTGAAGTGGATGCCGCAGCGATTGAGAAGGCGATCGATCAGGTGATGGATCTGACCCCGCGCGGCATCCGTTCGCATCTGGGCCTGAACAAGCCGATTTACCAGCGCACCGCTGCTTATGGGCATTTCGGCCGCGACCCGGAAGCGGACGGCGGCTTCAGCTGGGAACGCACCGACCTCGCTGAGGCGCTGAAGAAAGCGGTCTGAAACCGGACTGACCGAAACAGGAGAGCGGGCCGCGAGGTCCGCTCTTTTTTCGTTTGGGAGATGTTCCCGCCCGCTTCGGCGCATTCAGGGACTGTGCCGCATCCGTTGTGCCCGGCGCCGCGTTGCAGCGCGGCGGACCGGTCAGCAATGCTGACCGGATGTTTCGCGCGCGAAACATTGTGGCAGAATGGCTGACCTTTTTGAGGCTGGAAGACACAGGCGGGCTGCACCATATAGCAAGGCAGTGTGTTTCCAGCTGGCGGGTTCGTGATGTTGCGCGTGATAACTGTATTTTCCTGTCTGGTTCTGGCGTCAGCTGCGGCCGCCAAAGAAGCCTTGCCGCAAAAGTTCAGCCTGCAAGGCAGGACGCTGGTTTATGACACGGAACGGGAAGCGGATGACGACCTGGCGGAAATCACCGAGCAGGATATCGGGCGCCTGCAGGAGATCCTGAAGAAAAACCCGGAAATCTCAGAACTGCAGCTCAACAGCATCGGCGGCAGTGTTTTTGCCGGGGAAGAAATTGCCGGGCTGGTGCTGGAATACGGGCTGGACACCTCGGTTGACGGGGCGTGTATCAGCGCCTGTGTCGATGTTTTTCTGGCAGGCAGCCGGAGGCGGATGACAATCGGGTCCAAAATCGGCTTTCACCAGCGCAGCTGGTCGGCGGCAGAGGTTCATAAATACTACCGGAGCGAGCGGAAAGCGCAGCGCTGGGCGACGCCTTTTGAGTTCGGCTCGTGGATCTATGTGGATACGCAGCGGGAGATTTTTGACCATCTCAGCTATATGGTGGCGCGCGGCGTTGATCCTGGCTTTGCGATCGAGACACTGCGGACGGATCCCGACGGGGAATGGTATCCCAGCCGTCTGCGGTTGATTGCAGCGGGGGTTTTACGGGAGGTTCTGCCGGGCCGGCGCCCCTAGCCGGCTTGACACCGGCTTGACCTGGGGCGCTGCTTGCGGCAGAGGAGCGGCCAGCCTTTCAAAAGACGCCCTGAACAGGAGCCCAGACGCATGTCCGGCGACCAAAAGCCCCGCGACGACCAGCCCAAGGATGCCCGGCCTGCAGCCGCCAATGCGGCCGATAAACACGCCAGCGGCGCGCCTTGGCGCAACTTCTATGGCCGCTTCAAAGGCAAGACCTTGAAGGACAGCCAGAAACGCTACCTGAACGAGGATCTGGCGAGCCTCAGCCCCGGCGCCGTGGACTGGGATGTGAACCCGGATCGCACGCCGCTTGACCTTGATGCGCTGTTCGGCGGCAGGGATGTCTGGCTTGAAATCGGCTTTGGCGGCGGCGAGCATCTGGTGCATCAGGCCGCAAGCAACCCGGATGCAGGGATCATCGGTGCCGAGCCTTTTATCAACGGCGTGGCAATGCTGCTGGGCAAGATCCGCAAAGCCGGTGCCGATAACATTGCGGTGCATCCCGGTGACGCGCGTGATCTGATGGATGTGCTGCCCGAGGCCTCGATTTCGCGCGCCTTCCTGCTGTATCCCGACCCCTGGCCCAAGGCCCGCCATCACCGCCGGCGCTTTGTGACGCAAGAGCATCTGGAGCCGCTGGCCCGCTGCCTGAAGCCGGGCGCGGTCTTCCGGGTGGCCACCGATATTCCCGACTATGTGCGCCAAACCCTGGAGGAGGTGCCGAAAGCCGGCTTCGAATGGCTGGCAGAAGGGCCGGCTGACTGGCGGAAGTCCTGGGATGACTGGATTTCCACCCGCTATGAGCAAAAAGCCCTGCGCGAAGGCCGCACGCCGCATTACCTGACCTTCCGCCGCCTGGGCTGAGGGGGCGGGCGGGCGGCGGCCAAAGGCTCTGGACCGTCCAGCACCAATCCGATACCGATAGCGCCAACGTAAGTAAGCAGCGACAGACGAAGGAAGCCCTATGTCCGGACACGGCACGCCCATCCCGATGACCTCCCACCGTGCTGACCCGCTCAAGGGGGTGGCAGAGGTGCCCGGCGACAAGTCGATCTCGCACCGCTCGCTGATCCTGGGCGCATTGTCGGTGGGCGAGACGAAAATCTCTGGCCTGCTGGAGGGCGAGGACGTTCTGGACACGGCCAAGGCGATGCAGGCCTTTGGCGCCGAGGTGGTGAACCACGGCGGCGGCAACTGGTCGGTGTTTGGTGTCGGCGTCGGCGGTTTTGCCGAGCCGGGCAACGTGATCGACTGCGGCAATTCCGGCACCGGGGTGCGGCTGATCATGGGGGTGATGGCAACCTCGCCCATCACTGCCACCTTCACCGGCGATGCCTCGCTGAACAAGCGGCCGATGGCGCGGGTCACTGATCCGCTGGCGCTGTTCGGCACCCAGTCCGTGGGCCGCTCCGGCGGGCGGCTGCCGATGACCATTGTCGGCGCCGCTGATCCGGTGCCGGTGCGTTACGAGGTGCCGGTGCCCTCGGCCCAGGTGAAGTCGGCGGTGCTGTTTGCCGGCCTCAACGCGCCGGGCAAGACCGTGGTGATCGAAAAAGAAGCCACCCGCGACCATACCGAGCGGATGCTGGCGGGCTTCGGCGCCGAGATCACCACCGAGGATACCGAAGAGGGCCGCGTCATCACCCTGACCGGCCGTCCCGAGTTGAAGCCGCAGGTTATCGCGGTGCCGCGCGATCCGTCCTCGGCTGCATTTCCGGTCTGCGCCGCGCTGATCACGCCTGGCTCTGACGTGCTGGTGCCGAACATCGGGCTGAACCCGACCCGGGCGGGCCTTTACTATACCCTGCAGGACATGGGCGCGGATCTGACGTTTGAGAACATGCGCGAGGAGGGCGGCGAGCCGGTCGCAGATCTGCGTGCGAAATACTCGCCGGACATGAAGGGCATCGAAGTGCCGCCAGCGCGCGCCGCTTCGATGATCGACGAGTATCCGGTGCTGTCGGTGGTTGCTTCCTTTGCGGAAGGCAAGACCATGATGGCCGGGGTCAAGGAACTGCGGGTCAAGGAAAGCGACCGGATCGATGCGATGGCCAAGGGCCTGCGCGCCAATGGCGTGACGGTTGAAGAAGGCGAAGACTGGTGGGAGGTCACCGGTCTGGGTATCGATGGCGTGCCGGGCGGCGGCATTTGCGAAAGCGTGCTGGACCACCGCATTGCCATGTCCTTCATGGTGATGGGCATGGGCGCGCAGAACGCGGTTTCGGTCGATGACGGCGGCCCGATTGCCACCTCCTTCCCGATCTTTGAGAGCCTGATGGGCAATCTGGGTGCCAAGCTGGAGCGCACATGAGCGAAAGTTACACCATAGCCGTGGACGGGCCGGCTGCTGCCGGCAAGGGCACGCTGTCCAAGGCGCTGGCGGCCCATTACGGTTTCGGCCATCTGGACACCGGGCTGCTGTACCGCGCCGTCGGGGCAAAAATGCTGGATGGCGCGGCGCCGGTCGAGGCGGCGCAGAACCTGTCTCCCGAGGATCTGGCGCGCGATGACCTGCGCGGGCCGGAGGTGGCGCAGGCGGCCTCCAAGGTGGCTGTGATCGCCGACGTCCGCGCAGCACTGGTGGATTTTCAGCGGGCCTTTGCCCGCCGGGCCGGCGGTGCGGTTCTGGACGGGCGCGATATCGGCACTGTGATCTGCCCGTATGCGCAGGTGAAGTTTTTTGTCACTGCCAGCGCCGAAGTCCGCGCCCGGCGGCGGTTTCTGGAACTGGCCGCGGCCGGCAAGGTGATTACGCTGGACGAGGTTCTGGGCGATGTAAAGGCCCGGGATGAGCGCGACATGAACCGCGCCGAGGCGCCGCTCCGCCCGGCGCCGGATGCCATCCTGATCGACACCAGCGATCTGAGCATCGAGGAGGCCCTGGCCAAGGCCATTGAGGTCATCGAAGCCCGCCGCGAGGCTGGCGAAACGCTGGCGTAAACATATCAACGAACCAAAAACACCCGCAGCTGACGCATCAGCCGCGGCTGCAAGGGTAATGCGCGATCAGAGCGCGCTGACGGCTGTGTGCGAGATCCGGCCCGATTGGCGGTCCGCGGTTTTGCGGTCCCCGCTGCATCTTTCAGGAAGGCTGCGCGGGTTGCGGCGTTCAGGAACAGAAACCGCCGTGCAGCGGCCGTTCACGCCGGCCTGGTCATCTGCGCATGAAGCCTGACGCGGCGGCGCAGCAGACTGTGGGCATGTATCTGCGAGGACGCGCCCAATGGCCCAAAGTATCCGGAGCTGCCGGTGGCGTGGCAGGGCTGGGCCAGACCGTCAAATCGGCCTATGCGGCCCGCACGCTGACAGGTACGAATTTCAGCCCGTACCCCGGTCACGGCAATAAATTTCGTCACAGCGGAGCGGGAAATATACGCGCCAAGTCTCATTTTGCAGAATAAGGTCGCTGCAATCAGCTTGGGGAACGCATATGACCAGCTTTCAGGACCGCCTGACCGCGCTGCGCCGGGACTTCCACCGGCATCCGGAACTTGGCTTTCAGGAGGACCGGACCAAGGCCAAGGTGGCACAGCATCTGCGCGGCCTCGGGCTGGAGGTGCATGAAGGGGCTGGTGTTGTCGGCTTGCTGCGGGCCGGCAGCGGAAACCGGGCCATCGGGCTGCGGGCCGATATGGACGCGCTGCCGATAACCGAAATCTCCACCCATGATTATGGTTCTGTAACGCCCGGAAAAATGCATGCCTGCGGCCATGACGGCCATATGACGATGCTTCTGGGCGCCGCCGAACGGCTGGTGCAGGAGCAGGGGTTTGACGGCACTGTTGTGTTCATCTTCCAGCCCAATGAAGAACACGGGCTGGGTGCGCAGGCAATGATTGCTGAAGGCGTTCTGGAGCGGTTTCCGATTGAGGAGGTTTATGCCATCCACAATTTGCCGGGGGCGCCGGCCGGGCAAGTCTCGACCCGTGCAGGCCAGATCTGCAGCAGCGAGAGCCTGTTTGAAATCGCAATCAAAGGGCGGGGCGGCCATGCCTCGATGCCGCAGGCCGGGGTCGACGCGATCACTGTCGGGGCCGGGATGGTGCTGGCATTGCAGACCATCGTCTCGCGCAAGCTGGCGCCGGGCGCGGGCGCGGTGGTGTCGGTCACAGAATTCCTGACCGACGGCCAGCGTAATGTGCTGCCGGGCCATGCGGTGCTGAAGGGCGACGTGCGCGCACGCATGCCTGCGGACCGCGCGGCGATTGAACGCTTCATGCGCCAGATTGCTGCCGGTGTTGCTGCCACCCATGCGGTGGAAGTTGAGATGAGCTTCAACACCGAATTTTCCGAGACCATCAACGCGGCAGGCCCGGCCGAGGCTGCCTGCCGTGCAGGCGAGGCCGCGGGTTGCGAGGTGATCCGCGACCGCCCGCCGATGAGCTTCTCTGAGGATTTTGCCCATTTCGCCAACGCCGTGCCCGGCTGCTTTCTGCTGCTGGGCAATGGCGAGGACGGGCCGCACGGCAAGCCGCTGCATGCGGCGGACTATGATTTCAACGACGCTCTGCTGCCCGTCGGCGCGGAGTTCTGGGTGCAGCTGGTGCGTGACCGGCTGCCAGAGGGAAAGGACTGACGATGCTTGAACAATTTGCAGTTACCCTGCGCCACACGGCAGGGAACCCAAAGTCCGGCGACGCCGCTTATACCGTTTTGTCCGAACAGGATTTCTCCGGCGCCTGTGCGGAAATCACCGCTTGGGAGGGCTATGAAGGGACGCCGTTGGTGTCCCTGCCGGGCTTGGCTGAAAAAATCGGCGTGGGCCGGATTGACTACAAACACGAAGGGCCGCGGTTCGGGCTGGGCAGCTTCAAGGCGCTGGGAGGGTCATACGCCGCGCTGCGGGTGCTGCAGCGCGAGCTGAGCCGCCGGCTGGGTAAGGACGTCAGCCTGGAAGAGATCCGCAAGGGCGCTCACAAGGACGCCTGCGCCGGCATCACCCTGGTTTCGGCCACTGATGGCAATCATGGCCGCTCTCTGGCTTGGGGGTGCCAGCGGTTCGGCGCGCCGTGCCGGATCTATATCCATGCCGAGGTCAGCGAAGGACGGGCCGTCGCCATGCGCGACTTGGGCGCCGAGGTGATCCGGATCGCGGGCGATTATGACGACTCGGTGCTGCTGGCCAAGAAGGAGGCAGAGGAAAACGGCTGGTTCGTGGTCTCTGACACCTCCTGGGAGGGCTACACCGAGCCGCCGCGCGACGTGATGGCAGGCTACAGCGTGATGACGCGCGAAGTCTGCGAGACGCTGGAGCAGGCGCCGACCCATGTGTTCCTGCAGGGGGGTGTCGGCGGGCTGGCGGCCTCGGTCGCCGCGGCACTGCGCCAGTTTTATACTGTGCAGGCACCGCGGGTTGTGATTGTCGAACCCGAACTGGCCGCCTGCCTGTTTGACAGTGCCCGCAACGGCAAGGCGACCAATTTCGCAATTCAGGAAGAGACCATCATGGCGGGGCTCTCCTGCGGAGAACCCTCTGAAATGGCGTGGGAAATCCTGACCGAAGAAGCCACGGACTTTTTGACCATCCCCGACAGCATAGTCGCCCCTGCAGTGCGGCTGCTGGCCAATGCTGAAACCGGCGATCCGGCGGTTGAGGCCGGCGAAAGCGCAGTGGCGGGGCTGGCTGCCTTGATCGCGGCGTGCCAGTCTGCCGGGATCAAGGAGACGCTGGGACTGGATGAAAACTCGCGCGTGCTGCTGATTGGTTCCGAAGGTGTCACCGACCCGGCGATCTATGCCGCGATCATGGCAGGAAAAGACAATGTCTAAGGCGCCGGTGCGCGGCTTTCCGGAGGCGGAGTTTGCCGCGCGGACCCAAAAGGCGCAGACGCTCATGGCACAGCAGGGGCTGGATGGGCTCCTGCTGCTGACCGAGCCGGACGTGCGCTATTTCAGCGGTTTTCACACGCTGTTCTGGCAAAGCCCGACCCGGCCCTGGTTCCTGTTTGTGCCGCCTGCGGGCAAGCCCGTTGCGATCATTCCGGAAATCGGCGCCGACCTGATGCGCCGCACCTGGATCGGGGATATCCGCACCTGGAGCGCGCCTGCGCCGGAGGACGACGGCATCAGCCTGCTGACAGAGTTGCTGTCGCCGATTGCCGGGCGCGGCGGCACTGTCGGTATCATGAAAGGCCATGAAACCGCGCTGCGGATGCCATTGGGCGACTTTGAGCGACTCATCGGCGGCCTGCCGGGACTGAACATCGCGGATGCAACGCTGCTGGTGCGCAGCCTGCGGATGGTGAAGTCTGCGGCGGAGATCGAAAAGCTGTCGCATATCTGCGGCATCGGCTCGCGCACCTTTGCGCAGGTGCCGCAGTTCGCCCATGAGGGGCAGCCGTTTGAGGATCTGTTCCGCGCCTTCCGCCGCGAAGCACTGACGCAGGGCGCAGACGACGTGCCCTATCTGGTCGGCGGAGCCGAACAGGGCGGCTACAGCGACGTGATTTCCCCGCCGACCGGCCGGCCGCTGCAGGCGGGTGACATCGTGATGCTGGATACCGGGTCGACCTGGGACGGCTATTTCTGCGATTTCGACCGCAACTTTGCCATCGGCCGCGCCGATGATCTGTCGCGCCGGGCTTATGATGTGCTGTGGCGGGCGACCGAGGCCGGGATTGCTGCTGCCAGACCTGGCGCCACCTGCCGGGATTTGTTCCAGGCCATGCAATCCGTGATTGCGGAAATGGACGGTCAGGGCGGCGATGTCGGCCGGCTGGGCCACGGGCTGGGGATGCAGCTGACCGAATGGCCCTCGCACGCGGCTTTTGACGGGACGGTGATCGAGGAGAACATGGTGCTGACGCTGGAACCCTCGCTGGGCTATGGTGACGGCAAAATCATGGTGCATGAGGAAAACATCGTGGTGCGGGCGGATGGTGCAGACCTGCTGACAACCCGCGCCGCGCCTGAACTGCCGGTGATCTGAAGGAGGATCCGCGATGAAGCTCCCTTATGACACGGACGCCGGCATCGGCACTCGCGCCACGCTGGGTGTGATCGTGCTGGAAACCGATGAGACGCTGGAGCCGGAATTCTCCCGGATGATGGCGCAGGAAGGGGTGGCGCTTTATCACAGCCGCATTCCGATGGTGCCGGAGATCCGTCCGGAGACTTTGGCACAGATGCAGGCGGACCTGCCGGCCTCGGCGCGGCTGTTTCCGTCCTCGCTGGACTTTGATGTGATCGGATACGGCTGCACCTCGGCCTCCACCGTGATCGGCTCGGCCAAGGTTGCCGGGGCGGTGCAGACAGTCCTGCCCAAGGCCAAGGTGACCGACCCGCTGGCGGCAATCATCGCGGCGGGCCGGGCGCTGGGCGCCTCCCGGCTGGGGTTTGTCACGCCTTACCTGCCAGAAGTTTCTGTGCAGATGCGGGCCAATCTGGAAGAGGCGGGGTTTGCAATTGCAGGCTTCGGCTCGTTTGAGGAAGTGGACGACCGGGTTGTGGCGCGGATCACCGAGGCGGCAATTTCGGAGGCCGCCAGGCAGGTGGCAAAAGCGGGCGATAGCGATGCCCTTGTGATTTCCTGCACCAATCTGCGCTGCCTGCGGGTCATTCCGGAGATTGAGGCACAGACCGGGGTGCCCGTTGTCTCCAGCAACCAGGCCCTGGCCTGGCACATGCTGCGCCTTGCCGGTGTCACAGAGCGTCAGCCGCAGTTCGGCAGGTTGTTCACACGGGGGCTGGCGCCCTGAAAGATACAATTGTCCGGGATTTGTCAGCTGACAATTTTGGGTCTGAGCCGTTTTTCAGTGCAGCGCAAAATGCGCTTGTAATCCCTGTGCAGATCGCCGCAGATTGCCAGTCGAAATCTGTCTTGTGCCTGCAAGGATGCCCGGATGCCTGCCACCCGCCCCAAGACCCGCCCCGCAAACCGGAATGTCCTGTTCATCATCATTGATCAGCTGCGGGCGGATTGCGTGTTCGGCGCGCTGGCCAGGCATGTGGAGCTGCCGAACATCCGCGCCTTCATGAAGGATGCGGTGTCGTTCAAACGGCATTTCTCGGTGACCAACCCTTGCGGCCCGTCGCGCGCCTCGATCCTGACCGGGCAGTATGCGATGAACCACCGGTCGGTCCGCAATGGCACGCCTCTGCGCCACGACACGCCGAACATTGCCACCGAGATGCGCAAGGCCGGCTATATGCCGATGCTGTTCGGCTATACCGATACCTCGCAGGATCCGCGCGCCTTTGACGCCAATGATCCGGTGCTGCGGACCTATGAATTCCCGATGAACGGCTTTCATGAGATGACCGAGATGCGGATGGAGATGTCCTATCCGTGGCAGTCGCACCTGATGAACCGCGGCTACGAATTCGAAAATTACTGGGACGTCTACAAACCGGTTTCGCCCGATGGCGGCGCGCCGAAATTGAATGATCCGGCGCTTTATGCGGCGGAGGACAGCGATACCGCGTTCCTCACCAATTCCTTCCTGGGCAAGATGACTGCCTATCACAAGGAAAGCTGGTTTGCCCATCTGACCTATATCCGGCCGCACCCGCCGCTGGTGGCGCCGGCGCCCTATAACACGATGTATGATCCCGCCAGCCTGCCGCTGCCGGAGCGTCTGGACACCCCTGAGGCTGAGTGCAGCCAGCATCCCTTCTTTGATCCGCTGCTGCGCAACAGCGCTATCGCGGGCTTTGTTGAGGGGTTCCCGGATCTGGAACCGACGGATGACAATATCCGCACCCTGCGCGCGCTCTACCTGGGGCTGGCGAGCGAGGTGGACCACCATGTCGGGCGGGTGATCCGGTTCCTCAAGGACACCGGCCAGTATGACAACACCATGGTGGTGATCACGGCAGATCATGGCGAGATGCTGGGCGACCGGCATTCCTGGGGCAAGATGACGGTCTATGACGCCGCCTATCACACACCGCTGATCATCCGGATGCCGGGTAATGAGGACAATGCCGGCGCCTGCCTCAGCCGGATCACCGAATCCATCGATGTGACGCCGACAATTCTCGATTGGGCCGGGCAGGAGATCCCGAACTCGATGGACGGGCGGTCGCTGCTGCCGTTGTTGCAGGGAGAGGACCCGCAGGACTGGCGCCAGTATTCCTTCTCGGAGCTGGATTTCTCGGAGCCGCTGAAGCCGACACTGTGGCAGCAGGCGCTGGGCACCTCTCCAAGCGACAGCTGTCTGGGGATCCTGCGCGATGCGCGGTTCACGCTGGTCGAGTTTGCCGCTGAGCTGCCGCCGATGCTGTTTGACAGCGAAGGGCAGGGGGAGCTGGAGAATGTTGCCGGGCAGCCGGCATATGCCGCTGATCTGAACCGGCTGACGCGGATGATGCTGCGGCACCGGATGAAAAACATGGATCACACGCTGTCGCTGATGTCGATCACCCCGGATGGCGTGCGCAGCGTGTCCCGGGGTCCAGGGCAGAGATCCTGACCGCAGCCTGCTGCAGCTCGCAAAGCATGACGTAAGGTGCCCCGGAACCCAGACGGAAGACCGGGCGCTGCCTGACTTAAGTTTTGTGCTTAGACGAACCAGTCGTCGGTCAAGCTATCACTCGGCTTGACCTCTATCAGATAGGCGATTTGAAACGCATCTTCACCGCCTTCGCCATCGGCGTCATACTCCAGCCAGCCCGCTCGGCTGTCGCTGAGGCTCAGCTTGCCGCTGGACAGGGCGTCGGCAAGGTTGGTGCCCAAGTCCAGAAGCAGCCCGTCGATGTCGAGGGCATCTCCATCGCTCAGTTTGAAATCGCCGATGGTATCCCCTGCGTCCTCGGCCGCGGCAAAGACAAACACATCGGCATCCCTGCCGCCCTTGAGGTAGTCCGCCCCTGCACCGCCTTCCAGCCGGTCCAGACCGGAGCCACCAACGAGCGTGTCAATTCCGGCGCCGCCCGATATTTCATCGTCTTTCGAACCGCCTTTGATCTTGTCGCTGCCGTCGCCGCCGCTGAGGCTGTCGTCCCCTTTGCCGCCATCCAGTTTGTCGTCCCCGGCACCGGCCAACAGCGTATCGTTCCCTCTGCCGCCATTGATCTGGTCCATGCCGCTGCCGCTGCTGAGCATATCATTGCCCTCGCCGCCATTAGCCCTGTTGTTGCCGTCACCAGCCGAGAGCGTGTCATCCCCCATGCCGCCTTTCAGATTGTCCGCCCCGGAATCGCTGGTGATCAGGTCGTTCCCGTTACCGCCATACAGCTTATTGGTGCCATCACCGGCGTATATCGTGTCATTGCCATCGCCGCCTGACATTTTGTCATTGCCGCTGCCGCCGGTAATGGCGTCATCACCTTCGCCGCCGGCGATCCGGTTCTTGCCATCGCCGCCGTTCAGATTGTCATTGCCGAGGCCGCCATAAATCCGGTCTGCGCCGGCATTGGCCGTGACAGTGTCATCGCCGTCTTCACCGGACAGGAAGTTTCTCCCGCGGCCGCCATGGAGCGTGTCATTCCCGCCACCGCCGTCCAGCGTGTCATTGCCGCCGCGCCCCGTCAGAAAATCGTTGCCGTTACGGCCTTCGATCAGATTTGCAAGGCTGTTGCCGTAGCCCTTATCTGACCCGCTGCCGAGAATGGCGTTCTCAATCTCGGAGCCGTCACTGATTGTCAGGCTCCTTGAGTCGATTTTGCCGGCTGCCCCGCTTGCCAGGCTGACTGTCGAGGTCCGGGTGACTGCACTAAGGTCCAGCGTGTCAATGCCGCCATTCGTGTCAGTGACGGTTCCAAGCTGCTGGGTCCATTGCGTCACGAAGGTGTCGTCGAAGACATAGGTGTTTTCAATGGTTTCCGGGGTTGGGTCCGGGTCGGGTGTCGGGTCCGGATCAGGTGTGGGGTCCGGTGCCGGCCCCGGGGTTGCGGAGGTGTTGATGATCTCTGCCGGGCTGGCATCCTCGGTCACGCCGGCAAGAAAAACCAAAAGGGTATTGCTGCCACCGTGAGAAATCTTCAGCCATGATCCGCCGCTGCCAGCCTGCAGCGTAACGACGCCGTCGCCTGCTGGATCATCTCCTCCATAGCCAATTGCTTGCAGCAGTTGCGCGATGCTGATCCTGTCGCCTGCTGCCAGATCAAAATCAGCAATGGAATCGCCGGCTTCGCTGAGGCTGGTGTATACGAACCGGTCCGCGCCGCTGCCGCCGGTTAGGAAGTCTGCGCCGGCGCCGCCGATCAAGGTATCGTTGCCGTTACCGCCCTCAATCTGGTCATTTCCGGCGCCGCTTTCCAGCTGGTTGTCCGCCGCGTTGCCTGTGATATGGTCGAGACCCGATCCGGTGACCGCGTTTTCGATCACGGTGCCGCGGGCAATGGCGAAATTGCCGGTCTTTCCGTTCAGGCTGGAAAAGATTTCCTCATTCAGATTCAGTGTCTGATTGTAGTTGCGCGAGCCCAGGTCGATCATGTCGATACCGCCGGTATCGACAATCGCCACGCCGAAGCCGCCGTCCAGATCCATGCCGTAGCGGCCGGTGGTTTGACCGTCGCCATAAGTGGTGTTGCCCGTCTCGATGTTCACCGGCGTGCCGTAGAGATGGTGAACCGCTGCGATGTCAGCAAGCTGAGCGGTTGCGAGATAGGCAAATGAGGCGTCCACTGCTGTATTTTCGGCTTGACTGAAATAGGACATGATCGACATTTGCCAGCTGTCATTGGCAAAATGCGCGTCCGAGCCGTAGCTGGCGCTGCCGTTGTAATTGCCGGTATGGCCCAGGCCGAGGGCGTGGCCGATCTCATGGATGTAAGTTTGCAGGTAGTAATTGCCGTACTGGGCCCATGCATCGTCGATATTGATGCTGGAGCTCAGAATTGTGCCATTGCTGACCGAGGAGCTGGCATAGGCCCCGGACCTGTTATCGTCAAAGGTGATCTTGGCGCTGCCGCTGGTTTCGGCGAATTCTATCCCGGTGAGCGCCGTCCAGCTTTCCAGCGCCTTGCGTGCGGTATCTTTGCCGGTTCCATTCAGCCCGCTGAGGTTCACAGTGAGCTGACCGCCGGTTTCCACATCAAAGGACCGTTCTGTACGGCCAGTCGACTGCCAGTATCCTTTGTAAAGATATTCCGCCACCTGATCTACGGTATAGGCGGGTTTGCTGCCGGCCGACTGGCCTGCTGAGCCTGAGCCGCTGCTGTCGGTGCTTTCGGGAATTCTGTGATTGGCTTGACCGCAATATTCACACATGTCCGTGTTCCATCCTGGATCTTTGAATTACAAAGGGAGTTCAGTGTGCTGGAGCAATTGGCCGGCAAAGTCCGAGAGATCGTCTGCAGTCAGCGGCCCATCCATGACCGACTGTTCGATGACAGGGCCTTGGCCGCTGCGGCCGTCGCTGTGCTGCCAGGCCAGGCTGCCGGAGACCCAATCAGCCGCCTGGCTCTGTTCGACGAAACGCAGGGTCAGGTCTGCGCCGGCCTGCTGGCGGTCTGCAGCGGTAATCGCGGCATCAGGGAATGTCTTCTGCAAGCCGTTGGCCAGCGCTTCGCAGAGCGGCAGCTGCAGAGACCCGCTGCATTGCAGCTGAACAATCCGCAACGGGCTGCCGGACACCGCAGTGCCAGTGATCAGCAGCTGGATTGCGCTGGAACAGCTGGAAAGATCTCCAGGTGACGTCATGGGGAATGTGCTCGCTCAGAAGGTCGAAGGATTAGGTTCAGGTTCAGTCCCGCGCCGTTCTGGCTGCAACTTCAGGTTTAGTTGGTGATTGGGGCGAAATGGCGGTTGCGATCCGGGCAACATTAAGACGTCATTAACCTCTGTTAACCATTTGAAAAGGAAATGATGACAGCGCAGCTCTGTCTTCTGCCGGCACTGTTATTGCAAATCATTCTCAATTTCATTGACAGTTGAGAATGATTTGCAATAACGATGCATCACAGACATCTTCAAAACGGAGAATCGGATGTTCCCGAACTTGCTCAAGACAGTTTCCGCCGCCGCTTTTGCGGCCGTTGCTGCCAGCGCTGCCATGGCTGAAGACAAGATGAAGGTGGTCACAACCTTTACCGTTCTGGCAGATATGGCGGCCAATGTGGCGGGGGATGCCGCCGAGGTGGTCTCGGTCACCAAGCCCGGCGCCGAGATCCACGGCTATGAACCGACCCCGCGTGACATCGTGCGGGCGTCCGGCGCGGACTTGATTCTGTGGAACGGCATGAACCTTGAGCTTTGGTTCGAGCAGTTTTTGTCCAACATGAAGGATGTGCCGTCGGTGACGCTGACCGATGGTATTGATCCGATCCCGATCGGGGCCGGCTCTTATGAAGGCAAGCCCAACCCGCATGCCTGGATGGGGCTGGATAACGCGCTCATCTATATCGACAACATTGTCGAAGCCTTCGCCGAGCACGACCCGGAGAACGCCGCGGTCTATGTCAAGAACGCAGGCGAATACAAAGACAGGCTGCGCGCCACGATCGAACCGCTGCGCCGCGCCATTGCCGAAATCCCGGAGGACAAGCGCTGGCTGGTGACCTGCGAAGGCGCCTTCAGCTATCTGGCGCGCGATTTCGGCATGAAGGAGCTGTATCTGTGGCCGATGAATGCCGATCAGGTCGGCACCCCGCAGCAGGTGCGCGCCGTGATCGACGGGGTGCGCGCCAATGATATCCCGGTGGTATTCTGCGAGAGCACCGTCAACACCGCTCCGGCAGAGCAGGTGGCCCGTGAAACCGGCGTGGCCTATGGCGGCGAGCTTTATGTCGACTCGCTTAGCGAAGCGGACGGTCCGGTGCCCACCTATCTGGACCTGCTCAGGGTCACGTCCCAAACCGTGGCACGCGGTCTGGCCGAGGTCACTAACTGAGCCTTTCAATGAATTTGCTTTCGCCCCGCAGCACGTGCTGCGGGGCGTTTCATTTCACAAAGCACATATTCTGTGTGTAACTCTGCAGGACAGCCCATGCTTGATGCCAGTGAGACCCACATTATGAACGCCAGCGCCACGCCCGCAGTTGACGGGATCGCCGCCAAGAACGTCACGGTGACCTACCGCAACGGCCATACGGCCCTGTGGGATGCCAGCTTTTCCATTCCCCGCGGCACCGTTGCGGCGCTGGTCGGGGTGAACGGGGCCGGCAAGTCGACTCTGTTCAAGGCGATCATGGGGTTTGTGCCGGCCGCACAGGGCGAAATCCGCATCCTCGGCATGACGGTCAAAGAGGCGCTGCGCAAGAATCTGGTCGCCTATGTGCCGCAGTCCGAGGAGGTCGATTGGGCCTTCCCGGTGCTGGTCGAGGATGTGGTGATGATGGGGCGTTACGGCCACATGGGGTTCCTGCGCCGCCCCAAGGCGGCAGATCACGAGGCCGTCGAGCAGGCGCTGCACCGGGTCAACATGCAGGACTTCCGCAACCGCCAGATCGGCGAGCTGTCCGGTGGCCAGCGCAAACGGGTGTTCCTGGCACGTGCTTTGGCCCAAGACGGGCAGGTGATCCTGCTGGACGAGCCCTTTACCGGGGTGGATGTGAAGACCGAAGAGCAGATCATCGCGCTATTGCGGGAGCTGCGGGCCGAGGGCCGCGTAATGCTGGTTTCCACCCACAATCTGGGCAGCGTGCCTGAGTTCTGCGACCGCACCGTGCTGGTCAAGGGTACCGTGCTGGGGTTCGGCCCGACCGAGACCACCTTTACCCGCGCCAACCTGGAACACGCCTTTGGCGGGGTGCTGCGCCATTTCACCCTGGGCGGCCAAGCGCTGCATGACGACGGCGACACCCGCGAGGTCACCATCCTGACCGACGATGAGCGTCCCTTTGTTCAATACGGTGAAAAGACCCAGACCAGCGAGAGCCGGGAACAGGAATGATGGAATACCTGCTGGAGCCGTTCTCCTATGGCTACATGACCAATGCGATGTGGGTCTCGGCGCTGGTCGGCGGGGTCTGCGCCTTCCTGTCGGCCTATCTGATGCTCAAGGGCTGGTCGCTGATCGGCGATGCACTGTCCCACTCTGTGGTGCCCGGTGTGGCGGGGGCCTACATTCTGGGCCTGCCGTTTGCGCTGGGCGCGTTTATTGCCGGCGGGCTGGCGGCGGGGGCGATGCTGTTCCTGTCGGAACGCTCCGGCCTGAAGGTGGATGTGATCATCGGGCTGATCTTCACCTCCTTCTTCGGCCTTGGGCTGTTCATTGTCTCGATCAGCCCGATGTCGGTCTCAGTCCAGACCATCACGATGGGCAATATCCTGGCGATCACGCCCGAGGACACGCTGCAGCTGGCAATCATCGGCTTTGTCTCGCTGGCGGTTCTGCTGGCCAAGTGGAAAGACCTGATGGTCACCTTCTTTGACGAAAACCACGCCCGCACCATCGGGCTCAGGCCCGGACTGCTGAAGGCGGTGTTTTTCGTGCTGCTGTCGGCCGCCGTCGTGGCGGCGATGCAGACAGTGGGGGCGTTTCTGGTGATTGCCATGGTGGTGACGCCGGGTGCGACCGCCTATCTGCTTTGCGACCGGTTTCCGCGGCTGATCGTGGTGTCGGTGCTGATCGGTGCCCTCACCAGCTTCTTTGGCGCCTACGCCAGTTACTTTCTGGACGGTGCCACCGGCGGCATCATCGTGACCCTGCAGACGCTGATCTTTCTGATGGTCTTTGTCTTTGCTCCGAAACACGGGTTGCTGGCCGCCAAACGCAAGGCGCGCGAGGCGTTGAAGCGCGGTCCCGCCGCACAAGAGGGAGCTGTGTGATGGATCTCGATACTTTACTGATGCCGTTCCAGTTCGCGTTCATGCAGAACGCCTTTCTGATCTCGCTGATCGTGTCCATCCCCACTGCGCTGCTTTCGTGCTTTCTGGTGATGAAAGGCTGGGCGCTGATGGGCGATGCGGTCAGCCATGCGGTGCTGCCCGGTATCGTGCTGGCCTATATCGCAGGGCTGCCGCTGATCCTGGGCGCCTTTGCTGCAGGCATGCTGTGTGCGGTTGCCACCGGCTATCTGTCCGGCAACAGCCGGGTGAAACAGGACACGGTGATGGGTGTGGTCTTCTCCGGCATGTTCGGCCTCGGTATCGTGCTCTATGTCTCGGTTGAGACCAACGCCCATCTGGACCACATCCTGTTCGGCAACATGCTGGGCGTGGAGCCGAATGAGCTGTGGACCGCGGGCATCATCTCCCTGGGGGTCGCTGTCGCGCTGGTCTTGAAATGGAAAGATCTTGTGCTGCACAGTTTTGACCCCGCTCAGGCGCAAGCCTCCGGCCTGCCGGTGACAGTGCTGCACTACGGGCTGCTGGCGGCCTTGTCGCTGACGATTGTGGCCACCCTGTCCGCAGCGGGGCTGATCCTGGCGATTGGATTGCTGATTGCGCCTGGCGCCATCGCCTTTCTGGTGGTGCGCAAGTTCAGCACCATGCTGTGGGTGTCTGTCCTGATCTGCATGTTTTCGATGCTGGCGGGCACCTATGCCAGCTTCTTCCTCGACAGTGCGCCGGCGCCGACCATCGTGCTGATCCTGACGCTGCTGTTCATCCTAGCGTTTGTGCGGCGGCTGCATGTGACCCGCCGCACCTCGATGCAGCGGGTCAAGGATACCTCAGGGATCGTGTGAGTCAGGCGGTTCCGGGCTTGGCAACCTCCAACAGCCACTGGCGAACCAGTTCGGCGTCGGGGACCAGGTCCTGGTTCTTGGACCAAACCAGGTAGAAACCGGCGCCGGTTGACCAGGTCCACTCTTTGCGCGCTGCCAGCAGCCCCTGTTTGATCAAGGGGGCGGTCACGTGCTGCCAGCCGAAGGCAAAGCCCTCGCCGGCAATGGCCGCCTGCAGCACCAAGGCATAATCATTGAGCCGCAGACCCGCCGCCGGCAGGCGCCCGGTGACACCGAAGTGGGCAAACCATTGCTTCCAGCTGGGGCGTTCGCGGATCGGTTCCTCCAGGTGAATGAGGCGCTCGTGCAGCAGGTTGGGAACGGTTGCCAGGTTGACCGCCGAGGCCATCACCCGCGGGCTGGCCACTGGATAGATCACCTCGGGTGCGATCAGGGCGGAATGGCAGTCCGGCCAGTTTCCATGCCCGCGCCGCACCGCCAGCGAGATGCCTTCGGTATTGATATCCGGCTCCCGGTCCGAGCTTTGCAGGCGCAGGTCGATATCGGGATGCGCGTCATGCAGCTGGGTCAGTCTTGGCATCACCCAGTAATATGCAAATGCAGAGGAGCAGTTGAGCGTGACATGGTCGTTTCGCCCGAACTGCCGGACCGCTTTGGTGGAGGACAGGATATCCTCCAGCGCCTTGGAGACATCTGTATAAAGCCGCATTCCCGCCCCGGTCAGCTCCACTTTGCGGTGGCTGCGGCGGAACAGAACCACCCCCAGTGACGCTTCCATCTGCTTGATCGCGGCACTGACGGCCGGCTGCTGCACGTTCAGCTCTTCCGACGCACGGGTAAAGGAGCCGTGCCTTGCGGCGGCCTCAAAAACGATCAGGTGGCGGGGGCTGGTAAGGAGCTTCCACAGTTCTTGCATAACCCTCAATTATCCAAACGATCAGATTTTTCAACCGTCACAAATGCCGGCCTCAGGCTTAGTGTGGTTCATCACTTGAGATTTTGGAGAGCCCCATGGCCCGACGCGCCCGCGCATCCCGCGATAGAAACACCGCTCCGGCGGGTGCCCCCGCATCGCCGTTCATCCAGCGCAGGCTGCCGTTCTTTGATGTGCTGGACGAGGAGAAACTGGTCAAGCTGGAGGCCCAGGTCGATTGGATTTTTGAGGACATCGGCATCGCTTTCCGCGATGACCCCGAGGCGTTGAGAATCTGGAGAGAGGCCGGTGCGCGCATTGACGGCGACATTGTGCGGGCGGATGCGCAGTGGATCCGCGCCCTGTGCGCGAAGGCACCGTGCGAATTTACCCAGCTGGCCCGCAACCGCGAACGGTCGGTGACCATCGGCGGCAACAATCAGGTGTTCGCCCCGATCTATGGCGCGCCGTTTGTGCGCGATCTGAAGGGCGGGCGCCGCTATGGCGACATGGAGAGCTTTGAGAAGCTGGTGAAGCTCACCTATATGCATCCGAACCTGCATCACGGCGGCTTTGTTATCTGCGAGCCTTGCGACGTGCCGGTGAGCAAGCGCCATTTCGACATGCTGTTCGCCCATATGACCCTCAGCGACAAACCGCATCTGGGCGCCATCACCGAGATGTCCCGCGCGCAGGACAGTGTCGATATGGCCGAGATCGTCTTTGGCAAGGAGGTCATGGACAACAACTGCGTGATCATGGGCAATGTGAACACCAACTCGCCGCTGCTGGTGGATAAGGTGGTGACCGAAGCGGTGCGCACCTATTCCGCCCGCGGGCAGGGCATGATCGTGGTGCCGTTCATCCTGACCGGCGCGATGGGGCCGGTCTCGACTGCGGCGTCGGTTGCCCAGGCCATGGCCGAGGCGATGATGGTCTGCGCCTTCACCCAGCTGGTGCGTCCGGGTGCGCCGTTTGTGCTGGGGAATTTCCTGTCGTCGATGTCGCTGAAATCCGGCGCGCCGACCTTTGGCATGCCGGAGCCGGTGGTGTCGAACTATGCCATCGGCCAGCTGGCCCGGCGTGCAGGCCTGCCGCTGCGTTGCGGCGGCTCGCTGACCGCGTCGAAGATCGAGGATGCGCAAGCGGCCTATGAGAGTGCCGACTCGATGCATTCCACCATGCTGGCCGGGGCCAATTTTGTGCTGCATTCGGCAGGGTGGATGGAAGGCGGGCTGTGCACCGGGTTCGAGAAGCTGATTATGGATGCGGACCGGCTGGGGTCGTACCAGAAGGTGCTGAGCCATGGGCTGGATACCAGCGACGAGGCCTTTGCCCGCGATGCTTACGCCGAGGTGGAGCCAGGCGGCCATTTCCTTGGCTCAGCCCACACCATGCGCAACTATCAGACCGCGTTCTATGAACCCAAACTCAGCGACAGCGAAAACGTTGAAAGCTGGGAGGAGGGCGGTTCCAAGAACATGCGCCAGCGGGCCTATGAGCGCTGGAACCAGATGCTGAACGAGTATCAGGCGCCGCCGTTGGATGACGCGGTGAAGGAAGAGCTCTCCGGCTATGTCGCCCGCCGCAAAGAAGAAATCCCGGACGCCTGGTACTAACTTGCTGCGCCGGCCCGCCAACCAAAATCTCTCGCGGCCCAGCTGCCGCTTGCCCCAGACCTGAGGACAATACCCATGTCAGACAATTTTGCCCAATCGACGCTCAACATCCACAAGGAAGAAAGCACCGGCGACAAGAAGCTGCCGAGCCACGCCAAGGCGGTGATTATCGGCGGCGGTGTCGTCGGCTGCTCGATCCTGTTCCATTTGGCCAAATTCGGCTGGAAGGATGTGGTGCTCTTGGAGCGGGACGAGCTGACCTCCGGCTCTTCCTGGCACGCGGCGGGGCAGATCCACACGATTTCTTCGGATCCGAACATCTCGCGGCTGCAGTCCTATACCATTGACCTGTATAAGGAGATCGAGGAGCTGTCGGGCCACTCTGTTGGCCTGCATATCACCGGCGGGTTTTATCTGGCGTCGAACAAGACCTGGTACGACTACCTGAAACGGGAGCGGTCCAAGGCGCGGTACATGGGTCTGAACCAGGAGTTTATCAGCCCCAAGGAAGTGGCTGAGCGCCACCCGCTGATCGACCCGAAACATTATCACGCGGCACTGTGGGATGATCAGGACGGTGATCTGGACCCGTCGGGTGCCACCTATGCCTTTGCCAAAGCGGCCAAGGTGCACGGCGCGCAGTATTTCACCCACACGCCTGTGACGGGCACCACCCAGCGCCCCGATGGCAGCTGGGATGTGGTGACCCCGCGCGGTGTGATCAACGCCGAGCATATCGTGAACTGCGGCGGCCTCTGGGCGCGCGAAGTCGGCCACATGCAGGGCGTGAACCTGCCGGTGCAGCCGATGGAGCACCACTATCTGATCACCGACAAGATCGACGCGGTGGCGAACCATCCGACCCGCCTGCCGGCCGGGATCGATTACGAGGCGAACATCTATTTCCGTCAGGAACGGCAGGGGATGCTGCTGGGCACCTATGAACCCAAAGGGACGCCCTGGAAGGTGGATGGCACGCCGTGGGATTTCGGGCATGAGCTGCTGCAACCGGATCTGGACCGGATCGCCGACCGTCTGGAGATGTCGTTCGAGCGGATCCCGGCGATTGGCGAGGCCGGCATCAAGGATATGATCAACGGCCCCTTCACATTCGGCCCCGACGGCAATCCGATGATCGGACCGGTGCCGGGGATGAAGAATTACTGGTGCGCCGTGGGTGTCATGGCCGGCTTCTGCCAGGGCGGCGGTGTCGGCCTGACCATGGCGGAATGGATGATCGACGGCGAGCCCTCGATCGATGTCTGGGCGATGGATGTGGCGCGGTTCGGCGACTTTGCGACCCCCGACTGGGGCACTGTAAAGTCGACCGAGAACTACGAGCGCCGCTTTGTGATGACCTTCCCGAACGAGACGCTGCCGAAGGGCCGGATGCAGAAGACCACGGCGCTTTACGACCGGCTGGTCGCCAAGGGCGCCCGCATGGGCCAGGGCTTTGGCCTGGAAAACGCGCTGTGGTTCGCCGATGGTCCGGAGGACGCGCATGAAGAGCCGACCTTTGAGCGCAACCGGTCGCACGATTATGTGGCGCGCGAGGTCAAGGCCGTTCGCGAAGCCGTTGGCGGCATCGAGGTTGCCAACTTTGCCAAGCATGAGTTCAAGGGCACAGGCGCGCGGGCCTATCTGGACCGGGTGCTGGCGGGTTATGTGCCGAAACCTGGCCGCCTGACGCTGACGCCGATGCTGACGCCCAAGGGTAAGCTCTATGGCGATCTGACCGTGGCCTGCCTGGGAGAAGATCACTTCATGCTGTTCGGCTCGGGTTCGATGCAGGAGGCGCACCGCCGCTGGTTCGAAAAGGACCTGCCTGCGGATGTCACCTATCAGAACGTCTCGGACGACTGGCACGGCATTGCGCTGTCGGGTCCGAAATCGCGGGAGCTGCTGCAGCGGATCACCCGCGAGGATGTCTCGGGCGAGGCGTTCAAATTCCGCGATCTGCGCCAGGCCTTTGCCGGTGGCGTGCCGGTGATCCTGAACCGGATCAGCTTTTCGGGCGAGCTGGGCTATGAGATCTACTGCAAGCCGCAGTACCTGCTGCGCCTCGCAGAAGCGATCGAAGAGGCGGGCGCGGATCTGGGGTACCGCTGGTACGGCGCGCGCGCGCTGATGTCGATGCGGCTGGAGAAAGGCTGGGGTGTCTGGACGCTCGACTTCCGCCCCGATTTCGATGCGGTGGAAAGCGGCATGGATGTCTTCATCAACTGGAAGAAGGATTTTGCGGGCAAGGAGGCCGCGCTGGCCGCCAAGGAGGCCGGACCGGGCCGCAAGCTGGTCACCATGACCATCAATGTGGACGGCATCGACGTCTCGGGCGACGAGGCGATCCTGAAGGATGGCAAAGCGGTCGGCTATATCTCCTCCGGCGGCTATGCGCATCACGCGCAGGCGTCGATGGCGATGGGCTATGTCGCGGCGGAACACGCCGCGGCCGGCACCGGGCTGCAGGTCGAGATCCTGGGCGAGATGTATGACGCCGAAGTTCTGGGTGCGCCGGTCTATGACGCCAGTGGCGCCAACATGCGCGCCTGATCAGCACAGGGGAGCGGATATCATGACCAAACCCATGCGGGCGCTCCCCGAGGCGGTGCAGGCCGTTCCGGCCCGCCGCTGCATCTTCCTGCTGCTGCCAACCTTCTCGCCGTTGGATCTGTCCAGCGCGGTGGCAGCGCTGGAGGCGGCCAACAAACATGACGGGACCACGCGCTATAACTGGCGCGTGGTCAGCGAAGACGGCCTGCCCGTCACCGCCCCGAACGGGCTCGGCGTGGCAGTGGACGGCAGCCTGCCGGACCTGACGCGCGGGGATATGATCTTTGTTTGCGGCGGCCAGGGGCAGGAACCGGGGGGCTCGCTCAAGGTTCTGGGCTGGCTGCGCAAAGCGCAACGCATGGGGGCTGCTCTAGGGGCGCTGGGCGGCGGTGTTCTGGCGCTGGCGCGCTCGGGACTGCTGACGGGGCGCCGGGTTTCGGCCCACTGGGTGCTGCGGGCCGTTCTTGCCGAGGCGCATCCGGACGTGGAAGTGGAAAACTCGCTGTTCACTATGGACGGCAAGCTGATCACCTGCGCCGGCGGCACCGCCACCACCGACATGATGCTGAACCTGATCTCGGATCATCACGGGGCGGCCGTGGCGACGGGAGCGGCGGATCTGATGGTCTGTTCCTCGGCGCGCAAGGGCAATCAGGATCAGACGGTTTCCGAATATGGCCGGACTGGCGTCCGGCATGAAAAACTCGCTGCCGCGCTCAGCCTGATGCGCAGCAACCTGGAGGAGCCGCTGACGCCGGGCGGCATCTCAGATCTGGTTGGCCTGTCGGTGCGCCAGCTGGAGCGGCTTTTCTCCAAGTATCTGCAAACCACACCCAAGGTCTATTACACCAAACTGCGGCTGGGTTATGCGCGCAGCCTGCTATTGCAGACCAATTTGCGGATCATCGATGTGGCGCTGGCGTCCGGCTTCAACAGCCAGACCCACTTCGCCAAAGTCTACCGCCGGTATTTCGGCAAATCACCGCATCAGGAACGGCCGTTTTAACCATCGTTCTTTGCCTTGCCGGGCACGGAGACGTATCCGGCAGGGCATATTCCGGTGTCCCTCTTTCGATCAGAGGCCGAGATCGCTGAGACCTGGGTGATCGGCCGGGCGCGGGCCTTGCGGCCAGTGGAACAGGCGGTCTTCCTGGTTGATTTTCAAGTCGTTGATCGAGGCAAAGCGGTGCGCCATGCGGCCGTCTTCGGCGAACTCCCAATTCTCGTTGCCGTAGGAGCGGTGCCACTGGCCGGATGCATCGTGCCATTCGTAGGCGTAGCGCACGGCAATACGGTTGCCGTCATAGGCCCAGAGCTCCTTGATCAGCCGGTATTCCAGCTCCCGGTCCCATTTGCCGGCCAGGAACGCCTGAACTGCATCGCGGCCCTGGGGGAAATCGGTGCGGTTACGCCATTCGGTGTCCAGAGTGTAGGCTTGCGCGACGGCCTCGGGGTTGCGGCTGTTCCAGCCATCCTCGGCGGCACGGACCTTGGCAATTGCGGTTTCGCGGGTGAAGGGCGGCAGCGGGGGGCGGGGGGCTTCTGTCATGTTTATTTACCGATCTGTCAATGATGCACATTAAGTGTACCGATCGGTCCTGAAATTCAAGGGCTGGGTTTGAAAATTTTTTCAGGGACCAAACAGTGCGGTATCAGTGCCGTGCTCCGAAATAGACCGAAAGACTGGCCATTCATAAACTTGGCAGTCTTCTGGTCTGCTCTAAAAAAGCATGGTCCGCACCCCGTGTTCCGGATGTCTCGCTCCGCGCTCATGCTCCGGTGCCCGAAGCGTGGATCAGAGCAGTTGCGCGCCGATGAGACCCGCCGGTGAGCTCCTGACCGGTTAATCAGTACGCAGCGCTGTCAGCAAATCCGGATCTCTCAAGCCGGGGTGCGCTAGTTCGGGCTGTATATTTCCGGGGTGATATTACCCATGATTCACTGCAAACCGGCCCCGGCAGTATTCGGGCCACCTCCGCCTTCGCCAGAGTGCCGCCCATAAGCGTTTGTAAACGAACACAGATTGCGGTTGCGCATAGCTCCAATGTGCGTGCTGCATACCCTATGCGATTTCGGCATTTCACAGCTGCCGCGCCAGCAGATAGCGTTCACGCCATAATCACAGGGGAGTATGCCTAATGACGAAATTTGTCAGAAGCCTGGCGGCGGCTGCGGTGGTGGCGATGGCACCGGTTGCCTATGCCGAGACCACAGTGCGCGTTGCCTATGACGCCGACCCGGTTTCATTGGATCCGCATGAACAGCTGTCCGGCGGCACGCTGCAGCTGTCGCACATGGTCTTTGACCCGCTGGTGCGCTGGACCCAGGACCTGCAGTTCGAACCGCGGTTGGCTGAAAGCTGGGAGCAGATCGATGGCACCACCATGCGCTTCAAGCTGCGCAGCGGCGTCACCTTCCACAGCGGCAACCCGCTGACGGCGAATGACGTCGACTGGACCTTTGACCGGCTCAAGCAAAGTGACGATTTCAAGGGCATCTTCGCCCCCTTCACCGATGTAGAAGTCGTGGATGACATGACTTTCGACCTCAAGACCTCGGAGCCTTATCCGCTGGTCTTGCACACCGCGACCTACATCTTCCCGATGGACAGCGCCTTTTATTCTGGCACCACCGCCGACGGCAAGGAGAAGGCTGAAGTGGTCAAGCACGGCGACAGCTTTGCCTCGCGCAATGTCTCCGGCACCGGCCCCTTCATTGTCTCCGAGCGTGAGCAGGGCGTGCGCGTGGTGTTCGACCGCTATGCCGATTACTGGGATAGCGAAAGCGGCGGCAATGTCGACAAGATCGTGCTGTCCCCGATCAAGGAAGACCCGACCCGCGTGGCCGCCCTGCTGTCCGGTGACGTGGACTTCATCGCGCCGGTGCCGCCGACCGACCTGAAGCGTGTCGAGGAAGCAGAAGGCGTGGACCTGATCACCATGCCCGGCACCCGGATCATCACTTTCCAGATGAACCAGGAGCGCGTCGAGGCCTTCAAGGACGCCCGCGTCCGCAAGGCGATCGACTATGCCGTGAACAATGCAGGCATCGTTGACCGCATCATGCGCGGCTTCGGCACCGTGGGCGGCCAGGCCAGCCCGTCCGGCTATCTGGGCTACAGCGAGGAGTTCGCACCGCGCTTTGACCTGGAAAAAGCCAAGGCGCTGATGGCCGAGGCAGGCTATGCTGACGGCTTCTCGATCACCATGATGGCGCCGAACAACCGCTATGTGAACGACGACAAGATCGCCCAGGCCGTGGCTTCGATGCTGGCGCAGATCAACATCAAGGTGGACCTGCAGACCATGCCCAAGGCGCAGTACTGGCCGGCGTTCGACGAGCGCGCGGCGGACATGATGATGATCGGCTGGCACGCGGACACTGAAGACTCCGCCAACTTCCACCAGTTCCTGACCGCTTGCCCGGATGATGCAACCGGCAACGGCCAGTATAACTCCGGCAACTATTGCAATGAGGAAGCTGACAAGCTGATGAACGAAGCCAACGCGGAAACCGATCCGGCCAAGCGTGCGGAGCTTCTGCAGAAGCTGGAAGGCATCCTGTACGAAGAGGCGGCCTTCATCCCGCTGCACTGGCAGAACCTGGCTTGGGGGGCCAAGTCCGGCATGAACGCGGCGGAGATCGTGAACGCGCTGAACTTCCCCTACTTCGGTGACCTGGTTGTCGAAACCGGCAGCTGAGCCACTGAAAAGACCCGGGCCGGTCTCCTCCGGCCGGCCCGGGCCGCAGATATAACAAGCGGCCGCCAAGGCTGAATTTGCAGGATCCGCAGTTCCTTGGATATTGCGGCCTGCGCTTTAACCAAACTCTACAAAGGTCAGGAAGATGTTTGCCTATCTCGCCAAGCGAGTGATTCAGGCGATTGCCGTGATGTTCGTCATCTCGCTGATTGCCTTCGCCATCCAGGGCAACCTGGGCGACCCGCTGCGCGAGCTGGTCGGGCAGTCGGTCTCGGAAGAAGTGCGCCAGCAGCTGCGCGATGAGCTGGGGCTGAACGACAGCTTCGTGACGCAATACCTGCGGTTCGCGGGCAATGCGCTGCAGGGCGATCTGGGCACCTCCTATTTCTTCAAGGAGCCGGCGCTGGACGTGATCCTGAAAAAGCTGCCGGCGACGCTGGAGCTGGTGTTCGGCGCGACGCTGATCATCGTCGGCCTGTCGGTGCCGCTGGGCGTCTATACCGCGATCAAGCCCAATTCGATCCTGAGCCGTATCATCATGGGCCTGTCGATCATCGGCATTTCGATTCCGGTGTTCCTGACCGCCATTCTGATGATCTTTGTGTTCTCGGTGGAATTCGGCTGGCTGCCTTCTTACGGGCGCGGCGATACTGTGCAGGTCTGGGGCTATTGGCAGACCAACTTTGCCACGGCTGACGGCTGGCTGCACATCATTCTGCCATCGATCGCCCTGGCCTCGATCATGCTGCCGCTGTTTGTCCGCCTGATCCGGGCCGAGATGATGGAAGTGCTGCAGTCGGAATACGTGAAATACGCCAAGGCCAAGGGTATCAACCCGTGGCGGATCTACTTTGTCCACGCTTTGAAAAACACGCTGCTGCCGGTAATCACCGTGGGCGGCGTGCAGATCGGCACCATGGTGGCCTACACCATCCTGACCGAGACGGTATTCCAGTGGCCGGGCATGGGGTTCATGTTCCTTGAGGCGGTGAACCGGGTCGATACCCCGCTGATCGTGGCCTATCTGATTGTTGTCGGTTTCATCTTTGTGGTCACCAACACCATTGTCGATCTGATCTATGGACTGGTGAACCCGACCGTGAATATTGCGAGGATGGGCGCATGAGCATCGAAACGCTTTCCCCGAAACCCGATCCGTCGCGCTGGGCCAAGGCCTGGAATTCCAACATGGGTTACAGCTTCCGCCGCAATCCGGTGGCGGTGGTCAGCATGATCATCTTCCTGCTGATTGCCGGGGCCGCCTTTCTGGCGCCAGTGATCGCGCCCTATGACCCCTATGATCCGGCGCAGATGGACATCATGAACTCCGAATACCCGCCGGCCTGGGTGAGCGGATCGCTGCCGGAGTTTGTGCTGGGCACCGACGACCAGGGCCGCGATCTGTGGTCCACCATCCTGTATGGCACCCGCCTGTCACTGCTGATCGGCATCTGCGCGGTTGCGCTGCAAGCGTTACTTGGTATCTCCATCGGCCTGATCGCGGGCTATGTCGGCGGCCGCCTGGACAGCCTGCTGATGCGGCTTGCGGACATCCAGCTGTCGTTCTCCACCCTTATGGTGGCGATCATCTTTCTGGCGGTGACCCAGGCGATGTTCGGGACGGACACTTTCAACCGCTATGCGGTGGTGTTCCTGATCGCGGTGATCGGCGTAGCGGAATGGCCGCAATACGCCCGTACAGTGCGTGCCACCGTGCTGGCCGAAAAGAAAAAGGAATATGTCGACAGCGCCCGCGTGCTGGGGTTCGGCCCGATGCGGATCATGGTGCGGCACATCCTGCCGAATTCGCTGTCGCCGATTTTTGTGATCTCCACCGTGCAGGTTGCCAATGCGATCATCTCCGAAGCTTCACTCAGCTTCCTTGGCCTCGGCATGCCGCCGAGCCAGCCGTCGCTGGGCTCGCTGATTTCCTCGGGCTTCGACTACATCTTCTCGGGCAGCTGGTGGATCACTGCCATTCCCGGCGTGGTGCTGGTGGTGCTGGTGCTGGTCATCAATCTTCTGGGCGACTGGATGCGCGACGTCCTGAACCCGAAACTTTACAAGGGGTAACGCGATGAGCCTTCTTTCCGTTCGCGACCTGACCGTGAAATTCGCCATGCGCGACGAGACGGTCACTGCCCTCAACGGCATTTCCTTTGATCTGGCCAAGGGCGAACGCCTGGGCATTGTCGGCGAAAGCGGCGCCGGCAAATCGATCACCGGGTTTTCGCTGATGAACCTGCTCAGCCGCCCGGGGTTCATCGACAACGGCCAGATCCTGTTCGATGGCGAAGACGTCGTGCAGATGAGCGACAAGCGCCTGCGCGCCCTGCGCGGCAACCGCATGGCGATGATCTTTCAGGATCCGATGGTGACCCTGAACCCGGTGCTGACTATCGGCCAGCAGATGGTTGAGACCCTGATGGCGCACCGCAAGCTGAGCCGCGAGGAAGCGCGCCAGATTGCCATCGTCAAGCTGCGCGAGGTATACATCCCCTCTCCGGAGGAACGTCTGGAACAATACCCGCACGAGCTGTCGGGCGGCATGCGGCAGCGGATCATCATCGCGATTGCGCTGCTCCTGGACCCGCAGCTGATCATCGCGGATGAGCCGACGACCGCGCTGGATGTGACCATTCAGGCCGATATCATGGAGCTGATGCTGGAGCTGTGCCAGTCGAACCAGGTGGGGCTGATCCTGATCACCCACGACCTCGGCGTGGTCAGCCAGATGACCGAGCGCACGCTGGTGATGTATGCAGGCCGCATTATCGAAGCGGGACGCACGCGGGAAATCATCAACGACCCGCAGCACCCCTATACCCAAGGGCTGATCAACGCGTTGCCGCAGCAGACCGAGCCCGGCCAGCGGTTGAAGCAGATCCCCGGCAATATGCCGGGGCTGACCAGTATCCCAACCGGCTGCGCCTTCAACCCGCGCTGCAAATACGCCACTGACCTGTGCCGCAGCCGGGTGCCGGACATCGTGCAATACGGCGAGGTCGCAGTGGCCTGCCACGAGGTGCAGCGCCTGCATAGCGATGAAGGCCATAAGGAGGCACGGGCATGAAGAATGCAAAGGCAGACCGCCCGCTGTTGGAAATCAGAAATCTGGCAAAACAGTTCGACCTGGATCAGGGCTTTCTGGAAACCCTTAAGTTCAAACAGGGCAAGATCGTGCGGGAAACCCGATCGGTCCATGCGGTGAACAATGTCTCGCTTGAAGTGGGCCGCGGCGAGGCGCTTTGTGTGGTCGGCGAGTCGGGCTGCGGCAAGTCGACAGTGGCGCGGCTGGTGGCCGGTCTGCTGACCCCCACCGCAGGCGAAATCCATTATGACGGCCAGCGGATCGACAATTTGTCGCGCAGCGGCATGCAGCCCCTGCGCAAGAAGATCCAGATGATCTTTCAGAATCCCTACGCCTCGCTCAATCCGCGCATGACCATCCGTCAGGCGCTGGAGGAACCCGTGCGCCACCACTTTCCCGCCGCCTCGGCGGCGGAGGTGCGCGACAAGGTCACCGAGGTGATGCTGTCAGTCGGTGTCGATCCCAGCTGGGCCAAACGCTACCCGCATGAATTCTCCGGCGGCCAGCGCCAGCGGATTGCCATTGCCCGCGCCCTGACAGTGGACCCTGAATTCATTATCGCCGATGAGCCGATCAGCGCGCTGGACGTGTCGATCCAGGCGCAGGTGCTGAATCTGATGCTGGAAGCCAAGGAAAGCCGCGGCCTGACCTATCTGTTCATCACCCACGATCTGAGCGTGGTAGAGCACTTCGGCACCCGTGTCGCGGTGCTTTACCTTGGGTCGGTTTGTGAGGTCGCGGACACGGCAACGTTGTTCTCCAACCCCAAACACCCTTATACTCGGGCCTTGCTGTCCGCGGTGCCGCAGCTGAAGGATGACCGGCCGAACCATATCCGCCTCAAGGGTGAGATCCCGACGCCGATCAATCTGCCGCAAGGCTGTCCCTTCCAAAGCCGCTGCGCCTTTGCGGACGCACGATGCAAGAGTGAACAGCCAAAAGCCATTCACCAGCCCGATGGCAGCCTTGTTGCCTGCCATGCTGTCCAGGAAGACAGGCTGGATGCGGTGGCCGCCGGTTAAGACGGGACACCCAGTTGGACATCATCTGGCTCAAGGATTTCGAGGCTTTGGTCGCGTGCAAGAATTTCTCGCGCGCGGCCGAGGAGCGCAATGTCAGCCAGCCGGCCTTCTCCCGCCGCATCCGGGCGCTGGAGAATGAAATCGGCGTGCGGCTGATCAACCGCGAAACCCTGCCGCTGACGCTGACCCCGGCAGGGGAGGTGTTCCTGTCGCAGTCCCGCATCATGCTGCGCACCTACGAGGAAACCATTGAGCGCTGCCAGACGATTGATGCGGCGGGTGAAAATGTGATCCGCTTTGCCGCTTCGCAGTCGCTTTATATGACGCACTACAAAACGCTGATCGGGCCTCTGGCCAGCGAAGGCGGGGTGGATACCGACCTCAATTCCACCTCCTGGGCGGCGGATCAGTTCGTCAGCGCGCTGCAGCAGGGCTATTGCGATGTGATCCTGACCTACTGGCATCCATCGATGGATTTCCTTGGTCCGCTTGAGGTTGCCAATTTCGAGCATCTGACCCTGTCCACCGACCGTTATGTGCCGGTGTCCCGGTCAACTCCGGACGGGGCACCTGAATTTTCCTTTCCCAAGGCCGGAAAGGACGCGGTGCCGCTATTGTCCTATGGTGCGGTTTCGGCGCTCCGCTCGGTTCAGGAATTTGCGCTGGCGCAGCTGTTGCCCGGACAGAAGGTTTTTGTGGTCAACCAGAACGCGCTGGCCAACAGCGTCAAGGCGATGATTCAGGAGGGGTTCGGCATGGGCTGGCTGCCGCTGAGCCTGTGCCGCGAGGAAATCAAGCGGGGGCGCTTTGCAGTGGTGGACGACCGGCTGGCCACCGATCTGGAAATCCGCCTTTACCGAGATCCGCGCAGCACCAAGCCGACGCTGGATGTGCTGTGGAACAAGCTCAGGATGTCTGCGCTGGAGACGGCTTGATCCTCATTTCCCGGAGGCATTGAACACCGGCTCAAAACAAAAAAAGACGCCCTAAGGCGCCTTGTTTTGTTGGTCGGAGCGAGAGGATTCGAACCTCCGGCCCCTGCCTCCCGAAGACAGTGCTCTACCAGGCTGAGCTACGCTCCGACCGTGGAGGGCGGAATAGCTCAGGGGGCGGGGTTTGACAAGGGCGATTCCGTAGAAAGCTGCGGTTTTCAGGAATTCTTTTTACCGCTGCGGCCAGGGCGGGCACGGTCACGAAGAGGGATAAAAAAAGCCCCGCGCTGACAGTCAGGCGGGGCTTTGAATGTTGTCTGGACCGGCCTCAAAATCAGAGGCTTGCGTCCAAAGCGGCAAGCACGGCATCGCCCATCTGGCTGGTGGAAACCGGCTCAACGCCGTCCTCGCCCAGCAGGTCTGCAGTGCGCACGCCGTCGGCCAGAACCTTTTCAACCGCCGCTTCCAGGCGGTCGGCCTCAGAGCCCTGGTCGAAGCTGTAGCGCAGCGCCATGGCAAAGCTGAGGATGCAGGCGATCGGGTTGGCCTTGCCTTGGCCCGCGATGTCGGGGGCGGAGCCATGCACCGGCTCGTACAGCGCCTTGGGGCGGCCGTTTTCCATCGGCGCGCCCAGGCTTGCGGAGGGCAGCATGCCCAAGCTGCCGGTCAGCATCGCGGCACAGTCGGACAGGATGTCGCCGAACAGGTTGTCGGTCAGGATCACGTCGAACTGCTTGGGCGCGCGGACCAGCTGCATCGCACCGTTGTCGGCATACATATGGGACAGCTCGACCTCGGGGTAGTCAGCCGAGACACGGGTCACCACTTCGCGCCACAGGATGCCGGATTCCATCACATTGGCCTTCTCCATCGAGCAGACCTTCTTGCCCCGGCGCATTGCCAGCTCAAACGCTGACCGCGCGGCGCGTTCGATCTCGCTTTCGGTATAGCGCTGGGTGTTGATGCCGACGCGCTCGTTGCCTTCTTCGAAAATGCCGCGCGGCTCGCCGAAATAGACGCCGGAGGTCAGCTCGCGCACGATCATGATATCGAGGCCCGCGACGATGTCTTTCTTCAGCGAGGAGAAATCCGCCAGCGCGTCAAAGCACTGCGCCGGGCGCAGGTTGGAATAGAGATCCATTTCCTTGCGCAGACGCAGCAGGCCGCGTTCGGGTTTCACCGAGAAATCCAGGTCGTCATAGGCCGGGCCGCCGACGGCGCCGAGCAGAACAGCATCGGCTTCCTGCGCCTTGGCCATGGTTTCATCCGCCAGCGGCTTGCCGTGCTTGTCATAGGCCGCGCCGCCGACCAGATCCTCGCTCACATCGAACTGCAGGCCGCGCTTGTCGCCGAACCAGGAGATGATCTTGCGCACCTCGGTCATGACTTCGGGGCCGATCCCGTCGCCGGGCAGAATCAGAATCGATGGGTTGGGCATGGGGATCCTCCTAAAACAGCTGGCAAGGGCGTAGCGGGACAGCGGGGCAGGGTCAATAATAGGCCCTGAAATTAAAGGGGGGTGATGGGGATTTGCGCAGCCTGGGCCGGGTCCTGGCCCTAGTCCAGCGCGATATCCGCCCAGACCAGCCGATGGCGGCTGGCAAGGGCCGCCGCTGCGTCCGGCGCATCCGGCCAGACAACGCCGCTGCCGGTCACGGCCAGCCTGGCAGAGGGCAGCACATAATCCACCCGCATCCGCCCGGCACCCTGCCACTCCACGGTTGCGCTTCCGGCTTGCGGGCTGAGTGGCTGCGGATCCTGCAGCCGGGGATCACCCAGCAGGCTGCGGATTGCGTCCTTGCGGCCTTCACCGCGGTCCGGGTCGAGGTTGGCGTCGCCGGCAACCACAAAGGGCGCTTGGGGGGCGGGGCCCAGGCGGCCATCCAGCAGCAGCTGCCACAGGCGGATTTCATCGCGGTTGCGCCGCCCGTTGCGGTCTTCCGGCCCGTCAAACACCGGTGGGGCTGCGTGAAATGTCATCACGTTCAGCTGCTTGCCGCCGGGCAATTGCAGCGGCACCAGCCAATGCGCGGTGGAAGACAGACGCTGCACGGCGTGCACAGCGCCGGACGGAAACGGGCGGCCATCCGGGTGCTTGGGAAGCAGCGCGCCGGGCAGGTCCCGCCACAGCAGGGCCGAGAAATCGCGGATCCCGTTGCGGTCAACCGGCAGCCGCGACAACAGCGCCATGCCGCCTTGGCCGCGGAACCGGCCATAGCCCTGGTTGTCACGCGGCCCGCCGGTTCTGCCATCGCCATCCATGTCCAGCAGGGCCGGGGGCGGCAGCCCGGCATTGGGCTGCAGGAAAACGCTGTAAGGATAGGCGGCGCCGGCCTCTGCCAGCAGCCCGGCCAGGGCGGCAAGGCTGCGGCCTTCGTAATCCCAATCCACCCCTTGCAGTA
The DNA here is from genome assembly GCF_000511355.1 of Leisingera methylohalidivorans DSM 14336. Lineage (NCBI taxonomy): Bacteria > Pseudomonadati > Pseudomonadota > Alphaproteobacteria > Rhodobacterales > Roseobacteraceae > Leisingera > Leisingera methylohalidivorans. The sequence goes on along the minus strand of NC_023135.1, from coordinate 2,999,095 downwards.
CCAGCACATCCGCCTGTGCGGCGGAGATCACCTCCACCACCGCGGCAATTTGCGGATCGCCGCCGCGTTCAATATCGCGCAGCAGCAGGCCGGGTCCGTCCCGCGAAAGTTCGGTGTTGAAAGTGGCGATGCGCAGAGTGCCGGCCTGGCCTGCCCCGGCGGCAAGGATCAGAAGAAGACCCGACGCCAGCAGTCTCATGCGGTTTGCAGCGCCTCATCCGAGGCGCTGCCGGCGGCGCGCCGTTTATGCATGATCAGCCCGGCAATGCGCTGCATTGCCATGCCGCGCATGATCATCGACGCGGGCACCAGCGCCCAGGCGCTGATCACCCAGATCAGCATATGGGGGGCCACCAGGATTCCGGGATCGACAAGGCCCGAGGCCATCTTGACTGCGGCGGGCAGGGCAAAGGGCAGCAGCACGCCGGCAATGATATTGATCCGCGCGTCCCGCTGAAGCCGCTGCACCACATCGCCGCCGGTGGTGGGATCGAACAGCGGCAGGTTCACCCAGACATTGAAGGCGCCGCTGCCGACAGGCCAATGGCCGACGCGGATCACCAGCGCAAAGACGGCAATCGCGGCGCCTGCAGCTGTACTGGCAAGGCCAGCTGCATTGCGGACCATCACCACAGTGGCTTCGGACAGCTGGGGCGGCAGCATCAGCACGGTCAGCTGCACCGGCGAATAGGCAAAATCCAGCTGTCCGCCCAGTGAACTGCCCAGACGGTGGACCAGCGCTGTCAGCCCGGTCGGCTCCAGCGGATGCGCCGCCAGCAGGCTCAATGCGCCGACAGACGCAGCGCAGGCGGCAAAGCGCATCCGGTTGATCGGCGGCGCATTGCGGAATTCGACGAAACTGGGGAAATGGGCCGCGTATTCGGTGACCACCAGCGCAGCGGCCAAGAGCGCGATGAACAGGACGATTTCCGGCGACTCGGTAGCGGATGCCGGCAGGATCAGCGTCGGCATGGCAAACAGCATAGCCACCAATATGCCGCGGAACGCCGCGCCTGTGATGCGTGCAAACACGTCTTTCATTCCCTTCAAACCGGCGCGGGCGTTTTTGCCTCTGGGTCCGGATTTGAAGCCCCCCGGGGACGGCCCGGGGCGCTCTGCCTCATTTTTGCCCTATTGTTGCCGGGCAGCGGCTTTCCGCTCAAGGGCTGGCAGGCGGGACAGGGCCACTTTCGCCGCGGGACTGGTGCCCGATTGCATCAGAGTTTTGATTAGAAATGAGAGGGTTGGTGGATGCCTACCAGATGCTGTGGATAGGAGCACTGGGCACACAATGCGGGCGCGCTCACCGAATTGCGGCGGAAATGCGGCGCGAATCCGGCGGGTGAAAAGCAAGGGCCGCCCGGGGGAGGGCGGCCCTATATCGTTCTGCAGCTGAAACGCCGGGATCAGACCCAGGGGCGCGCCTGCGCGGCCTTGTCCTCAAACGTCTTGATGGAGTCCGCTTTTTCCATGGTCAGGCCGATATCGTCCAGACCGTTCAGCAGGCAGTGCTTCTTGAAGGCATCCACATCGAAGGGGATCACTTCGCCGTCCGAGGTGGTGATCTCCTGCGCTTCCAGATCCACGGTCATGCGGGCGTTTTCGCCCTTTTCCGCGTCAGCCATCAGAATGTCGACCTGTTCTTGCGGCAGCACGATCGGCAAGATGCCGTTCTTGAAGCTGTTGTTGAAGAAAATGTCGGCGAAGGATGTCGAGATGATGCATTTGATGCCGAAATCAGCAATCGCCCACGGCGCGTGCTCGCGCGAGGAGCCGCAGCCGAAGTTGTCGCCTGCCACCAGGATCTCAGCCTTGCGGTATTGCGGTTTGTTCAGCACGAAATCCTCGATCTCGGTGCCGTCGCGGTTATAGCGCATCTCGTCGAACAGGTTCTTGCCGAAGCCGGTGCGCTGAATGGATTTCAGGAACACCTTCGGGATGATCATGTCGGTGTCGATGTTCACCAGCGGCATCGGGGCGGCGATGCCCTGCAGTTTCTGGAATTTTTCCATTGCCATTCTCCTTGTGCGAACCCGTGTGCGGCAAGTCTGCCGGGTTCAGGTTTTTAAGTGCCAGGGCCGAGCGGCCCTTGAATTTCATTCCAAAGGGGGTTCGTTGCTGTTGGCGGTCAAGCCGCAGGCATCAAGGTCAAAGCCAATCTGCTCTGCAAATTCTGCAACAAAGCTCCCCCGAAGCGGCCGGACCCTTTTGTGGAAGGCGCGAATACGCGAGGAATAGAGATGGATCGCCCTGGTGTCTTCGCTCAGCCATCCCTCAACTCCGCCTTTCGGGTTGAAGTAGGCATCCGCAAAGGACCACGGCAGCGGGTTCAGTGCCTCCTGCGGCAAGGCGTGTATGTCTTCGCCATGCTTGGGCAGCATATGTGTCAGCGCACGCGGACCGGAAGCGGTCGGCATCAGTTTGCAGGCCTCGTACAGCCTGCGCCCTTTGCCGAATTCCTGTGCTGTGCGCTTCGCCGCAGGACGCAGCCATTCCGGGACATAGGAAGGATCGGAAAACAGGTCGATCAATTCGTTCAACGAGGCGGAATTCTCAGGCAAATGCAGCACTGCGTTGTTGATCATGCCGCTATGTTCATAGCCGGCCAGGTATCCATCCTTGGGTATGAAAGGGCGGTAACAGAATACATCCGTATCGGCCCAAATCATGCCTGCATCCCGGATCATGCGCAGCCGGAAGAAGTCGGAAAACACAGTCGGGCTGACCCGGTCCAAGAGTTTTTCCGGGTAGTCCCAGATCTCGCGGGCTGACACCAGGTCAAGTCCGTCGATTTGCGGGTCTTCCATGTCTTCCGTGCAGAACAGAGTGACCGGATGGCCCCGGTGCAGAAACGACTGCAGGGACATCCGGCCGATCCAGTTCATCTGCGATCCAACCCAGACCGTTCCCACCGGAAGCAAATCCGGTTGAGCCGTATTTGCTCCGGTGGCAACCATCAGATCAGCTCACGCACATCCGTCAGTCTGCCGGTCAGCGCGGCGGCGGCAGCCATGGCCGGGGACACCAGATGGGTGCGGCCCTTATAGCCCTGACGGCCCTCGAAATTCCGGTTCGAGGTCGCGGCGCAACGCTCGCCCGGGGCCAGCTGGTCGGGGTTCATGGCCAGGCACATCGAGCAGCCTGCAAGGCGCCACTCGAAACCGGCGGCCTCAAAGATTTCGGCCAGGCCTTCTTCCTCGGCCTGGGCACGGACAAGGCCGGACCCGGGCACGATCATCGCCCGCATGCCGTCCTTGATCTTCTTGCCCTTCACAACCTCGGCCACGGCGCGCAGGTCTTCGATGCGGCCATTGGTGCAGGAGCCGATGAACACGGTGTCGATCTCGATATCGGTCAGTTTCTGACCGGGGGTGAGGCCCATGTACTCGATCGAGCGGCGTGCGGCGTCAACTTTGCCGCCGGTGAAATCCTCAGGGGAAGGCACGACACCGGTGATCGGCAGCACGTCCTCGGGGCTGGTGCCCCAGGTCACAACCGGCTGGATATCTTCCCCCTTCAGGGTGACAACCTTGTCGAAATGGGCGCCTTCGTCGGTAAACAGCGTCTTCCACCAGGTCAGCGCGGCTTCCCACTGGGCGCCCTTGGGGGCGTGCGGGCGGCCTTTGACATATTCGAATGTGGTCTCATCCGGCGCGATCAGGCCGGCGCGGGCGCCGCCTTCGATCGCCATGTTGCAGACGGTCATGCGGCCTTCCATCGACAGATCGCGGATCGCTTCGCCGCAATATTCGATGACATAGCCGGTGCCGCCAGCAGTGCCGGTCTCGCCGATCACGGCCAGGGTGATGTCCTTGGCGGTGACGCCCGGCTTCAGCTTGCCGGTGATTTCCACCTTCATGTTCTTGGACTTCTTCTGGATCAGCGTCTGGGTGGCCAGCACGTGTTCCACCTCGGAGGTGCCGATGCCGTGTGCCAGCGCCCCGAACGCGCCATGTGTAGCAGTGTGGCTGTCGCCGCAGACCACGGTCATGCCGGGCAGGGTCCAGCCCTGTTCCGGGCCGACGATGTGCACGATGCCCTGGCGGACGTCATCCACCGGATAGTAGTGCACCCCGAATTCGCGGGCGTTCTTGTCGAGCGCCTCGACCTGAATCCGGCTTTCCTCGTTTTCGATGCCCTTGGCACGGTCCAGCGTGGTCGGCACGTTGTGGTCCGGCACCGCGATAGTTTTATCCGGCGCATGCACGCCGCGGCCGGCCATGCGCAGGCCTTCGAAGGCCTGCGGGCTGGTCACTTCGTGGACCAGATGGCGGTCGATATAGAGCAGGCTGGTGCCGTCCTCGGCTTCATGCGCAACATGCGCATCCCAGATTTTGTCATAGAGTGTTTTGGGGGACATGGGTCCACTCCCGTATGTATTTGGGTATGCTGGCTTTGGGCTGGGCAACGGCCTTATAGGCGCGCCAGGACCGTGCGGGCGGCGCCATAGAACCGTTCGCGCAGCCGTGCGCGGTCTTGCAGTTCGATCTTTTGCGCCAATACGAGGGTCATGGCTGTCAGATACATCCGCACGGGCCGGCAATCAAGATTCGTTCTAAGCCCGGAGAAAGGCAGGCGGCAGAGGCATCAGGCTGCCGTACCGCCCGGCGGCACGCCGACCCGCGCCCTTGTCTCTGCTTGATCGAAACCCGGCAGGACGGCACACTGCCAGAAAAAGGGGGCGTGATGGAGCCGGAAGAGCAGACCCAACCCAAGGACGCGCTGGCGGAAAGCACTGCCGAGGCGCTGGAATTCGGCCAGCGGATATGGGAGCTGGCGGCAGAGGGCGCCGGACTGCTGCTAAGGCCCTGGAATGCCTACCAGGCCGGGATCGCGCTGGCGCTGTTTGTGCTGGCTGCGCTCATCGCGCGGCCCGTGGCCGGGGCGTTCCATGACTGGCTGCGCCAGCGCGAGGGCTGGCCGCGCTGGCGGATGCGGGCGGGGCTGGTGCTGCACAAGCGGATCCGCGGTATCTTGTTTGTGCTGCTGATCTGGGTCGTTGTGCTGGTCATGCAGGAGGCCACATGGCCCAGCCGCTCGCGGCTGCTGGCGGTGATCGCAAACCTGTCGCTGGCCTGGCTGATCGTGGCCTTCGCCACCAGGCTGGTCGGCAATCCGCTGCTGCGGAATTCGGTCAGATACGGTGCCTGGATCTGGATCACCCTGCGAATCCTTGGCGTCACGGCCGAGGCAACCGCGCTGCTGGACGCCATTGCCATCGAATTCGGCGACCTGAGGATCTCGCTGTATCTCGTGGTGCAGGCGGCGGTCATCCTCGGGGTGATGCTGACGCTGGCGCGGGTGATCTCCTCGGTGGCGGCCAACCGCATCCGCAGCAACTCGGATATTTCTCCGTCGATGCAGGTTCTGGGCGCCAAGATGGCGCAGATCCTGCTGTTCGGCGGCGCCTTCTTCATTGGTCTCAAGGCCATCGGCATCGACCTGACCGGGCTGGCAGTGCTGTCCGGTGCCATCGGTGTGGGTCTTGGCTTCGGTCTGCAAAAGGTGGTGTCGAATTTGGTGTCGGGCCTGATTATCCTGCTGGATAAATCCATCAAACCGGGCGACGTGATCTCGCTTGGCGATACCTTCGGCTGGATCAACGCGCTGGGCGCCCGTTATGTCTCAGTGGTGACGCGCGACGGGCGGGAGTATCTGATTCCGAACGAGGATCTGATCACCTCGCAGGTGGTGAACTGGTCTCATTCGAACAAATTTGTGCGGCTGGATCTGACCTTCGGCACCGGTTACGGCGACGATCCGCACAAAGTGCGCCAAATCGCGATCGAAGCGGCCGTAAGCGTTGCCCGCGTTCTGCAGGCGGGCGACCGCAAGCCGGTCTGCCACATCACCGGATTTGGCGACAGCAGCGTTGATTATGTTCTCAGATTCTGGATCGACGATCCCACCGGCGGCCTCACCAATATCCGCGGCAATGTCTATCTGGCGCTGTGGGATGCGTTCCAGACCGAGGGCATCTCGATTCCGTTCCCGCAGCGCGAAGTGCGAATGCTGAACGACCCGCTGCCGGTCAGGGTTGCACCCGCCGGAAATGAAGGATAAAGCACATGGCTTGCATCGCCGGAGCGGGGTCTCATTGAAAATTCACTATCTGGTTGCTACATTATTAACAGGCCCGGCGCCGGGGCTTGGCGGCGCGTTGTAAGGAGGACACTGTCCTGTCACCCGTACCACAAGCGGCGGATGCCGCTGTTAATGGGGCAGCCGTGATGGCTTCCCAGTCCCAGCCCACCAGCGAACAGCTGCTGGAGCGTATTCTTTCTTCACTCAGCGATGACAAAGCCGAAGACGTTGTGCAGATCGATCTGCGCGGCAAGACGGCGATTGGCGATTACATGGTGGTGGCTTCGGGCCGCTCTACCCGCCAGGTTGCCGCCATGGCTGAAAAGCTGACTGACCGGCTCAAACAGGAGTTCCAGGTCGGCTGCAAGGTCGAGGGCAAGGACACCGGCGACTGGGTGCTGATCGACACCGGTGATGTGATTGTCCATATCTTCCGTCCGGAAGTGCGCGAGTTCTACCAGCTCGAGAAGATGTGGATGCCCGCAAGCACCGCGGCAGCTCCGGCAGCTCAGGCGGCCGAGGACTGACCCAAGGCTGAATGGATGCAGGCCCGCGCAACCGGTGCGGGCCGGATTGCTTCAGGAATTTCATGCGTCTGCATATCTGTGCGGCCGGCCGTCTGAGGTCTGGCCCTGAAAAATCCCTTATCGACGACTATCTTGCCCGGTTCGACCGGACCGGCCGTGCGCTGGGCCTGGGGCCTGCGCGGGTGTTGGAGATCGAGGATAAGAAAAACGGCGGCATGGCGGCTGAGGCGGCACTGCTGCGCAAAGCGTTGCCCAAGGGCGCGGTGATCTGCACCCTGGACGAGCGCGGCAAGGTGATCTCTTCGCCGGATTTCGCGGACAAGCTGGCTGGCTGGCGCGACAGCGGCCGTCAGGATCTGGCGCTGATCATTGGCGGGGCGGACGGAATAGATCCCGCGCTTAGGGCCGAGGCGGACTTCTCGATCTCCTTCGGCAAGATGGTCTGGCCGCATATGCTGGTGCGGGTGATGCTGGCCGAGCAGATCTACCGGGCCGCGACCATCCTGGCAGGCAGCCCGTATCACCGGGTGTGAATGCGCCTTGCAGGCGCTTGCCTGCGGCGCAAGTATTTTTCAGAAAGATGAATTCACGGCAGGTTGAGGACGTAAGTGCTCTCGCTCCATCCGTCGATCTGGCAGCGGGCCTGGATCTGCACTTGCGTTGCGCCGTCCGGGATCTGCACGCCGCTGAGTGACCGGGTGAAGGGCTGTTCCAGCTCGTGCGGATGCGCCAGCACGCGCAGGCCCAGCTCGTTTCCCTCCATGTCCAGCACCCGCCAGCCATCGGCATAATGCTCCCAGCCGGTGTCAGGGTGGGAGAGCGTGACGCTGACGGTCCAGCCGCCGCCGGACCGGCGGGCAGCGGCCGCTTCTATCATTGGCTCCGCCGCCAAGGCGGGCAGGGCAGCAGCGCTCAGCGCGAGGGGCAGAAAAAGATGTCTCATGGCGCCACCTTAGCCTTGCAGATGCGAAGCGGCAGTCACGAAACTGAGTCTCCATTGCTTACCGGCGGAATCCGCAGCAGGATCGTGCGGGAGTGCGAGGCAAATTCCCGCCGGTACAGCACCGCGACAGTGATCAGCGCGGCACCCGCCAGCGGCAGCGCGCCGGCAAGCCAGGCCACGGCGGCCAGGGAAAAATATGTCGCCCGCATGCCGCGGTTAAAGCTGCGCGCGGCGGTGATGCTGATTTCTGCCGCCTGCGCGGCGCGGGGGTAGGCCAGAGGGGCGGTGCGGTCGTTCGGCACCGCTGCCATCAGCACCGAGCAATAGCCGAACAGCCGGTGCGACCAGACGAATTTCAAAAACGCATTTGACAGAAACAGCAGCACCACCAGGATCTTAACCTCCCAGACAAAGGCCGGTGCGCTGTCCTGGATCAGGTCTTCCGCCACGCCGGCCAGCTGCTCGGTATTGCCTATGAGCGCCAGCCCGCCGCCGATTGCAATCATCGTGGCAGACGCGAAGAAAGCAGTCGCCTGGCGCAGATTTCCTGCCAGCTGGGCATCAAAGATCCGCGGATCGCGCTCCACCATCTGTTTCATCCAGTCGCGCCGGAAGTCCGCCATCAGCCAGGACACCGAGGGCCGCCCCGCGGGCGGGTTCTCGATCCGCCAGCCGATCCACAGCCAGCCGGCAATCAGCAGGGCGAGCGCGGCGGGGTCGAGCAGGGAAAATTGCGCAAGGCGGGTGGTCCAGATCATGGCCCGACACTAGGGGGCTGATCCGGGCGCGGCAATCCGTCTCTTGCCAGGGGGGTGGGATTGGTAATATTATTTTACCAAATAGGAGAGCGCCATGGAGATGCCATCCCCGAATCCCGCCATTCTGGCTCGCAAGGCGCGGCTTGCCGAGCGGCTTCTGGCGGTGCTGCCTGATGATGCGGTGATCCAGGACGAGGCCGAGACCCGGGCCTATGAATGCGACGCGCTGACGGCCTATAGATGCCCGCCGCTGCTGGCGGTGCTGCCGCGGAGCACGCAGGAGGTCTCGGACATCCTGCGCATCTGCCACGAGGAAGGCGTGCCGGTGGTGCCGCGGGGGGCTGGCACCTCGCTGGCCGGCGGGGCGCTGCCGACGGCGGATTGTGTGATCCTTGGCGTGGCCCGGATGAACGGGGTTCTGGAAACGGATTACGGCAACCGCATCATCCGGGTGCAGACTGGGCGCACCAACCTGAGTGTTTCCGGCGCGGTGGAGGAAGCGGACTTCTTCTATGCGCCGGATCCGTCCTCGCAGCTGGCCTGCGCCATCGGCGGCAATATCGCGATGAACTCGGGCGGGGCGCATTGCCTCAAGTATGGCGTGACGACGAACAACCTGCTGGGCGTCACCCTGGTGATGATGGACGGCACCGTGGTGGAGATCGGCGGTGCGCATCTGGACGCCGGGGGGCTGGATCTGCTTGGCGTGATCTGCGGCAGCGAAGGCCAGCTGGGCGTGGTGACCGAGGCAACCCTGCGGATCCTGCGCAAGCCCGAAGGCGCCCGGCCGGTGCTGATCGGCTATGACAGCAACGAGGTGGCCGGGGCCTGTGTCTCGGATATCATTAAGGCAGGTGTCCTGCCGGTGGCGATCGAATTCATGGACCGCCCTTGCATCGAGGCCTGCGAGGCTTTTGCCAAGGCCGGCTATCCGATGTGCGAGGCGCTGCTGATCGTCGAGGTGGAGGGCAGTCCCGAGGAAATCGATCACCAATTGGGGCTGATCATTGAAATCGCCCGGTCCCACAACCCTGTAGAGCTGCGCGAGGCCGGCGATGCGGAAGAGGCCGGCCGCATCTGGCTGGGCCGCAAGTCGGCCTTTGGCGCGATGGGGCAGATCAACGACTACATGTGTCTTGATGGCACGATCCCGGTGTCCTCGCTGCCTTATGTGCTGCGCCGCATTGGGGAGATGAGCCAGGAATTCGGGCTGGACGTGGCCAATGTGTTCCATGCCGGCGACGGCAACATGCACCCGCTGATCCTGTTTGATGCCAATAAGCCCGGCGATCTGGAAATCTGCGAGGCCTTCGGGGCGGAAATTCTGAAGCTCTGTGTCGAGGCCGGCGGCTGTCTGACCGGCGAACATGGCGTCGGGATCGAGAAGCGCGACCTGATGCTGCACCAATACAGCGCCACGGACCTTGAAGCGCAGCTGAAGGTCAAGGATGTGTTTGACCCCAGGTGGCTGTTGAACCCGGCCAAGGTGTTTCCACTAGCGGTAACCGAAGGCCGCCGGACAGCGGCAATGGCGGCTGAATGATTGTGGCTTCGCCCCAAACCCCAAAGTATTTTTAGAAAGATGAAAATGCTGACACCTCAGAGCGAGGCCGAACTGGCCGAAATCATTGCAGGAGCAAGCGGTCCGCTGTGCATTCAGGGCGGCGGCACCCGCGGGCTGGCCATTGACGGCGAAGGGCTGAGTACCAGAGGCCTCACCGGGGTCGAACTCTATGAACCGGGCGCGCTGACGCTGGTGGTCAGGGCGGGCACGCCGGTGGCTGAGGTTGAGGCGCTGCTGGCCGCGGAAAATCAGCGGCTGGCCTTTGAACCGATGGACCACCGCGGGCTGCTGGGCACCGGGGGCGAACCGACCATTGGCGGGGTCATTGCCGCAGGCGTCTCCGGTCCCCGGCGCATCCAGGCGGGGTCCGCGCGGGATCACCTGCTGGGGGTGCGGTTTGCGGATGGCGCCGGGCAGATCGTCAAGAACGGCGGCCGGGTGATGAAGAATGTCACCGGCTATGACCTGGTGAAACTGATGTGCGGCGCCCATGGCACCCTGGGAGTGCTGAGCGAGGTGTCGCTGAAGGTGCTGCCGGTGGCAGAGGCCTCGGCAACAGTTGCCATTGAAGGCGCTGATCTAGGTGCCGCGGTGGCTGCGATGTCCGCGGCTTTGGGGTCGCCCTATGACGTGACCGGTGCAGCCTATGACCCGGAGAAGCAAACCGCCTTTATCCGGGTCGAGGGGTTTGCAGACTCGGCGGCCTACCGGTGCCGCAGGCTGGTGTCGGAACTGGCCGGCTTTGGCAGTCCCCGGATCGAAGACGAGAGCGCCGCACTGTGGCGGGGCATCCGCGATGCCGCCGCCTTTCAGGGGCGGGCGGGCGACATTTGGCGGATTTCGGTGAAACCCTCCGATGCCGTTGCGCTGGCGCCGCGGCTGCAGGCCGAGGCGCTGCAGTTCGATTGGGGCGGCGGGCTGATCTGGGCGCTGCTGCCAGCGGGCACCGATCTGCGGCCGCGGATCAATGTGCCGGGCCATGCGGCACTGGTGCGGGCCGGCGCCGGTACCCGCGCGCGGCTTGGCGTTTTCCAGCCGCAGCCGGGCCCTCTGGCGGCGCTCTCCGCGGGGCTGCGGCGCCAGTTCGACCCGAAGGGAATCCTCAACCCCGGACTGATGGGATAAGCACATGCAGACCACTTTCACCGATGCGCAGCTGCAGGACCCGGGCACCCGGCGCGCCAACGAGATCCTGCGCTCTTGTGTGCATTGCGGCTTTTGCACGGCGACCTGCCCGACATATCAGGTGCTGGGCGACGAACTCGACAGCCCGCGCGGCCGCATCTACCTGATCAAGGATATGCTGGAGAACGAGCGCGTGCCGGATGCAAAAACCGTCAAGCATATCGACCGCTGCCTGTCGTGCCTGGCCTGCATGACGACCTGCCCCTCGGGCGTGCATTACATGCATCTGGTCGACCACGCCCGCGCCTATATCGAAAAACACTATGACCGTCCCTGGAGCGACCGCGCCCTGCGCTGGCTGCTGGCCCGGATCCTGCCCTATCCGGGCCGGTTCCGCCTGGCGCTGCTGGCGGCGAAACTGGCCAGGCCATTGAGAGGGCTGATACCGGACGCGCGGCTGCGCGCGATGCTGGATATGGCGCCGGAGACAATCCCGCCGGTCAGCCGCAACGACGATCCGCAAAGCTTTGCTCCTTTAGCACCCCGCAAGAAACGCGTGGCGCTGATGACCGGCTGCGCGCAAAAAGCGCTGAACACCGATATCAACGATGCCACCATCCGCCTGCTGACCCGGCTGGGCTGCGAGGTGGTGGTGGCCAAGGGGGCGGGCTGCTGCGGCGCGCTGACCCATCACATGGGGCGCGAGGAAGAAAGCCATGCCACGGCTGCGAAAAACATCCGCGCCTGGACGGCCGAGATGGACGGGCAGGGGCTGGACGCCATTGTCATCAATACCTCCGGCTGCGGCACCACGGTCAAGGATTACGGCCATATGTTCCGCAATGACGCACTGGCGGCGGACGCGGCGCGGGTGTCGGAACGCACCATGGATATTTCTGAACTGCTGATGCAGCTGGAGCTGCCCGAGGGCGCGGACAACGGGCTGACGGTGGCTTATCACGCGGCCTGTTCGCTGCAGCATGGCCAGCAGATCAAGAGTCACCCCAAGACGCTGCTGAAACGCGCCGGTTTCACGGTGGTGGAACCCGCCGACAGCCATCTCTGCTGCGGATCCGCCGGCACCTACAACCTGATGCAGCCCGAGATTTCGGCCGAACTGAAGGCGCGCAAGGTGAAAACGCTGGAGGCCAGGCAGCCCGATCTGATCGCCGCGGGCAACATCGGCTGCATGATGCAGATCGGGTCCGGCACAGAACTGCCTATCGTGCACACGGTGGAGCTTTTGGACTGGGCCACCGGCGGCCCGCAGCCGCCCGCGCTGACCGCCCCGGGCAAACAGACGCCCGAGGTGCCGGTCCTGCGATGATGCCGCGGCCAAAGAAACTGGCTGCACAAAGCTTGCATTTGCCCTAATTTTGCCTGAACGAACCCGTAATCTCCCAACCTGTGGACAAGAGGAGAGACATGTGAGGCAGTGGATACTTGCGGTTCTGGCAGCTGTGCTGCCGGCAGCGGCCATGGCGCAGGACAGCCGTTTGCAGCGGATGGACACAATCGACGCGGGCCGCAAATGGGAAGCTGTCGGGCGGCTTGACGTGAATGGTGAAGGCTTCTGCACCGGTGCGCTGATTGCGCCGGACCTGGTGCTGACCGCCGCCCATTGCCTGTATGACAGCCAGACCAAGGCGCGGATCGACCCAGGCACCATCGAATTCCTGGCCGGCTGGCGCAACGGGCGCGCCTCGGCTTACCGCAGCGTGCGGCAGGCGGTTGAACATCCCTCCTATATCTATGACGGCGCGCTTTCGACCGACCGGGTCCGCAACGACATTGCCCTGCTGCAACTGCAGCGCCCGATCCGCAACACCACTGTGACCCCGTTTGAAACCGACGAGCGCCCGCGCAAGGGGGCCAGCATCGGGGTGGTTTCCTATGCCCATGACCGCTCCGAGGCCCCCTCGCTGCAAGAGGTCTGCGCGGTGATGGCGCGCCAGCAGGGCGTTCTGGTGATGTCCTGCGATGTCGATTTCGGCTCTTCCGGGGCGCCGGTGTTTTCTTTCGAGGGCGGCATCCCGCGGATCGTCTCGGTAATCTCCGCCAAGGCCGAGGTCAGCGGCGAGCGGGTCTCGCTGGGTTCTGCCCTGGCCGAGGAGCTGACCCTGCTGCAGGCGCAGCTGACTGGAGTGAACACAGGCGGCCGCCTGCCGCCAGGTGTTGGCCGGGTGAAGGTGGGCGAGGGGCGCAGCTCCTCCGGAGCGAAGTTCATCAGCCAATGATCTGGCGGGCGCTGATACTGGGTGTTGCCACTCTGGCGTGCGCTGCACAGGCAACGGCCCAGGACACTGGTTTGCGGCGCCTGACCGACCGTGACGACCTGCTGGGCTGGGAGGCCGTTGGCCGGCTGGAGCTGAACGGCCAGGGCTTTTGCACCGGCACGCTGATCGCGCCTGAGCTGGTGCTGACCGCCGCCCATTGCGTCTATGACCGCAACAGGACTTTGCGCGCAGCAGAGCAGATCACCTTTCGTGCGGGCCTGCGCGACGGGGCGGCGATCGCCGAACGCCAGGGTCTGCAGATCGCCGCGCATCCGGGGTTCAACCCGCGGGGACGGCTGGATCTGGAAAACATCCGCCACGACGTGGCGCTGATCCGGTTGGCTGCGCCGGTGCCCAGCGGCCAGGCGGATGCCTTTGCGCTGCATTCGGGGCGCGAATACGGCAGCAATATTTCCGTTACCTCTTATGGCCAGGGCCGCGCCGAGGCGTTGTCGCGCCAGCGCCAGTGCAATCTGATGGCCGAAAGCGGTGATGTGCTGATGATCGACTGCAATGTCACTTTCGGCTCTTCCGGAGCGCCGGTGTTTTCCCAGGTCGGCGGCCGCGGGCGGATCCTGGCGCTGGTCTCGGGCGGCGGCACATACCGGGGCAGGCAGGTGGCCTTTGGCATGAAATTGCCGCAGCGGGTGGCGGAACTGAAGGCGCAGCTGCGCCGCAATCCGGTGGCCGCTCCTGACCGGCGGATCAAACGGATCCGGGTCGGCGGCGGCAATTCTGCCGGCGGGGCTAAATTTGTGAGTGCTGGCGACTGACAGCCCTCTTGAAGCCGTATTTTCTGTTCTTATCTCAGGTCTATCCGGGCAGCCGCTGATTGGGGCCCGGAATAAAACCAGCCTGTCCCCGCGGGGAAGGCGCCCTGAAATCGCTCATGTATGAGGATGACAACATGCGTAGTTTTGATTTTGCACCGCTGCACCGTGCCACCATCGGTTTCGACCAGATCGCCGGCCTGATGGACCGCGCCCTGAGCGCGGATGCCGCCCAGTCCAGCTACCCGCCCTACAACATCGAAAAGACCGACGCCGACAGCTATCGGATCTCGATTGCAGTCGCCGGTTTTTCCGAAGACGACCTGAACGTCGAAGTGAAGGAAAACGCGCTGGTGGTAGCTGCCAAAAAGGCCGATGACGGCGACGACCGCACCTTCCTGCACCGCGGCATTGCCACCCGCGCCTTTGAACGCCGTTTCACCCTGGCCGACCACGTCCGCGTGACCGGTGCCAGCCATGAAAATGGCATGCTGCATATCGATCTGCACCGCGAAGTGCCGGAGGCGCTGAAACCGCGCCGGATCGAAATCTCCTCCTCCCGCTCGAACCGGGCCGAGATCGAGGCCACCGCGGTCAACTGATCCCGCGTTCCTGTTCGAGCCTGTAAGCCCCCTGGTCCTGCCAGGGGGCTTTTTTTGTTTTGCCGGCTTGTCCCCGCGGGGACAGGCACCGGTAATGGCTGTGCGTTGCAATTGGTCGTCAGGGTTTTCAGAGCACACTCGGGCTGTGAATGGTGACACGCGCCAGCGCATTTGATCGCCCGCGATGGCTTGAGCAGGGCCGGCGCTGGATCCGGAGACGGAAACCGCCTGGGCCGGCGCCATCAGCCAGGCGGCCGGGCCGCTGACCCGGCACCGGCCATTGCACGTTGATCCGTCAGCGGGTCAGACTGCCATGCAGATGTACTTCATCTCCAGGTAATCCTCGATGCCGTGGTGGCTGCCTTCGCGGCCCAGGCCCGATTGCTTGACGCCGCCGAACGGAGCCACCTCGGTGGAGATGATGCCGGTGTTCACACCGACAATCCCGTATTCCAGCGCCTCGGCAACCTTGTACACGCGGCTCAGGTCCTTGGCGTAGAAATAGGACGCCAGGCCGAAAATGGTGTCATTGGCCATGGCGATGACCTCGTCCTCGTCCTCGAATTTGAACAGCGGCGCAAGCGGGCCGAAGGTCTCATCCGTGGCGAATGCCATGTCCTGGGTTGCGCCCTTGACGATGGTCGGCTGGAAGAAGCTGCCGCCCAGTTCCGACGGGTTGCCGCCCAGGATCACTTCGCCGCCCTTGGAGGTGGCGTCGGCAATATGCTCCTTCACCTTGTCGACCGCTTCCATGTTGATCAAGGGGCCGAAGTGAATGCCGTCGTTGAGGCCGTCGCCGACGTTCATCTTCTCGACCGCAGCTTTCAGCTTGTCCGCAAAAGCATCGTAAACGCCGGCCTGCACGTAGATCCGGTTGGCGCAGACGCAGGTCTGGCCGTTGTTGCGGAATTTGCACATGATTGCGCCTTCGACGGCGGCATCGAGGTCGGCGTCGTCAAACACGATGAACGGCGCGTTGCCGCCCAGCTCCATCGAGCATTTCATCACCGTGTCGGCGGCCTGGCGCATCAGGATGCGGCCGACTTCGGTGGAGCCGGTGAAGGTCAGCTTGCGCACTGCGTCGTTTTCGCAGAACTCCTTGCCGATGTCGGAGGCGCGCGACGAGGGCACCACGTTGAAGACGCCGGCCGGGATGCCTGCGCGATCCGCCAGCACTGCCAGCACCGTGGCCGACAGCGGCGTCTCGGCGGCAGGGCGGGCGACAAAGGCGCAGCCTGCGGCCAGGGCCGGACCGGCCTTGCGGGTGATCATCGCGTTGGGGAAGTTCCACGGCGTGATCGAGGCGGCGACGCCGATCGGCTGCTTCAGCACGGTGATGCGCTTGTCGCGCTGATGGCCGGGGATGGTCTCGCCGTAGATCCGCTTGGCCTCCTCGGCGAAGAACTCGATGAAAGACGCGCCATAGGCGATCTCGCCGCGGGATTCGGCCAGCGGCTTGCCCATCTCGGCGGTCAGGATCACCGCCAGGTCCTCCTGGTTGGCCATCATCAGGTCGAACCATTTGCGCAGCGCATTGGCGCGCTCCTTGCCGGTCCACTTGGCCCATTCCTTCTGCGCCGCTTCGGCCTGGGCGATGGCGCCCGCCACCTGCGCACGGCTGATATCGGCCATCTGCGCAATCACGTCGCCGCGGGCGGGGTTGGTGACGTCAAAGGTGTCCTCGCCATCAACAAACTGGCCGCCGATATAGGCGCGGGTTTCCAGCAGGCTGGGATCTTTGAGCAGGGATTTCAGGTCTGTGGTTGTGTCGAGCATAGCGGGCCTCCCGGATGTTTTGTCGCTGGAATGCAAATCAGCTGTGCTTAACTAAGTCCAGAAACATTGATGAGTCCAGAATTTGATCAAATTGACCGCCGCGCCCAGAGCCCGGAATTTTTCAGACGGGCAATTTGACATGTCCTGTGGCAGACTGTCAGGTAGCAGCAAAGAATAAGAACAGGGGAGACTGGGCATGGAATTGGATGATGCCTATGCCAATGGGGCATATATCGAAAATGCGGACAGCTACCCGCCGCGCTGGGCGGCGTCGGCGGAGGATTTCCGCAACAGCCTGCATGAGCGCGCCCGGCTGGATATCCCCTATGGCGAGGGGGCGCGGCAGTGCGTTGACCTGTTCCTGCCGGAGGGCACGCCCAAGGGCGTGTTTGTGTTTGTTCATGGCGGCTATTGGCTGGCCTTCGACAAAAGCTTCTGGTCGCATCTGGCCCGCGGCGCGATTGCGCATGGCTGGGCGGTGGCGATGCCGTCGTATGATCTGTGCCCTGAGGTGCGGATAGCGGATATCACCCGGCAGATCGCGGCTGCGGTGGCCCGGATTGCGGATGAGGTTGCAGGGCCGATTGCGCTGGCGGGCCATTCGGCGGGCGGCCATCTGGTGGCGCGGATGCTGGACAAGGCGCTGCTGCCGGAAGCGGTGGGCGCGCGGATCAAGACGGTGATCCCGATCTCGCCGCTGGCGGATTTGCGCCCCTTGCTGCGGACCTCGATGAACCAGAAGTTCAAGATGGATTCCGCAGCGGCCATTGCCGAAAGCCCGGTGGACATGCAGGACCGTTATCCGGCAGAGGTGACGGTCTGGGTCGGCGGCGAGGAGCGTCCGGCGTTTCTGGATCAGGCGATCTGGCTGGTGGAGGCCTGGGAGACGGATCACGTGATCGCCTTTGGCAAGCACCATTTCAACGTGATCGATCCGCTGGCGGATCCCGAAAGCGATCTGGTGGCGCTGATCGTGAATTGAAAGCTTCTGTCCGGCCGGCAGGCCGGACGGCGGGCGCCCGCCTTTCCGGGGTGCAGGTAACGGCCGGAAAATTGTTCTTGCCAGAATCCTGATTTCAGCCCATTAATCCGGCCAAGGGCCAGGCGATGGCGTCGCCGCATGGGATACATGGTGCCCTAAAATCCAAAACTGTCCTGAACGCCGGGACCTTTCTTGTAAGAAGGAAGGGTCTGATATGACTGCACGTCCTGAAATGTACCGTTTTCACAATGGCGAAAAAGCGCCGTTGCAATTTGCCGTCTCCGAATACGAGGCGCGCCTCAATGGCCTGCGTAAGATCATGGCTGAAACCGGCGTGACTGCCGCCGTCTTCACCTCGATGCACAACATCTCCTATTACTCGGGCTTCACCTACTGCGCCTTTGGCCGGCCTTACGGCATGGTGGTGACCGCGTCCGAAGCCGTGACCATCTCGGCCGGTATCGATGCGGGCCAGCCCTGGCGGCGGTCGTTCTGCGACAACATCACCTATACCGACTGGCAGCGCGACAACTTCTGGCGCGCGATCAAGTCGGTCAGCGGCGCCGGCGCGGTTGTCGGTTACGAAAGCGATCACCTGACCCTGATGCAGAAGGCCAAACTGGAGAGCTTCCTGGAGCCGTCCAGCCTGGTTGACCTTTATGAGCCGACGATGCGTCAGCGGATGGGCAAATCCGCGGCCGAGCTGGACATGATCCGTGCCGGTGCTGCTGTTGCCGATGTGGGCGGCTTTGCGATCCGCGATGCGGTGAAGGAAGGCGTGCGCGAGATTGATGTGGCCATGGCCGGCCGCGATGCGATGGAACTGGAGATCGCCAAGCGTTTCCCGGATGCGGAATACCGTGACAGCTGGGTCTGGTTCCAGTCCGGCATCAACACCGATGGCGCCCATAACCCGGTCACCAGCCGCACCCTGCAGCGCGGCGATATCCTGTCGCTGAACACCTTCCCGATGATCTCGGGCTATTACACCGCGCTGGAACGGACCATGTTCGTGGGTGAGGTGGATGCCGAGAGCCTGAAGATCTGGGAAGCCAATGTGGCGGCCCATGAATACGGCATCTCGCTGCTGCAGCCGGGCGCAAGCTGCGCGGAGATCACCAGCAAGATCAACGCCTTCTTTGAAGAGCGCGACCTGCTGCAATACCGTACCTTCGGCTATGGCCACTCGTTCGGGGTCCTGTCGCACTATTATGGCCGCGAGGCCGGGCTGGAACTGCGCGAGGATATCGATACGGTTCTGGAACCGGGCATGGTGATCTCGATGGAGCCGATGCTGACGATTGCGGATGGCCAGCCCGGTGCCGGCGGCTACCGCGAGCATGACATCCTGATCATCCATGAAGACGGCAATGAGAACATCACCAAGTACCCCTATGGGCCGGAGTTCAACGTCGTCGGGTAACTGAGGGCGGCAGGCGGGGCACTCCCGCCTGTTCAGTGCCTCCCGGTGGGAGGCCTTCACAGTTGGGCGTGGCACCGTGCGATGCACGGTGCCATTTCCTTTGCCGGGCTATCGCCTGTACACTGGACATACGGCGGGCGGGTGCAGGGTTTGCACACATTGCACCGGGACGCTGCTTGGGGCATATGTGCGCCACGGCTGAAACAGCCGCTAATTTTATACTCCGCGGTTTGCCCCAAAGGCCGCCAAAGGGCCGCGGCGTGCCCCAGCGCTCCGCGAGGAAGAAAGAGCCACCGCAATGTATGACACCCCGGAAAAGAAGAAATCCGAATTTGCGCTGATCCAGCTGATGCCGAACATGATGACCATTGGCGCCATCTGTGCCGGCCTGACTGCGATCCGCTTTGCGGTTTTCGGGAATTACTCCCTGGCGGTGATGATGATCATCCTGGCCGCGGTTCTGGACGGACTCGACGGGCGGCTGGCCCGTGCCTTGCACAGTGAAAGCAAGATGGGCGCCGAGCTGGACTCGCTGGCGGATTTTCTGAACTTTGGTGTTGCCACACCGCTGGTGATCTATTTCTGGGCCTTGCAGGACGTGCGCGGCGCCGGGTGGATTTCGGTTCTGGTGTTTTCGGTCTGCTGCGTGGTGCGGCTGGCGCGGTTTAATGTCAGCACCAAGTCGGAGGAATCGCCAAAGGGGCGCAGCGGCTATTTTGACGGCATCCCGTCGCCTGCCGGCGCGCTGCTGGCATTGCTGCCGATGTTTGTCGCCTTTGCCTTTGACGGCAAGGTCGTGCTGCCGGAGCTGCTGATCTGCCTGCATATGGTGGTGATCGGATTGGCAATGATCAGCCACATTCAGACCTGGTCGCCAAAGGCGGTTAAAATCTCCCGCGAGAATGTTAAGTATTTGCTCGTCGGCTTTGCCTTTATTGCTGCGGCATTACTGACCTATGCGTGGACGGTGCTTGTTGTGCTATGCGTTGGCTACGTTGTGATGGTGATTTGGGGGCTGGTTTCAAATCCAAAGGACTAGCCCATGACGTCCGGGGAGGGACGAATTGGATATCAAGGCAGTTGAAGAATCTTACGCGCGCTGGGCGCCGGTCTATGACAAGACCTTTGGCGCGGTGACGCGCTCGGGCCGCCGCCGTGCGGCCCGCTATATCAACACCCGTCAGGGCAGGGTTCTGGAAGTTGGCGTCGGCACCGGGCTGTCGCTGCGGCATTACGCACCGCATTTGCAGGTGACCGGCATCGATTTCAGTCATGACATGCTGAAGAAGGCGCAAAAAAAGGTGCAGGAGCTGGGCCTGAGCCAGGTCAAGGAACTGCGCCAGATGGATGCGCGGTGCCTGGACTTTCCGGACAATTCCTTTGACACCGTGGCGGCGATGCATGTGCTGTCGGTGGTGCCGGATCCGGAACAGGTGATGCGTGAGATAACGCGCGTCCTGAAACCTGGCGGCGAGGTGGTGATCACCAACCACTTCAAAAGCGGCAAGGGGGTGCGGGCGTCGCTGGAAAAGCTCTCTGCTCCCTTGGCCAATGTGATCGGCTGGCATTCGGATTTCGCGTTGGAATCGGTGCTGCAGGAGGACCGGCTGAAGATCGAGCGGCAGGAGAGCATTCCGCCCTTCGGGATGATGACCTTCCTGGTTCTGGGCAAGCAGCAAACCATGTGAAACGGCGCAGTTCAGCGAAGCGGCCCCGGAGTGTTCTCCGGGGCTTTTCTTTGTGCGGCCTCTCTGCAACAGTGCATGTGAGCCGGGCGGAATTGAACCGCCTCAGGGGATGTAAATTTCTTTTACATCCCCATATCCGGATTAGTTATTTCAAGGGAAGGAAGGGATACTATGAGTGTTTCCCAATTTGAGAAGATGGTGGCCGAAAGCCAGGACAAGGTGCGGGAATCCCAGGCTAAGATCGGGGCGCTGACTTCGCGTATCGAGGCTGCGCGCAACAAGATCGAGGCGGGCGAGGATGCCAGCATCGATATCGAAAACGCCACACTTGAGGATGTGCACGCCCATACCGAAGTGATGAACGCCAATATCGCCGAGCTGATCATGGGGCTGGATGATGTGACCGCGGCCTTCTCCAAGGATTTTGACGAGATGCGGGGCAAGACCGGCTGGGAGAGCTTTGTCGGCTTCTTCAGCAAGGGAAAATCGGATTCGATGCGCCAGGAGCGGATGCGCACCGCCAATATCGACGACAAGCTGCAGGATCTGATTGCCAAGTCGGACGTGATCGTGAAGCTGCTGGAAGGCCAGCTGGCGACCCTGGAAGAGCAGCGCGAGAAGGTGCAGGAGAACCTGAACGCTACGCTGGACGACCGCGAGTTCACGGTGCAGGAGCTGGAAGCCGTGCGGGCCGGGATCGTGGCGCTGGATCCCGCGATCATCGAGCTGGAGAACAAGATCTCGGTCGAGCAGGACGCCGCCGCGCGCACCAAGCTGGAGACCGAACTGGCGGATCTGAACGCCAAATACAACGCGATGGTTCAGGAGGAGCAGGTCAAGCTCGCCAAGTCCCAGACGCTGGAGCGCTATATCGAGAAGGGCAAGACCTGGGTCGACAGCCTGCAGAACCAGGCGGCGACGCAGATGGTGCTGATCAACAAGCTGCAGACAGACACGGCGCAGCGGGTGGTGCTGTATGACGCGCTGACCAAGTCGCTGAAAACCGCGCAGCAGCAGGATGTGGCGCACCGGATCAACGAGATCGGCGTGCAGACCGACAAGGAAGCCCAGACCGCGATGGCCGCGATCGGCACCGCGACCAACCAGAAGATGGCCGACATGCTGGAAGCGCATGAGGGCAACATGGTGTTCGCCCGCGACGTGCTGGAGAAGAAGGCCAAGGCGGATGAACGCTTTGCCCGCCGGTTTGCGGCGATTGTCGAGAAGCACGACAAGAACCTGTATGGGGGGTGAGTTTCCATATCGTCCGCCATTCGTTCTGCTGAAGTGGGCGTTGGGAATTGCAGGCCTTGCTATGGCATTCCCGTTGATCTCCACCGCACTTTTTCAGTTTGAGATGGAATGGGTAAGAAAGGTTGGAGCTGGGTTCGGCTTGGCGGCTTATTTTGGAAGTTTCTTGTTGCTGGGACTTTCAGCTGTGCTTGCCGTTTGGGCCGTTGCTTGGCTGGGGCTTACCTTCGTTCTCAATCGTACCGGAAGTCAGAAGGACTGACATCGCTTATGAAAGCAGCCTGATTGCCTTGTCCGTTAGTGCAGCAAAGAAAAGTTAAATGGAAACAGCTAGAGTTGAGTTCGCACGAAACACAGGACAGCTCCCGGCCGCGGGTGGGGGCGTAGCGCCCGCCGTTTCGCCGGAGGCAAACGTTCGGTTTGACGGGGGCGGCCGGGCGCTGTCCGTGCCGCAAGCGGCACGTCCGGAAAGGGGGCCGGCATGACCGATCCCTCCCACGAGCACGCTGGCCTCAGTGATACCTTTGCCTCGCGCCGGTATTTCAAGAAGTTCGAGACCATCATCCGGCATCTGACGCGGGTGGCGGCGGTGATGCAGGCGGAAGGGCGGCTAACGAAATCCGACGTGAAGGTGCTGACTGCCTATCTGATGCGGCTCAATTTCACCTTTCGCGCGCTCAGCATGAAATACCTGATGGCGGGGCGCGATACCGGCCGGTTCTTTGGCAGTCTGGCGATGGACAAGCGGGACAGCGGTTTTCCGGTCGCGGCCGAACTGATGACCATGGCCAATGACGCCCAGCAGGCAGAGCGGCATCTGGGCAATATGGCCAGCGAAGAGCAGCTCAAAGACGACATGGTCCGCACCATCATCGCTGACCGCACGGTGCCGTCAAAACTGCAATTCGCCCTGTCGCAGCGGCTCTATTATCAGGAGCTTTTGAAGGGGCAGCTGTTCTGGACGCAGAACGATCCCGTTTGCGAATGGCTGGAAAACATCGGCGAACGGCGCCGCCGCTTCCTTTTGCATTGGGCGGCCTATGACAGCCAGGTGAACCTGCCGGTGATCTACCTGATGGAGCTGGAGGACAGCGGCAAGGTAGCGCTGCCCAAGGACGAACGCCGCTGGCCCGAGGTGCAGGCGCATCTGATGGCGCAGGCCTTGGCGGGGTTGAAGCTGGTGACCATCGCCAAGGGGTTTGACGAGGATTTCGACGGCCTTCACCCCAAGCATCTGCGCCGCTTTCACGTGGGGCCGATGTATTCCTCGGCCTATACCGAGCAGTCCGGCCCTTTGCGCCGGGTGCTGGAGGAGGCCGAGGCGCCGGCAGGCCAGGATTGGGCGCTGGCCTGGACGCTGGAGGAGCTGGAAAGCGAAGAGGTGCGCGAGGAGCGTTCGGGCTGGTTCGGCACCGTGGAGCGGGAGATTTTTGCGCTCGACCCCTTTGGCGGGCGCGGCGCCGATACCGGCGCGACCCGGACCCAGCGCGCCATTATCCTGCCGCAGCGCCCGTTTCAGGTGCTGGCAGAGCTGGATCCGCCGGGGTTCGGCGACGTGCAGAAGTTTGTGGTGAGCGAGGCGGGGCAGGTGCTGCGGTATTGAAGCCTGCGTTTGCGGCTGCGGCGGGAGCCTCCGGCGGGAGTATTTTTTGAAAGATGAAGAGCGGGCCGGATTTTAGGGCGCACGGCACGGATTGAGAGGGTGAAATGAGCATTTCAGGCAATCAGATGGAGCTGCGGGAAGAGGATATCCGCAAGCATTACGCCGCCGCGGCGGCGCTGCTGGACGGGTTTGACCACACGCCGCGGATGGCCAGGCCGCAGGCCGAGGCGAAGGCGCCGGAGCGGTCCTCAGGCATTGGCACGCGGCGGCGGTTCCGGTCCACCACGCCGGGGCTGGTGACGCGCTCCACCGCGCGGCCCGAAGGGGTGCATCTGATTGCCAGGATCGAGGCGGCGGATCAGGAGGATCCGCTGACCTCGCCCCTGCAGGCGACGCTGCAGCATGGCTTGCGCCGGGCGCTGGCGATCGCGCTGGCGATGGGGGAGGCCTATGCAGATGTGTCCGGTCTGGGCGACCTGAAGCGGGCCAATCTGGCCGGATCCCTGGACGCGGCGCGCAAGGGGGAATTCACCGAACTGCTGGCGGCGGAGGCGTTGGTCACGGCGCATGTCTTTGCCAATGCCACGGCCTTTCTGCTGGCGCCGCACGGGTCCGAGGCGCAGGCTGAAGTGGGCGAGGCGGAGGAGCTTTTGACCGACAACGCGCCGCTGGCGCTGCACGGGGCGCTGTGGGAGCTGGATCAGAAACTGGCGCTGCATGCGCCCGACGATGCGCATCTGATTGCAGCTACCGCCGCCTTTGCCGAGCAGCTGATGGAGAAGGCATCCTTGCGCGCCCGGAACGCGCCGCGGTTGGAAGCCTTTACCGCTGCGGCCTGGCGGGTGGAGGCGGATGATCTGACCCTGCGCGGTTTTGAGCCCGCGGCCAAGGCGAAGTCCTCGACCCTGACGATGGCGTTCAAGAAACCGCATGAGGTGGTCGGCAACCATATCGCCAAGTATCAGGCCATGCGGCTGGCCAAGATGCTGATGGCCTATGATTTCGACCGCCGCCTGAACCCTTTTGCCGAGATGGGCGGCTTCATCTTCACCTTCATGGGCGACGGCAAGCCGGGGACGGGCAAGACCACCCTGATCCAGATGATGGCCGGCCTCATCCACGATTATTGCCAGAACGCGGGCTATGCCTTCCGCTACCAGAACTTTGGCATCGACAATATCGACAGCTACCAGGGCAAATCCGGACAGAACGCCAAATCGTTCATTCAGAATGTGATTGATCCGGGCGTGATCGGTTTCGGCACCATCGATGACATCGACCAGATCGCGGGCAAGCGCGGCGACCGCCAGTCCAGTGCGGGCCAGCAGGAGGTGACGGCGGTGTTCATGGAGGCCTTTGCTGGGGCCAACACCGTGGTGCGGGGCAACTGCACCTTTGGCATGTTCTCCAACTACCCGGAGAATGTCGACGGCGCGCTGCGCCAGCGGGCCGGGGCGCGGTTCCTGGTGGACGGGCCGCAGACGCGCGAGGATTACATCGACATCCTGACGCTGCTGATGGGCAAGAACCATGCGATCCCGCAGGGTGAGCATGACCTTTACGGCGCGCAGGAGATCAAGCGGGCGGTGGCGCGGTCCTTTGAGGCGCATAACCAGCCGCAGGAGGCCGGGCTGGCCGAGGTCTTCGGCCGGGTGCAGGAGCAGATCGGCGAGCTGGATGACCTGGCCAAGCTGGGCACCTATCTGAAGGCGATCCAAGCCGCGGATGAGCGGTTTACGGGCCGTGCCATCAAGAACATCACCGATGCGGTCAAGGTCCGGGCGATGGATTTTGAGCTGCCGGATGAGTGGATGGAGAACCCGGAGCTGTTCCTGTTCAAGGACTTTGATACCAAATCCGCGATGATTGCAGAGCTGCGGGTGCCGATCACGGTCGAGATGGTGGTGCAGGAGATCAACCGCTACGCCGACAGCGAGTTCCGCTATGCCGACAAGTCGGATGAGGTGGCGATTGAAAATATGGTGCGGGATTTCGGCCGCCAGGAAGAGGCGAAGCGGCGGTATCTGGAGGGGCAGGCTAAATGATCCTGTTGGCGATGGTCTTTTATGTCGTCGTAGGCTGCGCCTTGGTAGCCGTGCCCACGGCGCTGGTACAGGGCGCGCGCTATGGCAAAGATGAAACGGGTAGGCCGAGAGCCGTGCGGAATACAGGTCTTGCCGTCGTTGGGCTTCCTTTCGTTCTGACTGCATTGGGCGTGTACTTAATAACCGCGGAGACCGCTCAAAATTCACCCGACCTCTGGGTTGGGCTGTTCCTCTGGCTGATGGCTTTTGCATTTTCAATGGTGGTGCTGGTGCCGCTTGGTTTGATCAGTTTCTGGTTCGGGAAGCTGATTGGGAGTTCGAAAGTATGAATGTTTCGCGCAACATGAGGGCTGAGCCTGTCCGCGGGCGGAAGCGGAGCGCCCGCCCAGGAGGGCGGACGGGCGTTGCCCGAGCCGCAAGCGTCTCGGGCGGGGAGTTAGCGGGGAGCCTCACCCAATCCCAGCACGGTTTTTGGTGCCTCTCTTCTTCGCAGAAGGGGTGTTTCACGTTGGCAATTAGTGAGGTGCTTTGAAGTGCTGACTTTAGGGCTGCTAGCAATCACAATGGGTGTACTTTCTTGGAGAGCGCCAAGGAACCCCTGTCAACATTTCAATGCCATACCGGGCAGTGTTTGGAAGCAACTGGGCTGCCTTGTAGTGATCTCCGTTCTCCTGAGTTTTATTGCATATGTGGCGACTTCTCTTGTGCATTCAATTCGAGTCTATCCAGGCCTTCTCGAAGGAGTCTTATCTCAATTGAGTGCTTGGCAGGCGTTGCCTGCGAATTTGCTTCATATCCCTCTGAACCTACATGTGGTCACTTCGTTGATATGGATGCCGGTATTCTTCCTGTCCAAGTGGCAGTTCAATAAGCAATCGGAGGCCGCCCAATGAAACGCCTCATCCGGCATGGCCTGATGTTCGGCAACCTCTTCCATGTCGCCTCGCCCGCGCTGGTGGAGCGCTACAATCGCGCGCTGACGCATCTGACCGGCAAGGCCACTCAGCTCACCGATTTCCATGTCGATATCTCGGGCTACTCTCCCGAAGTGGGCGACGAGCTGGGGGATGACCACTATTTGAACCATGCGGGGGTGAACCGGCAGTTCATACTGCTGTCGACCGAGCAGAAGCGCTGCCCGCTGCTTCACGTGAAATTCTCCACCAGCCGGGACATTCTGCGCCGGTTTATCGAGGTGAATGAACGCCAGCTATTCGCGCTGACGGCGACCGATGCCGTTGCCGGCGAGCTGGTGAATTCGGTGTTCGAGGTCTCGACCCCTGCAAAACTGTTCGACATCCGCCAAGTGCGGATCGAGGCGGACACCACCCGCGGCACCCTGCGCCATGCGGACCATCTGGCGGAGCTGGTGGAGCGGTTCAAGACCGGGGAAGATGCCTGGTTTGATGATGATCTGATCGGGGAGATGATCGCGACCGCGGAAAAGACCGGCGATGTGACCCGAAATCCGGTGCATTTAGAGCATGAGGTGTTCGAGCAGGCGAACTTCTGGACCGCGCATTTCGGCGGGATGTATGTGTTTCAGGGCGTCGAGCATCCGGCGGTGATCGCCAGCGGGGCAAAGCCTGAAGGCGTGCCGTTGAAACATGTGTTTGATCTTACCCAGCGCAATGCGATTGCCAAGTTTCTTGAGCTGAACGGGCTGGCAGAGCCGGTGATCCGGGCGCGCGGCGTCGATGGCGCGGCGATCCTGCGGCAGAAGATGGGGTTTCTGGCGGTGAGCGTGCTGACGGAGAAGGGCCGGGATCTGTCCGGCCTGTCGCGGTCCGACCTGCGGCGGATGGCGGCGCGGCATGCCGAGGAACTGCCGGTGGAGTTTGAAGGGCTTGCGGCGCTGGTGCGCTGGGCCGAGGGCGGCGGCAAATGGCCGAAAATCCGCTCGGACCATCCGGCCTATTTCTATTCCCTGCGGGCGTCGGACACTGTCCAGCGGGACTTGGTGAATATGCTGCTGGCGGAGCTGTGCCCGCATGACTTCCGCCAGATGTTCATCTGCCACAAGGAGGCGTTCTACCGCCAGTACCGGGGCTGGCCGGAGACGAAAAAGGCCTATGCGGCGGAGTTCCTGGCGCGGGAGTACGCGGTGGACAAGGCCGGCGCGCGCGCCGCACTGTTCGGGCATGAGCCGGATATGGAGGGCCGCACACCAGCGCTGCCGCGTGTGCGGCGCAAGGGGGGTGTCGAGCGGGTCGGCCCCTGGGGCGCGGTGAACCGGGTGAGGGGGCGATAAAGATGTTCGGTTTTATCCGCCTGATCCTGATCCTGCTGGTGGGGCTGACCGTGGCTTACGGCGCGGTCTCGCTTTACTCGCGCGAGGTGCGGCGGGCGAAGCTCAAGCGCCGCTGGAAAGAGAAGGGGTTGACCGGCGACCGCAGCACCTTCATCCAGCGGGGGCTGAAACAATATGACCGCTCGTTCCGGCGCAAGCTGATCCTGCTGGTTTATATCATTCCGCTGGGGGCAATCGCGCTTCTGGTCTATGTCATTAACTTCATGTGAGGTGCAGCAGATGCGTTTCATCAAATGGGCTTTTCTGATCACCATCTGGGTGCTGTTCGGCGCCTTTCTGCATTACACGCTGCCGCAGTACGATGTGGTGCGTATCGTCAACACCTATGAGGAGCGGCAGGAGCTGAACGACTGGACCAAAATCTTCTGGTCCAAGCCGGACGACCAGTCTGCCGAGCTGATCAACCGCGATGTGCAGTTCATCCAGGCCGTGCGCCCCAGCGGCCGCAACATGGTCTACCGAAATGAGGATACCGGCTGGAACTGGCCGCCCTATTTCAAGTTCGACACCGCGAACCTGTATACCGATGCCAATGACAGCATCTCGACCAAGGCAAACCCGGAATGGGTGGCGGTGATGCACTACGGCTGGCGCAACGAGTTCTTGTCAATTTTTCCCAACGCCGTGACGATCAACCCGGTGGCAGGTCCGGAGGACAAGCCGACCAACTGGTTCTCGATCATTGTACTGGTGCTGCTGGCGGCGCTGTTCTGGGCGGTCTATGTGCGCTGGCGCCGCTTCCGCCGGGCGCGGATCGACCCGATGGTCGAAAATGTCGAGGACAGCCTCTATGCGGCGGGCGATGCGCTCGCCGAGCGCAAGGGGCGGTTCCGGCGCTGGCTGGACAGCTGGAAGTCGAAGTAAGACAGGGCCGCGGAAACGCGGCCTTTTTCAGTTGCGGCGGGGCCTGGCGGAGAGCGCTGTGCAGATTCGCCGGAAACGGCTTTAACCAGCGCTGACAGATGGGGTCTTTGCCGCTTTTTGCATGCAGCGCGCATTTTGCGGCATTGGACAGGTTCGTCTGGTGGCCGGTAATGAACCTGCATGTCTTATTCTGGTTTCGCCGGGTCGGTTTTGTTTCCGATGGCGGGAGATTTTTAGGGCAATACCGCGGATAGCAAGGTGCCGTCCTTCGGGGCGGAGAATTGGGAAGCTGGTGAAACTCCGGCACTGCCCCCGCAACGGTGACCCCGGGCAAGGCATGGCAATGACCACTGAGGCAGGTGCCTCGGGAAGGTGCCAGGTCCCGCCGCCTAAAGGCCCCGGGACAGTCCGGAAACCAGCCTTGCCCTGAAAAACGTCAACCGCGGGCGGCGGCGGGGCGGTTGCAGGCGTGTGGCTTGCAATCTCTCTTCACCTGCCCGCACCCAGCCAACCCGCCGCGGGGTTGCGGCAAAGGAGAGAAGCAGATGCTTCACGATAGCGAGATTCTGGCCAAGTTGATGGCCCGGCAGAAAAACTACTCTCTGGAACAGGCGTTCTATACCGATCCGGGCGTTCTGGATCTGGACTTGCGGCAGATCTTCTACCGCGAGTGGCTGTTTGCCATTCCCGCCTGCGAAGTGCCGAAGCCGGGCAACTATGTGACCCATCAGGTGGGGGCTTATAACGTCATCATCGTGCGCGGCACGGATGGCGAAGTGCGTGCCTTCCACAATGCTTGCCGCCATCGCGGATCGGTTGTGTGCAAGGCCAAGAAGGGCAATTCGCCCAAGCTGGTCTGCCCCTACCACCAGTGGACCTACGAGCTGGACGGCTCGCTGTTGTGGGCACGCGACATGGGGCCGGATTTCGATGCCTCCAAACACGGGCTGAAGCCAGTGCATTGCCGCGATCTGGCCGGTCTGATCTATATCTGCCTGGCCGATGAGGCGCCGGATTTCGATGCGTTCGCCGAGGCCGCCCGCCCCTACCTGGAGCCGCATGATCTGGGCAATGCCAAGATCGCCTATGAAAGCTCGATCATCGAGAACGGCAACTGGAAGCTGGTCTGGGAGAACAACCGCGAGTGCTATCACTGCGGCGGCAACCACCCGTCGCTGTGCCGCACCTTCCCGGAAGATCCTTCGGTCACCGGGGTTGAAGGCGGCGAAACCCCGCCGCATCTGCAGAAGCATTTCGACCGGATCGAAGCCGCAGGCTGCCCGGCGCAGTTCCGCATGGGCGAACGCGGCCAGCACCGGCTGGCGCGGATGCCGCTGAACGAAGGCGCCGAGAGCTATACAATGGACGGCAAGGCCGCAGTCGCCAAACCGCTGGGACGGGTGCCCTTTGCCGATGCCGGCACGCTGCTGAAGTTCCACTACCCAACCACCTGGAACCATTTCCTGCCGGATCATTCCCTTGTCTTCCGGGTGAACCCGATCAGCGCGACCGAGACCGAAGTGACCACCAAGTGGCTGGTGCACAAGGACGCGGTTGAGGGCCAGGACTATGACATCAAGCGCCTGACTGAAGTCTGGATGGCCACCAACGACGAGGACCGCATTGTGGTCGAGGACAACCAGCGCGGCATCAACTCGCCCGCCTACCAGCCCGGACCCTATTCCGAAGTGCAGGAAAGCGGCGTCATTCAGTTCTCCAACTGGTATGCTGAACACCTGACCCGCGCCCTGACCGGCCGCAACCTGATCGCGGCGGAGTAAGCCAATGGGACTGCAGGCTAATTTCGAATCTCTGGACGAAACCCTGGCGTGGAAGGACGACGAGATGCTGGAATGCGTCTCGGTTGTGCCGGAAGCGCCGAACACCGCCACCTTCAGCTTCCGCGCGCCTTCCGGCGCGTGGTTCAAATACCAGCCGGGCCAGTTCCTGACGCTGGAACTGCCGGTGCCGGGCGGGACCGTCTGGCGCACCTACACCATCAGTTCCTCGCCGTCGCGGCCGCTGTCGATCTCGGTGACTGTGAAGGCGCAAGCGGACAGCATCGGCACCCGTTGGATGCTGGACAACCTGCGCCCCGGCAGGATGCTGAAAGCCTCGGGGCCTGCGGGGCTGTTCACCCTGCCCAAGCGCCCCAACGGCAAGTTCCTGTTCATCTCCGCAGGCTCCGGCATCACGCCGAGCCTGTCGATGACCCAGTATCTGTTCGACCGCGGCCAGTCGCCCGACATCAGCTTTATCAACTGCGCCAAGCGCCCGAGCGAGATCATCGCGCGGCGCCAGCTGGAAGGCATGGCGGCACGGGTGCCCGGCCTCAAGCTGAACTTTGTGGTGGAAGAGGACGATCCCTATCAGGTCTGGACCGGCTACCGCGGCCAGCTGAACCAGATCATGCTGGGCCTGATTGCCGGCGACTATCTGGAGCGCGAGGTCTACTGCTGCGGGCCGGACCCGTTCATGCAGGCGGTGCGCGACATGCTCAACGGCCTGGGCTTCGACATGGCGAACTACAACCAGGAAAGCTTTGGCGCCCCGGTTGAGACTGCAGCCGATGCGCCCGAGATCGACGACGTGGTGCCGGAAGAGACTGCAGCGGCGGAGATCAGCTTTGCGGCCTCCGGTGTTATGGCGGCCTGCACCGAAACAGATACGGTGCTGGCGGTGGCCAAGGCTTCGGGCCTCAACATCCCGTCGGGCTGTACCTTTGGCATCTGCGGCACCTGCAAGGTCAAGAAGACCGCGGGCGAGGTGCATATGGTCCACAACGGCGGCATCTCGGAGGAAGACGTGGAGGCAGGCTACATCCTGGCCTGCTGCTCCAACCCGATTGGCCGGGTCGAGGTCGACATCTAAAAAACAAGGGCGCGCGCCGGGACTGGCGCGCGCCCTTTTGCCGGTTAGGCCCGATCAGGCTTCCAAGGCTAGCTTGTGCACATGGATTTCGGCGATCGGATGGCCCTCAGCGCCGAGGATACCGGGGCGGGGGTGGCGGTAGAGCGAGTGCTGGCTGGATAACGGTGCCGTCGTCGGCGATGACCGACGCGGCTTCGAGCATTGTATCAAACTCGGCACTGGCGAGGCCGGTTTCAATTCAGGCACCCCCTGTCTTGTAGGCCAATGTCAGCACCTGCCCCCCCAAGTGGACGGTGCCCCAGCCGGTGGAGCTGAACGGGTATTTGTCCCTGTCGTTCCAGAAGGTGTTGCCGGGCAGCACCGTGCGTTTGACCTTTGAGGCCCGCATCGCGCATCTGCGCCGCCAGCGCGTCGGTGGTGTCGCGCCGCCAGTCATCGTCGATTGAGAACATCTCGTGCTCGAAACCTAGCATCCCTGCCTCCTCCATCAGCGCGCGTGCGGCTTCTGTGTCCCGCTCGGGCGCGCCGATATCGGCGTATTCCGGGTGGATCGGGCAGACATAGTGGTTTTCCGCCAGGGTTCCGCGGCCGTCATAGTCTGGCTCCAGCAAAACTGCGTTGTCGCAGGCCAGCGCCACGGCGCGGCGGACGCGGGCATCGGCATAGGGGTGCATCCCGCCCACCTCGGCGTCTCGGTTGGTGCGCAGCGCCAGGGTTTTGGCTGAGACCTACTCGCTTACGTTCCAGCCGATGGAGGTGAAGATGTCGACATATTCGCCCACAGTCTCGTAGGTCATGTCGATTTCTTCGGCTTCGGCTGCCGACAGATGAGTTGAGGCGTCCGTTCCGAAGTCGATGAATTCGATCCGGTCCAGTTTCGCGCCTCCGCCCGGCCCATTCATGATCGGTGTTCTTTTCCAGCGCCACTTTGACGCCGGCCTTGTATCCCGCCAGGTTGTACGGGCCGGTGCCCACAGGATCGGCGCCGGGATCACCCGGCCAGCCGTCCGGCACAATGGCGGCGGGGGTTTCGGTCACCGCGGGGATGATCGAGATATCGGGACGGGGCAGCTTTACCTTCAGCGTCAAGTCGCCGGCCACTTCCAGCGCGCCTTCGGCGGGGCGGTCGCCAGCCTCGTTCTGCAAAGAGCCCATGCGGGCCGCCATTGAGTTGCCCTCCTATTTGCCATCGCACCAGCGGGCAAAGTTATAGGCGATGTCCTTGGCCGTCAGGATGCCGCGGCCATCGTTCCAGCTCACGCTTGGGCGGATGTGCAGCAGGTATTCGGTAGCGTCTTTGCTGACCTCCCAGCTTTCCAGCAGGCGCGGTTCAAAGGAGCCGCCGGCATTGTATTGGATGAGGTATTCCAGATAGCCCCGCACCTGGTTACCCAGCTGCGGCCAGTTGAACAGCGGGGGGCTGCCGCCTGCAGCGGCTGGTTGAGGCCGATCCTGCCACTGACAGCGGATGCGGTCACTCCCAGCGCAGTTGCGCAGGACAGGAATTCGCGCCGGTCCAACCTGCTGTTTGCGACTTCCGCCGCATGCATCCGGATCGCCGGGCGGAGGATTTTCCTGTTGTGGAATTTGGTCTTCTTGGCTTCCTTGCTTGGTCTGTACGAAGCGTTTGCAGGCCGCTTCGGCAGTGTGTGCGGGCGGCTGCCAAGCCTGCCGGCAGCCACCCGAGGGCGGGGGGTATTCCGCGGGCTCCTGCGTGATGGTGGTGGCAACCCCTGCCTGTGCGCGGCGGACGTCGTTGCAGATCGCCTTGATCAGAGCGGCGCATTGCAGCACCTCACCACCGCGCCAGATGCCACACCCCAGAAGACGATATGCGGACGGGCCTTGGGGCCTTCGTCGCCGGCGGCGAATTGCTCCACCTCGAAACCCAGGGTCTGGGCGACGCCAAGGATGGTGGCGACCACGGCGACGATATCCACCACATGGCCGATGGAGCCGGACAGCCGGGTGCCGAACAGCGGTGTCAGCGCGGAGCGCATGGTCAGCGGCAGCCCGCGGCGGCAGCTGAAGGACCCCAGCGCCAGCCCGGCTATTGCATAGCAGGCCCAGGCGCCCAGCCCCCAATGCAGGAACGACCATTTATAGGCCATGCGGATATTGTCCGCCGCGCCGCCATTGGTCAGCCCCTGGATCACTTCAGGGCTGTTGTTCCAGTGATAGATCGGCTCTGCCACAGCCCAGGTCAGCATGCCGACCCCGAGGCCGGCGCCGACCATCATCGAAAACCAGGATAAATTGGAGAATTCAGGGCTGTCCCCCGGCTGCCCCAGCTGCAACCGCCCGGCGGTCGGCCGCAACGCCAGAGCAATGCAGCACAAGACAAACAGCGCCACGGTCCAGATGTACAAGGCGCCGAAAGAGGCCAGGATTAAACCGTTGATCGAATTCAGCACCGCGCCGGACTGTCCGGGAAAGGCAATTGCCCAGACCACCAGCCCGCCGATCATCAGCTTTGACGAAATGGTGGTGATCTGGCTGAAGCCCCGGCAGAATCCACTGTCGGACGTGCCGATCGCCAGATCCGTTCAAGGAGGTTTGATTGACAAGAAGCATCCCTGTTTTTTTGCTCTGCCGGTTGGTACCGCCCGGGGACACGGCCTTAGCAGAACTTACACAGGGCATTCTCTGATATAAAAAGGCCTTTTCAGTAGGCAATAATTTTTGAGTGACATTAGCAGCATTACTTGGAAGCTGAGTTGCAACCTGTTGCGCTTTCTGCGTTCGACCTAGTGGTCCGGCATGGCAATTTCACTGGCACGGCTGAGGCGCTGGGGCTGGCACAGTCGGCGGTTTCCCAGAAAATCAAGGGGCTGGAGACCGAGTTGGGCATCGCGGGGGAGCGGTACAAGAACTACATCAGTTTCAACAACTACGGCATGGTGATACAATCCGGGTATCCGGCGATGGCATTGCCCTGGGCTGGCTGGGGCTGATCGACAGGCTGCTGCAGAGCGGTTTAGCCGGCTGAGCGGGGCTTCCCGTGCCAAAGCCGGGGATAAAGTGATTGACGGCGCGCCTGTGACTTGATCCAAGGCCGCCATGCCGCAAACTTCCTTTTGACACAGGACGACCAAACCATGACATCCAGCAACCGGATTGCCCTTTCCAGCGACCACGCCGCTATTGAGCTGCGTAAAGCTGTCGCTGCACATATCGAGGCGCAGGGCTGGGAGGTGGTCGACATCGGGCCGCAGACACCGGAAAGTACGCATTACCCTGAACACGGTGCAGCTGCGGCGCGGCTTGTCGCCTCTGGCGAGTGCCTGCTGGGCATCGTCCTGTGCGGCACCGGCCAGGGAATTATGATGGCCGCGAACAAGGTCAAAGGCATCCGTTGCGGTGTCTGCGCCGATACGTTCTCGGCCAGGATGATCCGCGCCCATAACGACGCCAACATGCTGTCCATCGGTGCGCGTGTCGTGGGCGAAGGCCTGGCGCTGGACATTGTGGATGCATTCCTGAACGCGGGCTTTGAGGGCGGCCGCCATGCAACACGGGTGGACATGATCAAAGCGCTGGAAGACTGACGCTAAACCCCAATGTCAGGGCGGCGGCGAAGTCCTGCCGCCGCCTGCGGCTGCGCGGGCCCGGTGCATCTCCGGCCTGTCCCGCACTTTGGGCGTTTCTGCGTGCCTGCCCGATTGGGTGCTGCTCGGCTCAATCTGCAAACAGGTAGTGGTTCCCGGCAATCTGCATGGCTTTCTCCTCGGTCAGACCCAGGAAGCCGCGCAGCTGGTCTGCATTCTCCTCCGGGCTGTTGCTTTCCCGTATCTGGAACAGCTGGCTGAACCCGGCATCGCGGATGCGGTCGTTTTCATACAGGATGTCGTTGCGGATTGTCGGCAGCAGGCGCTCGAGCGTCAATTGCGGTGTGCGTTCGCCCGCCAGTCCGACCCGGTGCGCGTGGCCGGCCAGATAGTCATCGCTGAACTCGCATTCGATCTGCAGGAAACGGGTCGAGGAACGGTCGGAATGGAAATCATTCATCAGATCGACTGCGCCGGGATCCAGGCAGATGAGCAGCTGATCGGACTCGTAGTATTCGAACAGCATCCGCATCAGCGCACGGCGGTGGCGGGTGCGCTTCATCAGCGCAGCCTGGATGCCGCCGAGATCGGGCAGCGGTGTGTCTTCTTCGTTGAACAGATATTCGATGGCCGGGATATTGGTCACCTGGCGGATCTGCTCCAGCAGCCGCTTGGCCACGTGCCATTTCTTGCAGATCACGATCAGCAGCTCGCGCTCACGCCCCAGCGAGCTTTCAGTCTCCCAGAACCGCGGTGCGAAACGGCGCCCGATCCGGCCCCGCTGGGACAGGAATTTGTACAGGCTGCGCCCCTCGTTAGAGATTTGGAAGTCGACGCCCTGCGCCGCATAAAGCCGCCCAAGCCGCGACTTCAGCTCTGTCGCTTCCGGGCTGATCTTGCGGGCGAACAAAAAGTCCTGGCTCAGCAGCAGGTCGTAATGGTCATTGTGGAAATTCACCGGCATCCCGTAATCGGTGAACATCAGGAAGGTAAGGGTGCGGGGCTCGATCTCGCCTTCCGGGATCAGGTGGCGCACCAGAGTTTGAAAGAAGGTTTCATCCGGGATCCAGGTGGTGCGGAAGAACCGCATCACATCGCGGCGTTTGCGGGTGAAATCCAGGATCCACTCCACCGTGCGGCGGCGCAGGCACCACCATTGGCTGCCGATCTGTACCTGGATATCTGCCGGAACCTCGCGCTGCAGCCCCAGGCGTTTCTGCAGCCGATGGCTCCAGTAGAACAGCTGCTTGTGCTTGCGCTCGTTGAAGAAGTGCCGGTAGATCAGCCGGTCCTCTTTCATGCCGGTCTTGATCCAGTCGCTGTCAAAGAAATCGAAGCTTTCGATGAAATCCTTGTCATGCTGGTCGAGGAAGCGGTGGGCGTATTCTGCCGTTTTCACCGCCATGCAATCGCCCGACAGCATGTAGAAATGAGTGGCGCGGGGAAACTCCTCAACTGCGCTGCGCAGCGCGTGCAGCGTCGCCTCGACCAGCGACCATTCCCCCCAGCCGCATCTGACCCGCTTTCTGGCAAAGGTCACATTGGGATTGTCCGCCAGCTCAGCCCGGATCGACTGGTAGTCTTCCGGCGCCGCCCGCCCGTCGAAGTGGATCGCCATGTAATCGCCGGCCGCAGTCAGCCGTTCAGCCTGCTGGATGACCGCCCCGGGGTCCTTATGGCAGAGCAGAATATATGCGATTTTTGCCATGATGCGGACGGATTGCCTTGTTCTGCCTGATTGTGTCCCTTGATAAGCGGGCTTAAGGCACGAATAAACCAGATAGTTCCCGTTTCGGTAAACATATGCGATTACTGCTGGGAACAGGCAAAGACGGACAAGAGGGCAGCAGATGGGGTTTCCCGGCACCTGGATGACGGAAAGTGAGAGTGTGGTCTACCGGGTGGTGCCGAAATGCGCCTGCTCGACGATCGGGCAGATCCTGTATTACTCGGATCACGGGCGGTTCTTTGACGGGGACATTCACGACGCCAAGGAGGGCTTGCACAAATGGGCGCTGGAGCACAGCCAGGGGCCGATCACCCGAAATGTGCAGGGGCAGCGGTCTTATGCTTTCACCTGCGTGCGGAACCCCTATACTCGCGTTCTCAGCTCCTTCTTTGACAAGATCTGCGGCATCCAGCGCAACGGCCGCCGCTACCGCGGCAATCTGGTGCCCAAGCTGGCCTATGAATACGGGATCGAGGTCGGCGGCGAGGACGGCAAGCAGGAGTTCGACCAGATCGCCAGCTTCCGGCGGTTTCTGCTGTTTGTGCGCGACACCATCCGCTGGCGCCGCCCGATGGATCCGGACATTCACTGGTCGGCGATGTCGGGGCATGTGTCCACGTTCATCCTGAACGGCGGGCGCTACAACCAGATCTTCTGGACCGAGGCGTTTAATGACGGGATGCAAGGGGTGCTGGATGCGATCGAGACGCCGCATCCCGTGGACCTGACCGCGATCCCGCGGTTCAACGAAAGCGAAGGCCACGGCCCCAAGCGCGCCCATCCGGTCGAGGATTATTTCGACGATCTGTCGATGCATCTGGTCTACGAGATCTACAAGCGCGATTTCGAGCTGTTCAAATATGATTTCGAGAACCCGGCCAACAAGATGCCGGTGGGTGAGATCGACCTGGAAGAGGTGCACGCCAAGCTGGGGGAATAGGCGGGCCGCAGCGTAAGGGGTGGGCTCCCGCGCCTTTTCCGCTGCATCAGCGATGCAGCCCAAAGCCTTAGGCCCAGCACCGCTGGCGCGGCGAGGGCAGGCGAGTTTAAGTGGCGAGCTCTCTGAGCGCCGGTTTGGTGCTTAGCGGAATGCCATGTTCTTGTTTGCTTTTTTGCAGTCCAGAATGGCTGCTGATGCGAAGCGTTCGCCCCCTCCGCTGACTGAGAGTGTTCCCTGCAGGGTTTCAGGATTAAACAGCAGCGAGTACCGAAGATTGAACTTGGTTTTGATGACGTCGGGTATGCCGTAATCTACAGTCTTTGTGATAGTTACAGGCACCCCTGAGAGCTTCCACCGCAAGCGGTATGTTCCATTGTTCTTTTTTGAAAATTTTGCGGCTATGGGGGCTTGGTAGATCTCGTGAACCAACCTGTCATAGGCCGTAGCGGCACTGTTTTCAACGTCGATAGTCAGCATGTATTTGCTGGGCACAAACCCACCGTCGTCAATTTTTCTGGGAGAATTGTGTTCTGTAAAGTTACACAAGTATTTCTGGGGATCTGCGTTTGCAGCGACCGGAACTGCAAGAGCTAGAGCCGTGGCGAGTAGTCTCAACATGATAGTCCTCAAAATGTCTTGAGTTTTAATCGGATCTCAAATGCACTCAAAACAATTGGTGCATTCCCGTGTAACGGGCTTCAGGGCTCCTATCGTTTTACGTGTGCGGCGTCAATGGCGGCTCGCCTTCTGAGCTGGCTGTTGCGGCCTTAGCGCAGCCGGTTCCTTCAGGCTTGAGACCAGAAGCAGCAACCCCTGCCGGGCCTAATTTCAGCACTAACCCTGGAAAGAAGAAAACCCGCCGCGTTCTGAGCGGCGGGGATTGCATGTCGCGCTGGGGCTCTGCCTCAGTCTTCGTCCGGCAGCGCGCGAACCGCACCTTTTGCAGCCGAAGTTGCCAGCAGGCCATAGGCCCTCAGCGCCTTGGAGACCTTGCGCTTGCGCGGCGCGGCCGGCTTCCAGCCAGCCGCATCCTGCGCCTCACGCCGCGCCGCCAGTTCCTCGTCCGGCACCGCCAGATGGATGGTTCGGTTGGGGATGTCGATCTCGATGGTGTCGCCCTGGCACACCAAGCCGATGGTGCCGCCTTCGGCTGCCTCGGGCGAGACATGGCCGATCGACAGGCCCGAGGTGCCGCCGGAGAAGCGTCCGTCGGTCAGCAGCGCGCAGGCTTTGCCGAGGCCCTTCGACTTCAGATAGGAGGTCGGGTACAGCATTTCCTGCATCCCCGGGCCGCCGCGCGGGCCCTCATAGCGGATCACCACCACGTCGCCTTCCTTGACCTTGCCGGTCAGGATGTCGTTGACCGCAGCGTCCTGGCTTTCGCAGACATAGGCCGAGCCGGTGAAGGTCAGGTTGCTGGCGTCGACACCGGCGGTCTTCACGATGCAGCCGTCCAGCGCAATGTTGCCGAACAGCACCGCAAGGCCGCCGTCCTGGCTGAAGGCGTGCTCTTTGGAGCGGATTACACCGTTTTCACGGTCGTCGTCCAGCTCTTTGTAACGGTTTGACTGGGAGAACGCCTGCGTTGTGCGCACGCCGCCGGGGGCGGCCTTGAACAGCTCCTCGGCCTCGGGGTTGTTGGCAACCTTAATGTCCCACTTGGCAATCGCCTCGCCCATGGTCGAGGCATGCACGGTGCTGCAATTGTTGTGCAGCAGGCCCGCGCGGCTCAGCTCGCCCAGGATCGAGAAGATGCCGCCGGCCCGGTGCACGTCTTCCATATGCACGTTGGCAGTGTTCGGGGCGACCTTGCAAAGGCAGGGCACCTTGCGGCTGAGCTGGTCCATGTGGGACATGTTGAAGTCGACTTCGCCTTCGTTGGCGATCGCCAGCAGATGCAGCACGGTGTTGGTGGAGCCGCCCATGGCGATATCCAGGCTCATCGCGTTTTCAAACGCCTCGAAGGTGGCGATCTCACGCGGCAGCAGGCCCTTTTCTTCGCCCACATAGTGGCGCTTGGTGATATCGACGATCTTGCGTCCGGCTTCCAGGAACAAATGCTTGCGGTCGGCATGCGTAGCCAGGGTCGAGCCGTTGCCCGGCAGCGCCAGGCCCAGGGCCTCGGCCAGGCAGTTCATCGAGTTGGCGGTGAACATGCCCGAGCACGACCCGCAGGTCGGGCAGGCGTTCTCTTCGATGTGCTGGACCTGCTCGTCGGTGAATTTGTCATTGGCAGCGGCAACCATCGCGTCCACCAGGTCGATCTTCTTCATGTCCAGATCGGCAATGTCGATCTTGCCCGCTTCCATCGGGCCGCCGGAGACAAAGATCGCCGGGATGTTCAGGCGCATGGCGGCCATCAGCATCCCCGGAGTGATCTTGTCGCAGTTGGAAATGCAAACCATGGCATCGGCGCAATGGGCGTTGACCATGTATTCGACGCTGTCAGCGATCACCTCGCGCGAGGGCAGCGAGTAGAGCATGCCGTCATGGCCCATGGCGATGCCGTCATCCACCGCGATGGTGTTGAATTCCTTGGCCACACCGCCGGCCGCCTCAACCTCGCGGGCGACCATCTGGCCCAGGTCTTTGAGGTGCACGTGGCCGGGCACGAACTGGGTGAAGGAGTTGACGATGGCGATGATCGGCTTGCCGAAATCATCATCCTTCATGCCGGTTGCGCGCCACAATCCGCGTGCGCCCGCCATGTTGCGGCCATGGGTGGAGGTTCTGGATCGGTACATTGGCATCAGGCTGGTTCCCTTAGTCTTTGCCCTCAGGGACACGATTTGCGCAATAAAGGCAACCTGCCGGGGGGCTGTTCGATAA
Source organism: Leisingera methylohalidivorans DSM 14336 (assembly GCF_000511355.1). NCBI lineage: Bacteria > Pseudomonadati > Pseudomonadota > Alphaproteobacteria > Rhodobacterales > Roseobacteraceae > Leisingera > Leisingera methylohalidivorans. The sequence goes on along the minus strand of NC_023135.1, from coordinate 2,958,586 downwards.
TTTTGGCACAGTTGGCGCCGGAATTCAGGGGTGAAATGTCTCTCCGGGGGCTGTCAGACGCGCACCGGGGCGGGTTCGGGGGCTTTCAGCCAGTGATTCACCGCCAGCCCCAGCACCAGCGCCCAGAACGGCGCGCCGATTCCAAAGAAGCTGATGCCGGACACTGTGATCATGAAGGTGATCAGTGCCGCCTCGCGGCCCTTGGCGTCCGACAGTGCGGCAGACAGGCTGTTGCCGATGGTTGAGAGCAGCGCAAGTCCCGCGACGGCGGCCACCAGCGCCTTGGGTGCGATCAGGAACAGGCTGATGACGGTTGCGCCGCCCAGGCCGACCAGAATATAGACCGCGCCGGTCATGACCCCGGCGAGATAGCGGGTGTCCGGGTTCTCATCCGCCTCCGGTCCTGCGCAGATCGCGGCGGTAATGGCGGCGAGATTGAAGGCAAAGCCGCCGAACGGGGCAAGGATCAGCGAGGCCAGACCGGTTACAGTCAGGCTGGCGGAAACCGGTGCATCATAGCCGCAAGCCTTCAGGGCCACCACACCGGGCATGTTCTGCGAGGACATGGTGACGATATACAGCGGCAGGCCGATCCCGATCAGTACGGGCAGCGAGAAGGCGGGCATCACAAACACGGGGCGCGCCAGCGTCAGGTCCAGCGCATCAAGGCTGCCAAAGGCGCCGGTGCCTGCGCACCAGGCCACGCCTGCCGCCAGCACCGCGGGGATACAGTAGCGCGGGAACAGTTTGCGCCCCAACAGGAAGCTGAGGCCCATCACCGCCACCAGCGCGGTGTCCGTTTGCAAAGCGGTGAAGGCAGAGAGCCCGAACTGGAACAGAATACCCGCGAGCATGGCGCTGGCCAGTGTGTCGGGGATCAGTCGCGACAGGGCGGCAAACCACCCGGTAATGCCGGTAAGGGTCAGGAGCGCGGCACAGAGCAGGAAGGCGCCGATTGCTTCGGCAATGGGGACACTGTTCAAACTGACCGCCAGCAGTGCTGCGCCGGGGGTGGACCAGGCGGTCAGGATCGGCATCCGGTATATCATCGACAGGATCAGGCAGGTTACGCCCATGCCCAGGCCCAGTACTAGCATCCAGCTGTTGGCCTGAGCCTGGGTGGCGCCGACCGCTTCGATCGCTTGAAAGATGATGGCGACTGATCCGGTATAGCCCACCAGCACGGCCACCGCGCCGGAGACAAGATGCGAAAGTTTCAGCTCCTTGAGCATGCGGGTTTTCCTTTGATGCCGGATCGGCTAGGGATGCTGTGCGTTATAGCGCACAATACACATCGTGCGTTATAGCGCACAAGTGGTTTTTTGAGCGGCGGATCTTATGAGCGATGAAACCATCACCCTGAACCTGCGGGACATCCGTACGGCGGCTGGGCTTAGCCTCAGCAAGGCGGCGGAGGCGACCGGCGTCAGCAAGGCAATGCTGGGACAGATCGAGCGCGGCGAATCAAGCCCGACGATTGCCACCCTGTGGAAGATCGCCAAGGGCTTTCACCTGCCGCTGACCGCGCTGATCGGCGAGGCAACGCGGCCGGTGGGGCAGGTTGCCGGGGTCTATGAGACGGTGCAGTTCCCTGGCAGCATCGGTGTGAAAATTGTCTTTCCCTTCGATCCGCTGCTCGGGGCAGAGACCTTTAAGGTGACGCTGAAGCCGGGACAATGCCACCAGTCCCAGCCGCATGATACCGGTGTCACCGAGGAAGTGTTTGTGCTGCACGGATTGATGGAGGTGCTGCGGGGCGGCGAATGGGTGCCGCTGGAGGCGGGGCAGGGCCTGCGTTTTGCTGCCGACCAGCCGCATGGCTACCGCAGCGCCGAGACCGGCGCGGCCTTTCTCAACATGCACCATTACCGGCAGGCAGGTCTGACGCAGCGGGACTGAAGCCGTTCTCTTGTGCATTGTCTGCGGCGGGCCTACCAAATGCCCAACTCATTGAGTTTTCTGAATTTGAAAGGGCACCGGAATGGATACGCTGCGCGGAAGCCTTCTGATGGTGCTGGCGATGGCCGCCTTTGCGCTAGAAGACATGTTCATCAAGTCCGCGGCCCGCGACATTCCAGTGGGACAGATCCTGATCCTCTTCGGCCTGGGCGGCATGGCGGTCTTTGCCACGATGGCGCGTGCGCAAGGTCATGCCCCGTGGCATCCGGGATTCGGCACGCGCCCGATGCTGCTGCGCTCTGTTGCAGAGGTCGTGGGGCGGCTGTGCTATACGCTGGCGATTGCGCTGACGCCGTTGTCCTCGGCCTCGGCCATCCTTCAGGCGACGCCGCTGGTGGTGGCGGCGGGAGCTGTGGTGTTCTTTGGTGAGACGGTGGGCTGGCGGCGCTGGCTGGCGATCGGGCTGGGGTTTGTGGGCGTGCTGCTGATCTTGCGTCCGGGGCTGAGCGGGTTTGAACCTGCCTCGCTGTTTGCCGTCGCCGGCACGCTGGGGTTTGCGGGCCGGGATCTGGCCACCCGTGCGGCACCCAAGGACATGAGCAACAACCAGCTGGGCTTCCTTGGCTTTGCCATGCTGGTGATTGCCGGTGTGATCGCGCTGGGCTGGACCGGCGGGGCGGTTTGGCCAAGCCTGAGCAATTGGCTGGAGATCATGGCGGCCACGGGGATAGGTGTCATCGCTTATAACGCCTTGTCCGGGGCGATGCGGGCGGGCGAAATCGCGGTGATTGCGCCGTTCCGGTACACTAGGCTTATCTTTGCCATGGTGCTGGGGGGGCTGGTGTTTGGCGAGCGGCCCGATGCGCTGACCCTGATCGGCAGTGCTGTGATTGTCGGCAGTGGTGTTTTCACGCTGCTGCGCAGCCGGAAGCGGTGAAGCGCGCCTTGCGCCCGCCGCCGCGCCGCCTTACATCTGCCTCCCATGGCCAAGAAGAAGCAGACATCCGACCCGAATTACAAAGTGATCGCCGAGAGCCGGCGGGCACGGTTCGATTACGCGATCGAAGACGATATCGAATGCGGCATCATGCTGGAGGGGTCCGAAGTCAAGGCGCTGCGCGGGGGCGGTACGAACATCGCAGACAGCTATGCTGCGGTGGAGAACGGCGAGCTGTGGCTGGTGAATGCCTATATCCCGCCTTACGAACAGGCCAAGGTCTTCAAGCATGAAGAGCGCCGCCGCCGCAAGCTGCTGGTGTCGCGCAAGGAGCTGTCGGACCTGTGGAACGCCACCCAGCGCAAGGGGATGACCCTGGTGCCGCTGGTTCTGTATTTCAACCACAAGGGCCGGGCCAAGATAAAGCTGGGCATCGCCAAGGGTAAGAAGAACCACGACAAACGGGCGAGCGAGGCCAAGCGCGACTGGTCCCGCCAGAAGCAGCGGCTGCTGAAAGACGCACGCTGACCAGGGGCAGGGCGCTGCCCTCTTGGCCGGGCGGCCAATTCACCCGGAGTATTTCCAGCCAGAAAATAGCCGGGGTCATGCGCCTGCCGGCTGGCATCGGCGCCTGTTGCGGCGCTGGTGGCATTCTGCCTGTCAGGCCCGCCGCGCCCCTTGATACGGGAGCAGGACCTGTCACGTCCTCGCCGGGACTGATCTTGGCGGGCGCTGTGATTGTGCTGCCGGTATCAGGGCAGGGAGCCCACTGCGCAGCAGTTGCACCAGCTAGGGGGTGCCTGTGAGGTACTGAGCGATTTTGTCTTTCCCGAGCAGACGCCTTTGCGAAGCGGAATCAGGGCCGGCATAGACAATCCGCAGGTTTTCGACCTCCAGCAGCGGTTGCAGCGTTGCAGCGGGCAGGCCGATGGCCCGGAGAATGGATAGCTTTTTAAGTTTCCTAAGCGGTGCGAGGTCGGTGACGCCTGTTCCGGATATGCTGAAGTCCCAAAGGTTCTCCATTTTCTCCACCGCAGCAAGGCTGGACACTGCGGTATTGGTCAGCGACAGTTCGCGCAGGTTTTTGCCCGCCAGCGGAGCAAGGCTGGAGACCGCCGTGTCTGCCAGGATCAGTTTGCGCAGCGCGTCCAGTCCGCCCAGCGGTGTGATGTCGCTGATCCGGGTTCCATCCAGGGCCAGATCCATCAGACCGGTTGCATCCGTCAGCGGGGTCAGGTCCGCCACCTGGGTGTCTGACAGGATGAGGGTGTGCAGTGCGGGTTTCCCCTCCAGCCCGTCCAGGGTTTTCAGCAAGGTTCCATCAGCGCGCAGCATCTCCAGCCGGTCAGAAGCGGCCAGAGCGGCCACGCTTTTGACCGGGCAATTGGAGATCCAGGCCACCTGCAGGTTGGCACCCGCCAACGGGCTGAGGTCGGAGACCTGCGTGTTGAAGGCAAGAAAGACAGCCAGGTCGGTAAGGCCCGACAGCGGGCTCAGGTCGGATACACCGGAATCAGCAATGTTCAGGCTCTGCAGCCGGGTCAGGCCGCTGGCAAAGGACAGGTCGGTGACGTCGCCGGCACCCCAGACCGAGAGGTGCTCAAGCTGTGTCATCCGGGCCAGCGGGGTAAAGTCGGGCACGCGGACAGAATCAAGGCTGAGCCGCTTCAGCCGCGGCAGCCGGTTGAGCGGTGCAAGGTCAGGCGCTGTGATGTTCACCAAGGCCAGCTTTTCCAGCTTTGACAGCGCAGTGAGAGCGGACAGGTCGACAGGGTCCTTGAACTGCAGCTCGGCCATCAGGGTAAGATCGGTCAGCTCAGTGAACTGGTTCAGTCTCTGCAGGTCCGGCGTGTGGTTTCCAATCCGGACCTTTGCCGTCAAGTCGTTGATGCCAATGCATGTTTTTCCGATCTCCACGCATTCTGCGTGCAAGGTGCCGGGGCTGAATATGCCCGCTGCAATCAGAAAGGCGGTAAGGAAACTGCGGAAAGCGGGCATACAATGGGCCTTTGCAATGAAATGCTGAAACTTGGGCCTATGCCGTTAACGTTCCATTAACGGCTCGCAAGAATTTTGTAACCGCAGGCAGAGGGCGCCGCGGCCTTGCACCGCTGTGCCGCCAGATGTACCCATAGCGCATGCGCAGAAAGGGAGACGCTTTGATGCAGGATGATCCAAAGACGCTGGTTTCCACCGACTGGCTGGCCGCCCATCTGAAGGATCCGGATCTGCGGGTGCTGGACGCTTCCTGGTATTTGCCGCAGGAAGACCGCGATCCCAAGGCGGAATATGACGCGGCCCATATCCCCGGCGCGCGCTTTTTCGATATTGACGATATCTCCGACCACCGCTCGGACCTGCCGCATATGGTGCCGCCGGTTGAGAAATTCATGTCCCGCCTGCGGGCGATGGGTGTCGGCGACGGCCACCAGGTGGTGGTCTATGACGGAACGGGCCTGTTTTCCGCCGCCCGTGTCTGGTGGCTGTTCCGCCTGATGGGGCAGGCCAATGTTGCGGTGCTGGATGGCGGTTTCCCGAAATGGCAGGCCGAAGGCCGCCCGGTTGAGGACCTTCCGCCGGTGATCCGCGACCGCCATATGACCGTGCGGGTGCAAAATCACATGGTGCGCGATGTGACACAGGTGTCTTCCGCGGCCAAGCTGGGCGACCATGAAATCATCGACGCCCGCGCCGCCGCGCGGTTCCGCGGCAAGGTGCCGGAGCCGCGCGAAGGCCTGCGGGCGGGTCACATCCCTGGTTCGAAAAACGTGCCCTTCGGCCGCCTGCTGAATGCGGATGGCACCATGAAGGATGCAGAGGGCCTGCGCGCCGAATTTGCCGCCGCCGGTGCCGATCTGAACAAACCTGTGATTACCACCTGCGGTTCGGGCGTCACCGCCGCCGTCCTCAGCCTTGCATTGGAGCGCATCGGCAAGACCGATCATGCGGTCTATGATGGCTCGTGGGCGGAGTGGGGTGCCTTCCCGACCCTTCCCGTTGCTACCGGAGAGAACTGATGTTCGAGACCCTGAAACCCCAGCCCGCCGACAAGATCCTGGCGCTGATGCAGATGTACCGCGACGACCCGCGCGCCGACAAGATCGACCTTGGCGTCGGCGTCTACAAGAACGCCGAGGGCGTCACCCCGGTGATGCGCGCGATCAAGGCGGCCGAGCACAAGCTGTGGGAAGAGCAGACCAGCAAGGCCTACGTCGGCCTGGCCGGCGACCCGGCTTATGGCGACGCTATGATCAAGCTGATCCTGGGCGATGCCGTGGCGCGTGAAAATATCGCGGCGGCCGCGACCCCCGGGGGCACCGGGGCTGTGCGCCAGGCGTTTGAACTGATCACAATGGCCAATCCCAAGGCCCGGGTGTTCGTTTCGGACCCGACCTGGCCGAACCATGTGTCGATCCTGAATTACGTCGGCATTGAGGCCGTCACCTACCGTTATTTCGACCGCGACACCCGCGGTGTCGACTTTGACGGCATGATGGAAGACCTGAAGGGCGCGCAGAAGGGCGACGTGGTGCTGCTGCACGGCTGCTGCCATAACCCGACCGGCGCCAATCTGAACGAGACCCAGTGGAAAGAGGTCATCGCGCTGTTGAACGAACGCGGCCTGATCCCGATGATCGACATCGCGTATCAGGGCTTTGGCGACGGTTTGGAGGAAGATGCGAGGGGCGTGCGCCTGGTGGCGGCGGGTTGCCCCGAGGTACTGATCGCGGCCAGCTGCTCCAAGAATTTCGGCATCTACCGCGAGCGCACCGGCCTGCTGATGGCGGTGTCGAATGACGCGGGGGCGCAGGCCCTGAACCAGGGCACCCTGGCGTTCCTGAACCGGCAGAACTACTCCTTCCCGCCGGACCACGGTGCGCGGCTGGTGACGATGATCCTGAACGATGACGCCCTGCGCGCCGACTGGGCGGCAGAGCTGGAAGAGGTGCGCCTCGGCATGCTGGACCTGCGCCAAAGCCTTGCGGATGAGCTGCAGCGGCTGACCGGCTCGGACCGGTTCGGCTTCATTGCCCAGCACCGCGGCATGTTCTCGCTCCTGGGCACCACGCCGGATCTGGTCGAGAAGATGCGGGTCGACAACGGCATCTACATGGTCGGCGACAGCCGCCTCAATATCGCCGGCCTGAATGCGCAGACCGTTCCGGTGCTGGCCAAGGCAATCGTCGACGCCGGCGTCTGAGGCCGCCGTCAGGACATCCCAAAACGCGCTCCTTTCAGGGGCGCGTTTTTCGTTGGCGGCTGCAGATTCAAAACATTCGCGCGCTGCAAATGCAAAGACGGCGCCCCATGAAAGCGCCGTCCTTTTGTTTCAATGCCGTGCAGGGGGTCAGCTGGGCGAGAACTCCGGATAGGCCTCCATGCCCAGCTCTGCCATGTCCAGCCCGTTGACCTCATCTTCTTCCTCCACCCGGATGCCGGTGGTGGCGCGCAGGATCATCCACACTGCGGCCGAGGCGGCAATGGTGAAGATCCCTACTACGGCAATCCCGGTCAGCTGTTTCAGCAGTGTCGCGTCGGGGTTCGACAGCACGACCGCAACAGTGCCCCAGATACCGCAGAACAGATGCACCGGAATGGCGCCCACCACGTCGTCGATCTGCAGCTTGTCCAGGAACGGCACCGCAAAGACCACGATCACCCCGCCGATGGCGCCGATCAGAGTGGATAGGCCCAGGCCCGGAGTCAGCGGCTCGGCGGTGATAGCCACCAGACCCGCCAGCGCGCCGTTCAGGATCATCGTCAGGTCCGGCTTGCGGAACAAAAGCTGGGTCAGAACCAAAGCGGCCACCGCGCCGCCCGCTGCAGCGGCATTGGTATTGGCGAAGATCCGGCTGATGTCAGCTACATCGCCAATCGAGCCCATCGCCAGCTGCGAGCCGCCGTTGAAGCCGAACCAGCCCATCCACAGGATGAAGGTGCCAAGCGTTGCCAGCGCCAGGTTGGAGCCGGGCATCGGAATGGTTTTGCCGTCCTTGTACTTGCCAATGCGCGGCCCCAGGATCAGCGCCCCGGTCAGCGCCGCCCAGCCGCCCACCGAATGCACCACGGTTGAGCCCGCGAAATCCAGGAAACCCATCTGCTCCAGGAAGCCGCCGCCCCATTTCCAGCTTGCCTGGAACGGGTAGATCACCGACGTCAGCACGATGGTGAAGATCAGGAAGGGCCACAGCTTGATGCGCTCTGCCAAAGTGCCCGATACGATCGAGGCAGTGGCGGCACAGAACATCAGCTGAAAGAAGAAATCCGAGCCGGTCGTGGCATAGGAATAGTCGTCGGCACCTTCGGCGGTGATTCCGACCGCCTCCAGCACGCCGGGGCCAAAGACACCGGACAGCACGCCGTCAACCGCCCAGTTGCCCAGCGGATACATCAGGTTATAGCCGATCAGCCAGTAGAACACGGCGGCCAGGGAAAACAGCGCCATGTTCTTGGTCAGCTGCATGGTCACGTTCTTGGAGCGCACCAGGCCGGCCTCCAGCATGGCAAAGCCGGCAGCCATCCAGAACACCAGGCAGCCGCCGATCAGAAACAGCAGCGAGTTCAGGATGAACACGGTATCGGTCGCGGGGTTCACACCGGGGGCGGGGCCGTCCTGAGCCAGCGCCAGTCCCGGCAGCGCGGCCAGTGCCAGCGCCGCGAGGGGGAGTTTCAGGTTCTTCATAGGTCTTTCCTCCATGCCGGGCGCCTTACAGCGCCTCGAGGTTGGTTTCGCCGGTGCGGACCCGCACGGCCTGTTCCACGTCCAGAACAAAAATCTTGCCGTCGCCGATCCTGCCCTCCCCAAGTTTTCCGGTGCGGGCGGTCTCGGAAATCGCGCTGATGGCCTGGTCGGCCTGATCGGCGGGCACCACCAGTTCCAGCTTCAGCTTGGGGACGAAATTCACTTCGTATTCGGCGCCGCGGTAGATTTCCGTGTGGCCCGCCTGGGCGCCAAAGCCCTTGATTTCTGTGACCATCAGCCCGCTCACGCCAAGACCGGTCAGCGCCTCGCGGACCTCGTCCAGCTTGAAGGGCTTGATGGCGGCTATGATCATCTTCATCTCTGCATCCCTTGGTTTCCGCGCTGCTCCGGCCCTGTGCCGATGCATTGTGCACCTGCAGCAAAACCGCCGTCGCGAGCTGTGCAAAGCCCAAAGCCAGCAAGTTTCCGCGTGTCTTTCTGCGTGCGCACAATAATTTTGCGCCTTTGCCCGGCTTCGCTTAAAAAACGGCCATCTGGCAAAGGGGGAAAGCTCCGGATTCTGCCCCCTCTACAAACCGGGGCGGGCAGGGTATTGTCCCGGCAAACGGGCAATCCGGGCAGGACATGACGATGGCACAAGGATCCGGGCGCAAGCCTCTGGTGGCAGAAAAACGCTATTCCGCAGGCGGCAAGGGCAAGCCCTCCGCCGCGAAGAAGCCTGCGCGCAAGAAGCCTGCACGCAAGGCCAAGCCCAGGAAGACCGGCCTGTTCGGCCTGTTTGCGCGTAAGAAGGCACGGGCGAAACCGGCGCCGAAGAAACGCGGTTTCATCGGTCTCTTGCTGGCGCCCTTTGTCTGGGCGTTCCGGCTGGTTTGGGGCTTCACCTGGCGCATCGGCATGGTGGTCTGCCTGCTGGTCGGCCTGGCGGTGGCGCTGCAATATGCCAAGCTGCCTGAGGTTTCGGCCTATCTGGACGGACGTGCGCGCGGGTCGGTCACCCTGCTGGACCGCAAGGGCGAGGTTTTTGCCTGGCGCGGCGATCAGTTCGGCGGGGTCATCCGCGCTGATACGGTTTCGCCGCACCTGAAAAACGCGGTTGTCGCGACCGAGGACAAGCGGTTCTACCGCCACTTCGGCATTTCCCCGCGCGGCGTGGCCAGCGCCATCCGCATCAACCTGCGCGAAGGCCGCGGGCCTCTGTCGGGCCATGGCGGCTCTACCATCACCCAGCAGACCGCCAAGCTGCTGTGCCTGGGCCGGGTCTACGATCCTGCCGAGTGGAAGAGCGAAAGCGCTTATGAGGCCGACTGCCGCAAGGGGTCGCTGTGGCGCAAGGGCACCGAGGCGATCTTTGCCCTGGCGATGGAAGCCAAATACACCAAGGACGAAATCCTTTCGATCTATATGAACCGCGCCTATATGGGCGGCGGTGCCTATGGCGCCGAAGCTGCGGCGCAGCGGTATTTCGGCAAATCGGCGAACCAGCTGAACCCGGCTGAGGGCGCAATGCTGGCGGGTCTGCTGACGGCGCCGTCGTCGCTGGCGCCGACCAATAACCTCAAGCGCTCGCAGGACCGCGCCGCCACCGTGCTGCGGCTGATGCAGGAACAGGGCTACCTGACCACCGCCGAGATGCAGCAGAACCAGAACGCCCCGGCAGTGCTGAGCGAAGCCGCGGCGGCACGGGCAGGGGGGTATTTTGCCGATTGGGTAATGGATACCATCCCCGATTTCCTGGGCGATCAGACGACGGAGGATGTTGTGATCCGCTCGACCCTCGATCAGCGCCTGCAGGGCGCGGCTGAGGAAGCGCTGAACTACATCTTTGAGAACAAGGTCCGCCCGGGCTCCAAGGCGCAGGCCGCCATTGTGGTGATGAGCGCCGATGGCGCGGTGCGCGCGTTGGTGGGCGGACGCAAGACACGGGTCAACGGCGTTTTCAACCGTGCAACCCAGGCCAAACGGCAGACCGGATCGGCCTTCAAGCCTTTTGTCTATGCCACGGCGCTGGAACTGGGGTATTCGCCCTACGACCGGGTGCTGGACGCAAAATACTGCATGAAAATTCCCGGATCCGGTCAATGGTGCCCGGAAAATTACACCCGCAAGTTCTATGGCGAGGTGACCCTGGCGCGGGCGCTGCGGGATTCGCTCAACGTGCCGGCGGTCAAGATTTCCGAAGCAGTGGGCCGCGACAAGGTGAGCCGTGTGGCGCGCGATTTCGGAATCGACAGCGACCTCGCGGCCGGACCTGCGCTGGCGCTGGGCGCTTCGGAAAGCAGTCTGCTGGAAATGACCGGTGCCTATGCCGGGATCCTCAATGGCGGCTCTTCGGTGACACCTTACGGTGTGTCTGAGTTGAAACTGGTGAATGACAGCGACGCGCTGATGGGCGCCAGCGGCGGCATCGGCGAGCGGGTGATCCGCCCAGAAGCGGCGCAGCAGCTGGTCTGGATGATGGAGAAAGTGATTGCCGGCGGCACCGGCAGGCGGGCGCAGATCCCGGGCTGGCAGGCGGCAGGCAAGTCGGGAACGACATCTGCGGCCAAGGACGCCTGGTTCATCGGGTTTACCGCAGAGTATGTGGCGGGGGTGTGGATGGGCTATGATGACAACACACCGCTTTCAGGAGTGACCGGCGGCGGCCTGCCGGCCGAGATCTGGCGCGAGACCATGGTGCGGGTGCATGACGGCCTCACCCCCAAACCGCTGCCGATGCTGGAACCTGCGCCGATCGCCCCGCCACCGCAGCAAACCCGCCGCGAGCGCCGCCGCCGCCAGGGGCCGCAATTGGGCAAGGAACTGGGCCGCGCGGTGGACAACATCCTGCGCGACATTCTCGGCAACTGACCAGTCAGGAAAACGGGGGCTCCCGCCTGTCTTAAGGTCCCAAGGGGACCATCGCCAGTTGGGTCCGGCGCGCACCTGGCGGTGCCGCGCGCGCCCTGCCCGCCGGGCAGGGCGCCAGGCCCAACGGGAGCGCAGCATCCAGGATGCTGCGGCGACGGGCGGGAGCTTTTGCGGTTCAAGGCAAATGCCGGAACGTCAGCCGCAAAGAAAAAGGCCCCCCGCAGGGAGCCTGTTCCGAAATCCGCTGAGGCGTGAGCTCAGCTCAGCCGCTTCAGCTCGGCTATCAGCGCGTCGATGTCGCCTTTATTGCTGTCCAGGATGGCGCCGATCTCGGTGCGTTCGGTCAGCAGCAGATTCACGCCTTCGATGAACATGTTGAAGAACAGATCCCGGCCTGAGCGGTCCGACACCAGGAAGGTCACTTCAAACGGCGACTGGCCTTTGAGGTAGGCAATGGTGCTCACCTCATACCATTTCTTAACCTTTTTGACGTCTTTGACTTCCAGCTTGCCGCCGATGAATTCGCGGAAGCGCTTGCCGTATTTGCGCGAGATATAGCCCTGGAATGCCTTGGAAAAGGCCTTTTTCTGGGACGAAGACGCCCGGCGCCCGTCCACCCCCAGCGCGTAGGCCGCGATATAGGAGGTGTCGCTGTAGCGCTGGAAGATCCGCTCGAACTCGCGGAACATTGCGTTCTCGCCCTTGCCGGAATCGATCACCCGGTTGATATCGCCAACCAGGCTGTTGATCAGCGTGCTGGCGCGGTTCTCGGTCAGCGCCCACAGGGCTTGCGGTGCGGCAGCCAGCATGGCGCCAGCGCCCATCAGAAATTTGCGGCGGTCCATTATCAGAATCCTTCAGTGTTCAGTTCGAACGGATCAATCTCCTGGATCTCCTCTCCATCCCCCAGCTGGAACCTGCGGTTCTGCAGGTAGATCAGGCGCGATTGCGCATAGCTGTCGGCGCTCTCGTAGAGAATCGAGTCGATCGTATCGGAATAATTGCCACGATCGCCCATGCGGCGCACGATCTCAGCGTAAATAGTGATATTGTCGGCAGTATTCTGCTCGGCGTAACCCAGCGGGTTGGTGAAGAAATCGACGGCGACCCCAACGGCATCGCGGCTGGTGGAGGGGCCCAGCAGGGGCAGTTCGACATAGGCGCCTTCGCCGACGCCCCAGGTGTGCAATGTCTCGCCGAAATCGGTGTCGACTGCAGGCACATTGAATTCGCTGGCCGGATCGGCAAGCCCGGCAAAGCCGACGGTGGAGTTGATCACAAACCGCGAAAATGCGTTGCCGGCCAGTTTCAGATCGCCCTGCAACAGCGCATTGATCATCTGGCCCGGCATCGACAGGTTCTCGGCGAAATGCGAGAAACTGGTCACCATCGGCGCCGGCACGATTGCCACATAGCCTTTGGAGGCAGGTCGGAAGGCCAGCCGGTCAACGCCGCGGTTAAAGGCATGAATCCCGCGGTTGGTCCGCTCATAGGGGTCAAAGACCTCGCCCGAAGCCCGAGCAACCGGATCCTGCGTTGCACAGCCGGCCGCGACACCGGCCAAAATCAGCGCAGATAAAAATTTCAGCGGTCGCAAAAGAAAAGGCATTCGGTTAAGTGTCCAATTGATGCTGGAACAGACGGCTGGCAGGGCAAATAACGGTTCCTCAGCCTATTTCCAGTGCAATTACATTTATTCACCGGCTTGTGTCTGTTCTGATACTATCTCAGGCACGGCCGATGGCCCGGGAACTTCTATTGCAGACTGACCATGAATAAAAGCATTTATAAGAGCGGTTACGATGAGCTGCGATCTGTGCGGCGGCAGAGCCGGGGGCTTTACTGGTTCACCGGGATCTTCAGCTTTTTTGTGAACCTGCTGATGCTGACCGGGCCTTTGTATATGATGCAGGTCTATGACCGGGTGCTGGGCAGCCGCTCGGAGGCGACGCTTTTGGCGCTGTCTTTGCTGGTGGTGTTCCTCTACGGCATGATGGGGCTGCTGGACTACGCCCGCGGCCGGATCATGGCGCGGGTCGGGGCGCGGCTGCAGGCGGCGCTGGACCACCGGGTGTTTGATGCGATGATCCGCCGTTCGGCAGTGGCGCAGGATCCGGCGGCGCAGACCGGGCTGCAGGATCTGGAAGCGGTGCAGCGGCTGATCTCCTCGCCGGTGCTGACCGCCGCCTTCGACCTGCCCTGGACCCCGGTGTTTCTGGCCGGCATCGCCCTGTTCCACCCCTGGCTGGGTCTGCTGGCGCTGGCGGGCGGTGCGGTGCTGGTGATGATTGCCATCCTCAACCAGATGTTCACCCGGCTGCCGCAGCAGAAGGCCGGCATGACCGGCCACAAGGCCAATCTGATGTCCGAGGAGATCCGCAACGAGGCCGAGATGATCCAGTCGATGGGCATGCGCGGTGCCTCGTTCCAGCGCTGGAAGCTGGCCCGCGATGCCGCCCTCACAGACAGTGTGACGGCCAATGACACCGGCGGCGGCTTCACCACGCTGACCAAGACGCTGCGGCTGTTTCTGCAGTCGGCGATGCTGGGCTTGGGCGCCTATCTGGTGCTGCAGGGCGAGGTGACGCCGGGGGCGATGATCGCCGGCTCGATCCTGATGGGCCGGGCGCTGGCGCCGATCGAGCTGGGCCTGGGCCAATGGGCGATGGTGCAGCGGGCGCTGAAGGGCTGGCACAGCCTGGCCGAGCTGCTGAGCAAGGTGCCGGAGGAAGACGCGCGCACAGCGCTGCCGAAACCCAAGGCGCTCCTGGAGGTGCAGGGGTTGGCGGTGGTGCCGCCGGGCAGCAAGACGCCGCTGCTCCGCAACGTCAGCTTCCGGGTGCAGCCGGGCCAGGCGATCGGGGTGATCGGGCCGTCGGGCTCGGGCAAATCGACCCTGGCGCGGGCGCTGACCGGGGTCTGGGCGCCGGCGGCCGGCTCGGTGCGGCTGGACGGGGCGGCGCTGGATCAATACGCGCCGGATGTGCTGGGCGGCCACATCGGCTATTTGCCGCAGCGGGTGCAGGTGTTTGACGGCACCATTGCCCAGAACATCGCCCGCCTGCAGCAGCAGCCGGATGCCGAAAAAGTGGTGGAAGCCGCGCGCAAGGCCGCCGCCCATGAGATGATCCTGAAGCTGCCCGACGGCTATGACACCAAGGTCACCGCCACCGGCGGCCGGCTGTCGGGCGGCCAGATGCAGCGGGTCGGCCTGGCCCGCGCGCTCTATGCCGATCCGGTGATTGTGATCCTCGACGAGCCGAACTCCAACCTCGACAACGAGGGCTCGATTGCCTTGAACCAGGCGATCAAGCAGATCAAGGCCGAGGGCCGCTCGGTGCTGATCATGGCGCACCGCCCGGCGGCGATCCAGGAATGCGACATGCTGCTGGTGATCGACAAGGGCACGCAGACCGCCTTCGGCCCCAAGGACAAGGTGCTGCAGGAAATGGTCGCCAACCACCAGAACATCCGCCAGGCCACTGGCACAGGAGGCGTGCGATGAACGGGCAAAGCAACTGGCCGGCGCGGCGGCCGCTGATCATCGGCCTCCTGGCGCTGCTGGTGCTGGTCGGCGGCTTCGGCTCCTGGTCGGTGCTGTCGTCGATTTCCGGCGCGGTGGTGGCGACGGGCCGCATCGAGGTCGACCGAAACCGCCAGATCGTGCAGCATCTGGATGGCGGCATCGTTGCCGAGATCCTTGTCGAGGAGGGCGACACGGTGGCCGAAGGCGACACGCTGATCCGGCTGGATGCCAATGAGCTGACCTCGCAGCTGGTGATCACCGAGGGCCAGCTGTTCGAGCTGATGGCGCGCCGCGGCCGGCTGGAAGCCGAGCGCGACACCGCCGCCGCGATCCGCTTTGAGCCGGAACTTCTGGAGGCGGCGGAGCGTCTGCCGGATGTCAGCGATCTGGTGCAGGGCCAGCGCCGCCTGTTCGAGGCCCGCAACGACACCACCGCTCGCGAGATCGAGCAGCTGGAGAAGCGCCGCACCCAGATCCAGGAGCAGATCCGCGGCGTCAAGGCGCAGCAGACCTCGATGAATGTGCAGCTGGAGCTGATCGGCGAGGAGCTGGAGAACCAGCAGTCGCTCTTGGACCGCGGGTTGGCGCAGGCGGCGACGGTGCTGAACCTGCGCCGGACGCAAGCCGATCTGCAGGGGCGGCTGGGCGAGCTGGTGGCCTCGGAAGCGCAGTCCGAGGGGCGTATCACCGAGATCGACATCGAGATCCTGAAGCTGGCCACCAGCCGCCGCGAGGAGGCGATCAGCCGGTTGCGCGACCTGCGCTACCAGGAACTGGAGCTGGCCGAAAACCGCCGCTCGCTGCAAGGGCGGCTGGCGCGGCTGGAGATCACCGCGCCGGTCTCCGGCATTGTCTACGGGCTGCAGGTGCAGACGCCGCGCTCGGTGATCCGGCCGGCCGATCCGGTTTTGTACCTGGTGCCGCAGGACCGGCCGCTGGTGATTGCGGCGCAGGTGGCGCCGACCGATATCGACCAGCTCTACACCGGCCAGGAGGTGACGCTGCGGTTCTCGGCGCTGGACCAGCGCTCGACGCCGGAGCTGTTCGGCCATGTCACCCAGGTCTCGGCGGATGCCTTCGAAGACCAGAGCAGCGGGGTTTCCTATTACCGGGCCGAGATCGAGCTCAATCCCGGCGAGCGCGGTCGCCTGCCAGCGGGCACGGTGCTGATCCCGGGGATGCCGGTGGAAAGCTACATCCGCACCGCCGAGCGCTCGCCGCTGGCCTATCTGGTCAAGCCGCTGGCCGATTATTTCAACAAGGCCTTCCGCGAAAGCTGAGCGAAGCCGGAAACCAGCCCGATTTTCGGATCTGAAAATGCGATTTTCCCTGACCGCCTCCCTTACTGGGAGACGGGATATCCCGGCGTTTCCGCTGGGGTTGTGCCGGGCTGGCGCAAAGCCGTGCCAGCGCTGCGCATTTCCTCTTTCCGATCTCCGCCGCTCCGGGTAGCGTCCCGGCCAGCAAAGACTTGGAAGGAAACCGGCCATGAGCATTGAAGCAAAACTGAAAGAACTGGGCGTGACCCTGCCCGACGCACCGGCCCCGGTGGCCAACTATGTGCCTTATGTTGTCGCAGGCGACATGGTCTATATCTCGGGCCAGGTTTCCGCCGATGAAAACGGTGTGATCGCTGGTAAACTGGGCATTGATATGGATGTTGAGGCGGGTCAGGCCGCAGCAAGGCGCTCGGCGATTGCGCTGCTGGCCCAGCTCAAAGCGGCCTGCGGCGGCGATCTGGACCGGCTGGTCCGCGTGGTCAAACTGGGCGCCTTTGTGAATTCGGCACCTGATTTCACCGGTCAGCCGTTTGTGGTGAACGGAGCTTCTGACTTTATGGTCGAAGTTCTTGGGGATGCGGGCCGTCATGCCCGGGCGGCTGTTGGGTCGGTGTCACTGCCGCTTGGCGCTGCAGTTGAAATCGACGGGGTCTTCCAGATTAAATGAAACCCGCCCTGCCTGCCGCCATCCTGACTGTTCCGCTGGCCCATCGTGCGCTGCATGATGCGGCCGGCGGGCGCCCGGAAAACAGCCGCGCGGCCATCCGTGCAGCGATGGCGGCCGGCTATGGGATTGAGATTGACCTGCAGCTGTCCAGCGACGGCTGTGCCATGGTCTTTCATGACAGTGATCTGGACCGGCTGGCGGATGCCTCCGGTCCGGTCCGCGCGCGGACCCGCAGCGACCTGCAGGCAATCCCGCTGAAAGACGGTGATGGCGAAGGTATTCCGGATCTGCCCGAAGTGCTGGATCTGGTTGCAGGAAAGGTGCCGCTGCTGATCGAATTGAAGGACCAGCACGGGCAGATGGGCCTCACCGATGGCGGGCTGGAGCGGGCCACGGCCGCGGCGCTGAAGGGTTACGGCGGTCCGGTGGCGGTGATGTCTTTCAATCCCAATTCAGTCGCGGAGCTGGCCCAGCTGGCGCCGGATATTGCCCGCGGCATCACCACCAGCGCCTATGATCCGTCGGAATGGCCGGAGCTGCCGAAAGCGGTTTGCGACGATCTGCGCGGCATCCCGGATTTCGCGCGTACAGGTGCAAGCTTTATCAGCCACGAAGCCGCCGATCTGCCCCGGCCGCGGGTGCAGGCGCTGCGCAACGACGGGGTGCCTGTGCTGTGCTGGACTGTGACCTCTGCGGCAGAGGAAACCGCGGCGCGCGTCTTTGCCGACAATGTGACGTTTGAACAGTACCTCTCGCCGCTAACACCTTGATCAGGCAAGCGCAGACCCCACATCTTTGATGCGGTGCGGAGGAATTGCATGACGCAGGCTAAAATCGAAATCCGGGTGCTGGCCTCACTGTCGCAGATCGCGGCTGAGGACTGGGATGCCTGTGCCTGCCCCGAGGCGGCAGACGGCACCCGTCCGCTGGATCCTTTCACCACCCACCGGTTCCTGAGCGCGCTTGAGGCGAGCGGTTCGGTCGGGCCGGGCACAGGCTGGCAGCCGCAGTATCTGACGGCGTTTCAGGATGGGCGGCTGATCGCCTGCGCGCCGCTATATGCCAAGGGGCACAGCCAGGGCGAGTATATCTTCGACCACAACTGGGCGCAGGCCTATGAACAGGCAGGCGGGCATTATTATCCCAAGCTGCAGATCGCGGTGCCCTTTACACCGGCCACCGGGCGGCGGTTTCTGGTGCGTCCCGGCTTTGACGGTATCGGCCATTCGGCACTGGTGCAGGGAGCGGTGCAGATGGCGGCCGACAATAACCTGTCCTCGCTGCATGTGACCTTCTGCACGCAGGACGAGGCGCGGATGGGCGAAGAGATGGGGCTGATGCGCCGCTGTACCCAGCAGTTTCACTGGCGCAACGACGGCTACAGCGATTTCGAAGCCTTCATGCGGGCGCTGTCCTCGCGCAAGCGCAAGAATATCCGCAAGGAGCGGATGCAGGCGCAATGTTTCGGCGGCGATATCCGGGTTTACCAGGGCGACAGCCTGCGGCCCGAGCATTGGGATGCCTTCTGGGAGTTTTATCAGGACACTGGCGCGCGCAAATGGGGTGCGCCTTATCTGACGCGGCAGTTCTTCGATATCGCCCATGGCACGATGGCGCGGGACATGGCGCTGATTCTCGCGGAGCGCAACGGGCGCTATGTTGCCGGTGCCTTGAATTTCATAGGCCGTGAAACGCTTTACGGGCGCTATTGGGGATGTGTCGAGCATCACCCCTGCCTGCATTTCGAGCTGTGCTATTATCAGGCCATAGAGCTGGCCATCGCCCTGGGGCTTGACCGGGCCGAAGCCGGCGCGCAGGGTGAACACAAGCTGGCGCGCGGCTATCTGCCGTGCGAGACGCACAGTTTGCACTGGATCGGCGATCCCGGGTTTGCCGGGGCCGTTGAACGCTACCTCGAGGCTGAACGGGCCGCCACCGAGGAAGAAATCGAAATCCTGACCGATTACGGCCCGTTCCGCAAAGCACATGTGGAGGAGCAAGAATGACGGAAAAACTGTCCGATGCCACTCGCGGCCCGCTGCTGGAGCCGCTGTTTGCCACCGGCTGGGAAATGGTCGAGGGCCGGGATGCCATCACCAAGACCTTTAAGTTCAGCAATTTCGCCGATGCTTTCGGCTGGATGACCCGCGCCGCGATCTGGGCCGAAAAATGGAACCATCACCCCGAGTGGAGCAATGTCTACAACCGGGTGACAGTGGTGCTGACCACTCATGATGTGGACGGGATCAGTGCGTTGGATGCCAAGCTGGCGCGCAAGATGGACGGGCTGTTTGGCGAACCGCAGACTTGATCTGGCTCCCTGACAGAAAGGTCAGCAATTCTGTCCAAATGTTTCGCGCGCGAAACATTCCGGCAGGTATGCTGACCTTATTTTTTACCGATTATTAAGGGATTGTCCTGTTATTAAGGGATTGTCCTGCGGCTGCCGGGCCAGGCAGCCGCAGCCGGATCTGGGTTCAGCCCATTGACTCCAGCAAGCCTTCGCCGGCGGAAAGCTCGCATTGGCCGGGGTTTTCTTCCTTGTTGAGAACTTTCACTTCACCGTCTTCAACCAGCATCGCATAGCGCAGCGAACGGCCGATCAGACCGGCTGAGGGCACGTCCAAGCGCATGCCGATAGCCTCGGTCAGGGTGCATTCGGCATCGGACAGCATGGTGATCCCGGCCTCGGTCGCACCGGTGTTTTCGCCCCAGATATTCATCACAAACGGATCATTGCCTGCCAGGCAGATGATTTCCTCGACGCCCTTGGCTGCGAACTGATCCTTGGTGCGGATGAAACTGGGCACATGGGCCGAATGGCAGGTGCTGGTAAAGGCGCCGGGAACCGCGAACAGCACGATTTTCCGCCCCTTCAATTTGTCTGACAGCTGCACCTGCTCGGGGCCGTTTTCTCCGATGACCGTCAGTGTCGCGTCCGGCAGTTGGTCTCCAACAGAAATCATCGCGCGTTCCTCTTTCTCATGATTGCGTTTTGGGGCCCCGGGTATATAGGGTCCGGTGAAAGCGTGACGGGAACTATTGCGGGAGGCAAGCAGAGATGTCCCACATCGTCGTGATTGGAGCAGGGCAGGCGGGATCTTCGCTGGTGGCAAAGCTGCGCAAGGACGGGTTTGACGGCGAAATTACCCTGATCGGAGCCGAGGAGACGCTGCCGTATCAGCGCCCGCCATTGTCCAAGGCCTATCTGCTGGGCGAGATGGAGCTGGAACGGCTGTTCCTGCGGCCTGAAAGTTTTTACGCGGAAAACAACATCACCCTGAAGCTGGGGCGGCGGGTCACTGCGATTGATCCGGCGGCCAGGACGGTGTCACTGGGCGAAGAGGTGATCCCGTACGACCAGCTGGCGCTGACCACCGGTTCCGACCCGCGCCGCCTGTCGGCGGCGATCGGCGGCGATCTGGACGGCGTCTATGTGGTGCGCGGATTGACCGACGTGGACGCGATGGCGCCGCATGTGACCGCGGGCAAGCGCGCGCTGATCGTGGGCGGCGGCTACATCGGGCTGGAGGCGGCCGCGGTCTGCGCCAAGCGCGGCGTGCAAGTGACGCTGGTCGAGATGGCCGACCGTATCCTGCAGCGTGTTGCGGCGCCTGAGACCTCGGATTTCTTTCGCAGCTTGCATGCCTCCCACGGCGTGGACATCCGCGAAGGCGTTGGCCTGGAGCGGCTGGAAGGCGAGGGCGGCAAGGTGACCCGCGCGGTGCTGAGCGGCGGCGAAACCGTTGAGGTGGACTTTGTGGTGGTCGGCGTCGGCATCACCCCGTCGTCGCAGCTGGCGGAAATGGCCGGGCTGGAGCTGGAGAACGGCATCAAGGCTGACGCCAAGGGCCGCACTTCGGACGCCGCGATCTGGTCGGCGGGAGATTGCGCCTCTTTCCCGTTTCAGGGCAAGCGCATCCGCCTGGAAAGCGTGCCGAACGCCATCGACCAGGCCGAAGTGGTGGCGCAGAACATGCTGGGTGCGGACAAAGAGTATATTGCCACACCCTGGTTCTGGTCCGATCAGTATGACGTCAAACTGCAGATCGCCGGCCTGAATACCGGCTATGACAATGTGGTCACCCGCCAGGGCGAGGGGAGCCAGGTTTCGTTCTGGTATTACAGGGGTGATCAGCTAGTGGCGGTCGACGCGATGAACGACCCGCGCGCCTATATGGTGGGCAAACGCCTGATCGATATGGGCAAAACAGCGGATAAAGCGGTGGCCGCTGACCCCGCTGCCGATCTGAAGCCGCTGCTGAAAGCGTGAGGATCATCGCAGGAGACTTCCGCGGTCGCGCCTTGGCCGCGGTGGGCAAGGGCGATGCAGGCGCCCATCTGCGCCCCACCACCGACCGGGTGCGCGAAAGCCTGTTCAACGTGCTGATGCACACCGGCGCCGTCTCCGGCGCCCGGGTCCTGGACCTGTTTGCGGGCACCGGCGCATTGGGGCTGGAGGCGCTGTCACGCGGTGCGGCCGAGGCCGTATTCGTGGATGACGGGCGCGTGTCCAGCGGTTTGATCCGCAAGAACATCACCATCTGCCGCGCCGAAGACCGCTGCACCCTGATCCGCCGCGACGCGCTGAAGCTGGGAGCGAACCCGGCCGCGCCGTTTGATCTGATCTTCCTTGATCCGCCCTATGGCAAGGGGCTGGGGGAAAAGGCCCTGGCCGCCGCTGTCGCCGGCGGATGGGTGGCAGAAGACGCGCTGGTTATCTGGGAAGAAAGCGCGCCGATCGCCGCGCCGGAAGGGTTCGAGCTGCAAGACAGCCGCAAATACGGCGATACCCATATTTCGCTGATGTGGAAATCCGACTGAGGCATCTTTCTGCAAGTCCTTGAAATGTAGTGAAAAACAGCGGTCTTTCCACGCGGTTCACGGCCGCTGGTCCGGCGCTGTTTCCCTGTACGGGCCACAGTCCTTCGGCGCTTCACAGCTGCGGGCCATTGGCAGGATTGCCAGACCTCCAGCCGTTTCCACAGCGAATACGATCCCCGCAAAACCTCGCAATTATCCCACCCTTGCCCCGATCTTGCCCGATTTCACCGGCAACACTGGGGGCGACACGGATACACGAGGATGGGTGAAAATGGACCGACTGACCGAGATGGAGGCCTTTGCCAACGTGGTGGACCAGGGCGGTTTCACCGATGCGGCACGCAAGATGGGGATCTCGAAGTCCGCAGTCTCCAAACATGTTTCAAGCCTGGAAACCCGGCTTGGCGCGCGGCTTTTGAACCGCACCACCCGCCGGGTGTCCCCGACCGAGATCGGCCTCGCCTATTACGACCGCGCCCGCCGGGTGCTGAATGATGCAGGCGAAGCGGATGCGCTGGTCACCTCGATGCAATCCGCCCCCTCGGGTCTGCTCAGGATTTCGGTCGCCACCGATTTTGGCGTCAATCACCTGTCACCGGTGCTGTCGGAGTTTCTGCAGGATTTCCCGGACATCACAGTCAACATGGTGCTGAACAACCGCTATGTGGAGCTGATCTCCGAAGGGTTCGACATGGCGTTGCGGATCGGCGAGCTGGAAGACAGCTCCCTGCGTGCCCGCAAGCTGACCGAGACGTCCAAACGGATGATCGCCTCTCCCGCCTATCTGGAGAAATACGGCCGCCCGCAGAAAATTGATGAATTGAACACCCACAAGCTGCTGCACTACTCCAGCCAGTCCAGCGGCAATGTCTGGAAGATTACCGCGCCGTCGGGGGAGAAACGCCAGGTGCGTACCTCGGGCTGGCTGTCGGTGAATGACGGGCAATCGCTGCTGAACGCGGCGATCTCCGGTCTCGGCATCGCCTACCTGCCCAGCTACCTCTACTCCGAGGCACTGGAAGAAGGGCTGGTCGAAGACGTCATGCCCAGCCTGCCAGTGGAAACCCAGGGCATCTATGCCGTCTACCCGCCCGGGAAATTCACCCAGCCCAAAGTCCGGGCCTTTATCGATTTTCTGGTGCAGGCCTTTGCCGACCGCGACCCGTCGGAATGGAAAGCCTGAGCCGGCTCTGCGGAAAACCGGACTAAGACATCCCTTGAAGACTTGCCCCCGCACCGGATGCGGGGGCTTTTTTTGCGTGAAAGCCGGCCGGGCGCGCGGATCGCGTCAGCCCGCGATCTGCGCGGCAAGCATCCAGACACCCATGCCAAGCATCACGAGGTTCTCGGTCAGAGAGATAAAGCCGAGCGGAACGTTTGAGCCGCCCCCGACGCAAGCACAGGTCAATTCACGCCGGTCAATGTAGACCGCCTTGATGACACTGATTGCGCCGATGGTGCCGATGATGATCCCGACCGGCGCCACCAGCCAGATGAGCCAGCTTCCGGTGCCGATCAGAGCCATCATTCCAACGCCCGTGTACAGCTCGGCAAACGGGTAGGCATAGCCATAGGGCACGAAACGGCGGGCCAGCAGGTCATAGCCCAGAAATCCGTTCACGAAGCTTTCGACATCCTGCAGCTTCTGGATCGCCAGCGCGGCCATCGACAGCGCAAAGAACCATTTCGGCCAGGTCAGGACCGGAAAGCCGTCATGGAGGTTCAGCACGATGGCCAGCGCCATAAGCGCGGTCGAGGCGAAGATCGCGATCACGGGCGTATAGGTCGTCTCGTCCTTGCCAAGCACCCGGTAGCCGAAATGCCGTTTCAGGTCGGTATAGCCCCCGATCCGGTCCCCGCCGATATAGGTGACCGGCGTCATCTCGACACCATGCGCTTTCTTGAAAGCGTTCACCTGATCGCGGGTTTCCAGCAGGTTGTCATCGACCGTGTAGCCTTTGCGCTCCAGCATCGACTTCGACTTCAGGCCGAAGGGGCACAGGTGGCCTGGCATCGCCATGCGGTAGAGCGAGGCGGACTTTTCCGCGCCTTGGCTTTTTTCACGGGCCACGTCCGGGCCGTCGATCACATCTGTCGATGACATGCCAGTCTCCCAAGTCTTGTGCGTCTGTGTTCCGGGGCCGGCCGGCACCTGATCCCGGCGGATGCACCGCCATTGATCCGGACGAACGCGTAGCATCCCGTCTGGATGGTAACGTGAATGCCGGCCCCAAGGTTCCCAGCCGCAGGGAATGCAGGCGGATTGGGGCGATCAGGCACCATACGCCGGTCCGGCGTCAATCGCCCAGCAGCACCGCCTCAACCCGCCGGTTTGCCTCGCGCCCTTCGGGTATCAGATTGCTGGCAAGCGGGGCCAGAAAGCCGGCGCCGGCGACCGCGATCCGTCCCGCATCCGCGCCCAGTTCCCCAACCAAACGGTCCTTCACCGACTGCGCCCGGCGTTCGGAGATGCCGGTGTTCTGCTCCAGCGAGCCCACAGTGTCGGTATGGCCCACTAGCAGCAGCCGGTATTGCGGATTGGCGGCCAGATAATCTGCAAGTTCGCGCAGGCTGGCATAGGTGCCGTCCTGCAGCCGGGTGGAGCCGCTTTGAAACTCCAGATCCGTCAGAACGGCGTGGCCGCGCAGCTCCAGCAGCTTGGCCAGTTCCACCGGCCGCACCGTGCCGGGCGCCCCGGCGGCAGGTTTCACCACTGCTGTTGCCGTTGCTGCAGGTCCCGACGGGTGCACTGTGATCATCTGCACAAAGGCCGCGCCGCCTGCGCGCGACACCAGCAGCGAGACCGCTTCATCCCCTTTGGCGGCGGACAGGAAGTGATAGCTGGAGATATCCACCATCATGTCCGGCGACGGCACTACTTCGATCCCGAAGCGGAAGCCGAAGCCGCCGCAATCGCGTGCGGCACAGTCCAGCAGCACCTCAAAACCGGCGGCCTGCAACTGGTCCCGCAACGGCGCCAGGATCTGCAGCACGGTGCTGTTTCCCTCGACCCGCCAGGTGCGGCGCTGAATCTGCCCCTCGAACCGGCGCGAGGGGACTTTGTCCGCCTCTTCGGGCCCGATCGGCAGCTGGTAGACACCGAGCGCCGTGATCCGTTCAGAAACAGCAGACGCGCCGGCTGGCAGGGTGATTTCAGCCGCAACAGGTAGAGCCGGAAGCAGTATCACCGCGGCTGCGGAAATCAAACGTCTTAGCGGCACTGGCTGTGGTATTCCGGGTTGGGAACCATGGCAGTGGCGCTGGCCACCCGGTTGGACATGTTGAAAAAGCCCGCAACATTGGCAATGTCCCAGATGTCCCGGTCGCTGAAGCCTGCATCCCGTAAGCCCTGACGGTCCGCCTCCGCGATCTCCGCGCTGGCAGTGGTCATTTTGGCTGCAAAATCCAGCATCGCGCGCTGGCGCGCCTCCAAAGGTGCGACCCGGTAGTTCATTATCAGCATTTCACCCAGAGCCGGATCGCCGGACAGCTGGCGCACTGCTGCGCCATGCGCCACCAGGCAGTAGAAACACCGGTTGATCGCCGAGACCACAACCGCGATCATCTCCCGCTCCAGCTTGCTGAGGCCGCTGTCCGCCAGCATCAGGTCATTGTACATGGCGGTAAAGGCGTTCAGCTTTTCGATATCAAAAGCATTGGCCTTGAGCACGTTGGGCACAAATCCCAGCTTCTCGACACAGATGTCAAAATATTTCTGCGTTTCGGGCGGCAGCGGGTCGGCCATCGGCAGATCCAGGGCTGTGGGCGGGGTCTGATCCGTCATTGTTCAATGACCTTCCTGTAAAATCCGGTAGTGGTACTGTCCGGTGCATTCCATGCCGAGGGAAGCATAAAGCCCGTTGGCGCCCTCGTTACGTTTGGTGCAAAGAACTGCCAGCTCAGTTGCGCTGTTTTCAAGAGCCCAAAACGCTGCCTGGCGCATCATCCAGGCGCCCATGCCGCAGCGGCGCTGATGCGGCAGGATTTCCAGTGCGTGGATCATCGCCGCACTGTCGTGAATGGCAACAAACCCGGCACCGGCAGGTTTATCCTTGTGACGCGCCAAAAGTCCTGTCTTCGGCCCCTGCACCCGCTGCATCACCGCCAAACGCTCTGGCCCTATGCCGCCCTGCTGCCAGATCTCGCGCTGGATCGCCAGCGGCTCCCAGACGCAAAAGGCGGTAACCCGCGGCACCGGGATGTCCGTCAAACGCTCTGCCGGGCAGGTCCACAGGTTGACCGGATCCTTGACCGCATAGCTGCGCGCCTCCAGCTGTGCGTCCAGATCCGTCTCGCCATCGCGGATCATGAACAGGCAGTCCTGGCCCATCGCGCGCATTGCATCTTCGGCTGCGGCAATCACCGCGTCCGAGGCCGTGCCGTGCACCGTCGCCGCCGATACCCGGCTGCCGCCGCCCTGGCCGTCGCGCAGGGTCACGGGGCCCAGGCTGCGGGTGGAGGCAGGCGGCCAAGTTGCCTCGGTCAGGGCATAGTAACGGGGATCGGTGGTCACTGCTCCAGCTCCTTTGCCAGTTCTGTCATGGCCGCATCAATCCGCGCACCATCGGTGCCGCGGATCACGATATTGGCGCCAAAGGCACCGTCCTTTTGAAACGGGTAACAGCCCACCGACAGATCCGCATAAGCCTCTGCCAGCACACGCAGCGGCCCGGCAATTTCGCCCTCGCCGCGGAACACCCGCAGGGTTTGCGACAGCACCGGCTGGCCGCCGGTCAGCGTCGGCATCACGCTGGCCACCATCGACTGAAAGATCAGCGGCACCCCGGCCATCACATGCACGTTGCCAAGGGTGAACCCCGGCGCGGCCGAGACCGGGTTTTCTATCAGCGCGGCGCCCTCCGGAATACGTGCCATCCGCAGGCGGTCCTCGTTCATTTCCAGCCCTTGGGTGTCGTAATGCGCCTGCAGGATCGCGCGGGCGTCATCGCGGACACCCAGATGCGCGTCAAACGCCTTGGCGATGCAGTCTGCAGTGATGTCGTCATGCGTCGGCCCGATGCCGCCGCTGGTGAACACATGGTCATATGCGGCCGATAGCACCTGCACCGCGCCGATGATCGCGGCTTCGTCATCGCTGACCATGCGGACTTCGCGCAGGTCGATGCCGTGTTTGGCAAGCTCACCCGCCAGATAATGCATATTGGCATCGCGGGTCCGGCCCGACAGGATTTCATCCCCGATGACCAGCATGGCAGCCGTTGGATTCACCATGGTCTTCCTCCCTTGATACCTCACTCACGCAGATATAGGCCTAAGCCCATGCGCTTTGAAACCCCTCTGATCCCCGCCGTGCTGATCCGCCGCTACAAAAGGTTCCTTGCCGATTGCAGGCTGGAGGACGGGCGGGAGGTCACCGCCCATTGCGCCAATCCCGGCAGTATGATGGGCCTGGCGGAGCCGGGTATGAGGATATGGCTGGAGCCGAACGACGACCTGAAGAAAAAGCTGAAGTATGGCTGGCGGCTGGTTGAGCACGCAGACGGGCATTTCACCGGTGTTGATACCTCGGTTCCCAACCGCGCCCTGCGCGCCGCGCTGGAGGCGGGTGAGGTTGCCGGACTCGCGGCCTACAAAACCGTGCGGCCGGAGGTGAAATACGGCGAAAAAAGCCGCGTCGACTTCCTGTTACAGCAAGACGGCCTGCCGGATTGCTATGTCGAAGTGAAAAGCGTGACGCTGTCGCGGGAACCGGGCCTGGCGGAATTCCCCGACAGCGTCACCGCCCGCGGCACCAAGCACCTTGGGGAACTGGCAAATATGGTAGCCCAGGGCCACCGGGCGGTGATGCTCTACCTGGTGCAGCGCACCGACTGCGACCGGTTCCGGCTGGCCGCAGATATCGACCCGGCCTATGCAGCAGCCTTTGCCAGAGCACAGGCCGCGGGGGTGGAGCGGCTGGTGCTGGGCACCAGGATCACGCCGCAGGGGGTCGAGGCCGGCGCAGCCATTGCCGCAGTGGGGTAGCGGCGCCGGCAAGGATGTCAGGCGGCCTTGCCGACCTCGTCTTCCTGACTGGCAGGATCGGTGTGAACCAGCGTGCGGGTCGGGAAGGGAATATCAACCCCTGCCGCATCCAGCGCCTCTTTGACCTTGCGCTTCATGTCGGCCTGATACTGAAAATATTCCGCCGCATCGACCCAGACGCGCACCAGAAAATCCACCGAACTGCTGTTGAGCGCATTGACCTGCACAAAGGGTTCCGGGTCGCTGTGCGAACGGCTGTCGGCCATGATGGTGTCGCGGATCACCCTTTCGGCAGTGGCCAGATCGGCGCCATAGCCGACCCCGAAGGTCCATTCCGCCCGGCGGGTGTCGAAGGCTGAGTAATTGGTGATGGTGTTGCCCCAAACCTCGGAATTGGGAACGATCACCTTCAAATTGCTGAGGCTGGCAATCACCGTGTTGTTCAGATTGATGTCTTTGACTGTGCCCATCTCGCCATTCACCTCGATAAAATCGCCCAGCTTGAACGGTCGGAACAGGATGAGCATCACCCCCGCCGCCACATTCGAAAGCGCACCCTGCATGGCCAGGCCGATCGCCAGGCCGGCGGCGCCGATGGCCGCCACGATCGACGTGGTCTTGATCCCGAATGTATTCAGCACAAACAGCACGGCAAAGGCGAGGATGACATAGCGCGCAAGGTTGCCGAGGAAATGAAACAGGGTCGGGTCAAGCTTGGCATGGCTATCGCCCAGTGACACGATCCGGCCCTTGACCCAGCGCGCAACAATGAAACCTGCCAGCAGAATGACCGTCGCGGCCAGAACGCTTCCCAATGCTTGCGCCAGAAATTCCAGCGTCACCAAATCGGCCAATGACTTTCCACCGTAGATCTCGGTTTTCATCAAATTGCTGATACTATCCATTCTGCTGCGTCCCTCCTGGCTTGTGCTGTTGCCGCACACCCGGCCCAACGCAGTACGGTTGAAAAAGTTCCAAGAGGCCTCCGCTGCTGGCTCTGGCCCTTTTGGCCAAGACGCCTTAGATAGCTACGGGACAACACCCGATGGAGCTCCGCCTGATGAGATCGAAAGACGGCCGCACAACCAAGGACGGCATCCGCATTCATGAAGCCGGCGATTTTGCCGGCATGCACAAGGCGGGTGCCTTGGCGGCGCGTATTCTGGATGAGATCGCCGCGCATGTGTTCCCGGGCCAGACAACCGGCGAGATCGACCGCCTGATCACCCAAAAGGTCGAGGATGCCGGCGCTAAGTCCGCAACCATCGGCTACAAGGGCTATCAGCACGCCAGCTGCATCTCGGTCAACCATGTGGTTTGCCACGGCATCCCCGGCGACAAAAAGCTGAAGGATGGCGACATTCTGAATATCGACGTGACTGTGATTGTCGACGGCTGGTTCGGCGACACCTCGCGGATGTTTGTGGCAGGAAAGCTGCCGCGGAAAGCCGAGCGGCTGATTCAGGTCACCCATGATTCGCTGATGGTGGGGATCGAGGCGGCGAAGCCCGGCAATACCTTTGGCGACATCGGCCATGCGATTCAGGTTTATGCCGAAAGCCAGCGGATGAGCGTGGTGCGCGATTTCTGCGGCCATGGCCTTGGCCAGGTGTTCCACGCGCCGCCGAACGTGCTGCACTATGGCCGGCCCGGGACCGGCCCGGTGCTGGAGGAAGGCATGTTCTTCACCATTGAGCCGATGATCAACCTGGGCCGCCCGGAGACCAAGATTCTGGCCGACGAATGGACTGCCGTCACCCGCGACAAGTCGCTGTCGGCGCAGTTTGAGCATTCGATCGGGGTAACTGCAGACGGGGCCGATATTTTCACCCTGTCGCCGGCCGGGAAATTCCACCCGACCTACGGGTGATCTGTCAGGGTGTCTGCGGGGGCCGGCCCCCGCACCCCCGGAATACTTTCAACCAGAAAGAAGCAGCAGCGGGCTTGGGCACTAGCTGCCGCGGTCCCCGGTTTCCTGCAGCCGCCACAGGGCCAGCAGCATGGTGCTGCTCGCCCATGGGGTTACCGCGTCCTGAATGAACAGCGGCGCCCGCAGCGGTTTCGGCTTCGGCTTAGTCCCGGTTTCAGCCTCTGCAAGCGCGGTCAGAAACGGGGTGCGCAATATCTGCTCCATGGGCATGATAATACCACACCGGGCTTAGATCGACAAAAGGACCGGCACCTCTGCCATGCCGCTGAACACTTCCGCTCCCCGCGCTGCAAGCAAGCGGGTGGCAGCCATAGACCGTGCTGAGAGGTTTTAGTGCGGTTGTTCACGGCAGCGGGATTGCCGGAGGGCGGCTCGCCGCTAGCTATAGTTTGTTGGCTGAGTGTTCTGCTGGAGGACCGAAAATGAAACTTCTGATTGCCGCTGCGCTGTCTGTCTGTCTGGCGGTCCTGGCTTGGGACCCGGTCAGGGCCGGAGGGGGGACCCCTTCGAACCCGGAGGCCAAAGTCTATTTTGCGAATATCCAGGATGGGGATTCGGTGTCGTCTCCGCTCACGCTGGTTTTTGGCCTGTCGGGCATGGGGGTGGCCCCATCCGGGGTTGAGAAGGATTTCACCGGCCACCATCATCTTCTGATCGACCGGCCGCCGCTGGGGGAGGGCGAAGATGGCGCTGATGAGCTGAACTTCGGCCTGCCGTCGGACGATAACCATCTGCATTTCGGCGGCGGCCAGACCGAGGTAACGCTGGAGCTGCCGCCGGGCCGTCATACGCTGCAACTGGTGCTTGGGGATGCAGGCCACGTGCCGCATGTCACTCCGGTTGTTTCAGAATTGATCACCATCACCGTGGAGTAACGTTTCGGTCTGCATCGAAGCATCCAGGTGATGGAGCGGGCTAGAGAAGAGGTCCTGAACAAACTGAGGACTTCCCATGCTGACCTGTATTATCCGTTACCGCATCGACCCCGCCAAGAGGGCGCAGTTCGAACACTACGCCCGCAACTGGGGCCAGGCAATCCCGCGCTGCGGAGCCGGTCTGGTCGGGTATTATGCGCCGCATGAAGGGTCGTCGACACTGGCGTATGGTATCTACAATGTGGAAAGCCTTGCTGAGTATGAAGCTTATCGTGCCCGGCTGGCGGCGGATCCCTTGGGGCGGGAGAACTATGAATTTGCGCAAAAGGAACGGTTCTTGCTGAGCGAGGACCGGACCTGGCTGAAGCTGGCTTCGGCGCCGCATGGGGCGGGTTGAGGGGGTGGAGATGATAGCCGTGATATTCGAAGTGCAGATTGCCCCGGGGCAGAAGGAGGCCTATCTGGAGACCGCGGCCGCGCTGAGGGATCTGCTGGAACAGGTGGACGGGTTCATCTCGGTTGAGCGGTTCCAAAGCCTGAGCGCGCCGGAGAAGCTGTTGTCGCTGTCCTTCTGGCGGGATGAGGCCGCGGTGCAGCGCTGGCGCGAGGTTACAGAGCATCGCTCGGCGCAGGGCAGGGGCCGGAACGGGATCTTCGCGGATTACCGGCTGCGGGTGGCCGGGGTGGTCCGCGACTACGGCATGGAGGACCGCGGTCAGGCACCGGCCGGCAGCCGCAAACTGCACGGCTAGGCAGGGGCGCGGGCATCCAGCGGTCAGAGCAGCCTGAGCCAGCGCATCACCAGCAGCATGCCAGCACCGAGCCCCAGCAGGCTGAGGCAGAGAATGGGAAAGGCCAGCGGCGACTCTGCTCCGGGGATGCCGGCAAGATTCACGCCGAACAGGCCGGTCAGGAACCCTAGCGGCAGGAACAGCGCCGCCACTACCGACAGCGCATAGCTGTTGCGGCCCATTTGCCGGGCCAGCTCGGCGTCGGTGTGGTCGCGCAGCACCGCCAGCCGCCCGGTCAGCGACTCCAGCGTTTCGGCCGCCAAGGTGAACAGGTTCACTGCCTCGCGCAGGTGCAGCTGCTCGCCCTCCGAAAACAGCGCCCCCCCGGATTCCTGCAAGTTCAGCAGCGCTTCGCGCTGCGGTTCCAGGTAGCGGTGCAGCTTCAGCACGTTGCGGCGCGGTGCCTTGAGTGCTTCGGCAGCGGGCAGGGTGCCGTCCTCGGTCATCTCCTCCAGCGCCTCGGTCGCGGCGGTCAGCTCGAGCACCACGTCGCGGGTGTGCAGGGCCAGCCCGTTGATCAAGCGGTAGAGGAACTGACCCGGCGATTCGGGGCCGCGGCCGGTGCTGCATTCGGCACGGAACGCATCAAGCGCGAAGGTCTTGCGCAGCCGTACGGTGACAATGGTGCGGCTGGTGACCCAGATCCTGAGCGACAGCATCTCCGCGGCTTTGGCGCCGGGATTGCGGTTCACCGTGCGCAGGTTCAGGATCAGACCGTCCTCGAACACATCGCAGCGGGGCCGGGTTTCGCTTTGCAGCAGCGCCTGGCCCGGGATGCCGGGGAGCTGCGTCTTGCACCATTCGGCCAGCTCCGGGTCAGCCAGGTCGAAGTGCAGCCAGCGGTAGCGGCCCGGCCCGGTCGCGGCCAGATCCGCGGCGGGGCGGGCGGTGCCATCGGCCCAGAGGTCGTAGGCGGAGATCGGCATGGGGCGGCCTTATATGCATCCGTTTCCCCATGCTTAGCGCGGTTGCGGCCATGCCGCCAGATTCATTGGAGAAATCTGCGCCGGGCCGGAGCTGGCCCTGGCACGGTTATAGCGCCGCGGCCAGCCGGGTGCCCTGGTTGATGGCGCGTTTGGCGTCCAGTTCCGCGGCCACATCGGCGCCGCCGATCACATGCGCGGTGATGCCGTGCTCTGCCAGATCATCCGCCAATCGGCGTTCGGAGACTTGGCCGGAGCATAGTACGATGGTGTCCGCGGCAACCAAGGTGGGATTCTCCCGCGCCTCGCCAAAGGAAACGTGCAGGCCGCCCGCATCGATGCGTTCGTAGTTCACGCCGCCCAGAAACTCGACTTCTTTCATCTTGAGCGTGGCGCGGTGAATCCAGCCGGTGGTCTTGCCCAGCCGTTTGCCGTGACGCTCCGCCTTGCGCTGCAGGAGTGTCACGCGGCGCGCAGGGGCGGCAGGCTGCGGGCCTTCAGGGGCAAGGCCCGCGCGGTGCTCTGCAGGATCGCTGACGCCCCATTCCTTCATCCAGGCGGGCAGATCGGTGGCGGGGCTGTGGCCCTCTTCCAGCAGGAATTCGGAGACATCAAAGCCGATGCCGCCAGCGCCGATCACCGCGACCCGCTGTCCAACCGGCTTTTTGCGGCACAGCACATCAATGTAGCTGAGAACATTGGCCTCGTCCTGGCCCGGAATGGCCGGATCGCGCGGGATGACGCCGGTAGCGACAACGATCTCGTCAAACCCGGTCAGATCCTGCGCCGCCACCCGGCGCCCCAGTGCAAGCGTGACGCCGGCATCGGCGATCATGGTGCGGTACCAGTCCACCAGCCCCCAGAATTCTTCCTTGCCCGGCACCTGTTTCGCCATGTTGAGCTGGCCGCCGATCTCATCGGCCTGGTCGAACAGGGTCACCTTATGGCCGCGCTGCGCTGCGGTCAGCGCGGTGGCCAGCCCGGCAGGGCCGGCGCCCACAATCGCCACGGTTTTGGCCGCGGCGGCGGGTTCGATCACCAGTTCCGTTTCATGACAGGCGCGCGGGTTGACCAGGCAGGAAGTGAGCTTGCCGCTGAAGGTGTGGTCGAGACAGGCCTGATTGCAGGCGATGCAGGGGGCGATATGGCTGGCCTGGCCGGCTTCGGCCTTGGCGACGAAATCCGCATCCGCCAGCATCGGCCGTGCCATCGACACCATATCGGCGCAGCCCTCGGCCAGCACCTGTTCGGCCACCTCCGGCGTGTTGATGCGGTTAGAGGTGATGATCGGAATCGAGACCTTGCCCATCAGCTTTTGCGTGACCCAGGCAAAGGCCGCCCGCGGCACCGAGGTTGCGATGGTCGGGATGCGCGCCTCGTGCCAGCCGATGCCGGTGTTGAGGATCGTCGCGCCTGCCTTCTCGACCTCCTGTGCCAGCTGCACGACCTCGTCGTGGGTGGAGCCCTCGGGCACCAGGTCGATCATCGACAGGCGGTAGATGATGATGAATTTGCGGCCCACAGCCTCGCGGGTGCGGCGCACCACCTCGATCGGCAGCCGCATCCGGTTTTCGTAAGAGCCGCCCCAGCGGTCGGTGCGTTTGTTGGTGCGGGTGACCAGGAACTGGTTGAGGAAATAGCCCTCGCTCCCCATGATCTCGACCCCGTCATAGCCCGCTTCCTGCGCGCGGCGGGCGGCGTTGACGATGTCGGCGATCTGCTTTTCGATGCCGTCCTCGTCCAGCTCATGCGGCGGGAAGGGGGAGATCGGAGATTTCACCGGGCTTGGGCCGACGCACTTGGGCCCATAGGCATAGCGGCCCGCGTGCAGGATCTGCATGGCGATCCTGCCGCCCGCCGCATGCACCCGGTCCGTGATCACGCGGTGGTTCTCAACGTCCGTGGCGGAGGTCATCATCGAGGCGCCGGGCAGAACCGAACCTTCCAGGTTCGGGCCGATGCCGCCGGTTACCATCAGCGCCACACCGCCGCGGGCGCGGGCGGCATAGAATTCCGCCACCCGGTTCCAATCACCGGTTTCCTCCAGCCCGGTGTGCATCGAACCCATCAGCACCCGGTTCTTCAGTGTGGTAAAGCCCAAGTCCAGCGGGGCAAGCATGTTGGGGTACGCAGTCATCTGAAACTCTCCCTGGCAGTTGCCCCTAGGATCAGGGGCGAAGGGTAGCTTGTCACGTGCAAACGCCGCGTCACCCCCTTGCGTGCCCCCGCGGCAAGCGGTCTAAAGTCCATGCCAAAGCATTTCGAGGAGAGCCGGATGACGCCGGAAGAGATTGCCAAGCTGCCTTACCGTCCGAATGTCGGGGTGATGCTGATCAATGCCGATGGCGCTGTCTTTGTCGGTCAGCGCAAGGACCGCTACAAGGACGCCTGGCAGATGCCGCAGGGCGGAATCGATGCGGGCGAAGACCCGCGTGCAGCAGCTCTGCGCGAGCTGGAGGAAGAAACCGGCGTGGCGGCGGAGCTGGTAGAGATCATCGCGGAATCCGACGGCTGGCTGCCCTATGATCTGCCGTATGACGTGGTGCCGAAGTTCTGGGGCGGCAAGTACCGGGGGCAGGAGCAGAAATGGTATCTGATGCGCTTTCTGGGGACGGATGAGCAGGTCGACATTGAGACGGAGCATCCGGAATTCTCGGCTTGGTGCTGGCAGCCTGTTGCGCAGCTGGTGGAAAAGATCGTGCCGTTCAAGCGCGAGGTTTATGCGCGGGTGGTGGATGAATTCAGGGAGTATTTATGAGATGCGGTTATTGAAACGCTTGCTGTCTAATCCGGTCCGCTCCGCCGGGACCGGCGCTGCCCTGTTTGCCGTTGTTTCGGCTGTCCTGTCTGCCAGCCCCGCCGCCGCTCTCAGCTGCCTGCCCTGGGGGCCTGCAGACGCCTATCTGCAGGCCGCGAAGTCGGAAAGCGTTTACAACATCATCGCGGGCGAACTGCGGTTCGACGAAAGCTTGCTGCCGAGGTCACATGCAGACAATCCCAATGACATGCCGCCGCTGACCCGCATTCCGGCGCAGCTTTCGGGCAAGATGCTGGACGGCAGATATTTTTCCAGCCGTGTCAACGTGCAGGCAGTGCTTGAGGTGGAATGCCTCGGCCCCTGGTGCGGCGGCATGGCCCCGGGCGCGGACCAGGTGTTCTTTGCTGAACAGCGCGGGCAGGAGCTGGTGATCCGGGCCGGGGCCTGCGGCGGGTTTGTGTTTGCTGACACATCTGAAGTGCGGCGGCAGGTGCTGGACTGCCACCGCGGCGCGGCCTGTGAGCCTGCTATGCCGCGGTGACCCGGGTTACTCCGCCAAAGTTGCGTGCCGTTTGGCGCGCAGGCGCAGCCGGGACTGGCCAAGCCTCAGGCTGAACAGGGCCAGCACAGCGCCCAGCATCTGGTTCGGTGTCAGGGTCTCGCCCAGCAGCAGCCAGCCCAGAATCACCGCTGACAGCGGGCTGAGGACGCCCAGCAGCGAGACCTGAGACGGCTCGATCCGGGCCAAGCCGCGGAACCACAGGATGTAGGTCAACGCGCCGCCGATCAGGCTCATATAAGCCAGCCCGGCGATATTGGCCGCGGTGAAGACGGGGATCTCGGGCACCATCCACAGCGTGACCGGCACCAGCAGCAGCCCGCCCATTGTCAGCTGCCAGGCGGTAAAGGTCAGGGGGGCACGGGCGGCTGCCATTTCCGGGTCAGAACCACACCGCCTGCCATCGACAGCGCGCCGCCAAGGCCGGCCAGCACACCCAATGTGTCGAGTTTGGCCGCAGGGGTCAGCACCAAAAGGGCCACGCCGGCAATGCTCAGCAGGGCGGCGGCAACGGCGGTGGCGCGGATTTGCGATTTCAGCAGCAGTGCCGACAGGAACACCACAATCAGCGGCTGCACAGCGCCAAGCGTCGCGGCGACGCCGCCAGGAAGCCGGTACGCGGATACAAACAGCAGCACCCAGAACAGCGAGAAATTCAGCGCCCCTAGCACCGCTAGGCGCGGCAGCCAGTCGAGCGGCGGCAGCCGGCGCACCAGCAGCAGCAGCAAGAGCCCTGCAGGCAGCGCCCGCAGCAAGGCCACTACCAGCGGCGAATGGCCGGGCAGCAGAGAGGTCGTTACGATATAGCTGCTGCCCCAGATGGCAGGCGCCAGCGCCGTCAGCAGAAGGGTCCGGATGGGCATGTGTCTCTCCTTATCTTGATATCGAGATAATTGGTTTTATCTTGACGTCAAGATGCAATCTTCTAAACCGGGGGTATGGACCATGTGGATTTTATCACCCAGCAATGGGAACGGGAGCGGCCGGACCTTGATGTCACGGCCATGGGCGTGATTGGCCGGGTGGCGCGGCTGTACTTGGCGTATCAGCGCGGGATGCAGGCAACCTTTGCAGAGTTTGGGTTGAATGCGGCCAAGTTTGATGTGCTGGCCACGTTGCGCCGCTCAGGCGATCCTTACACGTTGTCGCCGGGCGATTTGCTGAAGGCAACGATGGTTGCCTCGGGCACGATGACCAACAGGATCGACCGGCTGGAAGCGGACGGGCTGGTCAAGCGCGAAGTGAACCCCGCGGATAGCCGCAGCTTTCTGGTATGTCTGACAGAGGGAGGCCTTGCCCTGATCGACCGCGCGGTAACCGCGCATGTGCAGACACAGGCGCGGCTGCTGGAGGGGATGGAGGCGCAGGAGGTTAAAACCTTCAAGGCGCTTTTGAGCAAAGCCCAGGCGGCGGCTGACAGCTGACGTCAGGAGTCTGACCAGCCTGAGAAAAAGGTGCTGAAGCTGGCGTGTTGCGCAGGCTGGTGCCCTTGCGTCCTGCGGACGGCGGGGCGGGGGTGGCGCGGAGCGGCAAAGCCGCTCCGCGCCACCCCCGACGGGAGACATTGCACCGTCAGGTGGTGTTGTGACGGGCGGGAGTGCCGGGCCGGAATTATGCCAGCCCGGCTTCCTTGAGCAGGTGCAGAACATTGGTTTCCGGGCGCGGGCCGATATGGCGGATCACTTCGCCTGCACAGATGCAGCCCATCCGCGCGCAGGTTTCCATGCTGCGCCCGGTCGCCATGCCGAACAGGAAGCCGGCGGCGAACTGGTCGCCTGCGCCGGTGGCATCGACGGGCACGATGGCCTCGACCGGGACATCGATGCGCACACCGTCATTCAGCACGGTGACCCCGTCGCCGGAACGTGTGCAGACCACCAGCGGGCAGATCGCAGCGGTCTTGGCCATCGCGGCTTCCAGGTCGTCGGTTTTGAACAGGGCGCGGATTTCATCCTGGTTGCCGATCACGAAATCCAGCTCTTCGCCGATCAGGTTCAGGAAATCAGCCCGGTGCCGCTCGACGCAGAACGGGTCGGAGATCGAAATGCCAACTTTGCCGCCGCCTTCACGGCAGTCGCGGGCAGCTTCCAGAAAGGCAGTCTTGCCCTTATCCTTGTCGAACAGGTAGCCTTCCAGAAACATGATCTGCGCATTGCCGGCGACGTCCTGCGGCACGTCGTCCGACGCCAGCTCAGATGAGATGCCCAGATAGGTGTTCATCGACCGCTCGCCGTCGGGAGAGACAAAGATCATCGAACGCGAGGTCGGCAGTTCGTCATCCGCAACCGGCGGGTTCACAAAGGCAACACTTTCGTTGTTCATCGCGTCGGCATAGAATTTCCCCAGTGCATCGTCACGGACCCGGCCGATGAAGGCGGCCTGGAGCCCCAGCGCGCCGGCGCCGGCGATGGCATTGGCGACCGAGCCGCCCGGAGTCAGCACCCGGTTGCCCATCGCAGCATAGAGATCCTCGCAGCGGTCGCGCTCGATCAGCTGCATGATGCCTTTTTCGATGCCCAGGTCAGCCAGGAAGCTGTCTTCGCACTGCGCGATCACATCAACAACGGCATTGCCGATGCCGACAAGCTGATAGGTTTTGGTCATATACTGTCCTCCTCGGGGGAAGTTGCGCCGGGCCAGTGTCCGGCGGGCTTGTCTGAATGAATGGCCCGGCCTGCCATCCCTAGGGGGAAGACCGGATGGGTAACGCCAGCCGCCGCCGCAAAACCGACGGCAGGAATGCCGCTGCACGTCACAGGTTCTTGTCCTCGAACATGCACAGATCGCGGATCAGGCAGCTGCCGCACATCGGCTTGCGCGCCTTGCAGTGATAGCGGCCGTGCAGGATCAGCCAGTGATGGGCGTGCTGCTGGAAATCTGCCGGAATGTTGTCTTCGACCGCGCGTTCCACGGCGTCCACATCCTTGCCCGGGGCAATGCCGGAGCGGTTGCCGACACGGAAAATATGGGTGTCCACCGCCTGCGCAGGCTGTTTCCACCACATGTTGAGGACAACATTGGCGGTTTTGCGGCCCACACCCGGCAGCGATTGCAGGGCAGCGCGGGAATTCGGGACCTCGCCGCCGTAGTCCTCTACCAGGATCTTCGACAGTTTGATCACGTTCTTGGCTTTGTTTCGGTACAGGCCGATGGTCTTGATATGCTCGATCAGCTGTTCCTCGCCCAGATCCAGCATTTTTTGCGGGGTGTCGGCGATTTTGAACAGCGCGCGGGTGGCCTTGTTCACACCGGCATCGGTTGCCTGCGCCGACAGCGCCACCGCCACCACCAGCGTGTAGGCGTTGACATGCTCCAGTTCGCCCTTGGGTTCGGGCTCAGCTGCCTGGAAACGCGTAAAGATCTCGCGGAGCGTATGATAGTCGAGTTGCTTTGCCATGGCAGCGCTTATGTACAGGTCAGACCTTAAAGAGCAATTGAAATTGCACCTGCTATCTTGGCGGCCCCTGACCCGCAAAGGAATGAAACCCGCAAGTTTCGGGTCGCTTACCAGGGGCGCGCGCCTTACTTTGGTACCAAGTCAGAACAGGTTGGGCCGATGAATATCGAAACGCGGGAAAATACCTATCATTACGGCGTCATGCGCCGGGCGATAGAGCTGATCGACGACGGCGGCGAGGATCTGACGCTGGAGCAGCTGGCCGCCCGCATGGATATGAGCCCGGCACATTTCCAGCGGCTGTTTTCCGCTTGGGTCGGTGTCTCACCCAAGCGCTACCAGCAGTATCTGCGGCTGGGCCATGCCAAGGCGCTGCTGCGCGAACGGTTCACCACGCTGGAAGCCTCGTATGCGGTGGGGCTGTCGGGCTCCGGCCGGCTGCATGACCTGTTCCTGCGCTGGGAGGCAATGAGCCCCGGCGAATATGCCCGCAAAGGCGATGGCCTGCGGATCTTCTGGGGCTGGTTTGACAGCCCCTTTGGCCTGGCGCTGGTGATGGGCACCGAAAAGGGTATCTGCGGGCTGGGATTTGCCGCCGAAACCGGGGCGGAACCGGCCATGGCAGATATGCGCGCGCGGTGGCCGCAGGCGGAATTCGTGGAGGATCCTTCAGCCCTGCGCCCGCTGGCTGAGGCGGTCTTTGCGCAAAAAGGCGAGGCCGCGCTGCACATGATCGGCGCGCTGCCGGCTGAACAGGCGCTGCAGCAGGCCAGGGCCTGACGGCTTGGCCGCGTCGCGGTCTGCGTGCCGCTGGCGGGCGGCGTCGCGTTCCGCCTCATAAGGTTTTGGCAGGTTCTGTTGCGTATTCCAGCGGTCCTTGCCCAGGGTGATCATGGAAATCCATTCATAGGTCAGCATGCTGTGTCTCCTTTTCGGAGGTGCAGAAAAACAGACCACTGCTGACAGCCTGTTGTCAGCGGACTGTGCTAGGGTGTCAGCAGACTGTCACTGGAGCCTGACCATGCCGCGCACCGGCCGCTTGTTTGAAATCATCCAGATCCTGCGATCCTCCGCAGCCCCGGTGCGGGCCGAGGACCTGGCAGAGAAACTGGAGGTTTCCAAACGCACAATCTACCGCGATATCTCTGCCTTGCAGGCGATGCGCACCCCGGTCGAGGGAGAGGCCGGGATCGGTTATATGCTGCGAAAGGGCTATGACCTGCCGCCGCTGAATTTCGACGAAGAGGAGCTGGAGGCGCTGCATGTCGGCCTGGCGATGCTGATGCGCACGGGTGACGGTTCTTTGCAAAAGGCCGCGGAACGGGTCAGCCACAAGATCAAGGACGTGCATGCCACCGCCGACTGGCTGCAGGTGGCGCCCTGGGGCGCGCCGCTGGATGATCCGGAACTGGGCTGTGTGTCCAAAGCTCTGCTGCGAAAGGCGGTTCGGGACAGCCGCAAGCTGCGGATCACCTATGTCAGCCCGGAACGCGGCGAGACCAGCCGCACCCTGCGTCCGCTGGCGCTGATCTATCACATCGAATGCAC
The DNA here is from genome assembly GCF_000511355.1 of Leisingera methylohalidivorans DSM 14336. Classification (NCBI taxonomy): domain Bacteria; kingdom Pseudomonadati; phylum Pseudomonadota; class Alphaproteobacteria; order Rhodobacterales; family Roseobacteraceae; genus Leisingera; species Leisingera methylohalidivorans. The sequence continues at coordinate 2,918,133 of NC_023135.1, read as the reverse complement.
GATGCTGGCGGCCTGGTGCGAGCTGCGCGGCGGTTTCCGCCATTTCCGCACGGACCGGATGTTCGCGGCAGAGATGCTGGACGGCGGGTTCGCCCCGCAAGCCGGCACCCTGCGCAAACTGTGGATGGAGCAGGAAGGCTGGGACTTTGCTTTTGCGCCCTGAGGGGGAGTTCAGGCGGATTTTGCGCGGTATTTCGCCCATGCAGGGTGATCCTGCCTTGAGATGGCGGCGCGGCATCCCGATATTCCTGCAGAATGCCGGGCGTTGCCCGGACCTGAGAAAACAGAAGGCAATTTGATGATGCAGATGAAACTCACCACGGCAGGTATTGTTGCCGCAGCACTGGGCCTTGGTGCCTGCACCGATCCGGCTACCATCGGCACGCCGGGCAGCAAAACTCAGAAAGGCGCGGTCCTTGGCGGCATTATCGGCGCTGGCGTCGGCGCCATCGCCAATGACTCGGACCGGGGATTGGGGGCTGTGACCGGCGCGCTGGTCGGGGCAACCGCCGGCGGGGTGATCGGCAACCAGCTGGACGCGCAGGAGCGCGAGCTGCGCCAGACCCTGGCCAATGACGGCATTACCATCGTCAACACCGGTGACCGGCTGATTCTGTCCTTTCCGAACGATCTGACCTTCGCCACCGACAGTGCCGCAGTGGCGCCGGCCGTGCAGGGCGACCTGCGCCGTGTCGCCGACAGCCTGGTGCGCTATCCCAACAGCACCATCCAGGTGATCGGCCATACCGACAGCGATGGCGATGCCGGCTATAACCAGGGCCTTTCCGAGCGCCGCGCCAATGCGGTGGCCAGCCAGATCCAGGCCGGCGGTGTGCCCTATCACCGCATGCGCATCATCGGCCGCGGCGAGGCGCAGCCGGTGGCCTCGAACCTGACCCCTGAGGGCAAGGCCCGCAACCGGCGGGTTGAGGTGGTGGTGATCCCGCAGGCCGCCTGAACCGGTACCTGGATGCAGAATGTGCAGCCCGTCCCCTAATGGGGCGGGCTGTTCTCGTGCGCGCACCCGCTCCGGTTCGCGACACGCTGCACATTGCCTGCGCGGCAATTGCTGTTTCCCGGCACGGGCCGCTTCATACATGATGGGCGCGACAGATTTGCAAACAGAAGGAAAACCCCCAATGGCTGAACCCGTATTGATCACCATTTCCGGCTCGCTGCGCCGCGAGGCCACCAACCGCAAGCTGCTGGCAGAGGCGGTCCGGGTGTTCGGGCCTGCCTCGGTAATTGAGGCGGACCTGAACCTGCCGCTTTACGACGGCGATTCGGAGGCGTCGGAGGGTATCCCGCCCGCAGTGCAAAAGCTGTCAGATCAGATTGCGGCGGCGGATGCGGTGGTGATCTCTACCCCGGAATACAACAAAGGCCCGTCCGGCGTTCTGAAAAATGCGCTCGACTGGGTGAGCCGCACCGAAGGCAACCCCTGGGCGGACAAACCTGTGGCGGTGATGTCGGCGGCGGCAGGACGGGCGGGGGGCGAGCAGGCGCAGGCGTTGCTGCGCGGCTTTCTGGTGCCGTTCCAGCCGCAGGTATTGTCCGGTCCGGGGGTGCATCTGGCCGGGTCCAGCAAGGAGTTCGATGAAGCCGGCCGGCTGATAAGCGCGCAATACGAGGCGACTCTGACTAAGCTGATGCAGAAATTGCGGGCCGAAATCTGCCGCTGAGCCTGCGCCAGCGCCGCAAGCTGCCCGACGAGGGCAAATCAGTCGCTTGGGCGGGTCGGTGCGCGGTTCAGAGGTTGTCTTCCACGCGGAACCCTTCGGGGATGCTGTCCATGCCGTCGAGCAGCATGTCCGCCATCACATGGGCCGCCTTCGGGGCCATGCCAAAGCCGATCTTGAAACCGCCGTTGGCGATGAAATGGCCGTCACGGTCTGGCCAGGCTCCCAGCATCGGGGCGCGGGATTTGGCGCGGGGGCGCACGCCGGCCCATCGTTCGATCACTTCGGCGCCGTGCAGCACCGGCACCGCGGTGCGGGCGCGGTCAACGATATCGTCAAGCTGTGCGTCGGTGGCCTTGCCGTCCTCGAATTCGCGCTCGCTGGTGGAACCGATGGCCAAGGTGCCGTCTGCGTGCGGGATGATATGCAGGCTGTCGGCGTAAAGCTGCGGCACCGCGCCCTCGTGAAAACGCAGGAGCGCGGCCTGGCCCTTGACGCCGCCGCCCACAGTTTTGCCAAACGCCGCGTTCAGCTCCAACAGGCCGGCGTAGCCTTTGGCATGGACCACCTTGCCCTGATCGGGGGCTTCCGGCTGCACTTCGATCCCCATAACTGCCAGGGCAGAGACCAGCGCCGCGCAGGCGCGGCGTGGGTGCATCCGGGCGCTGAGAGTGTCGTGGATGATATAGCCCGTTGTGCTGGGCGGCACCCAAGGCCCCAGGCTGTCCGCCTTGCAGACAGTCCATTCGGCTGTGTCCTTCCACAACTCGCGGGCCGTCACTTCGCGCTGCCGGGCAAGTTCCAGCATGCGCGCGTCATTGATGGGCTGCAGCCGTCCTGTGCGGCCATAGCCCGCGGAAACGCCGCCGGTGGCTTCGACCCCGGCCCAGAAACTTCCGGCCATCAGCAGGCTTTCAAGCTGGAACTGTTTCTTGGGGTTCCAGTTCTCCGGCACATGCGGGGCGAGCGCGCCGACCAGGCCGCCGCTGGAGCCGGCACCGGCGCCGAACGGGTCCACCACTTGCACCCTTGCGCCGCGCCGCGCGCATATCCAGGCGATTGACAGGCCGAAAATCCCAGCCCCGCGCACCGTTACATCTGCCATTGCCATTTGCGGATCCTTTCGCCAGTGTCGCGCCGTTCCGGACAACCACTTAGGGGATTATAGCATGGCAGACCAGCAGGCCCGCCTCAGCTGGCGCGATGGCACCGTGCCGGTGTCGGATCAGTTCGATGATCCCTATTTTTCAATTCAGGACGGGCTGGCGGAGACGGAGCATGTCTTCTTGGCCGGAAACGATCTGCCGGTGCGGTTTTCGTCTGGCTTCCGTATCGCCGAGCTGGGCTTTGGCACCGGCTTGAACATGCTGGCCGCCTGGCGCGCCTGGGAGGCAGCAGGGCAGGCGGGGCCGTTGCGGTTCACCAGTTTCGAGGCCTTTCCAATGGCTCCCGCCGATATGGCCAAGGCGCTGGAGGCCTTCCCTGCGGTTGCCCCCTGGGCAGAACGGTTTCTGGGGAAATGGCAGGGCAGCGGCACCTGCGATCTGGGCAGCCTGCAACTGGAGGTGATTGCCGGCGACGCGCGCGTGTCGCTGCCGGAGTGGACAGGGCAGGCGGATGCCTGGTTTCTGGACGGATTCTCTCCGGCCAAAAACCCCGAGTTGTGGGAGGAAGCACTGATGGGCGAGGTTGCGGTGCATACCGCAGCGGGCGGCTCGGCGGCGACTTACACAGCGGCAGGTTTTGTGCGCCGCGGGCTGGAGGCAGCAGGATTTGAGGTAACCCGCATCCCCGGCTACGGGCGCAAGCGGCATATGACAAAGGCAGTGAAGCCATGACACAGGCAGCCCCGGCCCGGGCCCAGATCAACAATGTGCCGCTGGGCATTCTTCTGATGATTGCCGCGACGGTTGTCTTTGCATTGCAGGATGGTATCTCGCGCCATCTGGCGGGCACCTACAACACCTACATGGTGGTGATGGTGCGCTACTGGTTCTTTGCCGCCTTTGTGATGTTCCTGGCGGCGCGCGCACCGGGCGGCATCCGGGCTGCGGCGCGGACCGATCAGCTATGGCTGCAGATATTCCGCGGTGTGCTGCTGGTCGGTGAAATCTGCGTGGCCGTTTACGGCTTCACCGTGCTGGGCCTGATTGAGAGCCAGGCGGTGTTCATCTGTTATCCGCTGCTGGTGGCGGCCCTCAGCGGGCCGGTGCTTGGCGAAAGCGTCGGCTGGCGGCGCTGGGCGGCGATCGGCGTCGGCTTGATCGGCGTGCTGATCATCCTGCAGCCGGGCATGGGTGTGTTCAACCCGGCAGCAATCATCCCGTTTATCTCGGCGCTGATGTTTGCCGTCTACGGGCTGGTCACCCGCTATGCGGCGCGTCAGGACAGCACCGCCACCAGTTTCTTCTGGACCGGGGTTGCCGGCATGGTCTTCATGACTGCCATCGGCATCTGGTACTGGGAACCGATGAGCCAGACCGACTGGTTCTGGATGGCGCTGTTGTGCGTGTCCGGTGTGACCGGCCATTGGCTGCTGATCAAGTGCTACGAGATGGCCGAGGCCAGCGCTGTGCAGCCCTTTGCCTATTTTCACCTGATCTGGACGGCGATGCTGGGCATGGCGGTGTTCGGCGAGGTGGTCCGCAACAATGTCGCCATCGGCGCCGGCATCATCATTGCGGCCGGCCTGTTCACCCTATGGCGCGAACGCGTGAAGGGTTGAGCCGCGCAGTTCCTGCGAGAACGGGACGGGCAGCGGTGCCTTGCCCAGCCGCGCCCGGTAGACCGGCAGGCTCTCGGTGACCCGCATCACGTAGTTGCGGGTCTCGTTGAACGGGATGTGCTCGATCCAGTCGACGATATCCGGGCTGCCGTCGCGCGGATCGCCGTAGCGTTGCATCCAAGCCGTGGGCCGGTGCGGTCCGGCATTATAGCCTGCCGCCATCATCACCACATTGCCGCGGAACCTGCCGGCCAGCCCGGCCAGGTAATTGGCTCCCAGCTTGGCGTTATAGTCCCATTCCGCGGTCAGTCGGGAGGTCTTGTGCCCGGCCAGAATGCCCAGTTCGGTGGCGACCAGTTCGGCTGTGGCTGGCATCACCTGCATCAGCCCGCGCGCGCCGGCATGGCTGATCACCGCCGGGTCGAATTCGCTTTCGCGCCGGGCGATAGCCAGGGTCATTTCCTCGGCCATCGGCAATTGCCGTTGCGCCACCGGGTGCAAGGGGTAATAGGCGCCTTCCAGCTCCACCCCGCCGCGGGCGGCGCGTTTGGAGATCATCACTGCCAGATGCGGTTGGTTCAGCTCCACCGCCATCTGACCCAGCTGGCGCGCCTGCACCGGCGGCAGAGATTCAACCAGATGCGTCAGGAACCGCTCGGCCAGTGCAAGATCACCGGCCTTAAGCAACAGCAGACCGGCCTCGGTGACGGAGGATCTGGCGAAGGCGGCCTGGCGCCAGTCCGGCAATTCAGCCGGTTTCACCAGCGCCGGATCAAACGGCCGGCCCAGTTGTTCGGCCGCCAGCAGCCCATAGAAAGAGGTTTGATATTCCGCGCCCCTGGCATAGGCCGCATGCGCCTTGTCCGGCTGACCCATCGCCGCATAGGCGCGGCCCAGCCAATAGCCGCCGCGGCCGATCGAAATCGGGGTCTCGACCGAGGCCAGGAAGCGCTGGAAATGCACCGCCGCCAGCTCCGGGTCGTGCAGCTTCTGCAGCGCGATATAGCCAGCCAGCCATTCGCAGTCGGAATAGCCATACCCGTCTTCGGGCGAGGAGAAATGATAGGCGGCCAGCTGATAGGCGCGCTCGTAATCCTGGTCCCGCATGACCTGCCGTGCCAAATCGCGGCGGCGGCGCAGCCACTTGGCGGGCTCGCCCAGTTTTTCGGCACTGGTGCTGCGCTCCATCAGCATCTGAATGGCACTATCCTGCAGCCGCTTGCGGTCGCGCCAGGCAAACCGGTCATAGGCAAGGCCGGCGGATCCTTTCAACCGGTCCGGCACGGCTTCGATCTTGGCATCCACTCCGGGCGCGCGTTCTTGCAGGGCGATGCGCGCCTCCGCCAGCTTGCGTTCTGCCTCGGGTACCAGCGCCAGCATCCGCTTGGAGCTGACCAGATGATTCTCCCACAAGAGCCGGTCCAGCCGGGCGGTGTGATGCGGTTTCAGCAGTTTGGCGAAATCGCGCAGGAACGCGCTCTGGATGGTGCTGCCCATGGCCTTGGTGCGCCAGGCGAGCACGATCTCCGCCTCGCCATCACCGCGCCGCCCGGCCGCAATCAGCGCCTTGCCCAGGCTCAACGCGCCTTCGGCGGTCTGCGGGCGTTCATCCGCGTAAAAGGCCAGAATGGTATCGCGGCCGGTTGCGGCAATGGCATCCTCGTTTTGGCGCCGCAGATAGGCGAGACCGGGCCAATCCCCCCGCCGCTCCAGAAACGCCATCACGTCGCGGGCAGAGCCCAGACCGGCCCGCAGCCGGTGCCATTCGATAATATCGCGGGCGGTGCTATGCCGCTGCCCGGCTTCGCGGGCGGCCAGGTCCCATTTCTCTGCCCGCATCAGATCCAGGGCTGGCCCGAGGCCGCGCGCCAAGGCAGGCGACCCGTGCAGGGCCGCCGAGATAAGCAGAATAAGGGCCAGGATGCGTGTCATCTCTTGCATTTTCCAGCAGTCCGGGGATAGAGGCTTGAACGTTACTCATTGGCGTGCCGGTAGCAACTTAAATCCCCGGCATTCTATATCTTGACGGCGGCGGATTGCCGCCTGCACCTGCAGCAAAGGGAGCGTGCCCATGTTCAAAGGCTCTATGCCAGCACTCGTCACCCCGTTTTCGAACGGCGAGCTGGATCTGGATGCGCTCAAACGCTTGGTGGAATGGCAGATTGCCGAAGGTTCCACCGGCCTGGTGCCGGTCGGCACCACCGGTGAAAGCCCGACGCTCAGCCATGAGGAACACGAGCTGGTCATCGCGGAAACGGTCAAGGCGGCAGCCGGCCGGGTACCGGTGATTGCCGGTGCGGGCTCCAACAACACCGTCGAGATGATTCGTTTCGTCGAGTTTGCCAAGAAGGTCGGTGCCGATGCGGCGCTGGTTGTGACCCCCTATTACAACAAGCCGACCCAGCGCGGGATGCTGCAGCATTTTATCGCAGCCCATGACTGCGCTGATCTGCCGATCATCATCTACAACATCCCGGGCCGCTCGGTTGTCGACATGACCCCGGCCACCATGGGCGAACTGGCCAAGCTGCCGCGCATTGTCGGTGTCAAGGATGCCACCGGCGATCTGGCCCGTGTCAGCCAGCAGCGTGCCTCCTGCGGTGCGGACTTCGTGCAGCTGTCCGGTGAAGACGCCACCGCGCTGGGTTTCAACGCCCATGGCGGCGTCGGCTGCATCTCGGTAACAGCCAATGTGGCGCCCAAGCTCTGCGCCGAATTCCAGGCCGCAACCCTCGCAGGCGACTATGCTTCGGCGCTCGCCTATCAGGACAAACTGATGCCGCTGCACGAGGCAATCTTCATCGAGCCGGGCCTGGCCGGTGCCAAATACGGCCTGTCGAAACTCGGCATGTGCAGCGAAGAGGTCCGCTCGCCGCTGACGACGCTGGAAGACAGCACCAAGGCTGCCATCGACGCCGCCATGGGGCACGCCGGCCTGCTGTAAACCTCGAAACACTGTTGCAAAATCAAGGGCGGCCTCCGATGGAGCGCCGCCCTGTTTGCTTCTTTCTGGTGTTCATTACACCCGGATGAATTGCCCCGCAGCGCCCCTCCCGGCCCGTTTCAATCCAGTGCGCCCGCCAGATGCCGTGTCTTGTCGGGATTGCGGGTCACGTAAATGCGAGCAATCCGGCCCGCCTGGATTTCCAGGGACGTGGCTTGCAGGATACCGTCCTTTGCCCGATGCAGGATGGCAGGCAGGCCGTTCAATTGGCAAAACCGCCAGCGGTCAGGAGCGGCCTGATCGAACTTGCGAGCAATGCCTTCAATAAGGCGCTGCACCTTCTCCCGACCGTAGATCGGGTTGAGCGCGGCCATGGCCTTGCCGCCGCCATCAGAGATCAGCCGGACGTCCTGCGTCAGCATCCGGGTTAAGGAGGCCATGTCCCCGGTGCGGGAGGCGCGGAAGAAGGCCTTGGCCATTTCCTGGCCCTGTTCCGGTCGTTCCGGTTCCTTTGGGGGCAGCTGCTGCACCTTGCGCCGCGCCCGTGCGGCCAATTGACGGCAGGCCTCGGGGGAGCGGTTCAGGGCGGCGGCGATGTCTTCATAGGCGCCCTCAAAGATATCGTGCAGCAGGAAGGCAGCACGTTCCAGCGGCGACAAACGTTCCAGTGCCAGCAGCAGGGCAACGGTGACATCGTGATCTAAAAGCTCGGTCGCGTCTTCTGTCAGAACCGGTTCGGGCAGCCATTCGCCGGGGTAGGTTTCGCGCCGGGCGCGGGCCGATTTCAGCTGGTCCAGGCACAGACGGGTGGTGACCCGAATCAGATAGCCGGTCGGATCCTGCACTTGCGCAGGCGGGGCTGCCTGCCAGCGCAGGTAGGCGTCCTGCAGGATGTCCTCGGCGTCGCTCACACTGCCCAGCATCCGGTAGGCGGCCGCGAACAGTCGCGGCCGCGCCTTCAGAAACGCATCGGCGTCGTCTGATCTGGGGTTTGCAATCACGCGGCACTTGCCTCCTGCGGGGCAGGATGCGGGGTGCGGAAGCCGATTGCAATCCGGTTCCAGGCGTTGATGGTCGAGATCACCAATGTCAGGGCCGCCTGTTCCCGCGGGGAAAACTGCTGTGCGATCCGGTCAAAATCCGCGTCCGGCGCGGCGGTGGCCTCGATTTTGGTGAGAGCCTCAGTCCAGGCCAGCGCGGCCTGTTCCCGTGCGGAATAGAGCGAGGACTCCCGCCAGGCATTCAGAAGATGCATCCGGTCTTCGCTCTCACCGTTCGCGCGCATATCATGCGAGTGCATGTGAATACAGTACGCGCAGCCGTTGATCTGCGAGGCCCGAAGCTTCACCAATTCAATCAGGCTGTGTTCCAGCCCGCTGTCTTTGAGCGTGGCTTCAAGCGCCAGCATCGGCTGAAACAAGTCCGGGGCAGTGGCGAAGTAGTCGAGGCGCTGGGTCATCTTTCTGTTCCTTTTCAGATGGCTTCAGGAACAGGACGAGGCAGCAGGGGCGTTTGTGACATGCCGCCGGAAAAATACATAAAATAAATCGGGGCGCCGCAATGGGCGCCCCGGAACTTGTCAGCGTTTGCCGTAGTAGAGGCCGACCACATGTTCGGCCTGTGCAAAGAACAGCCAGCGCGATGCGGCGATGCCTGCGATGTGCGAAATAACGGCAAGGGCTGCAAAAAGATGTTTGATCACAACGCCCTGAACCGGGGTCAGGATCAGCAGCAGCGGCAGGGCAAAACCCAGCGCAAACGCAATCATCCGCAGCTTCTGGGCGTGTTTGCGGCCCACCACATGCACAAATTCTCGCAACAGGTAGTTCGACCCGGTGTGCGGTGGTTCAAAGGCACGTACCGCGCCGCGCTCACCCAGGCCGGTGGCGGTGCCGATGTCGGTGCCGGAGGCCTCCAGTGCGCGGTCGCCCTTGGCCCAATAGGCCAGCTGCACAGCACCTGCGATGGCCAGCAGCCAGGGTGCCACGGCCTCGGCCCCGGCCAGCAGCGCGCCGCCTGCCAGGCTGAAAGACAGGAACATTACCGGGGTCAGCTCCATATTCCAGCGCGGGATGGTTTTAAGCTGGGTGTAGATCATCGAAGTGGTGAAGACGGTGGCAAGGCTGAGAGCGGTGCCGACCCAGCCCAGCAGCGTCCAGTGGCTGTCCATGAACACGGCGCCAAGCGCATATAGACCCATCACAAGCAGGGCACCAACGGCGCAGATGCCCTCGCGGCTAAGCCAGCTGGTCTTCCACTGGGTGAAAGCGCGCCAGGCGCGTTCCGGGCGGCCGAGGTGAAAGGTCGAGGCCAGCAGTCCGCCGCAGGCCAGGCCAAAGGCAATGGTGTAGAAGACAAAGGCCACGGTGCCGGTCACCGCGGGCTGGCCGAGGCCGAGGAATGTCAGCAGGCCAAAGCCAAGACCCGACAGGGTGGTGAAGATGATGACGGATGGTGCGGGATGCATCAGTTCGCGCCTCCTGAAGAAGTGCCCGAGGATTGCCCCGGAATTTTGTCGAGCGCCTTGTCCAGCCAGCCTAGGAAACCCTGGGGCTCTTCAGCGATCGGAGCCAGCAACGGGGCGAGGATGTCGATCTCGTCTTCAATCGTGTCTTTGGGCCGGGGCGGCAGGTATTTGTTCACCGGCTTGGTGCCCATCTCCGGCATCAGGTCGATGCCGCCGCGCTCCGCTACCAGCTTGGAGACATCGCTGTCCGGATCGCCCAGATCACCGAAATGGCGCGCGCCTGCCGGGCAGGTCCGCACGCAGGACGGGACGCGGTCCACCTCCGGCAGGTTCTCGTTGTATATCCGGTCCACACAGAGCGTGCATTTCTTCATCACGCCTGCTGCCAGGTCCAGCTCGCGGGCGCCGTAAGGGCAGGACCAGGCACACAAGCCGCAGCCGATGCAGTGATCCTCGTTCACCAGCACGATGCCGTCCTCGACCCGCTTGTAGCTGGCGCCGGTCGGGCAGACGGTGACGCAAGGCGCGTCCTCGCAGTGCAGGCAGGACTTGGGGAAATGGATCAGCTGCGCCGCCGGGTCCGGCTGGCTGCTGCAGGGTGTTGGCTTCACCTCATAGGAATGCACCCGGTTCAGGAAGGTGCCCGAAGGGTCGCTGCCATAAGGGTCTTGGTCCGACAAGGGGGCACCATAGTTTTCGGTGTTCCAGCCTTTGCAGGAAATCACACAGGCATGGCAGCCGACGCAGGTGTCCAGGTCGATGACCAGGCCCATCTTGCGGTCGGTCTTGGCGGGAAGCTCAGTCATTGCGTACTCCGTGTGCGGTTTGCGGAGCCGAGAAAATTCGAATTTTCCCGGCAATTTTCTTCGAAGAAAATTGCGCCCGTCATTTGCCTACTTTCCACTTCAGTTCTTTCGGGCCGGTGCCAACGGGCGACTCCTGAGCAGGGAAGGCCGGCTGGCTTTCCTGCAGGTCTGCCGGGTCGGCAGCCTTTTCGATTTTGACTTTCAGGTCGAACCAGGCCGCCTGGCCGGTGATCGGATCCGAGTTGGCCCACCGCATGCCGTCTCCCTTGGGCGGCAAGAGCTCGTGGATCAGATGATTGAGCAGGAAGCCTTTGGTGGCTTCCGGCGCGTCCTCTTCCAGCGCCCAGGCGCCCTTGCGCTTGCCGATCGCGTTCCAGGTCCAGACGGTGTTTTCATTGAGCGCTGCCATTTCCATCACCGGCACAGTGATTTCACCATGCGGCGAGGAGACCTTGGCCCAGTCGCCGTCCTGCAGCCCGTTCTCTTGCATCAGCTTGGTCGGAACATACAGCGGATTGCGGCCGTGCAGCTGGCGCAGCCAGGCGTTCTGGGTGCCCCAGGAGTGGTACATTGCCATCGGGCGCTGGGTCAGCGCGTTGACGGTGAAGCCCTCGTTGCCCTGCTGGTCGGTCTCGTACCAGATCGGCAGCGGGTCCATCACGTCTTTTACCCGCTGGCGCAGATGCTCCGGCGGCTGACGGTCGCCATGGCCTTCGGCGGCCAGCTGGAACTTGCGCATCGGCTCGACATATAGCTGGAACAGATAGGGCTGCGGGCTGTCATAGATCCCCATGCCCACCGCCCAGTCCTGATAGGCGGTGTTCCAGGGTTTGTAGTACCCTGCCTCCTCGGGGATGTGGGCCACATGGAAACCGCCGTTTTCGATGTACTGATTCAGCTGCTCGGGGTTCACTTCGCCCCGGCCGGTTTTGCTGCCGTCTTCACCGCGGAAACCGGACAGCGGGCCGATGCCCGGCTTGCGCTCGTGGTTGACGATGTAGTCGGCATAATCCTTCCACTTGGCGGTTCGGTCCTCGTTGGTGAAGTTCGGCAGCTTCATCCGGTTGGCGAGCTGGATCAGTACCGTTTGGAAGCCGCGCACGTCGCGGTCCGGCTCAATCACCGGCCAGCGGATGGCATCCGCCGCGGCATCCGCCTCGCAGATCGGACGGTCCAGCAGCGAGATGCAGTCGTGGCGCTCCAGATAGGTGGTGTCCGGCAGGATCAGGTCGGCAAAGGCCACCATCTCCGACGAATAGGCGTCTGAATAGATGATATGCGGGATCTTGTAATTGCCGTTCTCATCCTTGTCGGTCAGCATCTCCATCACACCTTTGGTGTTCATGGAAGAGTTCCACGACATGTTGGCCATATACATGAACAGCGTGTCGATCTTGTAAGGGTCGCCCGCATGCGCGTTGGAGATCACCATATGCATGAGGCCATGCGCCGACATCGGGTTTTCCCAGGTGAACGCCTTGTCGATCCGGGCGGGGCTGCCGTCTTCCTTCAGCGCCAGATGCTCAGGACCGCGCACAAAGCCCAAGTGCGGGCCGTCAAGCGGGGTGTCGGGCGTGGCCTTGCAGTGCGGGGTCGGGTGCGCCTCAACAGGTTTGGGGTAGGGCGGCTTGAAGCGGAAGCCGCCGGGGACCTCGACCGTGCCAAGGATGATTTGCAGCACATGCAGCGCGCGGCAGGTCTGGAAGCCGTTGGCATGCGCTGACACACCGCGCATCGAGTGCATCGAGACCGGGCGGCCGGTCATTTTGGTGTGCCGTTCACCGCGGAAGTCGGTCCATTCGACGTCCAGCTCAAACGCCTCGTCAAAGGCGACGCGGGCCAGCTCACCCGCAATGGCGCGGATGCGCTTGGCCGGGATACCGCATTTGTCTGCGATGGCCTCGGGCGCGTATTCATCGGCCAGATAGCGCTCCGCCATCTGGTGGAATACCGGGCGGTGGGTGACGCCGTCCTTCTCATAGACCGCCGAAAGGTCGGGCCGCACACCGGGCTGGTCGAACGGGGTCAGCTTGCCGGTGGTGCGGTCGATGACCAGCATCTTGCCGTCCTCATCGCGCAGGAACAGGCCGTTGTCCGGTCCTTCGGAGGCGTTCACCAGCACTGGCGCGTTAGTGTAGCGGCTAAGGTAGTCGAGGTCGATCTTGCCGGCCTTCATCAGTACATGGATCATCGACAGAATGAATAGCCCGTCGGTGCCCGGTGTGATGCCGACCCAGTCATCCGCAATCGCATTATAGCCGGACCGGATCGGGTTCACGCCGATCACCCGGGCGCCGCGCTTCTTGATCTTGCCCAGACCCATCTTGATCGGGTTGGAATCATGGTCTTCGGCCACGCCGAACAGCATGAACAGCTTGGTGTGGTCCCAGTCGGGCTGGCCGAATTCCCAAAATGCGCCGCCCATAGTGTAGATGCCCGCCGTCGCCATGTTGACCGAGCAAAACCCGCCGTGCGCGGCATAGTTCGGGGTGCCGAAGCTTTGCGCCCAGAAGCTGGTGAAGCTTTGCGACTGGTCGCGGCCGGTGAAAAACGCCAGCTGTTCGGGGGATTCGTGGCGGACCGGTTCCAGCCAGCCCACTGCAATCGCCAGCGCCTCGTCCCAGGAGATTTCTTTGTACTGACCCGAGCCGCGCGGGCCAGTGCGGATCATTGGTGCCTTCAGCCGCGATGGCGCGTTGACCTGCATGATGCCGGCCGACCCTTTGGCGCAGAGCACGCCCTTGTTCACCGGGTGGTCGCGGTTGCCCTCGATATAGGCAACCTTGCCGTCTTTCATATGCACATTGATGCCGCAGCGGCAGGCGCACATGTAACAGGTGGTCTGCCGGATCTCGTCCGAGACCTTGGGCGACGTGTTCAGGATTGGCTGCTGATGGGTCATGGGCGGGTCCTGTTGGGTGTGTCGGGCGACCGTATGACGGAAGGCCCTAATTTGGGAATACTGTTCTGTATGGGTTCGGATTTTTGGGACGGTGGTTCAAATATCCGGACCTGATGCGCCTGCGGCCTGCAGGATGGTGACGGCGATAATCTGGGTGACGTCTTCGGCGCTGCAGCCGCGGGATAGATCATTGGCGGGTTTGGCCAGCCCCTGCAGCACCGGGCCGATGGCGGAATAACCGCCCAGCCGCTGGGTGATCTTATAGCCGATGTTGCCGGCATCCAGATTGGGGAAGATCATAACATTGGCCTGGCCCGCAACGCTGGAGCCGGGCGATTTGCGCGTTCCGACTGAGGGCACAAAGGCGGCGTCGAATTGCAGTTCTCCATCTGCAGGCAGTTCCGGGTGGGCGTCCTGGAACAGGCTCAGCGCCTCAGTCACCTTGTCCACGGCCGGATGTTTGGCGCTGCCTTTGGTGGAAAAGCTGAGGAAAGCCAGTTTCGGATCCGCCCGCAGCAGGGCCTGGGCCGATTGAGCCGAAGCTGCAGCGATCGAGACCATCTCGGCAGGTTTCGGATCAATCACCAGGCCGCAGTCGGAGTAAAGCATTGCGCGGGCGCCATCCGGGGCGCCTTCGGGCGGGTACATCAGGAAGAAGGAAGAGACCATACCCGCATCCGGCGCCATGCCGATCACCTGAATGGCGCTGCGCACCACATCGCCGGTGGTGTGGACTGCGCCGCCAACGGTGCCGGTGGCATGGCCCAGCCGAACCAGCATGGCGGCGTAAACCAGCGGGGTTTCGGCAGCTGCACGGGCTTCGGTCTCGTCAACCCCCTTGTGCATGCGCAGGCTGTGGTATTCGGCGGCAAAGGTTTCGGTCAGCCCGGATGCGGCCGGGTCGTGGACTGCCACGCCATCGCCGGCGCTGGCGCCTTCGGCCTGCAGCGCGGCTTCGACTTCTGCCTGCGGACCAATCAGGATCACATCGGCGATACCGGCCTGATGCGCGGCGAGGGCACCCGCCACGACGCGGGGGTCGGTGCCTTCGCTGAGTGCGACAACGGGACGGGCAGCCGGAGCTTCGGCCTGCAGCAGTTCAAGGGGTGAAAGTGTCTTGGTCACTGGCATTGGTCCTGTAGCAGCGGTTCGGGGCAGGGGGCGTTCAGAACGCCAGCCGCGCGATATTGATCAGCGAAAAGGCAGTCAGCATCAGCACCACCGCACGGCGGAACAGTCTGTGCGAGACCGCTTTAAAACTGCGGGACCCGGCCCAGATGCCGAGGCCCAGAATGGGAAAGGCCAGCAGAATGCCGGTCAGCGTTTGCGGACCCACCAATCCATTTGCGGCCATTACCGGCAGCGCCATCAGGTCGATGCCGGTCAGAAACACGATCATCGTGGCGCGGAACACTGCCGGCGGAACCGGCTGTGCCGTCAGGAAGGCTGCGACAGGCAGGCCGCCGACACCGGCGCTGTTGGCGATGCCCGCAATGGCACCGACACCTACAGTTCCGTTGCGCCCGACCGGGCGTTCCAGCTGCCAGCCGCTCAGCAGAACCAGGCTCAAGGCCAGGATCAGGCATGAGATCGCCAGCCTCGCCTCATACTCTCCCAGCCGGGCCATGATGGCGATGGCGGGAACCGTGGCAACCGCGGCACCTGCCAGCAGGGCGAAGGCGCGGCGCCAGTCGATATGCGGGCGGATGCCGTGCGCCTGGAAGGCGGTCATGGCGATTTCGCAGGAAAACACTACCGGGATCAGCGGCAGCGGATTGGTGGTCAGCGCTGCCAGAATGATGAAGATCGCAGAAAACCCGAAGCCGGAAAAGCCGCGGATCAAGGCCGCCGCGAATAACGCGGCGGCCAAATAGGCCCCCTGGCCCATTGAAAGGTCAAAGGGCAGGGGCATCAGGTTCAGACCTGCTGCGGACGCATGTCGTCTTTGCTGATGCCAGCAACGGCGACAGGTTTCTTCATTGCGTCACGGCGGAAAGGCTCACCCAGTTCCTGGTTGATCATCGCTTCGATCAGGGTGGTGATGCCCTTCTTCTGGTCTTCACAGGCCTGGCGCAGCGCCTCGGTAAGTTCGTCCATGGTGCGGGCTACAACGCCTTTCAGGCCGCAGGCATTGGCGATACCGGCATAAGACACCTGAGTGTCCAGCTCGGTGCCGACGAAGTTGTCATCGAACCACAGGGTGGAATTGCGCTTTTCTGCACCCCATTGGTAGTTGCGGAACACAACCTGTGTCACCGCGGGCCATTCTTCGCGCCCGATTGCGGTCAGTTCGGTCACTGCGATACCAAACGCGCCATCGCCGGAAAAGCCGACAACCGGAACGTCCGGGCAGCCGATTTTCGCGCCGACAACCGCCGGCAGGCCGTACCCGCAGGGGCCGAACAGGCCGGGGGCCAGGTATTTGCGGCCGTCCTCGAACGACGGGTAGGCGTTGCCGATGGCGCAGTTGTTGCCGATGTCCGAAGAGATGATCGCATCTTTCGGCAGGCCGGCCTGGATCGCACGCCATGCGCGGCGCGGCGACAGCCAGTCAGGCTTGGCAGCGCGGGCGCGTTCGTTCCAGGTGGTGCCGGGATCGTCCTGCTCGCTGTCCATCGAAGACAGTTCCTGGGCCCAGGCAGACTTGGTGTGCGAGATCAGTGCCTTACGCTCTTCGCGGCCTGCGTCGCCTGCGGTGTCCGCCAGTTGGCCGAGGATGGTGTTTGCAACCGATTTTGCGTCCCCGACGATGCCCACGGTGACTTTCTTGGTCAGGCCGATGCGGTCCGGGTTGATGTCAACCTGGATGATTTTCGCGTCGGTCGGCCAGTAGTCGATGCCGTAGCCGGGCAGGGTCGAGAACGGGTTCAGGCGGGTGCCGAGTGCCAGCACAACGTCCGCTTTGGAGATCAGCTCCATTCCAGCCTTGGAACCGTTATAGCCCAGCGGGCCTGCAAACAGCGGGTGCGAGCCGGGGAAGGCGTCGTTGTGCTGGTAGCCAACGCAAACCGGGGCGTCGAGACGCTCGGCCAGGGCCATGGACGCGGGGATCGCGCCGCCGATGACAACGCCGGCACCGTTCAGGATGACCGGGAATTTTGCGTTCGACAGCAATTCAGCCGCCTGGCTCACCGCCTCTGCGCCGCCGGCGGGCAGTTCAAAGTCGACAATTGCGGGCAGGTCGATGTCGATCACTTGGGTGAAGTAGTCGCGCGGCACGTTGATCTGGGCCGGAGCAGAGTTGCGCTTGGCCTGCATGATCACGCGGTTCAGAACTTCGGCCATGCGGGACGGGTCGCGCACTTCTTCCTGATAGCAGACGCAGTCGGCAAACATGCGCATCTGCTCCATTTCCTGGAAACCGCCCTGACCCATGGTCTTGTTCGCGGCCTGCGGGGTGACCAGCAGCAGCGGGGTGTGGTTCCAGTAGGCGGTTTTCACAGCGGTGACAAAGTTGGTGATGCCAGGACCGTTCTGTGCAATCATCATCGACATCTTGCCGGTGGCGCGGGTGTAGCCGTCCGCCATCATGCCGCCCGAGCCCTCGTGGGCGCAGTCCCAGAAGGTGATGCCTGCCGGCTCAAAGATATCGGAAATCGGCATCATGGCCGAGCCGATGATGCCAAAGGCGTGTTCGATGCCGTGCATTTGCAGGGTTTTGACAAAGGCTTCTTCGGTGGTCATTTTCATGGCGGGTTCTCCTGGGTGAGACGCGGAATTCCCCCGGGCGCAGTGCCGGGAATTGACTCTGGTTTAGGGGGCGGGGGGAGGCCGGGTTAGGGCCAGTTATCAAGCCCGGGTAGGTCCAAAACTGGATCTATGAAAATAACCGGGCAGTATTTTCACATAAGCTTCAGCCAGTCACGCGATGCGGGCACAAGAATGCAGGCGTGAAGGTAAATGACACGTTTGGTATCATTTGCCGCGCAGTCAGCTGCAACACCCTGGCTTCAACCCTGCTTCAGTGCCTTGGCAATCAACGCCAGGCCGGCCTCGATCCTTGTGGCGGGGATCGAGGAATAGCCGAGCCGGTAATAATTCTGCTGGCGGTGCTCGGCGCCAAAGAACGGCGCGCCGGGCTCGATGATGACGCTTTTCTCTTTCAGCCGTTCCGCAACAGTGGTGGCATCCACGCCGTCCGGAGCCCGCATCCACAAAGAAGAGCCGCCGAAATTGCCGACGCCGGCAATGGTGAGGCCGTGCTTGCGGATGGCATCCTCGATCACGGCGCGGCGGTCATGCAGCACCTTGGCGGTACGGCGGATCTGGGCGTCGTAGTGTCCCAGCGACAGGAAATAGGCGACTGTGCGCTGGACATGTCCCGGCGGATGCCGCAGCACGCTGGCGCGCAGCGCCCTGGCCTGGCGGATAAACGGTTCCGATCCGACCAAATACCCTAGCCGCAGCCCGGGAAAAAGCGATTTGGAAAAACTGCCTGCATAGATCACCCGCCCCTCGCTATCGAGCGACTTAAGCGAGGGAGAGGGAGCGCCGAGAAAGGACATCTCGAACTCGTAGTCATCCTCGACAATGACCGCATCGATCTCACTGGCCCGCCTTAGCAGCTGTTTGCGCCGCTCCATCGGCATGGTGAAGGTCGTCGGGCTCTGGTGGCTGGGGGTGCAGAAGATCACATCGGTGTCTTCCGAAATCTGTTCTGGCGGCAAACCGCCCTCATCGACCGGAATGCAATCCACCTGGCAGCGGGTCTGTACCACCTGGTCGCGCAGAGTATAATAGGCTGGATCTTCCACCGCCGCCCGCCGCCTTCGGTTTAACAGCAGCTGGCAGGTGATCCATAGCGCATTCTGGGCACCCAGCGTGATCAGGATTTCCTCCGGCCGGGCAGTGATCCCGCGGCGCGGCAGCGTGTGTCGGGCGATATATTCGATCAGCAACGGATCGTCCTGGTCGAAGTAATCATTCGCCAGTGCGGCAAAATCCTTCTGCCCCAGCGCCCGCAGCGCGCACAGCCGCCAGTTGGCATGGTCGAACAGCGAGGCATCGGCCTGCCCGTAGATGAACGGATAGCGGTACTCGCGCCAGTCCTGGGGTTTTCGCGGGGTGTCGCCGCCGGTAAAGCTGCGCGCCAGAACTTTGCCCCAATCCATCGCATCGCCGGACTTCTGCTGCGGCGTGTACGAAGGCGGCACCGGCGCGTTGTCGGAAACAAAATAGCCGGACCGCCCGCGCGAGGTGAGGTAGTCATTGGCCAGCAATTCGGTATAGGCCAGCGTCACGGTAATCCTGCTGATCCCCAGATGCGCCGCCAGTTTGCGCGATGAGGGCAGTTTTTCCCCGACCCTGAAGCGCCCGGACAGAATGCCCTCGGCAATCATTTCCTGGATCTGCGCCTGCAGAGTGCCCTGGGCGTCCGGGTTTAGGAAAAAGGTGTCGACGGAAATGGCCATGCGCGCCACCTTAGGGTGGACTTAAACGCGGTGCAATCTGGACTTAGGGCCAGTTTCGGAAAATCTGCGGCTTGCTTTGGTTCGGCAACCAGTCCGGCTGCGGTTTGACCCGTTTCTTGCGGTTTCGAACACGACGCAATGGCAGGCGCAGGAAACGGGTCGCCCTTGGTCCTTCCAGTTTTCTAGTCGTTTCCGCACAGCCATTAAGGAGATGATCATGGAACTGAATAGCAAGACACTCATCATTACCGGCGCCAGCAGCGGTATTGGCGCCGCTGCAGCACTGCTGTTTGCGGCAGAAGGAGCCAATGTCGTTTTTGGGGGGGCGGCGCCAGGCAGAACTGCAGAACCTTGCCGGGCAGATCAATAAAAGCGGCGGCAAAGTTGCCTGTCTTGCCGGTGATGTCACCAGCGAAGCCTATTCGGCAAACCTGGTGGCGCTTGCCTTGGAGGAATTCGGCGGACTGGACGGGGCTTTCAACAACGCGGGCATCATGGGCGGCATGGGGCCGGTGGAGCAGATGGACGCCGCCAATTGGAACGCGGTGATTGCAACCAACCTGACGGGTGCATTTTTCTCGGCCAAGGCGCAGATTCCGGCGCTGAGGGCGCGGGGCAGCGGATCGCTTGTCTTTACCGGATCCTTTGTCGGCGTCAGCAACGGCGGCATGCCCGGCATGGGGGCTTATGCCGCGTCAAAGGCCGGGCTGATCGGCCTGGTCCAGTCTCTGGCCTCTGATCACGCGGCAGAAGGCATCCGGGTGAATGCCCTGCTGCCGGGCGGAACCAAGACCGCGATGGCCGGCGATAATCCGGAGGCGCACAGCTTTATCGCCGGGCTGCACCCGATGAAGCGGATGGCCGCCCCGTCTGAAATTGCCCAGGCCGCGGTGTTCCTTTTGTCGGACCGGTCCAGTTTTGTGAATGGAACGCCAATGGCTGTGGACGGCGGGGTTGCCGTGCGGCTGGTTTAAGTTCCGGGGCACCGGATTTTGGCCCGAAAACGAAAAAGCGCCCCGGGCATTCCGGGGCGCAGTTGATCGTCCGGCAGAGAGAGGTGTCAGCCGAATACTTTGGTCAGAGCCTTGTCGACCGCATCGCAGATCTGGTCGATGTCCTCTGCGGTGGCGATCAGCGCCGGGCTGAAGCACAGGGTGTTGTTACGGCCCGGCAGCGACCGGTTGGTGACACCGATGATCACGCCCTGCGCGCCGCATTCCGCGACAACCTGCTGGGCCAGTTTCTCGTCCACCGGCTCCTTGGTTTCGCGGTCGGCAACCAGTTCGGCGCCCAGGAACAGGCCCTTGCCGCGGACGTCACCGATAACCGCATGCTTTTCCATCAGGGCGCGCAGATTGTTCAGCATTCGCTCGCCCATGGCGCTGCAGTTGTCCAGCAGGTTCTCGTCTTCGATGATGCGCATGTTTTCCAGCGCCGCAGCGGGACCTGCGGTGCAGCCGCCGAAGGTCGAGATGTCGCGGAAATAGCTCAGCGGATCGCCGGCGTCTTCCTTGAACATGTTGAACACCTCCTCGGTGGTCACCATGCAGGCAATCGCCGCATAGCCCGAGGCGACGCCTTTGGCCATGGTCACAAAGTCCGGTTTGATGCCGTACTGCTGGTAGCCGAACCATTTGCCGGTCCGGCCGACGCCGCAGACCACTTCGTCGATGTGCAGCAGCACGTCGTATTTCTTGCAGATCTCCTGCACCCGCTCCCAGTAGCCCTCGGGGGCCTCAATGACGCCGCCGCCAGCGGTCACCGGCTCAAGACACAGGCCGCCAACGGTTTCCGGGCCTTCGCGCAGAATGACTTCCTCGATGGCGTCTGCTGCGGCAATGCCGAACTCGCGGCCGGACAGGTGCTCAAGGCCCAGCTCATGCTTGCGGTATTCCATGCAGTGGGGGACGCGGACAAAGTCCGGCGCGAACGGGCCGTACTGCGCATTGCGCTCGTCCTGGCCGCCTGCCGACATGGTCGCCAGGGTGGAGCCGTGATAGTCACGGTCGCGGTACAGGATCTTGGTTTTCTTGCCGCCGTATTTCTTGTGGGCGATCTGGCGGATCATCTTAAAGGCCTTCTCGTTGGCCTCGGACCCGGAGTTGGTGTAATAGACGCGGGTCATGCCCGGCATCTTTTCAATCAGCTTTTCAGCAAACAGCGCACCGGGGATGGAGCCGGCGGAGTTGGCGAAATAGCAGATCTTCATCATCTGTTCGTAGACGGCTTTACAAACGCTTTCGCGGCCATAGCCGACATTGACGGTCCAGACCCCGCCGGAGACTGCATCCAGGAACTCCTTGCCGTTCTGATCCCAGACGCGCATGCCCTTGCCCTCGACAATGATGCGCGGGTCGGAGGTTTCCAGCGCCTTGTGCTGGAACAGGTGATGCCACATGTGGGCCTTGTCGGCCTCGACCACACGGGAGAGATCGTTTTCGTTGAACGTGCCGTCCATGACATGTCCTTTCGGCGTTAGAAGTGAAACAGGCTGCCCGGGACCCTACAGGGCTTCTGAGGCGTATTATGTACCAGAAACGTCAGTTTCCGGGAATTCGTTAGGGCCAGAGCATCCGCTTTCTTAGGTCCAGAAATACCCGGCGCAAGCGGTTCACCGGCGGCGTATCGGACGCCGGACCACCTGGAACAAATGTTCTGACGTTTCCGCCTTGAGAGCGGGTGTCCCGAAAGGCCAAGCTGAAGGTATCCTGAAAGCGTGTCGCGGCAAGACAGGCCGCAAAGGAGGGAACCGGTGGCAGAATACAGATTGATGGTGGCTCCGAACGGCGCCCGGCGCGGGCGCGGTGATCACCCGCAGCTGCCGGTGACGCCACAGCAGACGGCCCAGACTGCAGCCGCCTGTTTTGCTGCAGGTGCCCAGGCGCTGCATCTTCATGTGCGTGACGGCGAAGGGCGGCACTCTCTGGATGCGGGCCGCTACCGCGAAGCCCTTGATGCGGTGCGGGAAAGCGTACCGGGCATGGCGGTGCAGATCACCACCGAAAGCGCCGGGATCTATGATGCGGCCGCCCAGCTCGCCTGCCTGGAGGCGCTGCGCCCCGCCGCAGCCTCAGTCTCGGTGCGGGAAATGGCGCGGGATCCGCTGCTTGCCGCGCGGGTCTATGCGCTGAGTGCCGAGGCTGGCACTGAGGTGCAGCATATCCTCTACGGTCCCGATTGCATCGCCCGGCTGGGCGCCTGGTATAAGGACGGCACCGTGCCGGGCGCCATGCGCGATGCGATTTTTGTTCTGGGCAGATACACCCCGCCGGTTCTGGCGCAGCCCGCCGGGCTGGCTGTTTTTCGTGACGCCACGGCAGATTTGCGCCTCAACTGGGCCGTCTGCGCCTTTGGCCGTCACGAACACGCCTGCCTGCTGGCCGCCATCGCCACAGGCGGGGATGCGCGAATCGGATTTGAGAATAATATCGAAACACCGGAAGGCGGGCTGCTGGCAGACAATGCAGCCTCGGTTGCCGCCTTCGTTCAGGCCGCGCGGGATGCGGGCCATCGCCTCAAGGAGTGCTGATCATGTCTCACGTGTTCCCCCGCCACACCAAGGCCGCGCTGCCTACTGCCGTATCCGGCGACGGCTGCTATCTGATCGACGCAGATGGAAAGCGCTACTTTGACGGTTCCGGAGGTGCAGCGGTCTCCTGCCTGGGTCATTCCGACGCTGATGTGATCAAAGCGGTGCAGGATCAGGTCGGCAAGCTGGCCTTTGCCCATACCGGTTTTCTCACCTCCGAACCGGCCGAAGAATTGGCGGATTTGCTGGTGGCCAATGCGCCGGGGGACATCGACCGGGTCTATTTTGTTTCCGGTGGTTCCGAGGCCACTGAGGCAGCGATCAAACTCGCCCGTCAGTACCATTTGGAACGCGGCGAGCCGCAGCGCCGCCGCATCATCGCCCGCAAGCAAAGCTACCACGGAAACACTCTTGGGGCGCTGGCTGCGGGTGGCAACGAATGGCGCCGGGCCCAGTTTGCACCGCTGCTGATCGACATTTCGCACATCTCAGCCTGCTACGAATATGTGGGGAAAGCAAATGGCGAAAGCAGCTTTGACTACGGCCAGCGGGTAGCGAATGAGCTGGAGGCGGAAATCCTGCGCCTAGGCCCCGAGACCGTGATGGCCTTCATGGCGGAACCGGTGGTGGGCGCCACCTCCGGCGCGGTGCCGGCGGTTGCGGGCTATTTCAAACGCATCCGCGAGATCTGCGACCAGTACGGCGTGCTGCTGATCCTTGATGAAGTCATGTGCGGCATGGGCCGCACCGGCCATCTGTTTGCCTGCGAGGCGGATGGGGTGGCGCCGGATATTCTGTGTATCGCCAAGGGGCTGGGCGCGGGCTATCAGCCGATTGGCGCCATGCTTTGCACCCGGCAGATCTATGAAGCGATTGAGCACGGTTCCGGCTTCTTCCAGCACGGCCACACGTATATCGGCCACCCGGTGGCCACCGCCGCGGGGCTTGCTGTCGTCAAGGCACTGCTGGAGCGCGGGCTGGTGCAGCGTAGCGCCGAAATGGGAGAGAAGCTGCAGACTGCACTGCACGACCGTTTCGGCAAGCATCCCAACGTCGGCGACATCCGCGGCCGCGGGTTGTTCCGCGGGGTCGAGCTGGTTGCCGACCGTGAAACCAAGGCGCCCTTTGATCCGGCGCTGGATCTGGCTAAGAATATCAAGAAGGCGGCGTTTCAGGCCGGTTTGATCTGCTACCCGATGCAAGGCACCCGCGACGGTCAGAACGGCGACCACATCCTATTGGCGCCGCCCTTCATCATCACCGAGGAGCAGATTGCAGAAGTGATCGATAAACTGGAAACCGCCATCACCCAGTGCCTGCCGCAGGCCTAAGCTCGTCGTAAAAATGACTTACCGCCCGTCCGCCCCCCTGGGCGGGCGCTGCGCTGCCCTCAGCCTGTTTGACACCCGGTAGGCATCAGTTGTTCCAGAATGCTGGCATAATTTTCCACCCCTTGCGCCCCGGTCACCAGGTGGCGGCCATTGAACACCATCGCGGGCACGCCGCGGATGCCCTGGTTCACCCAGAACGCTTCGCGTTGGCGCACACTGTCTCCATGCTTGCCGCTGTCCAGCGCGGCACGGGCTTCCGCGCCGTCCAGGCCGAGGCTTTCGGCAGCCTGCGTCAGAACCTCCAGGTCCGAAATATCTTTGCCATCGGTGAAATAGGCTTCCAGTAGCGCTTGCTTCATCTCGTGGCCCTTGCCGCGCTCTTCCGCCCATTCGATCAGCTGATGCGCCTGGAACGTGTTGTAGATGCGCATCCCGTCATAAAAGCGGAAGGTGAACCCCAGCGCTTCGCCCAGCTCTGTCAATTGCGCCCGCACCTGCGCCGATTGTTCCGCCGTGCTGCCGTATTTCGCGGCCAGATGCTCCCGTAGATCCTCGCCTTCCAGCACCATGTCCGGGTTCAATTCGAACGGCTGCCAGTGGATGTCGAGCGGAACTCCGGCGCGGCGGGCGGCAAAGGCCAGCTGATGATAGCCGACTGCGCACCAGGGGCAGACAACATCCGAAATGATATCCACCCTGAGGGCGGGGCGGTCAGGGGTCTCTGCCATGCGGCCGGTCCTTTGATTATCAACGTCTTGCAGTGCAAATGGGGGCTGAAAGGCGGGAAAACAACAGTTGCAGCAAGGCTTACCCGCGGAGCGCCTCCTTCCCGCCGCGCGCAACGCCTGTGGCGGTCCTGAGCACCCGCTGTGCGAAAACGCCGCCCCGGCCATCGCCGCGCAGATTTCTGTTGACCCGTCAGGCTTCGGCATCAAAGTCAGCCTGCGGACGGCGTTTCTGCAAGCCGTCCGCACCATCTGATCCAGCCAAAGGAGACCGCCATGCCCCGGACCGAAACGCTCCTCTCGGCCTTTCCCCGTGCCAGCCTGCTGGCACAGCCGACACCTCTGGAACGCCTTAACCGGTTGTCGGCTGACCTGGGCATTGATCTTTGGATCAAACGCGACGACCTCACGGGCCTCAGCTTTGGCGGCAACAAGACACGCCAGTTGGAATTTTACATCGGTGCCGCACGCGCCGCTGCGGCCGATACCATCCTGATCACCGGCGCGGTGCAGTCGAATTTTGCCCGCACCGCCGCCGCCGCGGCTGCGAAACACGGAATGCAGGCAGTGCTGCAGCGAGAGGAGCGGGTGCCGGGCATGGATCCGCTTTACTACAGATCGGGCAATATCTTCCTGTCGGAGATTCTGGGTGCCGATGCGATGAGCTACCCGGAGGGCGAGGATGAGGCCGGCGCGGATGCCGCGCTGGAAACCCGCGCCGAACACCTGCGTGCCGAGGGCCGAATACCTTACATCATTCCGCTTGGCCTCGGCCATCCGCCGCTTGGCGCGCTGGGCTATGTGCAGGGCGGGGCAGAGCTGGCAGCGCAGATCGGCGGCTTTGATGCGGCCGTGGTGCCGTCGGGCAGCGGTGCCACCCACGCCGGGTTCCTTACCGGTGTGCGCCTCGCAGGCATCACCGCGCCGGTTTTTGGCATCTGCGTGCGCCGCGATGCTGCGTCGCAGAAGTCACGGCTGGAGAAAGTGGCGGATGCGCTGGCAGACCTGATAGACATCCCGCCTCCATTTGGCCGCGATGACATTCTCACTTGGGACGGTGCGCTCGCGCCGGGATATGGCCGCGCAGGCCCGGCCACCCGGGCTGCCCTTCAATGCATGGCCAAGGCAGAAGGGATCCTGCTGGACCCGGTCTATTCTGCCAAGACTTTCGCCGGGCTGCTTGGCCTCTTGAAGGAGGACAGCATCCGCACAGGCCAGAAAGTGCTGCTGCTGCACACCGGCGGGCTGCCGGCGCTGTTTGCCTATCAAAACGACCTTGGTTTTGGCGGTGCGGGCGCGCCATGATCCGCTGGCAGCGGATAGCGCGCAGGCCCCAGGGGATATTCTACAGCGGTGTCCCCGTGGGGGACACCGCGGAAAAACTGCGGGCCGTGAAAAGACCGCCGGCTATGGCAGGGGCAGAGCCGGCCGGTTGATTTTGCGGTGGCTTAACTCTTTCTGAGCTGGCTCGCGTCCCGGGCAATGGCTTCGATTGCAGCCCAGTTGCCAGCCTCGACCAGATCGGCAGGCGCCACCCAGCTGCCGCCCGCGCAGACCACATTGGGCAGGCTCAGGTAGCTTTCCGCATTGGCTGGTGTGATGCCGCCGGTGGGGCAGAAGGAAATCTGCGGCAAGGGTGCGCCGATCGCTTTCAGAGCGGGCGCGCCGCCTGAGGTTTCAGCCGGAAAGAACTTCAGCATCCCATAGCCGCGCGCCAGCAGCCGCATCGCCTCGGTTGCGGTGGCGGCGCCGGGCAAGAGCGGCAGTCCGATGGACTCGCAGGCATCCAGCAAGTCATCCGTCGCACCGGGGGAAACCCCGAATTGCGCGCCGGCTTCCTTGGCGGCTTCGGCGTCTTTGGGGGTGATCAGCGTGCCCGCCCCGACCACGCCGCCCTTCACCTGCGCCATTTCGCGGATCACATCCAGTGCCGCACCTGTGCGCAGGGTGACTTCCAGCGCAGGCAAGCCACCCGCCACCAGCGCTTCGGCCAGGGGGCGGGCATGGGCCGCATCCTTCACCACCAGCACCGGCATCACCGGGGCCAGGGTGCAGATCCCGCACGTGCGCAGGCTGGCGTCCTGAGGGGTAATCCGCATCATGCTAAACTCCAAAAACGCTGGCGCCTTCGTCGGCCGAGGCAACCGAGCGGCGGAACAGGGAAAACAGCTCACGCCCGGTGCCATGCTGATAGGCGCTGAGGTCGGCAGTGGCGGCGCCGCGCTCCAGCACGCCGCCGGTGAGGACTTCCAGCGTGCCGCGCACCGCGTCCAGCCGCAGCATGTCACCGTCCTGGAGTTTGGCTATCGGGCCGCCGTCCAGCGCTTCGGGCACCACATGGATCGCTGCGGGGATTTTGCCGGAGGCCCCGGACATCCGCCCGTCGGTGACCAGCGCCACCTTCTGCCCTTTGCCCTGCATGATGCCCAGCATCGGGGTCAGGCCGTGCAGTTCCGGCATACCATTGGCTTTGGGCCCCTGGAAGCGCACCACAATGATCACGTCGCCCGTCAGCGCGCCTGCCTTGAAGGCAGTCTTGGCTGCCTCCTGGTCATGAAAGACGCGGGCGGGGGCCTCGATCACCTGGTGTTCCTTGGCCACTGCCGAGACCTTGATCACCGACGTGCCCAGATTGCCGGTCAGCCGCTTCAATCCGCCGGTCGCCTGGAACGGCGCATCCGCCGGGCGCAGCACGGCATCGTTCAGGCTTTGCCCCGGACCGGCGCGGAAGGTCAGGCCGTCTTCGGACAGGAACGGCTCCATCACGTAGTTCTCCAGCCCGTCGCCCGCCACGGTTTTGGTATCGGGATGCAGGCAGCCGGCCTTCAGCAGTTCGCCGATCATGTAGCCAAGGCCGCCGGCCGCGTGGAAATGGTTCACATCGGCGAGGCCATTGGGATAGACCCGCGCCAGCAGGGGGATCACGTCAGACAGGTCTGAGAAGTCCTGCCAGTCCAGCAGGATGCCGCCGGCACGGGCCATGGCGATCAGATGGATCAACAGGTTGGTGGAGCCGCCGGTGGCCATCAGCCCGACAATGCCGTTGGCATAGGCTTTTTCGTCCAGCACGTCGCAGACCGGGGTATAATTGTTCCCCAGCGCGCTGAGCGACAGCGCCCGTTTGGCGCCCTCGACGGTGAGTGCTTCGCGCAGCGGCGTGCCGGGGGTGACAAAGGAGGAGCCGGGCAGGTGCAGCCCCATGAACTCCATCAGCATCTGGTTGGTGTTGGCCGTGCCGTAAAAGGTACAGGTTCCGGGGCCGTGATAGGCGGCCATTTCGGCCTTCAGCAAGTCCTCGCGCCCGACTTGGCCGGCGGCAAACCGCTGGCGTATCTTGGCTTTTTCATCGTTTGCCAGACCGCTGGTCATCGGCCCTGCAGGCAGGAACACCGCCGGGATGTGGCCAAACGCCTGCGCGCCGATCACCAGCCCGGGCACGATTTTGTCGCAGACGCCGAGGAAGACCGCAGCGTCAAACACATTATGGCTCAGCGCGATGCCCGCAGCCATGGCGATGGTGTCGCGGGAAAACAGGCTGAGCTCCATGCCTGGTTCGCTTTGGGTGACGCCGTCGCACATGGCAGGCACGCCGCCGGCCACTTGGGCAGTGCCGCCGCTCTTGCGCACGGCGTCGCGGATCAGCGCCGGGTAGGTTTCAAACGGCTGATGCGCCGAAAGCATGTCATTATAGGCAGTGACAATCCCCAGATGGCCCTTGGCGCCCTGGGCCAGCGTTTGCTGGTCCGCCCCGGTGGCGGCATAGGCATGGGCCTGGCCGGAGCAGGACAGATGCGCTCGTGCAGGCCCCTTGCCGCGGGCAGCAGCCATCCGCTCGAGATAGGCCGTGCGGGTGGCCTCGCTGCGGGCGATGATGCGGTCGGTGACGGCGGTCAGGGTGGAATTCAAGCTCATGGGGTGCCTTTGTAGCAAACTGCGGGGGCAAAGGGGAGGGCAGTCATCTCAGGTTCCGATACTGCGCCATCGGCGGCCGTCGCGGTGGATCAGCAGCAATGAATCATCGGGCCCTGTGCTGCCGCTGTCATAGGGCTGCGGCGCTTCGCCTGCGTCCTCCCAGCCGGCGATGATCGGGTCGGCCCAGTTCCAGGCGGCCTCAACCTCGTCGCCGCGCATGAACAGGGTCTGGTTGCCGCGGATCACATCCATGATCAGCCGCTCATAGGCGTCCTGCGGGCGGCCGGATTCAGGCAGCTCATCCGCGAATGTCATGTCCAGGTTGGCGCCCGTCAGGCGCATGCCGCCGGGGCCGGGATCCTTGATTGTGGTCTTCAGCGTAATGCCCTCATCCGGCTGCAGGCGGATCACCAGTACATTGCCATGCACAGTACCGGAGCCTGCAAAGATGTTGTGCGGCGGGTCGCGGAAATAGACTGCAATCTCGCTGACCCGGTCGCGCAGGCATTTTCCGGTACGCAGATAGAACGGGATCCCGGCCCAGCGCCAGTTCGCCACCTCCACTTTGAGGGCGATATAGCTTTCGGTGCGGCTGGCGGGATTGCCGGCATGGTCGCGGTAGCTGTCGCTGGATTTGCCGGCGTTGCGCCCCCGGTACTGGCCGCGGGCGATGCTGGACTGCGGTACCGGGCGCAGCGCCTCGATCACCTTGACCTTCTCGTCGCGCACCGCGTTGGGAGTGAACTGGGCGGGCGGTTCCATTGCGGTGAGGCACAGGAGCTGCATCAGGTGGTTTTGCACCATGTCCCGCATGGCGCCGGATTTATCGTAGTAGTCCCCGCGCCCCTCAACGCCGATGCTTTCGGCGACGGTGATCTGCACATGGTCGATGTGAGAGCTGTTCCACAAGGGTTCAAACAGCGAATTGGCAAAGCGCAGCGCCATCAGGTTCTGCACGGTTTCCTTGCCCAGGTAATGGTCGATCCGGTAGATCTGCCGTTCCTCGAAATGCGCCCGCAGCGCGGTGTTCAGGGATTGAGCCGAAGCCAGATCATGGCCAAATGGTTTTTCCAACACGATGCGGCTGTCCGGCGTGGCGATGCCGGTCTCGCTGAGGCGGCGGGCAATATCGGTGAACAGTGACGGGCCGACCGACAGGTAGAAGGCGCGCACGGCGTCGTCGCGCAGTTTCCCGTGAATCACATCCCAGCCGCTGTCGCTGCGCGCATCCACAGCGACATAGTCCAAAAGGTCGGTGAAACCGGCGATTTCCGCGGGTGTGGTCTCCACATCCTGGCCGAAATCGCGGATCGCATCGGCGGTCTGGGCGCGGAACGCCTCGGCTGTCAGTGCGCTGCGCGAGCTGCCGATGATGCGGCATTTATCGCTGAACTGGCCGATCTGGAAACGGTGAAACAAGGCCGGCAGGATCTTGCGGCGGGCCAGGTCGCCGGTCGCGCCAAACAGCACGAGGTCAAAGGGTTCAACGGGGATGACGCGGGAAACCATTGATTTTACATCGCTGTTCTATAGGGGCAGTGCCATTGTGCCGCCTGGGGCGGGGCAATTCAATTGCCTCAGTTGCCAGACGGCTGGTTTGAGTTGAGTTATCGCTAACATATAGTGCTGAACAGGGCCACCTGGAATATTGCGCCTTCCAATCCGTTTGCGAATATGTCAGCCTTGCTGCCGGAATGCTTCGCGCGCGAAACATTGGGACAATAGGACGATACTGCACCAATCCGGTAACGGGCGTGCTTCCCCTTTCCCGGACGGATTCAGCCTACTGTAAATCGGGATCAAGTTGCGGCGGAATAGCTTACGAGATCCCGCCGAGGCATATTGTGAATAGGGGCAAAGCTGTCCCGAAATCGGACCAAAGATCCCGCGAGGCCAAGACTTGATCTATATGTAGGGCGCTCATATGGCTGCCAAGGTTCGCAAGGTCTCCAAACGCGGCGGGGCCCGCATCCGCAAAACTAGGGCGGAAAAGGCCAAGGAGTTCGAATTCAGCCAAGGCGTCCAGAGCGGGCGCACCTACTGGAAGTGATTCCATAAGTGGAGATCCCACGGCGACGAAGGGCTGTTCGACGGATATCGGAAGTGCGGCGGTCACTCTAGATACTCGGATGAAGCCGAGGCCTATGTGGGACGGCTCGTCGACATGTTTCTGGATGAAGAGCGGCAGACGGTCGCTTCTATCGCCGAAAGCGTTGTCGCGGCCATCGAGACGGAGAATGATCGCCGCATCCGGCAATCCGTGTCAGAAGCCGGCTTACCTGCCGTTGGCACCATGTGCGCAAAATTATCATGGACCGGGTGCCGCTCGACCATGCGATCGGGCGGAAAGGTAGGGACCTTGCCTATAAGGACTTCCACTTCCTTGGGTTGCCAACACGCCTGGCGTTCGCGAGGCTGAAGTGCTGCGCTGGCATGGCGATATCGGCGCCATTGGTATTAGCGCCGATGACGGCACGTGGATGAGTGTAACTGCCGCGGAACCGGAGTGGGTCGGCAAGTCCGGCATCGAACTCGACTCTTGGCTGTCGCAGCGTCGCCATGAAGACGCAGACGAACGCGCAGCGCGGCGGGGATTCATTAACGACGCCAACACCGAGAGCTATGGCCCGAAAGCCCTCGCAGGACTCATCCCGTTGCCCAAGACGCCCGAGGAGCTCA
Organism: Leisingera methylohalidivorans DSM 14336; assembly: GCF_000511355.1. Lineage (NCBI taxonomy): Bacteria > Pseudomonadati > Pseudomonadota > Alphaproteobacteria > Rhodobacterales > Roseobacteraceae > Leisingera > Leisingera methylohalidivorans. The sequence continues at coordinate 2,887,023 of NC_023135.1, read as the reverse complement.
AACGGGATATTGCCAGGTTCTCACGGCATACAGACACCGCGCAGCGGCGGCACGCCTTCGCAGAGCACCTCGATCTCCTAGCCGATCTCGATGATGGCGGAGGAGCCCAACCCGAGATCGCCGACCCCGGCCCCAATCCCAATCCGGAGGTCCCTTTCTCTGACGGCGACATGATGGACTGACTATGGCCACCATTGAGAAAGACAATGGTCGTCTTCTGCATCATGAGCGGACTGTTGGGCTTCAACTTCCCGTTTTCGCTCGAAAGCTTTGCCGCACCGCACCTGCCAGTCTTCGTTCTGGTCGTCGTAGTTGTCGCCACCATGCCGATCATGACACTGGGCCTGTCGGCAGCAATAAGCCCCCAAAGTTTGAGCAAAGGCGCAATCTCAGCCGTCATCCCCGGCTTTGTTGAGGTGCTTTTCCTCCTGTGGGACACGGCGCGATCTTCGCAGGCGGGTGGTGCGGACATAATCTGGGTGGCCCTCGCATTCGGTGTGCTCATTCTCCATGCTGCGAACACAGTATTCGATGTGACTAAATGGCCCGTTGCAGCCGATGCCATCCAAGTCGCACATGCGCAGGCGTGCTCCTGTCAGTCATTGTTATAGCGGGTGGTTTCACGGCGGGCGGAATGTCAGTCTGGACAGGGGTATCCATGAACTTGCCCGCTATCGCAGCGGTCATCCTCGGGGAGAGCGGCGGGTTGATGCTGGATCTGGTTTGATCCCGAGAGGGTCTGGCCGCCGCCGCCAACAGGCAAGCCTGGCCGCCAATGCCAATTCAGCGATGCGGCAATCCAGGCCTGCCTTACCCTGAAGGTCCTGTCTGGCATGCCTTTGCGGCAAACCACCGGCGTCGTGCAATGCTTGTTGCGGCTGGCCGGGCTGGACTGGGCGGCACCGGATTTCAGCACATTGTGCCGCCGTCAGAAGACGCTGAAGGCAAGCCTGCCATATCGCGGCGGCAGCGGTCCGCTGAACCTGCTCATCCCGTCTCATGGCTTGCAAACAAACCACTGCCGGGCAGCGGACAGCACCGGCATCAAGGCCGAGGGCGAAGGCGAAGGCGCGTGGAATGCCCGCAAACACGGCGGCCCCAAGCGGCGCATCTGGCGCAAAATACACATCGGGATCGGCGCAGAAACGTTGGAGGTTCGAACGGTCGAGGCCACCACCAGCAACATCGCTGATGCGCCCATGCGGCCCGGACTACTCAACCAAATTCCACCCGATCAAGGCATCGGATCAGTGACCGAAAATGGTGCCTGCGACACCCGGAAGTGCCGCGGCGCGATTGCCGCGCGCGGCGCGCATGCCGTCATTCCTCCGCGCAAAAACGCCAAACCCTGGAAGCCGGCAAGCGCGGGTGCCATCGCACGGACCGAAGCTCTACGGGCCGCAAAATACCTGGGCCGCGCCCTATGGCGACGGTTGACTGGATACCAGCGCCGGCGCCGCGCCGGGATATGAGGAGGGTCTGAAAGTGATCGGGGGGATCATTTTCCCGGCGATTGGATGCACTGTATCAAACTGCTCGATCAAACTGCTCGGCCAAAGCCTCATGGCGCGGGACTTCGACCGCCAAGTTGCGGAAATCCAGGTCCGCATTGCCGTCCTCAATCGCGATACTGCTCTTGGTATACCTGTTGCCGAGCCTGTAGGGGGAAACCGTCCGGGAATGGGGAAGTATGGACACATCCAGATTCGTGCAACAAAGCCCACCCTGATTACCAGCTAATACCAAACGCCGCGCTTCAAAGGCCTGAAAGCCAGCAAGAAGGCCGGATACCGGCGTACACTGGATTTGATCCGAAAGAAGAACGGGCCGAAGGATTTCACCAAGCTGCGCCGCAATAACGTTATCGCAGCGCGTGACGAATATGCGGACCAATGGCGCAAACCCAATGCGATGGTGGAACAGCTTTCGATTCTGGCCCGGCATGCCATCGACCTTGAATGGATCACCTTCTACCCGGCTCAGGGCGTCGAGAACTAGAAAGGCGGAAGCTATGAAGCCAGGCTTGAGCCAAAACTGACAGCTTATGAGCGCTATAGCGACAATTTAAGCCTAACGATTGAACGAGCTATCTATGAACTCTGCATCGGTACAGGGCAGTGCATTGGCGACGCGGTCGCTATGGAATGGGCGCACTTTCAAGGCGGTTACATGGATGTTGTGCAGGAGAAAACCGGAGCACGGCCTTCCATTTTCTGCCCGGAACGGCTGCAGATCTTCCTTGAAAAACTGCCGCGCAGGGGCAAACACATCCTCGCAAAGAACATAACCCAGCACCTCAGCAAGAGGCGGGCTCAAAGCTTGGTGGCCGAGGTCCGCAAGAAAATCGAGGCCGAGGACTTTGTGATTCACGGCTGGCGCAATACGGTGGCCAAGGAACTGGCGGAGGCCGGATGTTCCGACACTTAAATTCAGTCTGTTACCGGACACCAATCGCCTGAGATGGGGAAAAAGTACCGCCAACAGGCAAGGCAAAAACAGCTATCCAAGACGGCTTAGCTGCGCCGAAACAGAACAAAAACAGAATCAAGAGTGTAAAACAAAGTGTAAAACACTCGGAATCACCCGCGGAGCAGCAGGCTCTCCGGTCCGAATTTTCCCTTTAAAATCGGGATGGTGCGGGTGAAGGGACTTGAACCCCTACGCCTTGCGGCGCCAGAATCTAAATCTAGCGCGGATTGTTACTTTTCGGCTGCATAACTTGTTGATTTGCCGAGACATTCCGTGAACACGTCGAGAATCCGGGAAACAGAGGTCTTGCACCCATCCTCAGGAACGGGCTGTCATTCTTTTGTCCGCCAAAAAACGGGGCAGATGTCTCCTATCGGGACACGGAAATCCGCATGTTATCCACAGAGATTCCCAGATCGGAGCTAAAGCAGCTCTCTGGTATGGTAGCCAAGATATAGCCCCCTACCCGATCCGCCGTACAAAATACGGAAAGGAAAAGAGTCATTTTGACCCTTCAAGCCGCAGATAGCGTCAACAGCAAAGATCGTTGCCAAGGCGTAAATTTTACGTTGACCACTTGTGTACCCATACCGGAATATGAACGGGCGCAAGGCTTAACCGTCCAAAGCTTCGCCTCGCGCCCAGATGAAACCACTCCAAAATCAGGAGCAGTATATATGAGAAACTATAAACACAGGATCTCCGATCCCGCCATAAAAAAGAACAGCATTCAGGCGACAGACGGGCGAAGAAGCCTGAAAATTTCCGGCGATGCTTGGTTTATCTGGGGAGTAATCACCATCGCTGCCGCGGCCTTCCTGGTACTGGCAAATTTGGTGCTATTCTCAGGGTAGGGGTTCTGCCTCTAAAGCTGTCCGGTAACCACCGCTGTCCAGCGAATGCGTGGCCCTGGTTATCAGCCAGGACCCGTCAGTGTAAGGCCTGAACCCGGCCGCCCGCAGCTTGTCCTCGGCCATGGCATCCGGATCGCCCGGCATCGTCACCGACAGGGACCGGCCCGCGCGCTACAAGCGCTGCAGTTCGGCCTCGGCCGCCTTCTGTGCCGCTGCCTGATTTGGAAACCGGCGTTTGATCCGCTGGACAGGCTCGCCCTCGCCCGCGGTGCATTCCACTGGCTTGCCCTGGCCGAGATCCTGATAGACGGCAACCACCGATCCAGCCTTCTCCCGGGTGCTGTTGCGGTAGCGCCAGCGGCTTACCTCCTTCGGCGTCAGCGTCAGCACCGGCTTGCCGGTTCAGCGGCCGTCTGCTTGCCCTTCAAAAAGCATCAAGGGCCCTTGGCCGTATGCGCTGTCCCGGCCCCACATTGTAGCGCCTATCCCGTGCTGCGAGATCTTGCACATCTCACAGTGGGGAGTTCGTTTCGCAATGTGCGCTACAAATTCGTTTCTCAAATCGTTGGGCGTGGAGATCTACGCGTCGGGCCACCGGCGTTGGCCGGATGAAGCCAAGGCCCGGGCAGTGGCGGATAAGCTGGAGCCGGGTGCGATGGTGAATGGCGTGGCCGCGCGGTATGGGGTCTTAGCGAACCAGCTGTCGGCCTGGCGTCGGCTGGCGAGGCAGGGGAAGCTGGTATTGCCAGCGGCGGAGCTGGACGAAGCGGTCTTCGCCCCGCTGGTGGTCTGTGATGTTTCGGAGGTGCAGCCGGAGCCGGACATTGCCGCTTCAGCAGAGGTGATCCGGATCGTTTCGGGCGAAGTCAGGATCGAGCTTGCGCCCGGCACCCCCGCAATCCGGATCGCAGAGATCGTGCATGCGCTTGGGGCCACGCCATGCTGATGCCCTCGCAGGGCGTCCGGATACTGGTTGCGACAAAGCCGGTGGATTTCCGCAAGGGCCACGACGGCCTGGCAGCGCTCGTGCAGTCAACGCTGGCGGAAGATCCCTTTACCGGCACGGTCTTCGTGTTCCGCGCCAAACGGGCGGACAGGATGAAGATCCTGTTCTGGGACGGCAGCGGACTTGTGATGGCATATAAGCGCCTTGAGGAGAGCAGCTTCACCTGGCCCGCCATCCGCCACGGGGCGATGACGCTGAACCGCGCGCAATTCGAGACGCTGTTTGCCGGGCTGGACTGGCGGCGGGTGCGATCCCTGGAGGCACGCCGGCCGGCTGCGGCAGAGTGACTCGGGCTGCGGAAAGCCTGCCCTTCAAGGTGCAGATCGAGCTATTCTCCGGCCATGTCCAGTGCCCCGCCCATCGACCTTTCTGCCATTCCGGAAGACCAGCGTGACGCAGTTCTTGCAGTGTTGCGCGAGCGGGATGTGCTTCGGGAGGCCAACAGACGCCTGGAGCATCTCGTCGCCGAGCTGAACCAGGTCGTGCATGGCAAACGGTAGGAGAAGCTGAGCGAGGACGAGCGGCAGCTGGCCTTTGAGGATCTCGAGGCTGCGGTGGCCGAGGTCGAGACGCAGCAGGACACGCAAGCGGCTTCCGCTCCGGCGCTGCGGAGGGCAGCCCGCCGCAACCGGGGCAATCTGCCCAAGGACCTGCCTCAGATCGAAAAGGTGATCGATCCGGACAGTTTGGACTTCCCATGCGGGTGCGGCGAGATGCACCGGATCGGCGAGGATCGCACCGAGCGACTGGATATTATTCCCGCGCAGTTCCGCGTCATCGTAACCGTCCGACCCAAGTATGCCTGCCGCGCCTGCGCCGAGGGTGTCACCCAGGCACCGGCCCCCGCGCACCTGATCGAGGGCGGGCTGCCGACCGAGGGCGCCATCGCGCATGTGCTGGTCAGCAAGTTCTCGGATCACCTGCCGATATACCGCCAGAGCCAGATCCTGGCCCGCTCCGGGATCGACCTGCACCGCAGCACGCTCGCCGATTGGGTTGGCGCCGCCGCCTTCCACCTTGGCCCGGTGGTCGACCGGCTCGCTGAGCACCTGAAGGGCTCAGGCAAGCTGTTCATGGATGAAACCACGGCGCCGGTTCTGGACCCGGGCCGGGGCCGGACAAAGATCGGATACCTTTGGGCGCTGGCCCGGGACGACAGGGGATGGGGCGGCGATGACCCGCCCGGTGTGGTCTTCACCTATGCTCCCGGCCGCGCCGGGCAAAACGCGGAACAGATATTGCAGGGCTTCGATGGCATCCTGCAGCTCGACGGCTACCAGGTTTACAATCGGCTGACGCGTCCCTCTCGCAAGGGCGGCGACCCAATCCGCGTGGCGCATTGCTGGGCCCACGCCCGCAGGAAGTTGAAGGAGGTCTTCGACCGCGATGGCTCGGAGGTCGCCGCCGAGGGACTGCGCCGGATTGCGGAACTCTACCGCATCGAGGCTGAGATCCGCGGCATGGGCCCCGGCCAGCGGCTGTCGGCCCGGCAGACCCGCACCGCGCCGCTGGTCACCGAGTTCAGAGAATGGCTGCAAAGCCAGCGCCGCCGGATCTCCTCAAAGTCGCGTCTCGGAGAAAAGCTGGCCTACATCCACCGTCAGTGGGACGGGCTGCAGACCTTCCTCCACGACGGCCGCGTCGAGATCGACTCCAATGCCGTTGAAAACCTGATCCGCCCTATCGCTTTGACGAGAAAGAACGCGCTCTTCGCTGGCCATGACGAAGGCGGCCGCGCTTGGGGCCGCATCGCTTCGCTCATCGCCACGGCAAAGATCAACGGCGTCGAGCCCTTCGCCTACCTCAAGGCCACCCTCGAAGCCATCGCTGCAGGATACCCCGCCAGTCGGCTCGACGAACTCCTCCCCTGGAACTTCCCACAGTCAAGCTGATCCCGCGTGAGGCGGGGGCAACGCTTATCCTTGGCCTTAAACCCAGGCGTATGGTTTGCCCGCTTCGGCATCTGTGAACTAATTCTCGCTCAAGATCAGCAGGCGGCAAACCGCAGCCTGAGCACGTTTCCGGTTTTCGGCGGCGCACGCAACAGTGCCCGCCGGAACGCAGCAGGCCGACTCTATCGGGCGGGCACCGGCAGCGGGAAAGGCGGCTTCAAAGGACGCCCGATGCCCTGCATAAAACTTCCACTCCCCTGGAATTATCTCTTGCGGGACGCCAGAACTCCAGACGCCCGTATGATCTCAGAGACCTCGTGCTCCTTCCGATAAGCCATGACATGCACCCCGGAAACACCGGCTATCTCACGCATTTGCTGGATCAGCTCCACGCAGATTTTCTTGCCTTCCTGCCCGGGTTTTTCAGCCTTCTCCATACGGTCAATGACCGCGTCCGGCACATGGATCCCCGGCACATTGGAGCGCATCCACCGTGCCGCCCGCGCCGAGGCCAGCGGACCGACGCCGGCCAGGATGTAAACTTTCTTGTCCAGCCCCAGGTCCCGCACCCGTGCCATGAATTTTTCGAACAGGGGGACGTCGTAAATGTAATTGGTCTGGATGTATTCAGCCCCGGCTTCCACTTTCTTGGCCAGTCGTTCGGGGCGCCATTCATAGGGCGGAATGCAGGGGTTCTCCGCCGCTCCCAGAAACAGCAGCGGCGGATTTTTGATGGTGCGCCCGGACAGGAATTTACGCTCATCCCGCATTGTCCGGATGGTGCGTAGCAGCGACAGTGAATCGAAATCGAATACGGGCTTGGCTCCCGGCTGGTCCCCCACTCCTACACCATCCCCGGTCAGGCACAGCACATTGCTGACCCCCATGGCCGCCGCCCCCAGCACGTCGCCCTGAATGGCGATGCGGTTCCGGTCCCGGCAGGAGATCTGGTACACAGGCGAGTACCCCGCCCGGGTCAGCAGCGCGCTGATTCCGATCGAGGACATATGGCAGTTCGCGCCCGAGGCATCGGTGGCATTGATTGCATCGGCAACCTCGCCGAGGGGGCGCGCGGCATCATAGACGTCCGCAGGGTCCGCGCTGTCGGGCGGGTTCAGCTCTGCGGTGATGGCAAAGCGGCCGGAGCGCAGCACCCGTTCCAGCCGGCTGTGCGAAACATGGCCTTCGGGCGGCGCCGAGTAGGGCTGGGGCAAGGTATGATCCATCATTTGTTACCCTTCGTAGCCCGGGTGGGCTCCTCCGCCAGCGGCGCGGCTGAGGGTTCGTTTTTGCGGGCATCCGGGAAGGCGTCCGCAATGGCCGTACGGCGTTTTTCCCGGGCTTCCCGCAGATGCGCCGCTTTTTCGCGACTGACCCGCAGCCAGGAGGAAGAGCCTTCGAGGTTGCGCTCGACCGGCGGCAGCACGGTGTGAATCTGCGCGCCCCCTTTCATTCGCGACGCCCCGTCCCAGGCCAGCGCCCAAACGCATTTCATTTCCGGTTTGACTTCGCAGAAGCCACCCGGCCTCACCCCGCCGCAGGGGCCGTTGCGCAGCTGTTTGGGGCAATTCATCGGGCAGGACATGCCCGTTGATGACAACACGCACTGCCCGCACATCTTGCAATCGAACAGCACGGTCTTGACGCATTTCTCCACCAAGGCGATGGGGCGCTCGACCCGCTCATACCCGATCCTTCCCAGGACCGGGTCCAGCGCGATCATGACCCTTTCCACGCGCTTGTATATCCACTCAAAGCTGCGGGAGTGGCGAATGGCAAACAGGCGAATCCTGTACAACGGGTTTCCCTTTCTCCATGCACTTACAAAGTCTTATCTGTGCGCTGCGCTGCATTGAACTTGAAATAGTCTTCGCGCCCTCAGTCTCCATGTTTTCTGCTGTTTGCGGAAGCCCCTTACCCGCCGGGCATTCCGGTTCCGGCCCGGCAGGCGCCTTTGGCCCAGCCAGGCCCGGCCCAAAGGTGCCTTGCGCCAAATTGGCATGGCTGAAGTCACCGGGCTGCTGCCGCTCCGGGTGAAACCCAATCAGAATGGTTCCCTTAAATGTTAGTGCCTGTCCTGCCGCTGGCGCTGGCAGGTCAGGCGGTCACGCCAGGCAAAGGCCCTAGATTTGTTTTGCTATCATTTTGCTGCACAATTTTTTCTTCTGAGGCGGTGAGAAGTTTTAACGTACTGATATTAATTTTATTATTTCGTCTTCCGGTGTGGGTGGGCTGACTGCGTCTCCGCCATCACTCATTGAAATCATTGAGAAAGTTGGCGATTGGGTGGCTTGCCCTCCGTATGCTGCGCAGCAGCTGATTTGCGCTTGAGTGCGATGCCGCGCGACAGGACGGAGTTCATCGCCGGGAGAGCTCTGAAAGGCACCTAAGTGTTTTCATCTTCCTGCTTCGACATCTCCCTCCATATTGATACCCGCCCATCACCACGCAGCAGTTCAATCTGAAGGCGGCCATTGCGAACCTGTTGATCAGGGGTCTTTGGCGGCTTCATGTTGTGTTTGGTGATGAGAGGGGGGGGGGCCGATCTGCAGCCGCAGTGCTGACGAGGAGTGCACCAATATGCCCAAGCAGGTCGGATTGCGGCCTGGGAAAGCCTCTCTGTACGTCGGGTTTTGCTTCCCGCAGTGGCAGGGGTTTGCGGGGATGAACAGCTATTACCAATAGACTGCCGGTCAATTTTCCCGTTCAAATCCGGCATCTTGGGCGGAGGCATCGGCGCGCCATAGCGGCGAATGGGTGCCTCTGCTCTGTTCCGGCTGGCAGACGCCATTGAGCGCCGGGCGGGGGCAGGCCGCGGTCCGCTCCAGGGTTCCCCGCAGCCAGGCTGGCCGCCGCTGCGCGGAAGACGGAGGGACCGCGGCCGCGGGAATCAGAAGCGCAGCGACAGGCAGGACATGCCGCCGTCCAGTTTGGCGCAGTCGGTGTTGTCGATCTCGACGATCTCGTAACCTGCCTTGCTGAGCACTTCGGCGGTACGCGGGAATCCTGCTGCCATCAGCACCAGATTGTTGAACCGGATGGCATTGGCGGCCGCTTCCTCGCCCTCGGCGACATGCAGCACCCGGTAGCCTTCGAAGCAGCCTGAAGCATCCAGGCGCTTGGTGGACAGGATCGTCTCGGCGTCCATCAGCGAGCAGTCGGTCTTGAAGTGCAGCACGCCTTCGGGGGTGAAAACCTCGCGGAGGCTGTGGCCCCATTCGGCGGCAATCGCGGCCAGTTCGGCGACGCCTGCGGCATCAGTGCGGTCGGACCGTCCGACCAGGATTTCGCTGCCGGTCACCAGGATGTCGCCGCCTTCGATATGGCCGGGGCTTTTGATTTCGCGGACATTTTCGTAGCAGCCGCGCAGCGTCGGGGCCATTTCAGCCACTTCGCCCAGCCGCGACGGCGCGCCGGGGCGCATCAGGATGGCGCCCTGGGGCAGGCACAGGGCGGTGTCCTCAACGAACTGGGCGTCGGGGAAGGCGTCCAGCGGCTCCAGCTCGATCACCTCGGCGCCGGTGCTGCGCAGGGCGGCGACATAGGCTGCGTGGGCGGCCAGCATGCTGTCCAGATCCGGGTTGCCGATGTCCTCGGCCCGCAGGCCGTTGGCGATGGTGGAGGCAGGGCGGCGGGTGATGGCCCGGCTGAACTCAAAGGAAGGGTTTTTCATGAGGTTACTCCTGACCCGGAACAGGTCCGGTGATTTCGATTTCGACGATGGACGGGGCGCCGCTGCGGCTGGCTGCGGCGAGGGCCGCAGCGACGGCCTGAGGATCCATCGGCGTGCGGGTGTAGGGAATGCCGAAGGAGGCGGCGGCGGGGCCGAACTCAGGCGGGGTAGGGTCGCAGCCCACGACAGGGACGCCCACGGCCTCCATCGAGGTGGCGATCTCGCCGTAGCCGCGGTTGTTCCAGATGACGAAGGTGACGGGCAGGTTTTCATCCGCGGCGGCCATGATCTCGGGCAGGGAGAACTGGGCGCCTCCGTCGCCTGCAATGCAGATCACATGCGCGGACGGGTCGGCAAGCGAGGCGCCGATGGCGGCGGGAATGCCGTAGCCAAGCGCGCCGTAGCCGGTGGCGGCATTGAACCAGCCGCCGGGGCGGTCGTGGTCGTAGTAGAGGTTGCCGGCATAGATCGGCTGGGTGGAATCGCCCACTATGAGCGCGCCCGGCACCGCTGCGCGCATGGCGTTCAGCACTTCGACCTGGGCGCGGTAGTCCGGGCCGATTTCCTTAAATGCGGCGGCGCGGGCCTGTTCGGCGCGTGCAGCGCCCTGGGTTTGCTTCGGCGTGCTCGTGAGCATGGCCAGCAGCGCGGCGGCGGCCTCGGCGGCGGATCCCGGAATTGCCAGTTCCGTGTTGTGCCGGGCCAGTTGTTCCGGGCAGATGTCCACCCGGATCAGCCCGGCCATCCGGGGCAGGCTGCCGATTGCGTACATGTCGTAGTCGGTTGGGCCCAGCTCGGTTCCCAGCGCCAGCACGCAATCCGCCTTTTCAATCAGCCCGCGGACGGCCTGCAGGCTGGGGCTGGCCGGGACCGTCAGCGGATGGCCGTGCATCAGGCCGCGGGCGTTGACCGTCTGCACCACCGGCGCGTCCAGGTGTTCGGCCAGGGACTGCAGGTCTGGGCCTGCGGCTTTCGCGCCGCCGCCGGCCAGGATCACAACTTTGGCGGCTGCTGAAAGCCTGTTTGCCGCTTGCGCAATCAAAGCGGGGTCCAGCCGCGGCCAGGCGGCTGCTGATGCTGCCGCGCTGTCCTCAGAGGCGGTGCCGGCCACGTCCAGCGGGATCTGGATATGGGTGGGGCCGGGGCGGCCTGCGGCGAAAGGGGCAAAGACGCGGTCCAGCGCTGCGTCCAGGTCTGCTGCGGCGGCAACATGTTCGGAGGTCAGCGCCACGGTTTCCATCAGCGCGTGCTGATCCGGCAGCTCGTGCAGGTGGCCGTGGCCCTTGCCGAGCGTTGTGCTGGCATTGACGCCGGAGACCACCAGCATCGGCACCGAATCCGCCCGCGCCTGGGCCATCGGGGTCAGCGTGTTGGTGAGGCCGGGGCCGGTGATCACAAAGGCCACGCCGGGCTGGCCGGAGACCCGGGCATAGCCATCGGCCATGAAGCCTGCGCCCTGTTCGTGGCGGGGGGTGACGTGGCGGATGCCGGACTCGGCAAGCCCGCGGTACAGCTCGACCGTGTGCACGCCGGGGATGCCGAACACGCAGGTCACGCCGCGTGCCTTCAGCCCTGCCACCAGAGCCTCGCCAACTGTTGCCTTGGTCATGCGACGCTCCTGGACTTGCGGTTTGCGTGGGCGGTGATCCGGTCCAGCGCAGTGGCAAAGCTGCCGTCGTCGATGGTGAGGGCAACACGCACCCAGTTTGTGAGGCTGTCGCCAAAGGCGGAGCCGGGCATGACGGCGACGCCGCTGTCCAGCAGATCCCAAGCATAGGCATCACCGTCCATGTTGGTGGCAGAGACGTCGATCAGGGCAAACATGCCGGCCTCGGGACGGTGGACACGCAGTTCGGTTTCACCGTGCAGCCGCTGCAGCAGCAAATCGGTGCGGGCGGCAAAGCGGGCGGCCATGCCGGCCGCCACCGGGGAGCCGTCGCGCACGGCCTTTTCGGTCATGTCGGCAATAAAGGGCTGGTTGCCGAACAGCATGGTCTCCGACACCGGCAGCAGTGCAGTGCAGAACTCGGCCGGTCCGGCGCACCAGCCGCTGCGGAACCCCGGTGCGGCGTGGGATTTGGAGATCGAGGAGACTGCGATCACCCGGTCGGCGAGTGCCGGTTCAGAGAGCGGCGATACAAACTCCGCACCCTCGAACACCAGATGCTCGTAAACCTCGTCGGAAATGATCCAGAGGTCATGCTTGAGGGCCAGTTCACCAATTTCGCGCAGGTCTTCAGCGGTCAGGATAGCGCCGGTGGGGTTGTGCGGGGTGGTCAGCAGGATGGCACGGCTGCGCGGCGTGATGCGCGCGGCCAGGTCGCTGGCCTGCATCCGGAAACCGGCCTCAGGCCGCAGCGGCACTGGCACCATGTCCGCACCCGAGGCGCGGATGACGCCCTCGTAAGTGGCATACATCGGATCGCCCACCAGCACCTCGGTGCCGGGTTCCGCAACGCCTTGCAGCACCGCATAAAGCGCAGTCTGGGTGCCGGGAAAGCAGAGGATGTTCTCCGGTCCGAAATGACGCCTGCGGCTGGCGGTATAGGCGTCGGCCAGGGCGGCGCGCAGGCGCGCCTCGCCACGGCCGTCGGAATAGCCGGTGCGGCCTGCCTGCATCGCCTGCGCGGCGCTTTCAATCAGGTCCGGCGGGGTGGGCACATCCGGCTCGCCGATGGTCATCTCGACTAGATCGGCCCCTGCTTCGGCCAGCTGCCGTGCTTTCAGGTGCACTTCCCATTTGCCGCCGCCCAATCCGGCCAGCCGTTCGGTGATTGCTGTCAGCCTCATGACCTTTCAGCCCCTTGTTCCAAATTCAGTCCTGTTATTGCGGCAACCGATTGCCGCCCGATCTCTTCCAGTTCTCCCGGCGCGAAAGCATCGGGCAAAGCGCCGCCTTCCAGCCACAGCCCGTCGATCAGGGCGTTGCAGGCAATTGCCAGCCGGCGCAGCCGCGCGGGCGGGGCGGGGCGGCCGGCTTCTTCCAGCGCGGCGGTGATCAGCGCCTGCAGCTGGTCGCGGAAATAGGCATAGGTGCGTTCGTGCGTTGCCTTCATCTGCGGATCCTGCTGCACCTTGTTGAGGAAGCTGGCCCAAAGCGCGATGGCGCGCGGATCCACCACCGGCGGCGTCAGCGAGGCAGTCACAAATGCGGTGAGCCGGGCCAGGGCAGATCCCTGAACGCCCGACGCCGGGGCAAATGTCTGATCGCTCATGAAGGTCATGTGATGTTCATAAGCGGCGGTGATCAGCTCTTCCTTGGAGCTGAAGTAATGCCGGATCAGACCCTGGGTCACGTCTGCGCGTTCGGCAATTCCCCGCACCGTTGCCCCGCGCACGCCGTTTTCCGCCACCAGTTCCAGTGTGGCCAGAATAAGCGCTTCCTTCCGCGCTTCGGCGGATTCACGTTTGAATTTGCGGCGCTCGTCGGTCACCTCAGCTCCTGTTTTTTGCCTGGCAGAGTAATTATACGCTTGCATAATTACGCGAGTCGCGGCTTACTGCAATCGGAAAATTCGGGAAGACGCTAGAATGGACACAGCCGCTGCTGCCTCATCAGCTTTGGAAATTGACGCGCGCCGCGAGGCGATCCGGGTTGAGGATCTGCACAAGTCGTTTGGCAATCTGGAAGTGCTGAAGGGCGTGTCGCTGACCGCCCGTCAGGGCGATGTGGTGGCGATCATCGGCGGCTCCGGTTCGGGCAAGTCGACCATGCTGCGCTGCATCAACTTTCTGGAAACGCCGAGTTCGGGCAAGATTGTGATCGGCGGCGAGGACGTGGCGATGCGCGGCGATGGCACCCCTGCCAATCAGAAGCAAATCGAACGCATCCGGACCAAGCTGGCGATGGTTTTTCAACAGTTCAACCTGTGGACCCACCGGACCTTGCTTGAGAATGTGATCGAGGTGCCGGTGCATGTGCTGAAGGTGCCCAAGGCAGAAGCCATCGCCCGCGCGCATGAGCTGCTGAACCGCGTGGGTCTGGGCGGCAAGGAAGATACCTATCCCGCCTATCTGTCCGGCGGCCAGCAGCAGCGGGCGGCGATTGCCCGGGCGCTGGCGGTGGACCCGTCGGCGATGCTGTTCGACGAACCGACCTCGGCTCTGGACCCGGAACTGGTGGGCGAGGTGCTGACGGTGATCCGCGATCTGGCCGCCGAGGGGCGCACCATGCTTCTGGTGACGCATGAGATGAAATTCGCGCGCGAAGTCGCGAACCACGTTGTCTATCTATATCAGGGCCGCATCGAAGAGCAGGGGCCGCCTGCCGAGGTCTTTGGCAATCCGCAATCAGAACGGCTGAAGCAATTTCTGAGTTCGGTCGCCTGATCCACAACCACAATAAACACCAACTGGGAGAGACTTATGAAACTGAAAGCATTGCTTGCCGCTGCCACCGCAGCTGCTGCTCTTACTGCCGGCGCCGCTGCAGCGGAACAGGTGAAAATCGGCATCGCAGCAGAGCCTTACCCGCCGTTTGCCTCGCTCGACAGCTCAGGCAACTGGATCGGCTGGGAGGTCGAGGTGATCAACGCGGTTTGTGCTGCGGCAGAACTGGACTGCGCGATCACACCGGTGGCTTGGGATGGCATTATCCCGTCGCTGACAGGCCAGCAGATCGACGCCATTATGGCCTCCATGTCGATCACCGAGGAACGTTTGAAGACCATTGATTTCAGCGACCCCTATTACAACACCCCGGCGGTGATCGTTGCGGATAAGTCGATGGACATCGCGCCGACGCCGGAGTCGCTGGCAGGAAAAGTCGTTGGCATCCAGGCCTCGACCATCCACCAGGCCTATGCGCAGGAATACTTCAAAGATGCCGAGCTGAAGGTCTATCAGACCCAGGATGAAGCCAATCAGGATCTGTTTGCGGGCCGTATCGATGCGACCCAGGCCGACAGCATCGCGATGGCGGATTTCGTGAACTCCGACACCGGCAGCTGCTGCGAGATCAAGGGCGCGGTGGCCGATGATCCGGCAATCCTGGGCCGTGGTGTTGGTGCCGGCGTGCGCAAGGGCGATGACGATCTGCGCGAGGCGATGAACAAGGGTATCGCGGCGATCCTGGCCGACGGCACCCACGAGAAGATCACCGCCAAATACTTCACCACCAGCATCTACTAAGGCGCTGAAGTGACCGGACTGTTCGAATTACTGGGCCTTGGCGCCAGCGCGGAGCTGCTGTCGCTGTCGGGCTGGGGAGGCAACCTGCTGCGCGGGCTTGCCAACTCCCTGCAGATCGCCTTTGGCGCCTTTGGGCTGGGGCTGGTGATCGGGCTGTTCGGAGCCTATGGCAAGCTCTATGGCGGGAAGGTCACGCGCGACCTTCTCGCCATTTACACCACGGTGATCCGGGCGGTGCCGGAATTGGTGCTGATCCTGATTCTGTATTACGTCGGCAGCGATATCATCAATAAGATCTCCGAGGCGATGGGCGGCGGCCGGGTCGAGATCAACGGCGTTGCGGCCGGCATCTGGGTCCTGGGCGTGGTGCAGGGGGCCTATGCCACCGAAGTATTGCGCGGCGCCATCAAGGCGGTTCCCGTGGGCCAGATCGAGGCGGCGAAATCCTATGGTATGCCCGCCCTCATGATCATGCGGCGGGTGACGATCCCGGCAATGATGAGCTTTGCGGTGCCGGGGCTGGCGAACCTGTGGCTGATCGCCACCAAGGACACCGCGCTGCTGGCGGTTGTGGGCTTCAACGAGCTGACGCTGGAAACCCGGCAGGCAGCCAGCAGCACACGGGCCTATTTCACATTCTTCCTGGCGGCCGGCTTTCTGTACCTGATGGTGACGCTGTGTTCCGGCGCGGTCTTTGCCCGGGTTGAGAAATGGGCGCGGCGCGGCCAGCCCTCGCTGAAGGGGGGCAAGACATGACCGGCCTGAAGGAGCTGATGCAGCCGCACCGCATCGTGATGATGATGGTCTTTGCAGGCCTTGTCGCCTGGTGTGCGGTGTCGCTGCGCTGGGACTGGATCCCGCAATATGCGCCATTGGCGCTGGAGGGGCTGTGGACCACGATCTGGATCCTGGCAGTTTCCACCTTTATGGGCTTCATGCTGGCGGTGCCGCTGGGATTGGCGCAGGCTGTGGGTCCGTGGTACCTGTCTATTCCTGCCCGCACCTTCTGCACCATCATCCGCGGAACGCCGCTGCTGCTGCAGATCTGGCTGCTCTATTACGGGCTGGGCTCGCTGTTTCCGCAATTTCCCTGGATCCGCTCCTCCGAGCTGTGGCCCTATCTGCGGCAGGCCTGGCCCTATGCGGTGCTGGCGCTGACGCTGTCATATGCGGGCTATGAGGGCGAGGTCATGCGGGGGGCGTTTTCCAGCGTCGCCAAGGGGCAGCTGGAGGCGGCGAAGTCCTTTGGCATGCCGCGCTTTACCATGTTCCGCCGGATCTGGCTGCCGCAGGCGATCCGCAACGTGCTGCCGACCCTGGGCGGCGAGACCATCCTACAGCTGAAGGCGACGCCGCTGGTGGCGACGATCACGGTGGTGGAGATCTATGCGGTGTCCTCCCGCGTGCGTTCCGACACCTTTATTGTCTATGAACCGCTGCTGCTGCTTGCTGTTGTTTATATGGCGATTGCGGGGGTGATTGCCTTTGCCTTCCGGCGGTTTGAAAGGGGCTGAACTGCCGGGCGCCGAGCCCGTTTTGCGGCGGGCTGAGGATTGATGCGGAATTTCCGATTTATCTGACATACATCAAATTGCGGCACTGAAGTTCCCTCTAGTGTCAGCGGCGAATGCAGCAAGAGATTCTTGTACCAGATGCCGCGCACCTCTTTCATATTCACCGCTTGCCGCGCCGGGCTCCTCCGGCGGCTGGCAGGGGGGTGCGCCATCTTCATGCTGGCGCTGCAAGTTGCTGTCCCCGGTGCGGCGCAGGCCGCAGGCGGCGGCGACTGGATCGAGATCTGCGGCGAATTCGGCGTGGTGGAGATTCAGGTTGCTTACGAAGAAGGCGGCGAAGAGCAGGATTGCCCAGAATGCAGCACTTGCCCGCTGTGCGCGGCTGAAAACGGGGCGGGACCGGTAAGCGTCCTGCGCTTCGGCGTCCGCCGGGCGGCAGTGTGCGCTGTGATGCTGCCTGCGGGAACTTTGGCGCCGCGGAATCCGGCGCAATTCTGGCATGACGGCCGCGGGCCTCCGCTGGTCATAGAAATAGAACCTGGACGCGCCCTCCGCGCGTCCGTGGCAGCCACTCAAACGAGAGGAGAGGCGCCATGGTTCTGACACGCGCTTTCCGGGGCTGGCTGACAGCCCTTGTGATGACATTAGCCGTGGTAGTCACCGCGATGGCCGCCGAGGCAGACAGCCTCGGCTCCTTCCTGACAGAACTGACCCCTGCCGACCTGGTGCCCGGCGCCGAGGCGTTTGGCCCGGTGCGCAGGGATGTGCCGGTGGCGCCGGTTCTGAAGGCGGGCGAAACCATTGCCTATGCTTTTCTGACCTCCGATTTTGTGGGCACCACCGGCTATAGCGGCAAGCCGATCCATGTGGTGGCAGCGATCGACACCGATGCGGTTCTGACCGGTGTGAAGCTCGTCAAACACTCTGAACCGATTGTGCTGATCGGCATCCCCAACGCCAAGATGGTCAAGCTGACCGAAAGCTACGCCGGGCTGGATCTGAAGGCTGAGGCGGCGGCGGGCGGCGATGCCCATTACCTGGACATCATTTCGGGCGCGACGGTGACCATCATGGTGATCGACGACAGTCTGGTGCGTGCTGGCATCAAGGTGGCCCGCGCGCTGGGGCTGGGCGGCCTGTCGCCCGTGCAGGCAAATGGGCCGAAGCGCGAGGTCGATATGGCCCGCGACGGGATTGCGGATTGGACCGCCCTGGCGGGCGACGGTTCAGTGCGGCGGGTGACGCTGGACGTCGGCCAGATCAACGCGGCGTTTGAGGCCACTGATGACAGCCGTGCAATCAAGCGGCCGGAACCGGGTACGGCGGATGACACCTTCATCGACATGCACATGGCGCTGGTTTCCGTGCCCTCGATCGGCAAGTCGCTGCTGGGCGAGGCCGAGTACCGGAACCTGCGGTCCTGGCTGAAGGAGGGCGAGAGCGCGATCCTGGTGCTGGGGCGCGGCAGCTACAGTTTCAAGGGCTCGGGCTATGTGCGCGGCGGCATCTTTGACCGCATCCAGCTGATCCAGGGCGATAACTCGGTGCGGTTCTTTGACAAGCAGCACAAACGGCTGGGGGAGCTGGCGGCGGCGGACAGCCCCAGCTTTGGAGAGCTGGATCTGTTCAAGATCCCGGCAGATGCAGAATTTGATCCGGCAGAACCGTTCCGTCTGCAGCTTCTGGTGCAGCGGTCGGTGGGCGCGCTGGAGCGGGCATTCCTGACCTTTCCTAACCTTCGATCTGGGCTATGATCTGCCGGAGCAATATCTGCTGCCTGCCGCACCTGCGCCCAGGGTGGTTGCGGATGACACCGGCGAGGCCGCGGCAAAGGCGGCGCTGTGGCAGCGGATCTGGAAGGACCGCACGCTGGAGATCGGTGTTCTGGGGGTAATGCTGCTGGTGCTGACGGGGGTGTTCTTCTTTCAGTTCCAGGCAACCGCGAATGCGCGTGTCTTCTACTGGTTCCGCATCGGATACCTGACCGTCACCCTGGTGTTCCTGGGCTGGTACGCCAATGCGCAGCTGAGCGTGGTGAACCTGATGGCGCTGGCGGGCTCATTGCGGAGCGGGTTTTCCTGGGATGCCTTCCTGCTGGATCCGCTGGTGTTCATTCAGTGGTTTGCCGTCGCCGCCGCGCTGCTGTTCTGGGGCCGCGGCGCCTATTGCGGCTGGCTGTGCCCCTTCGGTGCGCTGCAGGAGTTGACCAATAAGATCGCCCGGGCCCTCAAGGTGCCGCAGATCACTTTGCCCTGGGGCCTGCATGAACGCCTGTGGCCAGCGAAATACATGATTTTCCTCGGGTTGTTCCGCGTCTCGATGGTGTCGATCCCGCTGGCGGAGACCTATGCCGAGGTTGAGCCGTTCAAGACCGCGATCATCCTGAAGTTCGTGCGCGACTGGCCGTTTGTGGTCTTTGCGCTGGTGCTGCTGGGTCTGGGTCTGTTCGTTGAGCGGTTCTATTGCCGCTACATGTGCCCGCTGGGTGCGGCACTGGCGATCCCGGCACGGGTGCGCATGTTCGACTGGCTGCGCCGCTATAAGGAATGCGGCAGCCCCTGCCAGACCTGCGCCAATGAATGCCCGGTTCAGGCCATCCACCCCACCGGCGAGATCAACCCGAATGAATGTGTGGACTGCCTGCATTGCCAGGTTCTGTACCAATCCGAAACCAAATGCCCGGTTGTGATCAAACAGCTGAAACGCCGGGCCAAAACCGGAAGCCCCGCACCAGAGGTAACTCTGGGCCTGCCGCCTGCCAATCACCCCAACGCGAATAGGACAAAAGTTTCCTGAAGGAGGACAATATGTCTGAAGATCTGAAAAACAGAATGCCTGTCACCCGCCGCGGCCTGCTGGGGGCCACTGCCACTGGCGCCGTGCTGGCGGCAGCTGGTGCCGGCTCTTCGCTGCTGGGCGCCAAGCCTGCACAGGCGGCAGGCGGCGTCGACCTGGAGCCCGGTGAGCTGGACGAATACTATGGCTTCTGGTCCTCGGGCCAGACCGGCGAGCTGCGTATTCTGGGTGTGCCGTCGATGCGGGAGTTCATGCGCATTCCGGTGTTCAACCGCTGCTCGGCCACCGGCTGGGGACAGACCAACGAGTCGCTGAAAATCCTGACCGAGGGCCTGCTGCCGGAGACCAAGGAATTCCTGACCGCCAACGGCAAGGTCACCTATGATAACGGCGACCTGCACCACCCGCATATGTCGTTCACCGATGGCACCTATGACGGCCGCTTTATCTTCATGAACGACAAGGCCAACACCCGGGTGGCCCGTGTGCGCTGCGACGTGATGAAATGCGACAGGATCATCGAGATCCCCAACGCCAAGGACATCCACGGGTTGCGCCCGCAGAAATTCCCGCGCACCGGCTATGTCTTTGCCAACGGCGAGCACGAGGCGCCGCTGGTCAACGACGGCCAGATACTGGATGATCCGTCGCAATATGTGAACATCTTCTCGGCCATTGACGGCGACAGCATGGAGGTCGCCTGGCAGGTGATCGTCTCGGGTAACCTCGACAACACCGATTGCGACTATCAGGGCAAATACGCCTATTCGACCTCCTACAACTCGGAAATGGGCATGACCCTGGCCGAGATGACCGAGAATGAGATGGACCACGTGGTTGTGTTCAACATCGCGGCGATCGAGGCGGCGATCGAGGCAGGCGACTATCAGGAGTTGAGCAGCGCCAAGGTGGTGGACGGGCGTAAGGGCGCGCCGGGCAAGCTGACTCGCTACATCCCGATCCCGAACTCGCCGCACGGCATCAACACCGCGCCGGACAAAAAACACGTCTGCGTCAACGGCAAGCTGTCGCCGACAGTGTCGGTGATCGACGTCGAGAAGCTGGACGCGCTGTTCGATGCGGATGCCGATCCGCGCTCGGCGGTGGTTGCCGAACCGCAGCTGGGGCTTGGCCCGCTTCACACCGCATTCGACAACCGCGGCTATGCCTACACCACCCTGTTCCTCGATAGCCAGGTGGTGAAACGGGACATCGCCAAGGCGATTGAGGCCTATGCCGGGGCGGATGTGGATCCGATCCTCGACAAGGTCGACGTGCAGTACCAGCCGGGCCACAATTCCACCTCCATGGGCGAGACCGCTGAGGCGGATGGCAAGTGGCTGATCTCGATGCACAAGTTCTCCAAGGGCCGGTTCCTGAATGTCGGCCCGCTGAAGCCCGAGAACGAGCAGTTGATCGATAATTCCGGCGACAAGATGAAAGTGGTTCACGACGGCCCGACCTTTGCCGAGCCGCATGACTCGATCATCGTGCACCGTTCCAAGGTGAACCCGGTCAATACCTGGGACCGCAATGACCCGATGTGGGCCGAGGCGCGCAAGCAGGCCGAAGCGGACGGGGTCGATCTGGACGACTGGCAGGACACCATCGTGCGCGACGGCGATAAGGTGCGGGTCTACATGTCGAGCCAGGCGCCGAACTTCAGCCTGGAAAAGTTCACCGTCAAGCAGGGCGATGAAGTCACCGTTTATGTCACTAATCTGGATGATATCGACGATCTGACCCATGGTTTCTGCCTGTCGAACTTCGGCATCGCGATGGAGGTCGGGCCGCAGGCGACGGCATCGGTCACCTTCAAGGCCGAGCGTCCGGGCGTGCATTGGTACTATTGCCAGTGGTTCTGCCACGCGCTGCATATGGAGATGCGCGGCCGGATGCTGGTCGAGCCGCGGAGCGCATAAACATGAACCGGCTCCTGCCCATATCTTTGGTTGCGGCCATGACCAGCCTGGTGCCTGCCTGGGCGGCAGACTGGGACGTGCCCAACCGGGCAGGGGCCATTGCGGAAACACTGGCGCAGGCGGCGGATGGCGACACCCTCCGCCTCTCCCCCGGCGAATATGCCGATACCCTGGTGCTGGACCGTCCCGTCATCATCGATGGACAGGGGCATGCCACACTGGACGGCCGGGGGCTGGGGGCGGTCATCACGGTGACCGGCCCCGGCATTACTGTGCAAAACCTGACGGTAATTGGCTCCGGCTCCTCGCATCAGGAAATCGACAGCGGCATCAAACTGACCAAGACGGCCAAGGCGCCGCGGATCCTGAACAATGTGCTCTTGGGCAACCTTTGCGGCGTGGATATTCACGGCGCCCGGGACAGTCTGGTGCAGGGTAACCGGATCGAAGGCCGTCTGGACCGCCATATGAATGCCCGCGGCAACGGGATTTATGTCTGGAACGCCCCGGGCGCAGTTGTGGTTGGCAATGACATCCGCTTTGGCCGTGACGGGGTATTTGTGAACAGTTCCAGGAACAACAGGTTCATAAACAACACGTTCCGCGACCTGCGCTTTGCCGTGCATTACATGTATGCCGACAATTCCGAGGTCTCGGGCAATGTCTCGATCGGCAATCACCTGGGCTATGCAGTGATGTTTTCCAAACGGGTCAAGGTGACCGGTAATGTCTCGCTGAATGACCGCGACCACGGGGTGATGCTGAACTATGCCAACCAGGGCGAGGTGCGCGGCAATTATGTGAAGGGCGCCAAGGGCAAATGCACCTTCCTTTACAACGCGCACAAGAATGATTTCTCCGGCAACTGGTTTGAGAGCTGCGGTATCGGCATCCATTTCACCGCAGGCAGTGCCGGCAACCGGATGGTGGGCAATGCTTTTGCCGGCAACCGGCATCAGGTGAAGTTTGTTTCTACCAAATGGGTGGAATGGAGCGAAGAGGGCCAGGGCAATTACTGGTCCGACTTCGCTGGTTTTGATGTGGACGGGGATGGCATCGCCGATGCGCCCTACCGTCCGAACGACAGCATGGATCATGTGCTGTGGACCCAGCCGGCAGCGAAACTGCTGATGGGCTCGCCCGCGGTGCAGCTGGTGCGGTGGTCGCAATCGGCGTTCCCGGCGCTGCTGCCCGGCGGGGTGATCGACAGCCACCCGCTGATGCGGCCGGAGCGGCCAGAGGCCGCCAGAAAGGTTGAACAGGATGGACAGAAGGAATTTCCCGCCCGGCGGCACCGCCGGGCAGCGCTCGGCCGCCCCCCTCGGGCGTGCGCTTCATACCCACCCGGCGGCCGGGCCCAGCCCTCAGAGTTCTGAGGCCCCGCTGCAGATCCGCGCGCTGGACAAATTCCGCGGCAAGACCCAGGTGCTGCGCGGCATCGACCTGGAAATTGCACCGGGCGAGCGGCTGGCGCTCTTGGGCCACAACGGCGCGGGTAAGTCGACGCTGATCAAGGCGGTGCTGGGCCTGATCCGGTATGAGGGCGGCAGCATCCGCATTTGCGGCGCGACGCCTGGAAGTTCTGCTGCGCGCTCGGCAACTGCTTTTCTACCCGAAGCCGTCAGTTTCCATCCGGCGCTGACCGGGCATGAGCAATTGTCGTTGTTTGCCCGCCTTACGGGGGAGCGCACGGATATTGACGGGCTGCTGGAACGGGTTGGCCTTTGCGATGCCATGCACCGCCGTATCGGCGCCTACTCCAAGGGGATGAGGCAGCGGCTGGGGCTGGCGCAGGTGCTGCTGGGCCGCCCGAAACTGGCGCTGCTGGATGAGCCGACCAGCGGTCTCGACCCGATTTCGCGCCAGGATCTATATGCCATTATCGATGAATTGGCCGAGCAGGGCGCGGCGGTGCTGATCGCCAGCCACGCGCTGACCGAGGTGGAGGCGCGCACCGACCGTATCGCCATCCTGCGCAAGGGCGCGAAGGTGGCGGATGACACGCTGGCGGGCCTGTCAGCCCAAGCCGGATTACCAGTCAAACTGCGGGTTCAGGCGAGCGGTGCCGAGGCGGACCGCATCGCGATTGAGACCGGCGGACGGCGGATCAACGGCGCCTCGGTCGAAATTCTGTGTTCACCGCAGGACAAGATGGCCGAGCTGCGCCGGATCGCAGCCATGGGCGAGGCTGTGGCCGATATCGACATGGTGCCACCGCGGCTTGAAGACCTTTACTGCCATTACTCAAGGGAGGACCGCAAATGAGACGTGCCTTTGCCATTGCCCGTGCCGAGATGCTGATCCTGCGCCGCAACCGCTGGCTGGTTATGGCCACGCTGATCATGCTGGCCTTCGCACTGGCGCTGTCCTTTGCCGGTTCGGCGCCGACGGGGACCTTGGGGGTGGATATGCTGACAGTGTCCGTGGCCTCGATGACCACGCTGTCGGTCTATCTGGCGCCGCTGCTGGCGCTGATGATGGGGTTTGATGCGGTGGCAGGCGACCGCGACCGCGGCAGCCTGGCTTTGCTGCTGGCCTACCCGGCCGGGCGGGCAGAGATCCTGCTGGGCAAGCTGATGGCGCATCTGGCAGCCTTGGCGGTTGCCATGATCATCGGTTTTGGCGCTGCTGGTGCCGTTGCTGCCTGGTTCGGCGGCGCGGGGGCAGAGAGCCTGATGGCGCTGGGACGGCTGGTGCTGACCTCGATTCTGCTGGGGGCGGTGTTCCTGGTGCTGGGCTATGCGCTGTCGGCACTGTCCAGCGGTGCAACAGCTGCAGCGGGCCTGTCGGCGGGCGTGTGGCTGGGTTTTGTGGTGCTCTATGACCTGGGCCTGTTGGGTGCCGTGGTGATGGACAGCGGCGGGGTCTTCACTCAGAAGGTCTTTCCCTGGGTGATGGTCGCCAATCCGGCCGATGCATTCCGGCTGTGGAATCTCGCCGCTTCGGACAGTGTAGCCCTGTCCAGCGGCATGGCGGGGGCGGGCGATGCTTTGCCCGCCTGGGCGGCACCGTTGTCGCTGTTGCTGTGGCTTGCGCTGGGCTTCCTGCTGGCCTGTGCTGCATTCCGGAGGGTGGAGCCATGAAACGCCTCATCCTAGCTGCCGCGCTGGTTTTGTCCGCTTGTCAGGAGAAGGAGGCCAAGGTGCCGCCCGCGGCCGTGGAGCTGACCGAAGCGGCGCTCAGCTATTTCTGCCAGATGAACGTGGCCGAGCATGGCGGCCCCAAGGGGCAGATCCATTTGGACGGCTTTCCCGCGCCGCTGTTCTTTGCCCAGGTGCGGGATCTGGCGGCCTACTTGAAAAGCCCGGAACGGGATGCGGAGATCACCGCCATCTATGTGAGCGACATGGGCGCACCCCGGGACCATGAACTGGATTGATGCCAGAGATGCGCATTTCGTGGTCGGCTCCAACGTGGCCGGCTGCATGGGGGCGCCGGAAATCGTGCCTTATGCCTCAGCGGAGGCGGCGGCGTGGTTCGCCTTCCGCTATGGCGGTACTTTCGCCGGGTTTGAGAGCATTCCCGACGACGCAGTGCTGGGGCCGGTCGATCTGGACCAGCATCTGGAGACGCCGTCCTGAACGCTCCGCCGCCTTGAGGCCTCAGACCGCCTCCGGCTGCAGCCGCATCTCGGCAGCGATGGCGTGGCCTTCCATGCCTTCCATCCGGCTGATGCGGGCGGTGCGCTGGGCCAATTCGTGCGAAGCGGCTGCGTTGCAACGCTGCCAGGTCACGGTTTTGGTGAATTTATGCACCGACAGCCCGCCAGTATAGCGCGCGGCACCGCTGGTGGGCAGAACGTGGTTGGGGCCGGAAACCTTGTCGCCGAAAGACACCGTGGTCTCCTTGCCCAGAAACAGCGAGCCATAGGCGGTGAGGCGGTTCAGCCACCAATCCAGGTCCTCGGCCTGCACTTGCAGATGCTCGGGGGCGTAGCGGTCGGCCACCTGTGCGGCCTCCTCGCGGCTATCGCAGAGGACCACCTCGGCGCGTTCGTGCCAGGCACGGTGGGCGGCGGAAAGATTTGGCTCGGGCAGGGTTCCGATCAGCGATTGCGCCCGGGCCATGACGTCCTTGGCCAGGGCTTCGCTTGTGGTCACCAGCCAGACCGGGCTGTCGGCGCCATGTTCTGCCTGGCTAACCAGATCCCAGGCGACGGTTTCGACGTCGGCGGTGTGGTCGGCGATCACCAATGAGTCGGTGGGACCTGCAAACATGTCGATGCCGACCTCGCCGAACAGCATCCGCTTGGCCTCGGCCACGTAGGAGTTGCCGGGACCGACCAGAATGTCGGCGGGTTGAGCGCCGAACAGGCCCTGGGCCATGGAGGCGATGCCCTGCACCCCGCCCAGGTTCAGGATCAGATCGGCGCCGCAGAGGTCCATCGCATAGACGATGGCATCGGGAATGCCGGTGCCGGGCCGGGTCGGGGAGACCGCGGTGATATGGGGCACGCCGGCCACCTTGGCGGTGGTGATCGTCATCAGCGCGCTGGCGATATGGCTGTAGCGGCCGCCCGGCACATAGCAGCCTGCACTGGAAACCGGGATCTGCTTCTGGCCGGCGATCAGGCCCGGAATGACCTCAACCTCGCATTCGCCCATCGTGGCCTTCTGCGCCTTGGCAAAGCGGCGAATGTTGGCATGGGCGAACTGGATGTCCTCCTTCAGCTGCTGCGAAACACGGTTTCCGGCGGCACGGCGTTGGGCGCCGGTCACCACGATGGGGCCGGTCCAGCCATCGAGCTGTTCTGCATAACGGCACACCGCGTCTTCACCGTCGCGTGCGATATCGGCCAGCATCGTGGCAACGGTATCGCGGATATCGCTGTTTTCGGCTGCCGGGCGGGGCTGGGCCTGTTTCAGATAGGTGATTGCCATGGGGTCATCTCATTTTTTCAAAAGAGGGCCGCCGGATGTGCTGGACCAGCACGGTGCGGATTGCGCCTAAAACAGCGTCCGGCAGGCCGAACGGTCAAGCCGCGGCCTGCCGGTTTCGAGAAACACGGATGTTTGTTTCTAATTGCCGGAGGGATTAGGTGTCCTTGGCCGGAAGCGTGCGGAACTCTTCGGCCAGCCAGGGAAAGCGCGTGCTGATCGGATCGGTGAAGTGGTGGCGCAGGGATTTTTGCAATGCTTGGTGGATCAGTTGCGACGTGGCGGCCGGATAGACACTGGTGGTAAACAGCGACACCGTGCGCGCAAAGTTCTTGCCGGGAAACCGGACCAATTTGACCTTGTTATGAAAGCGCTGAGCGCGGTGGTAGCTGGCGGCGGTGGTGATGGTCCAGCCGCTGCCCTCGGACACCAGCCCGATGATCGACTGGTTGCATTCCAGCTCAAACCGGTTGGGCAGCGAGATCTTGAGCCGGGTCAGCTGGGTTTCGATTTGTTTGCCAATCGTGTGATCGCGGGAATAGCGCAGGAAGGGCAGAGACGCATCGGCTTTGGTCAGAGCCTCGACGTTGCCGGAATATCCGATGGGCAGCACCAGGATGAAGGGATCACGCATCAGCGGATATTCGGTCAGGTCCGGCAGCAGCCCGGCGGGACGTGTGGCAACACCGGCATCCAGTTTCTGCTCCTGCAGCTTTTCAATGATCTCGTGGCTGGGCCGTGTGTAGTGGCGGAAACTGCAGCGGGGCAGGGCGGTAGACAGGAACTGAAACAGTTCTGGGCCGACCTCGTTGTCGAAATCATCAAGCAAGGCCATCCGCAAGTCGGTTGCGTGCTGCCAGCTGCCGGACCGGATTTCCGCCTCGCCGCGCTTTAGCGTCATCAGCCCGTCATAGACATAGCGGGCAAAGACCACGCCTGCGGGGGTCAGCCCCATCGGCCGCCGCGTGTGGTCCACCAGATTCACCCCAAGCGCGCTTTCCAGGCTGCGCAGGTGATTGGATACTGTGCTGATCGACAGGCCGGTTTCTGCGGCGACCTTTTGTATTGATCCCGATTTTGAGATCAGCTGGAACACTTCCAGCCAGCGCAGACTCAGCGTCTTTTGCATATGCCGTCCTCCCTTGCCGCCTGAATATGCGGTTCTCCGGTATGCGTAAAGATATCCAGTAATATCGAAACTAAGTTTTGCTTTGGGCGAAAAAGGTAACTTTATTCTACAGCGGAATATCTTCCCGGATATGGTTTGCCGTGTAAAAATTAAAGCCTTGAGGCCCGCAACGAACGGGTCCGGCGTATCAACCGGGAGAACCTTTAGCATGATCAAAAAATATCTGCTTTCAACAATCTGCGCCGCTGCAGCCTCAATTTCGGCTGTGAATGCCTCTCAGTTGGATGAGATCACCGTGGCCTACTTCCTAGAATGGCCGATGCCGTTCCAGTTTGCCAAGGCCAATGGCACCTATGAGGAAGAGCTGGGTGTCAAGATCAACTGGGTCTCCTTCGACACTGGCACCGCAATGTCGGCAGCGATGGCGTCGGGCGATGTGCATATCGCGGTGAGCCAGGGTGTGCCGCCGTTTGTTGTGGCTACGTCCGCCGGACAGGACATCCAGATTGTAGATGTGGCCGTCAGCTATTCCGACAATGACAATTGTGTGGTGGCTGAGGCTTTGGAAATCGATAAGACCAGCGCCGGTGAACTGGCGGGCAAGAAAGTGGGTGTGCCGATTGGTACTGCCGCGCATTACAACTTCCTGTCGCAGATGACGCATTTCGGTGTTGATATCAGCTCGATGGAGATCGTCGACATGGCGCCTGCGGACGGTGCCGCCGCCTTTGCCCAAGGCAACCTGGACATGGTCTGCGGCTGGGGCGGCGCGCTGCGGCGGATGCTGGAGCATGGCAACGTGCTGCTGACCGGCGCGGAAAAAGAAGAGCTGGGCATTCTGGTGTTTGATGTGACCAGCGCACCGGCAGAGTTCATTGCTGAAGATAGCGAACTGCTGAGCCAATTCCTGAAGGTGACCGCAGATGCCAATGCAATGTGGAACTCCGGGGATCACAAGGACGAGATGCTGCCGGTGATTGCCAAGGACGCCGGTATGGATCTGGCCGATGCGGAAGGCACAATTGCCACCTTCACTTTCCCCTCTGCTGAGGACCAGCTGTCCGAAAAATGGCTGGGCGGCGGCGCTCAAAGCTTCATGAAGGGCGTGGCGGATGTGTTTGTAAAAGCGGGCAGCATCGAAGCGGCGCTGGAGTCTTATGATGGCGCCGTGAACAGCGAACCGCTGGCAGCCGCGCTGAACTGAGCCGCGACAATCTGATGAAGGTGAACGGCCCGGTAACCGGGCCGTTTGCATCCGTGGCTTAAGCAGGAAGGGGGAGAGATGTCAGGACTGGACATCAAGAGTGTCTCCATGCGTTTTGATCTGCCCAATGGCAGTTCGGTTCAGGCGCTGAAAGACATTTCATTGAGTTTGAAGGCGGGTGAGCTGATGTCGGTGCTGGGGCCTTCGGGCTGCGGCAAGACCACGCTCTTGAACATTCTGGCTGGGTTTCTGTCTCCCACGGAAGGCGCGATTGAGCTGAACGGCCATATCGTGACTGGGCCGGATGCCGAACGCGGCATGGTCTTTCAGAAGGGTGCGCTGTTTGAGTGGATGAACGTGCGTGACAATGTGGAATTCGGGCCGCGCATGAAGGGCATGGCGCGGTCGGAGCGAGGGAAGATCTCGGATCATCTTCTGGAAATCGTTGGTTTGCAGGATTTCAAGGAAAAGGCGGTTTACGAGCTGTCGGGCGGCATGCAGCAGCGAGTGGCGCTGGCCCGCTGCCTGGCGAATGAGCCGGATGTGATCCTGATGGACGAGCCGCTGGGCGCGCTGGACGCTCTGACGCGGGAGAAGATGCAGGGCCTGGTGCTGAAGCTGTGGAAGGAGACCGGCAAAACCATCATCCTGATCACCCACTCGGTGGAGGAAGCGCTGCTGCTGGGGGAGCGGCTGATCGTGATGGCGCCGCGTCCCGGCCGTATTCACCGCGAATACAACCTGCCTTTTGCCGAACGCGGCGTGAATGCCGACCTGCGCGACGTCAAGAAATCCGAAGGCTTTGCCGAGACCCGGGATGAGATCCTCTCGATGATCTGGGAGATGGAAGAGGAAATCATGGGCCGGACGGAGCAAGTGGCATGACAGTCCTCATTTTCTATATCGCGCTGTTTGCCGGCGCCTTTTTCCTGGTGCAGCTCATCCGCAGGGGGATGCAGTCGCGGCAGGATTTCACCAGCCTGAAAACCGTGACCTTTGGCGACGAAAGCGCTGTCACACCGGACCGGGCAGCGTCGATCATTTCGGTTCTAGTGATCTTTGTAATCTGGGCCGCTTTTACCGGCTCCAAGCTGTTTCCCCTTCACGTGCCTGGCCCGTTTACCGGTGAAACCCGCTTCACCTATACGCTGGAGACTGCGGACGGAGCCACCGATGACGCCGATATCACCGTCCGGGTGTCTGGGTTCGGCGAGGAAAGCGCGAATTTCGAAGTGGATCCCGGAGACGGCTTTGCCAAGGATGATGCTATGGCGGCGCAGGCCGGGCGCTCCACCATCCTGATCTTTGACAAAAATGACGAGGCCAAGCGCAAGCAGGGCGCCAGGATCGTTGCCATCAATGGTGAACCGATTGCGGCTGGCACAGCGGTGGATACGGGCGATGGCAGGGTGACGCTGACCGGCAAGGGGGCGATCAGCTTTACTCCGCATGGCGGGATGCAGATGAACCCGATCTGGCTGCCTGCTCCGGAAACGGTGGTGGCGCGGTTCTTTGAGATTGCCTCGGAGGGCTATCAGAATTTCTCGCTGTGGCAGCATTTGGGCTGGTCGCTGACACGGGTGATCGTTGGGTTTGTCACCGGGGCGATTGTCGGCATTCCCCTGGGCTACGCCATGGGTCTGTCGGGCTGGTTCCGCGGCTGGTTTGACCCGATTGTCGAATTCATGCGGCCGGTACCGCCCTTGGCGCTGATCCCGCTGGTGATCATCTGGTTCGGCATCTGGGAGACCGGCAAAATCGTGCTGCTGTTCCTGGCGGCGCTGTGGATCATGACGATTGCGGCGCGGGCCGGGGTTTCGGGGGTGAATATCTCGAAAATCCACGCGGCCTATTCGCTGGGCGCCTCCAAGTGGCAGATCATGCGCCACGTGATCGTGCCGAACTCTCTGCCGGAGATCTTCACCGGTGCGCGGGTGGCGATGGGCGTTTGCTGGGGCACGGTTGTGGCGGCGGAACTGGTTGCTGCGCAAAAAGGGGCTGGCATGATGATCATCGCCGCCTCGAAGTTCCAGCTGACCGATATCGTGATCATGGGTATCGTGCTGATCGGCATCATTGGCTATGGCATCGACATTCTGATGCGCAAGGCCGAGAATTGGCTGGTGCCCTGGAAAGGCCGCAGCTGATCTGAGGACCAGTTACCCAAATGAAAACGCCCGGGGATTATCCCGGGCGTTTTGCTGTTTGGCAGAGGTTCAGCCCCAGAAGCGCTCGAAGCCCGGGTCACAAGGGGAGCGGGCTATGGCCGTGGCCGCGACCAGATCACCGCAGAGGCCGAGCTGCCCCGGGCTGCCCATATAGGCCAGACCGGGGCCGGCAAAGGCATAAGCCAGGTTCATCCCTACCCGCTGGCCCCTCCGCCGGAGGTGATCGTACCTGCCGTCCTGCATCAGCGAGGCGCCGCCATGGGCCGGGGCGTGGCTGGCGCCGATCTGCAGGGTGACCAGCTTCTTGCGGGCGCCTTCGGCCTGGCGTTTCAACAGCGCTTCACGGCCGATAAAATCGCCTTTCTCCAGCTTCACAAACCGGTTCAGCCCGGTCTCAAACGGGTCGAATTCGGTGATCAGGTCCGCCTTCCAATGCAGGAAGCCCTTCTCCATCCGCATCGCCCCGGCTGCGCGGGCGCCAAAGAGTTGCAAACCATGTTCCACGCCTGCTTTTCTCAACGCCAAACAGGCGGCATCGAGCGAGGCGTTGGGGGCATGGACCTCATAGGCCAGCTCGCCGGAGAACCTGACGCCCATCATCGTGGCCGGGGCAAAACCGATGAAACATTCGCGCACCGGCAGCCAGGGAAAGGCGTCACGGGACCAGTCGACCCGGGCGCAGGCTGAGAGCAGGTCCCTTGCCCGGGGTCGGGCCGACCAGGGGGTGCCCAGTCGAAAGCATAGGTGATCGGACCGTTGACCACGGTGTGAATGCCGGTGGCGCGGGAAAACAGCAGCGGCGTTGTGATCGTCCAGCCGGCATCCGCTGCGATCATAGCCATCAGTGTTTGATTGCTGGTGCATTTAAGCCAATGCGGCAGCGACAGGACCATCCGCCGCAACAGGGATTCAATCTGGCGGGAGATGATCGGTTGCTGGTGAAGCGCAGGAAGGGCAGTCTGCTGCGGCCGTTGATAACCTCCTGCAGCGCGTGTTCGCCTGACTTGGGCATCACAACCAAAAAGGGATCGGGCAACAACGGCGTGTCCTGCAGCTGGCGCAATCGTTTGGACGGGGTGGTGGTTATGCCCAGATCCAGCTGCCGGTCGCGCAGCATGGCCAGGATCGCATGGCCGGAATCGGTCCGATGCATGAAATCGCAGCACCGCATTCTGTTGGATAGGATTTCGGCCAGCTCAGGTATGATGCCGCTTTCGAAATCCACAATCGTGACAAGCCTAAGATAACTGGCCACGGAAATGTTTCCGGCCGAAGCTTCGGCCTTGGCCTTGGCCTTGCGGATCGCGTGCAGCGTATCACCGATATTGAGCAGGAACACCTGACCCTTGGATGTCAGCACCATGGGACGGCGGCTATGATTGAACAGCTCCACCCCCAAGTGATCCCCAGGATTGCGAAGGCAGTGCGAGATGGTTCTGACCGACAAGCCGGTCTCCTCGGGCGCATCCTGCAGTCACCCTTTGCGGGCGGTGATCTGAACCAGTTCCGGCCCTTTCAGGCTCAGGTCTTTGCGGGCGGATTGGCCAGGCATCGGATATGTTTCCCACAATACCGCGGATGCGTCATGAGGAGTTTCATGGTTTCCGGCCAATTGGTGGCAAGAGGCTGAAACCCAAGGCCTGGCAGGATGTGCTTGGGCTGCCGCACAGGCAATCCGCTCCTTGCGCAGTTGCTTTACGGTCTCGCGGCGCAAATGCTGCTGCATTGTAAGGGTTTAAGAACATTGACGCCTCGCGTCGGCGGGCGCACACTACAGCCGCAGTGATGGTTTTTCAAAGTCGAGCATTGCCGTGGAGGATATTCAACTGCGCCGAAACCGGCAGTCTGCAAAGCCGGACTGAAAAGGTTCTGGCCTTATGGGGTTTGCAATCTGTCACTTTTGGAGGCGCGCACGGCTCCGCAAGATTTTACAGTTGAAACAACAAAAAAATAGCAAACAACAGTCCAAAGGGAGATTACTGGATATGTCAGCAAAGACTTCACTTAACCGCCGCACGGTGCTGAAAAGCGCAGGCGCTGCGGCACTGGCGGCGCCGCTTTATTCAAAAAGCGCATTGGCGTCTTCGGGCGAAATCAACATCCTGATGTGGTCGGACTACCTGCCGCCGGAATTCATTCAGGGCTTCGAGGCCAAGACCGGCATCAAGGTGAATTACACCGGGATCGGCTCGAATGAGGAAATCATCAACAAGATGAAGGCCACCAAGGGCCAAGGCTTTGACATCGTTTCGCCGACCAACAACCGCTCGCTGCAGTGGGGGCCGCTGGAGCTTCTGAAACCGTTCGACATGAGCAAGGTCAATATTGACGCAGTGAACCCGGCGATGGCCAAGATCGGCACCGACGCCTGGAACTTTGACGGCGAAGGCGTGCATTGGCTGCCGCATATCTGGGGCACTGAAGGCATTGCCTACCGCACCGACAAATGGCTGCCCGCCGGCGATGCGCCCTCTTATGGCGATGTCTGGTCGGAAGAAAATGCTGGCAAGACCATGGGCCGGGCGCATTCGATGATGTTGGGCGCGGGTCTTTTCATGGAAGCCTCGGGCGAAATGGAGCCTGGCTCGATCTGGGCCGCTTACGAGGACGAGGAGACCATGCGCAAGGTCTGGGGCCAGGTCACCGATTGGTGCGTGGCGCGCAAGGACCGGATCAAGCTGATCTGGAACGACGCCGACACCCAGAAGAACGGCCTGCTGAACGAGGGCGTGGTGGTTGGCCAGACCTGGGACGGCCCGCCGCTGGCACTGAAATCCGCAGGCGAGCCGGTGCATTACCAGGCGCCGGTAGAAGGCGCGATGGCTTGGGTCGACGGCATTTCGATGCCGGTCGGGGCCACGAACGAGGAACAGGTTTATGCCTTTGTCTCTTATGCTTACGAGCAGGAGCCGGCAGGCAAGGCAATTGACAGCCATGGCTACAATTCGCCGGTTCTAGGCGCTGACAGCTATTCGGGCGATGTATACAAGAAGAACTTTGCCGAAGCCTACCCGGGCAACTCGCTGGCCAATCTGAACCCCTGGCCGGCCGAGGCGCCGTGGTATGCGGATGTGCGGACCGAGTTCGTCAACAAGTTCAAGAGCGCCTAAGCGAAGCGCCTGATCACGCGGCCCCCGGGAGTTTTCTCCCGGGGGCCGGTTCCGTGCCGCTGGCAGACAGCCGGAGCGGTGCCTTCAACAAGAATAAAAGGGAAGCAGGTCCTGCGGGGCCGGTGGAGCGCCACCGGAAGGGGATCTGTACCCTGGGGAGAAATAATATGGGTGCTGGGGTCGGCGTTGATCTCGAAAATCTTTGGATCCGTTTCGGTGACTTTGTTGCCGTGCGCGATGCCAATGTGAACATCAATGGAGGAGATTTTTTCTCCTTCCTGGGCCCTTCGGGCTGCGGCAAGACCACCATTCTGCGGGCGGTTTCGGGATTTCTGGAACCAAGCGACGGCCGGGTGCTGATCGGCGGCAGCGACATGAAGGGGATCGGGCCGAACAAGCGCCCGACCGCGCTGATCTTCCAGAACCTAGCATTGTTTCCGCTGATGAAGGTCTGGGAAAACATCACCTTTTCGATGGAGATCAAGGGCGCCTCCGGCCGCGAGCGGCGCAAGCGCGCGGATGAGCTTTTGGACATGATCGCGCTGCCGGGGCAGGGCGACAAGCTGCCTTCGGAGCTGTCGGGCGGTCAGCGTCAGCGGGTGGCGATTGCGCGCGCCCTTTGTGCGGAGCCGGACGTGCTGCTGCTGGATGAGCCACTGTCGGCTCTGGATCTGAAACTGCGCCAGCACATGCGCACTGAACTGCGTGAGATCCAGCAGCGGGTTGGCATCACCTTTATCTACATCACCCATGATCAGGGCGAGGCGCTGACCATGTCCGACAATATCGCGGTAATGAAGGCCGGGGTGATCGACCAGATCGCCGATGGCAAGACCATCTACAACGACCCCGCCACCGCCTTTGCCGCGTCATTTGTCGGCGAAAACAACGTGTTCCGTGGGCGGATCAAACGGGTGATGGGCAATCAGGCGCTGATTGAAACCAATCGTTCCGGTGATCTTTTGGCGCGGATTTCGACCGCCAATCAGAGCCGCATGAACGAAGGCGACGAGGCGATGATGTTCATCCGCCCCGAGGCCTTTGCGCTGGCGGGCGAGGGCGCTGCGAGCAGTAACCTGGTCTCGGCGCGGGTCAACCACGAGGAGTTCGAGGGCAATGCCTTCAACATCTTCATGGAGGGCGACGGCGGCAAGGAACTGAAGGTCTCGATCCCCAATGTGGGGCAGTCCTTTGATGATCACACGGGTCAGAACATCTCCCTGCAGTACGCCACGGAAAACGCCGTTGTCGTACCCGCAGGTGAGCTGGCCGCGGAATGAGGGGGCGCACGCCATGCCAGTTTTCCTGAAGGAATTCTTCAAGCGCAACGGCACCGGCATGGGCAGCCTGATGCTGGGGCTGGTCCTGTTCTGGACCATCGGCCTGATCATTCTGCCTCAGCTGTCGATGCTCGACTTTTCGTTCCGGCCCAATCTGCCGCCCCCAGAAGTCGGCGGCCCCAAAGATGTCTACACGCTGGAGAACTACAAATACCTGGTGTTCGGTCCGGAAGGCGGCAGCCAGAATTACAATGCCGTCGACCTCAAGGTGTTTTTCCGCACCCTGGTGGCGGCGGTCTGCGTCACCATCTTCAATCTGATCCTGTGCTACCCGATTGCTTATTACCTGGCCCAGAACAAAGGCAATCACATCCGCATCTTTGCGCTGATGCTGATCATCCCCTACTGGATCAACGAGATCCTGCGGGCATTCGCACTGCGCATCATCTTCGGCGAGACCGGGGTTTTGAACAACGCACTGGTGGGGCTGGGAATTTTCGACACGCCCTTTGACTTCATCCGCAATGACATCGCGCTCTATGCCGGTTTGGGCTACGCCTATATCCTGCTGATGATCTTCCCGATCTACAATGTGATCGAAAGCCTGGACCGCAACCAGATAGAGGCGGCGCGCGACATGGGCGCCAGCTGGGCCAAGATCCACCAGCGGGTGGTCATTCCCTATGCCAAGCCGGGCATCTCTTCGGGCTGCACCATGGTGTTCATGCTGTCGGCGGGCGCGCTGGCGGCACCGCAGATCCTGGGCGGGCCTTCGTCCCTGTGGTTCACGCAGCTGATTTATCAGCAGTTCAATGACAATTCCGACTGGCCGCAGGGTGCGGCTTATGCGGTGGTGCTGCTGGTGACCTGTATCCTCTTGGTGCTGGCGGTCATGCGGCTGTTCAAGGTGAACATGGGGGATATCGGCAAATGAAGAACCTGTCTTTCATGCGCCTGAGCCTCTGGATCTATCTGGCGATATTCTTTGCCTATCTTCTGGGCCCGCTGGTGATCATGTCGGCCACCGCCTTCAACTCGCCGTCCTTCCCGCGGATGACCCCCTGGGAATGCCTGACGTTCGAGTGGTTCTCGGCTCTGTTTCAGGACGAACGCATCCTGAACGGCATCTGGAATTCCATTCTGGTGGGCGCGGGCACGGTTGTGCTGTCGGTGGCGATGGGGCTGGCGGGGGCGCTGATGCTGACCCAGATCTGGCCTAAGCTGCGCGCGACCTATTACACGATCATCATCGCGCCGATCCTGATCCCCGGCGTGGTTATTGGTATCTCGACCCTGGTGTTCTGGGACCGGATCAACCGGATGCTGGGGCTGGGGGCGGACAGCTGGCTGTCCAACGGTCTGTTCCTGACCATCATCGGCCAGTCGACCTTCATCGCCAGCTACTGCATGCTGGTGCTGGTGGCGCGCCTTCAGCGCTATGACGTTGCACTGACCGAGGCCGCGCTGGATCTGGGCGCCACCCATGCCCAGGCCTTCCGCAAGGTGCTTTTGCCGTTCATGCGGCCGGCGATTGCGAGCGCTGCGGTGCTGGCCTTCCTGGCGTCTTTCGAGAACTACAACACCACCACCTTCACCTTTGGCGAATACCCGACGCTGACTATCGAGCTGGCACAGAAAGTGCGTTACGGCATCACCCCGGCAATCTCGGCGCTGGCCTTTATCATCGTGGTGCTGACAGTGTTTGCGGCGCTGGCGAACGAGGCCGGCATCCGGCGCAAGGAACTGGTGGCCGCCGCCCGCAAGAAGGCGACGGTGGAGGAACTGGAAAGCGGCAAGCTGCGGCTGCCCGGGTTCTTAAGCTCCAATGTTGCAGCAATGGTGCTGGTGGTTGTGGCCTGTGCGGCGGTGGCAGTGGTGGGCACCGCAACCGTCTACAGCCCGCAGCAATGCATTGCCGATGTGCAGGAGCAAAAGCGTCTGGAAACAGAAGAACGCATCCAGGAGCTGCGCCGTCAGCGCGAGTTGCGCCGCCAGCAGCAGGAAGCCGAGCAGGGCAGCACCGCGCCAGCCCGGCCTGCACCCTCCACCGGCACCGGCAACAACTCCGGCTTTGGCGGAGTCTTTGCGCCAGGCAGCCTGTCAGGAAATGAGGAGGATGGAGCCGAGGCGGAGGAGGAACCGCAGAACGATAACTCCGGTTTTGGCAATGTCTTTGACCCCGGCGCCCTTTCGAATGAGGGTGCGGAAAGCAGTTCAGGCAACTGAACCGGGTCCGAACAGACAAAAGGCGGCCTTGCGGCCGCCTTTTACATGATTGATCCAGCTTAATTTCAGGCGGCAGAACCTGCCGGGTGTCTGTCCGTGTAGTATTGTTTGCGGAAAGCTTGCGGGCTGGTCTTGTATTCCCGCTTGAACCATTCGGTGAGGCTGCTGCGCGAGCCAAAGCCGGTGGCGGCAACGATATCGGCCAGCGGCAGGGTGGTGTGCAGCAACAGCTGGCGGGCCTTCTCAATCCGCAGCTTGCGATAGACGGCCAGCGGGCTGGTTCTGGTCTTTTGCTGAAAGCGGCGTTCCAGCTTACGCGGAGAGACGCCGGCCTGCTGGGCAATGTCGCGGATCAAAAGCGGCTCTTCGAGGTTTTGTTGCATCAGGTCGAGGATCTTGACGATCAGGGCGTCGCCCCCGGCGGTTTGACGCAGTTGCAGCGATATTTTGGATTGCTCCGATGCCGGGCCAAAAGCCAGACCGAGGTAGTCACAGACCGCATCGGCGATGAACGGTCCGCGGTCGGCGCGCAGGAAGCCGGCCAGCAGGCGCAGGGCGGCAAAGCTGCTGACGGCGGTGCTGATGCGGCCGGCGGCAGTGGTCAGGGTGCCCGCCGGGGCGCAGATCAGCTGCTCTTCCTCTGCGGCGGCAGCAAAATTTGAATGAACGGCGGTCTCGGAGGCCGCCTGCAGCCCGGACTCGGCCAGCAGGAAGATGGCGCTGCCGGCAAACAGGCAGCGCTGGGCCTGGCGGCAGATCCGTTGCAGGCTGGCCTTTTCACCGGAATTGAGCGGCCATCGGCTGGAAATGCCGCCCAGGAAAATGACCGACTGCGGTTTCCAGCCCGCGGGCACGGTGCGCATTTGCGAACTGAGGTTGCGCACGGCGGTGCGGTAGCCGCTGTCCGGGAATAAGTCGTTGGCGGCGCAAAAGATTTCACAGATCATCTGCGCCGCGGCGGGGGAGTCCTGCTGCGGTAGAATGATCTCAACGTCGTGAAAGCGGGCCTGCGGCGTGCTGTCTGCGGAGGGCCGGGGAGCTGGCACGGTCAGCGGTTCGAGACGGGACATCATTCTCTCCTCTGAGCGGGTCATGCGGGGGTGCCCTGCCGGGCTGGGCCGGCAGGGCTCGGAGCCTGAAAAGATCAGGCTTCGTTTTCTTCGTAGTCCGACATCGGCGGGCAGGTGCAGGTCGCCATAGGCGTTGTCCACCCGGTTCACAGCCGGCCAGTATTTATCGACACCGAGGTTGCCGGGAGGGAAGCAGGCCTGTTCGCGGCTGTAAGGGCGGTCCCATTCCCCCACAAGGTCGCGCACCGTGTGCGGCGCGTGCTTGAGCGGGTTGTTCTCAGGATCGATCTTGCCATCGATGATGTCCTGCGCCTCCGAGCGGATCGACAGCATGGCGTCGCAGAAGCGGTCCAGCTCGTCCTTGGGCTCGGATTCGGTCGGTTCCACCATCAGCGTGCCCGCCACCGGCCAGGACATGGTCGGGGCGTGGAAGCCCGAGTCGACCAGACGCTTGGCGACGTCGTCCACGGTGACGCCGCCGTCATCCGCCAGCGGACGGGTGTCCAGGATACATTCATGCGCCACACGGCCCGTTTCCGAGGTGTAGAGGATCTTGTAGGCATCCTTGAGGCGGGCGGCGATGTAGTTGGCGTTGAGGATCGCCACTCTGGTCGCTTGGGTGAGGCCTGCACCGCCCATTAGCAGGCAGTAGGCCCAGCTGACCGGCAGGATCGACGGCGAGCCGAACGGAGCCGCTGAGACCGGACCCACGGCAGTGCCGTATTCCGGGTGGCCAGGCAGGTGCTCGGTCAAATGCGCCTTGACGCCGATCGGACCCATGCCGGGGCCGCCGCCGCCATGCGGAATGCAGAAAGTCTTGTGCAGGTTCAGGTGACTGACGTCGCCGCCGATATCGCCGGGGCGCGACAGGCCCACCATGGCGTTCATATTGGCGCCGTCGATATAGACCTGGCCGCCGTGATCATGGGTGATCTGGCAGACTTCCTGCACAGTGGTTTCAAACACACCATGGGTCGACGGGTAGGTGATCATGCAGGCCGCGAGGTGATCGCTGTGCTGCTCGGCTTTGGCACGGAAGTCGGCGGTGTCGATGTTGCCTTTGTCGTCTGCCTTCACCGGGATCACCTTGTAGCCCACCATCTGCGCTGACGCCGGGTTGGTGCCGTGCGCCGAGGTCGGGATCAGGCAGATGTTGCGGTGCGCTTCGCCCCGGGCCGCATGGTAGTTGCGGATGGTCAGAAGACCCGCGTATTCGCCCTGCGCGCCGGAGTTCGGCTGCTGGGAGATCGCGTCATAGCCCGTGATCTGGCACAGCTTGTCATTCAGATCGTTGATCATCTGGTGATAGCCCTGCGCCTGGTCTTCCGGGCAGAAGGGGTGCAGGTTGCCGAATTCCGGCCAGGTGACCGGGATCATCTCGATGGTGGCGTTCAGCTTCATGGTGCAGGAGCCGAGCGGGATCATCGCGCGGTCCAGCGCCAGGTCACGGTCGGCCAGACGGCGCATGTAGCGGGTGATCTCTGCCTCGGCCCGGTTCTTGTGGAAAATCGGGTGGGTCAGATACTCGCTTTCACGCAGCGCGTAGTCGGGCAGACGGTAGGCGCGGTTCTTGACGCTGTCGTCTTTCTTGGCAATGCCGAAGGCTGCCCAGACCGCCTCGATTGTCTCAGCCCGGGTCTGTTCGTCCAGCGAAATACCGATGCGGTCTTCACCCACTTTGCGCAGGTTCACACCGCGGGCAACGGCCGCTTCCATCACGGTTTTCTGCAGCGGGCCGACCTCGACGGTGATGGTGTCGAAGAAAACTTCCGGCTCCACCTTGAAGCCGTGCTCTTCCAGGCCTGCAGCCAGGCGCGAGGTCTTGCGGTGCACCGATTGGGCGATCGCCTTGATTCCGTCGGGGCCGTGGTAGACCGCATACATCGACGCGATCACCGCCAGCAGCGCCTGCGCGGTACAGACGTTGGAGTTGGCCTTCTCGCGGCGGATGTGCTGTTCGCGGGTCTGCAGCGCCAGACGGTAGGCCTTGTTGCCGCGGGCATCGACCGAAACGCCGATGATGCGGCCGGGCATGGCACGCTTCAGTTTGTCTGTGGTCGCCATGTAGGCCGCGTGCGGGCCGCCATAGCCCATCGGAACGCCAAAGCGCTGGGTCGAGCCGATGGCGATGTCTGCGCCCATTTCACCGGGCGACTTCAGCAGCGCCAGCGCCAAGATGTCGGCGGCGACAACGGCAATGCCCTTGTGCTCATGAATGGCTTCGATTTCCGATGTGAAATCGCGCACATGGCCGTGGGTGCCCGGATACTGGAAGATCGCGCCAAAGACTGCGCCCGGGTCCAGGTCATCGGGATCGGCGACCACCACGTCGATGCCCAGCGGCTCGGCGCGCGTCTGGATCACGGCGACGGTCTGCGGGTGGCAGTTCTTGTCGACGAAGAAGGCGGCGTTGTTCGCCTTGGAGCGCGAACCGCGGTGCGCCATGGCCATGGCTTCGGCAGCGGCGGTGGCTTCGTCCAGCAGAGAAGCATTGGCGATGTCCAGGCCAGTGAGATCGCTGACCATGGTCTGGAAGTTCAGCAGTGCCTCAAGACGTCCCTGGGAAATTTCAGGCTGGTACGGGGTATAGGCGGTGTACCAGGCCGGGTTTTCCAGGATGTTGCGCAGGATCGGCGCCGGGGTGGTGGTGCCATAGTAGCCCTGGCCGATCAGCGAGGTCAGCACCTTGTTCTTGGAGGCCACCTCTTTCATGTGGAACAGCGCGTCGCGCTCGGTCATCGCCGGGCCCCAGTCCAGCGCCTCTTTCTGGCGGATGGC
Source organism: Leisingera methylohalidivorans DSM 14336 (assembly GCF_000511355.1). NCBI lineage: Bacteria > Pseudomonadati > Pseudomonadota > Alphaproteobacteria > Rhodobacterales > Roseobacteraceae > Leisingera > Leisingera methylohalidivorans. The sequence continues at coordinate 2,845,925 of NC_023135.1, read as the reverse complement.
GGGCGGCACGGTGGCGTCGATCAGCTCGTCCAGGGTTTTGAAGCCGATCACCTGCAGCATGTCGGCCATCTCGCGCGGAGAGGGGCCGATGTGGCGCCGGTTGGCGAAGTCATAGGCTTCGTAATCGGTGAGTTTAAAGGCCATGTTTATGGGTCCTTGTCTGGGGCAATGGACCCCGCCAGGCGGTCCTGGCGGGGAAGAGTGCTTAACCGATCAGGGCTTTGTAGCCGTCCAAATCCATCAGATCGTCCAGCTGGGAGGCGTCCGACAGCTTGATCTTGTAGATCCAGGCGTCGCCTTCCGGGCTTTCGTTCAGGGCGCCGGGGTTGTCGGCCAGGGCTTCGTTTACCTCGACTACTTCGCCGTCCAGCGGCGCGTAGATTTCGGAGGCCGCTTTCACGGACTCGATGACGCCGATCTCGCCGCCTTTTTCGAACTCGTCACCGGTTTCGCGCTGTTCGACAAAGACAACTTCGCCCAGCTGGTCGGCGGCGTGCTGGGTGATGCCCAGGGTTGCCACATCGCCTTCAACGGTGATCCATTCATGGTCTTCGGAATAATAGGTGGCCATTTTGACTCTCCTGATGATGTCTTAGCGTTTGTAGTTGTGTGCGACGAAGGGCAGGGCGACGATTTCAGCCGGCTGCGCCTTGCCGCGGATGATGAGGTTCACCTTGGTGCCTGCCGCGCTGTGATCTGCCGCAACATAGCCCATGGCGACCGGACCGCCGACGGTAGGGCCGAAGCTGCCCGAGGTGATGGCGCCGAGAGGATCGCCGCCTTCGCTGTGAACTTCCACGCCCTGGCGGGCGGGAGCGCGGCCTTCGGGCTTGATGCCGACCAGCTTTTTGGCGGTGCCTTCGGCCAGTTCCTTCTGGATGCGGGCGGCACCGGGGAAGCCGCCTTCTTCCTTGCGGCGCTTTTGGATCGCCCAGGAAAGCGATGCCTCGATCGGTGAGGTCGATTGGTCGATGTCGTTGCCATAGAGGCAAAGACCGGCCTCAAGGCGCAAGCTGTCGCGGGCGCCGAGGCCTGCGGGTTCGCAATTGTCATGCGCCAGGAACAGCTTGGAAATACGGATGGCGTCGGCTTCGGGGATCGAGATCTCGTAGCCGTCCTCCCCGGTGTAGCCAAGGCGCGAGATGCGGCACTCGGTGCCGTCGATCTCGGCCGCGGTGGTCTCCATGAACTTCAGCGCACGCGCGGCGGGGCAGAGGCTGCCGACCACGTCTTCGGCGCTGGGGCCTTGCACGGCCACCAGTGCACGGTCGAAGAGCTCGGTCACTTCGACGCCGTCCAGATTGGCCTGCATGTGCGGGATGTCCTGGTGGCGCAGGGCGGCGTTCACCACGACAAAGTAGTGATCCCCGGCGTTGGACACGATCAAGTCGTCCATGATGCCGCCGTCGTCATTGGTGAAGAATCCGTATCGTGCTTTGCCTTCCTTGAGGGGCGCAAAGGCCTGCGGGCAGAGCGTTTCCAGCTTCTCGCCCACATTGTCGCCGCGCAGGATTACCTGGCCCATGTGGGAGACGTCAAAAAGTGCTGCCTTTTCTCGGCACTGCTTGTGCTCGCCCATGATGCCCATGGGGTACTGCACCGGCATTTCCCAGCCGGCGAAATCAACCATCTTGCCGCCAAGCTCGACGTGCAGGTCATAAAGCGGGGTGTGTTTGGGTGCGTCGGTCATGAGGCATGTCCCTTTTGATAGATTGCAAGCTCAGCCGCGGACAACCATGACCGTGCAATGCGCGTTGCGCACGACGCGGGCCAGGTTAGGGCCGATTTCATAGTTCGGGAACTCACCTTCGGCGGAGGCCATGATGATCAGGTCATAGCCGTCCTTGTGGGCAAGTTTCAGTATCTCGCGGTAGACGCTGCCTTCTGCGATCCGCACGGGAACATCCTTGGCGCCGTTCCGGGCCAGGATGGCCTCGACCGCGGATTGCACATGCGCCTTGGCGCCAGAGCCATAGCCGGCGGGCAGGTTGGGCAGCTGGATAATCTCGGGAATGACTGAAACAGCATGCAGTTCGGCGCCATAGAACTTGGCCTGTTCCAGCGCAACTGGCAGTGCTTTCTTCCACGAGTTTTGATCGGTGTGATCAATCGGAAGCAGGATTTTGGTGGCCATCAGCCGTCTCCTCGAGATGTGGAATTCGGGTCAGGTGCGGGGGGCCGTGCCGGCCCCCCGCCGATGGTTATTCAGCTGCAGTGCCAGCTTCTTCCGATTTGCCGCCGGTGGCAAAGAACTGTTTGGTCAGTTTGAAGACGATCGGGCTCAGCAGGGCCAGGGCGATCAGGTTCGGGATGGCCATCATCGCGTTCAGCGTATCCGCCAGCAGCCAGATGAAGCCCAGATCCGCGGTTGCGCCGAAGTAGATCATCACGATCCACAGCACGCGGTAGGGGATCAGCGATTTCACGCCCAGCAGGAACTCGACGCATTTCTCGCCGTAGAAAGACCAGCCCAGGATGGTGGTGAAAGCAAAGATCGACAGCGCAACTGCAATCAGCGAACCGCCGATGCCCGGCAGGGTGGTTTCAAAGGCCAGCGAGGTCAGTGCCGCACCGGAAATGGCCTTGAACCCTTCGGTTTCACCGTTGGCCAGGAAATCAGCCACAGATGCGTCGAGAGCGCCAGAAGCGATAATCGCCAAACCGGTGATCGAGCACACGATGATGGTGTCGATGAAGGTTCCCAGCATCGCGATCAGGCCCTGGTTAACTGGACCTTTGGTCTCAGCCGCCGCGTGGGCGATCGGAGCCGAGCCGAGGCCCGCTTCGTTCGAGAATACGCCGCGAGCCACGCCAAAGCGGATCGCCAGCCAGACAGCCGCACCTGCTGCGCCGCCTTTTGCGGCCCAGGGTGTAAAGGCATAGGTAAAGACTTGGCTGATCGCATTGCCGATTGCACCAGCATTCAGCAGTAAAACCAGCAGGCCTGCAATGATGTATGCAATCGCCATGAATGGAACCAGTTTGCCGGCAACCGCACCGATGCGGGTGATGCCGCCCAGGATAACGGCTGCGGTCAGAACCATCAGGATCACGCCGGTGACCGAGGTGTTCACACCAAAGTTCGTTTCCAGAACCTGAGCCACACCGTTAGCCTGCACACCATTGCCGATGCCAAAGGCCGCAACCGATCCGAACAGGGCAAATGCAACGCCCAGCCAGGCCCATTTCGCGCCAAGGCCGTTTTTAATGTAATACATCGGGCCGCCGACAAAGTTGCCGAGCTCGTCCTTTTCACGGTATTTCACCGCGCAGACTGCTTCGGCGTATTTGGTGGCCATGCCGACCAGTGCGGTCATCCACATCCAGAACAGCGCGCCGGGGCCGCCGAGGAACACCGCGGTGGCAACACCTGCGATATTGCCGGTACCGATGGTGGCTGACAGCGAGGTCATCAGCGCGTTGAACGGGCTGATCTGGCCTTCGCCCTGGCTTTCGCGGCCCTTGAACAACAGGCTGAAGCCGGTTCCGATTTTCAGGATCGGCATGAACTTCAAGCCGACCTGCAGGAAAAAGCCGACGCCGAGTATCATGACGAGCATGGGTACGCCCCATACAATACCATTGAGCCAGCCGACTGCTGAGTTTAACGCTTCCATGGGTCTCCTCCCGCTTGCGTTAGGGTTGAATGCCCTTTGCCAAGGCCATCTGACGGGCCTCTTTCAGGGCGGCAAAATCTTCATCCGCGTGGAACGAGGAACGGGTCAACGGGGTGGCCGACACGTGAAGAAAGCCCTTGGACCGGGCGATCTGTTCCAGCTGCGCGAATTCTTTTGGCGACCAGAAACGGTCGATCCGGTGGTGTTTGGGTGTGGGCTGCAGATACTGGCCCACAGTCAGGAAGTCTACCTGTGCCGCCCGCAGATCATCCATCACCTGGCGCACGTCGTCGAGGGTTTCGCCCAGGCCGACCATAATGCCGGACTTGGTGAACAGCTGCGGATTGGCGCGTTTGGCGTCGTCCAGCAGCCGCAGCGAAGTATAGTAGCGGGCTCCCGGACGGACGTGCGGGTAGAGCCGCGGCACGGTTTCCAGATTGTGGTTGAACACATCCGGCGCCGCTTCGAACACGGCCTGCGCGGCGTCGCCCTTGCCCAGGAAATCCGGGGTCAGCACCTCGATTGTGGTGCCCGGGTTCTGGTGGCGGGTGGCGCGGATGGTCTGGGCAATATGCTCCGCGCCGCCGTCCGCCAGATCGTCGCGGTCGACGGAGGTGATCACCACATGGCGCAGACCCAGCTTTTTTACCGCCGCCGCAACCCGTCCCGGTTCGAACGCGTCCAGCGTGTCCGGCCTGCCGGTGGTCACGTTGCAGAAGGAACAGCCGCGGGTGCAGACCTCGCCCATGATCATCATGGTGGCGTGACGCTTGGACCAGCATTCGCCGATGTTGGGGCAGGCGGCCTCTTCGCAGACCGTCGCCAGATCATGCTGCCGCATCAGCTTGCGGGTCTCGTAATATTCGGCGCTTTCGATCTTCTTCTTGCGGATCCACCGGGGTTTGCGCGGGATGGCGCTGTCGGCCTTGTGCGCCTTTTCCGGGTGGCGGGGTCTTATCTGTATCGTCATCTGGCAGTTCCCTCCAGATCAGGCGTGAATGGCGCGGCCGAGTGCATCAAGGCAGGCTTCTTTCACCGCCTCACCCATCGCAGGATGCGCATGGCAGGTTCGTGCAACCTCCTCGATAGTAGCACCTTTTGTCATGGCAAGCACCAATTCTGCAATTAAATCACCGCCATGCGCACCGCAGATATGGGCGCCGAGGATCTTGCCTTCGGGTGTGGCAAGCACTTTGACAGCGCCGTCGGTCTCGCCAGTGGAGCGGGCGCGGGAGTTGGCCATGAAGACAAACTTGCCGGAAATGTATTCGGCACCGGCCTCTTTCAAGGCTTCTTCGGTCTGGCCGACCGAAGCGACCTCCGGATCTGTGTACACAACGCCCGGCACGGTGTTGTAATCCACATGGCCGTGTTCGCCTGCCAGCATCTCCACGCAGGCAATGCCGTCTTCTTCGGCCTTGTGCGCCAGCATGGGGCCGGGCACGCAATCGCCAATGGCAAAGATGCCGGGGACGGAAGTGGAGTAGCGCTCATCCACTTCAATGAAGCCGCGGGCGTTGATGGATACACCCAGATCCTCAAGTCCCAGGCCGCGGGTCACCGGGCGGCGGCCGATGGCGATCAGCACCTTCTCCGCCTCGATCTGCTCTACCTTGTCCTTGCCCACTCGGTCCAGCGTCAGGGTCAGGCCGTTTGCGCCCTTCTCGATGGTCTTCAGTGCGCGGCCCAGCTGGAACTTCAGCCCGCGCTTGCTCAACGCCCGCTGGGACAGCTTGGCGATCTCGCCATCGATGCCGGGCAGGATGCGGTCGAGGTATTCCACAACCGTTACCTTGGATCCGAGGCGTGACCAGACCTGGCCAAGCTCAAGCCCGATCACGCCGGCGCCGATCACCACCAGATGCTCTGGCACGGCTTCGAGGGCCAGCGCTCCGGTGCTGCTCAGCACGTCCACCTCGTCGATTTCCACGCCGGGGAGGGTGGCGGGTTCCGAACCGGTGGCCATCAGGATGTTCTTCGCGGTGTAGCTGTCTTCGCCCACTTGCACCTGGCCGGGAGCGGGGATGCTGGCCCAGCCTTCGATATGGTCGACACCGTTCTTCTTGAACAGGAAGCCGATGCCCTTGGTCAGGTCGCCGACGATCTTGTCCTTGCGTGCCATCAGCGCGCCCAGATCCAGGCTGGCACCCTCAATGGCAATGCCATGTGCTGAGAGATGGGAGAGCTCGGCGTATTTGGCCGAGGAGGTCAGCAGCGCCTTGGACGGGATGCAGCCGACGTTGAGGCAGGTGCCGCCGAGAGCGCCGCGGCCTTCGACGCAGGCAACCTTCATGCCCAGCTGCGCAGCGCGGATTGCTGCGACATAACCGCCCGGACCAGCCCCGATCACGATCAGATCATATGCGCTCATGTGAACTCTCCTCCGAAATGCAGCCCAAGACCGGCACGTATTCAGCCGTATACGACGCTGTGTCCCCTATAGGAAACTTTTCCCCTATTGCAAACATAAAGTGCGGACACGGAAATTTTGACCGGCGAAAACATCAAAGCTAAGCTGTTTGCGGATCAGGAGAAATCGTGGAAATGGAACCAATTCCCTTAGAGGAAACAGGACTCGGCCCGGAAGCCATGGAAGCCCCGGACGGGGAAGTCCTGGGAAAAATGATTCGCGATGCCCGCAAGGACAAGGGGCTGACGCTGGAGGAAGCGGCGCGCGCTGCGGCCATCGGGCGGTCGACGCTGTCGAAAATTGAGAACAACCAGACCCGGCCCAGTTTCGAGATTATCCGCCGCTTGATGCAGACGCTGGAGCTGGAAACGCCTCAGCTGTTTGTGCAATCAGGGCAAAGCGGCGTCACCGGGCGCCGGGACTTCACCCGTACCGGGCTGGGCGAACACAAGGAAACGTCGACCTATGATCACGAACTGCTGTGCAGCGAGCTGACCAGCAAGCGCATGGTGCCTTATATCAGCACCATCAAGGCGCGGGATGTGACGGAGTTCGACAATTGGGTCCGCCATCAGGGCGAAGAGTTCATGTTTGTGCTGAGCGGCGAGCTGATACTCTACACAGAACATTACCGGCCGCTTCGAATGGGGGCGGGGGATTCTGTTTATTATGACAGCGGGATGGGCCACGGCTGTGTGTCGGTCAGCGAAGAAGACGCCAGGGTGCTGTGGGTGTCGCTGGAAGTGTGACGGGGAAGCCGCCGGCAGGGCAGTAAACCCGGGCTTACAGTCAAGCCGCTTTTCCGGGCGGGCAGGTTCACATACATCTGACCGAAAGGAGACGCATTCCGATGAACCTGGACCCGGTTGATATCTCAAAAGCGGCTTCGGCTGCTGCAGCGGTGTTTGAGGCCTTGCGCACGGCAATCATCGACGGCCGGCTGGAAGAGGGCGATCCGCTCCGGCAGGAGGAAATTGCGCGCCGCTTCAACACCAGCCGGATCCCGGTACGGGAGGCAATCTCAAGGCTGGAGGAGTACGGGCTGGTCAAGACCCAGCGCTTCAAAGGTGCGGTGGTGGCCGGGCTGTCGGCGGATGAGGCGGCGGAAATATTTGATTTCCGCGCCCTTCTGGAACCGGAGATCATCCGCGATGCGGTGCCGCGGATGTCACAGGCGCAACTGGCCCGGGCGCGGATGCATTGCGAGGCTTTTGCAGGGTGCAAGAACCCGATGGAGTGGGGTGTCCTGAACCGGGAATTCCACGACGCGCTGTACAGTGCCAGCGCGCTGAGCTTTTTCCGCGAAGCGGCCCGCGGCGCAATGGATCGCGTTGACCGTTATATCCGTGCGCAGCTGGTCATGAGCGACGGCATGGAGCGTGCTGAGCGCGAGCATCTCGAAATCCTGGCGGCCTGCGAAATGGGGGATGCCGGCCAGGCGGCCGAACTGACCAGGGCGCATGTTCTGGAGGCCAAAGCCTCGTTGCTGGCACATTTCCCGGTCCTGTCGCGGCTCTGATCCCCGGGATCAGCCTGCCGCGGCTACGGAAAGCAGGCAGCGTCGAGCCAAAGGCAGGGAAATGCGCCTTCCAGCGGGGCTCTGAAACTCAGAGAAGTGCGCAGTTACGGAATCTGCGCGCCGATCCTCAAGGTGAGCGCGTCCCAAGCCAGGGCCCGGCAACCATTGCGGCGGTTTACCCGTTCGGCGCGGCGGCCGTGCGCCCCGGCATTGCCGAGCTGGCCGGCATTCAGCCCTGTGAGGCGGCCGGGGAACCCGGGCATCCCGGGCCAGCAAGTGGGTTCCGGGCGTCTCCGACACAAGCGCAAGCAGCGCTGACGTGTCTGATGGGCTATCCTTGGTCATTGGTCAGGCCGGTAAACCAAACCTAAGCCGAACAACAACTGTGACCGCCAACCGGCCCGCACTTCGCTTGGCGGAGGCTGCACCCAGCCGGGATTAACGGTGGAAATACCAACTGCCGGACACTGCTGAGGTCATCGTTCAGGGATGCCTAAGGTCAACGATGCACTAACTTTCAATTTAAATCACTCAAGGGCGGCATGCAGGCTCTTTTGCCTCGCGGCACTGATCAAGGCCGCCGCAGGCGAAAAGCAGCCTGATAATTAGTGCAATCGCGAAGAGCCGGCTGATACCATGGCGCTTTTCCTTCGACTGGTGAGCCGCGTTGCGATTCCGGCCTTCCTGCCAACGTCAGTAAGCAGGCCATCGGTCATCCGGATTTCGTTTCTTCAGCAACGGCACGCACATTGTCGTGTCTGTGTTTTCCTCAGAATTTCTCACTCAAATTGGACCGCTTTTACAGGCTAAGACCGTCCGCCGTGAAGAACAGCGCTCGCTGACGCGCCGCCGCCAGTAAAATGACGATGGCCTAGGTTCCGGATGCTGGCCTGGTGTTGATCTTCTATATACTCCGACTCCCGCGAGGGTCCCGCGCAATCGGATGTGACGGAGAATGTGCCTGGAGCGACAAAAGCGCCCTAAGTTGGAGCGCTTTTGGTTAGTGTCCGACCACGTGGTGTAATTTCCGCGCCTTCAACGGTGTGATCCTGGGTGGCCATCGAGGTGCATGGCCGAGGTGGAGTTTCGACGCTTCAACCACCAACCACACAGCAACCCCGGTGACCAAGACCAACATGGGCCTTTCCGAGCTTCTCGCAAAGCAGGATGGCGGCGACTTTCTGCATGCCGTCGCCGAGGCAGTTTTACAGCTGATCATGGAGGCCGGCGTGGAAGGCCTGATCGGTGCCGGCAAGCATGAGCGCGCCGATCAGCGCACGACCTGGCGAAACGGCTCCCGGGAGCGCGCATTTGATACGCGGCTGGGCACGCTGAACCTGAAGGCTCCAAAGCTTCGGCAGGGCCGCTATTTCCCCGGCTTCCTGGAGCCCCGCAAGACCCCGGAGAAGGCCTTGGGCGCGGTGATCCAGAAGGCCTGGATCGGCGGGGTGTCCACGCGCAGGGTCGACGAGCTGGCCCAGGCGATGGGGCTGCAGGGCATCTCCAAGAGCACGGTATCGAAGCTGTGCAAGGACATCGACGAGCGTGTCGGCGAGTTTCTGAACCGCCCTCTTTGCGGCGGATGGCCCTGCGTCAGGCTGGATGCAACGTATCTCAAGGTGCGCCAGGGCGGCCGGATCGTAAGCGTCGCGGCCATAATAGCCGTCGCCGCAAACACCGATGGGCGGCGCGAAATCATTGGCCTGGGGCTTGGTCCGTCAGAAGCCGAGACCTTCTGGACGGACTTCCTGCGCGGCTTGAAGGCCCGAGGGCTGGACGGCACCAAGCTGGTGATCAGCGACGCGCACAGCGGCCTCAGGGCGGCCATCGAGCGGGTCTTCGAGGCAACCTGGCAGCGATGTCGCGTTCACTGGATGCGCAATGCTCTGGCACATGTCCCACGCGGCCAGCACACCGTAGTCGCCGCTGCGATCCGCCAGGCCTTCGACCAGCCCGACCGCGCATCCGCCGGATAAACCTGGCGACGCGTTGCGGATCAGCTCCGCGGACGATGGCCCAAGCTGGCTAACCTCATGGATGAGAGCGAGCACGACGTGCTGGCCTACATCGCGTTCCCGCGCCAGCACAGGACGAAGTTGCACAGCACCAACCCGATCGAGCGCTTGAACAAGGAGTTGAAGCGCCGAGCCGATGTCGCCGGTATTTTCCCGGATGAGGCCTCCATCACCCGCCTGACCGGCGCCGTGCTGTTCGAACAGAACGACGAATGGCAGGCCGCCAGCCGCTACATGATGGTTGAGGCCTTCGCCGAAACCGACGCAGAGGAGACAGACCCCAGTCTCAGCCTTTCAACCCAAGCCGCCTGATTATGACCTCAGGCCATCCGGGAAATTACACCAGCTTGACGGACGTGATCCCCATCTCCCTCCATTCCGACGAAAGGATCGCACCATCAAACCGTGGGATCAAACAACTAGTTTACAACCGTGACAGCATGACGTTGACGTTGTTGCCCTGCGTGCCCCCCGCAAAATCCCTCACCATGAAGTAGCGTCTGCCCAACCTGTGCAGGAGCAGACGAATGCGTAAGAGCCGTTTCACCGAGGCGCAAATCATCCGCTGCCCGGCAGGCGACTACGAAGCAATCTGCCGAGAGGGGGGATAATCAAAGAGCAGGAGTTCAAGCGTTAAGCAATTGATCCACTGGATCAATTGTAGTGCCGAACGGGATGCCGACAGCGGAGGTGTGCCGCCGGCACGGGCTGAGCCCGGCGGCCTTTTACAAGCTGAAGACCAAATATGGCGGCTTGGAGGTATCGGAGGCCGCGCGGCTGAAGGCGCTGGAGGATGAGAATACCAAGCAGAAGCGGCTGCTGGCAGACACGATGCTCGGGGCGCAACGTAATGCCATTCGATCTGGTGTTCGGAACACCACCGCAGGATGGCGTTTGAGGTCAGCTCCGTTCCATTGTCGCTTGCAATCATACCGTGCTTTTTGCGGCGCTCGATCAGGGCCGTCAGTTCACGCGTCCCACAGCGCCCCGAGATCGAGGTATCCGGGATCGCTGCGAGGCCCTCTTGGGTGACATCGTCGACCACGTTGAGAACGCGGAAGCGTTGACCGTTGGCGAAATGGTCGTGGACGAAATCCAACGACCAACGTGCATTGGGTCGGGCCTCGACCAGGATCGGGGTTCGTGTCCCGATAGCCTTGCGCCGTGCCGTTCGCTTGCGCACCGTCAGGCCTTCCTCGCGGTAGAGCCTATAGATCCGGTTGATACCGGACGGCTCGCCGTCGCGGCGCAGCAGCACGAAGAGCCGCCAGTAGCCGAACATCCGCCGCTCGTTGGCCAGCTCCCGCAGCCGTCGGCGCAGTTCCGTATCCGGCGCATGTTGAGACTGGTAGCGGACCATCTTGCGATCTGCCCCGACAATTCGACAGGCCCGGGGCTCCGACAGGCCGTGACCGGTCCGAAGGTAGGCGACCGCTTCGCGCTTCGCGGCGGGCCCTACCATTTTTGAGACCAGATCCTTGATGGCAGCCAGATCAAACATCTGCTCGGCCAAGAGCATCTTCAGCCGCTTCGCCTCCGAAACCGTCATACCGCCGGACTTGGCTTTCCAGTTGTAATAGGTGCCTTCCGACATACCGTGTTTACGGCACAGGTCTGCGCACTTGGCGCCTGCCTCATGCTCGGCCGGGATGCCGGTGATCTGCTCGTCTGTGAAGCTCATTCGCTTCATTGTTCGTCCTCAAGTTGCTCTGGCCACTGAAAATTTGGATCGTGCGGAGCTGGAGTTTTCCGCTAAGTTTCCCAGGCTGGGAGAGGAGCGGGATCGCATGAAAGCATCGAGGTTCACTGAGGCGCAGAAAGCGTTTATCCTGAAGCAGGGCGAGCAAGGGACACCGGTCGCGGAGATCTGCCGGAAGGCTGGGATCAGCCAGGCGACCTGCTTTAACTGGAAGAAGAAGTACGGCGGCCTTCTGCTTGACGAGATGCGCTGGCTGAAAGCGCTGGAGGATGAGAACACGCGGCTTAGGAAGATCGTGGCCGGCCTCACCCTCGACCGCGAGATTTTGCAGGATATCATCCGCGGAAAGCTTTGAACCCTGGCCGTTTGCGCTAGATCGTTACCGGGATGCGCGTCGACTGGGGCGTGTCGATCCGGAGGGCCTGCGGGGCCATCTTCTTTGACACCTCCACCTACCACTGCAAGTCCCGGCGCACGGGCCAGGCAGCCGTCGAGCGGCGGATCAAGGAGATTGCAGAAACGCGTGTGCGCTATGGCTACAGGCGCGTTCATGTTCTGTTGCGGCGAGAGGGCTGGACCATCAATATCAAGAAGACACGCAGGATTTACAATGAGTTGGGTCTGCAGTTGCGGAATAAGCACCCGAAACGGCGAGTGAAAGCCAAGCTGCGCGAGGATCGCGAAGAAGCCACCGGGCCGAACGACGTCTGGGCAATGGATTTTGTTCACGACCAGCTGGCCATGGGAAAGAAATTGAGGATCCTGACCGTGGTCGACACGCATTCGCGGTTCTGCCCTGTCGTGGATCCTCGGTTCAGCTACCGCGGCGAGGACGTGGTTCAGACCCTGGAACAGGTTTGCGGCAGGATTGGCTACCCGAACACCATTCGAGTCGATAATGGCAGCGAGTTCATCTCCCGCGATCTGGATCTCTGGGCCTACGCCAATGACGTCACGCTGGACTTCTCACGGCCCGGAAAGCCGACGGACAACGGGTTCATCGAGGCGTTCAACAGCAAGCTCCGATCCGAATGCCTGAACGCGCATTGGTTCATGAGCCTTGCCGACGCCCGCGAAAAGTTGGAAGCTTGGCGTAGACACTACAACGAAGACCGACCTCACAGTGCGATCGGGTATAACGTCCCGATTGCCATGCATTATCCCGATGGCGTCACCAGCCCGTCATCGTGACACAGCCGGAAAACTCCAGCTTCCGGTGGTCCAATGTTGGGGACCAGAGCAAACAGCCGGGAAATTCCAGCTTCCGGTGGTCCAATGTTGGGGCTCAGAGCAAAGTTGGCACGGACTCTAATCGACGGTGGAGGGAAAATCCCATCGCAAGTCAACACCCCCGAGGTCCAACCAACACGGATTGCGGACACCTCCTTTTCTAACTGGCCAATTTGGCACCGGTGGTGGAGATTCCGGATGCGGCTCATGGGGCACAGCTTTTGCTGAACAGCCGTTCCACTGCGCCTCAGCCTGCCTATTGGCACCGCCGCTGGCCCGTACCTTTGGGACGGTCGTATTGCGGCAAAGATGCATTTCGTCACTGTAAAACGGAACAGGATACCGCTTGGCTGATGTCCGCGTTGAAGGGGCTGGGGGAAGGACATCTGAAAGCTCTTTCCCCCAGCAGGCATCGGGTGGGGTGCAGCAATGATCTGCCTTCCCCGTTGCACCACTGTCTGCCGCAGGAGCGTGCAGTCCTGCTTTCAGGCCGTTTCCTGTGCCTGCCCGGCTTCGAGGCCGATTGTGAAGCGGATTGTGGTGCCCGTCTCCGCTTGCGGCTCGCACCAGATCGACCCGTTGTGACGCTTGGCAATTTTAGCGCAGGTCGCCAGACCCAAACCACTGCCTGGCTGATCACTGCCACGCTGCAGCCGCTTGAAGGGCTCAAAGATCTTGTCCCGGTATTGCGCCGGAACGCCGATACCATTGTCCGCAACGGATATCATCAATCCAGGCCCGGCCCGTTCCGCCGTTACGGAAATCTCAGCGGTTTTACCGCCGCTGTATTTGATTGCGTTGCCGATGAGGTTTTGCAGCAATTGCACGATGTCCGGCGGGAAACACAAGCCAGCCAGCCCGCCGGAATTCCATTCTATCCGGGCGCCGGATTCCGCAAGGTCCTGCGCCATGACTGCCCGCAGGCTGTCAAACAGGCTTTCAACGGTCACATAGGCAGGTTTGCCATTGCTGTGCGGATTGATATGGGAGGCCAGTCCTTCGATCAGTTCAGACGTTTTGCGCACCGATTTCTTCATGAGTTCAAATTGCCGGGCCACCTCCTCAAGATCGCCGTTCTGGTAATCCTCGTGTATCTGGTCGCTAAGAAATTTAATGGCCCGGATTGGCGCCCGCATGTCATGTACCAGCACATCGGAGAAAAGGCGCAGCTCGTTCTGCTGTTCCTGGATCCGCCAGCGCATGTCGGCAACCTTCTGCCCGTTCGAGATCATCCGCATCAGGGATTCGGACGTGATAGCTGATTTGGGGATGTAATCACTGGCGCCGGCCAGAATGACACTTTTGGCGATTTCCTCATCGCCCTGACCGGTTGTCATGAACAAAACCGCCCGCGGCCAGGTTTCGGTCAGCTGCGCAATCAGGTCGAGCCCGGTGCCATCCGGCAGGAGGTAGTCCAGAAGAATCACATCCACCGGAAGACCGGAGTGAGACATGGCGTCCTTTCCGCAGTCGGCCTCAATCACATTGGCATCAGGATAAAGATTCTGCAGCAGTCTGCGTGCCAGTTTCCGGTCACCGGCATCGTCATCAATGATTAGGATGTTGAGGACCGTCATCGGACACCTTTTTGATGTGGATATCGGGCAGTTCTACAATGCGCCAGTAGTTGTTGAGGGTTGCCATCAAGTCGACAAACATGTCGCCTGCCTTGGATTTGAGGATATATCCGGCGACATTGTTCGCGTAGGCGGCGGAAATATCCCGTTCGTCGGCCGAAGTTGTAAGCACGATAAAAAGGACCTTGTGCAGCACCGGGTCGGCGCGGATTTCCTTCAGAAGCTCAATCCCGTTCTTGCGGGGCATATTGATATCGCTCAGCACGACAAAATTGGGCGGCGGAACCTGGTGCAGTTCGCCGCGCAGGAACGCCAAGGCCTCGACCCCGTCCACGAACCGTTTGATCGGGTTGGCAATCCGGGCCCGGTCGAATGCGCGGTGCAGGGCTTTTGCGTCACCGTCGTCATCTTCAACAAGGATAATGTTCAGGGCCGGGCGTTCGGCGGTTTGGGGAATGGAAATCATGCTGCCGTATCCTTTGTAAGCGCTTCCTGCGGCCGCTCCACGTTGCTGCAGGCTCTGTTGGACCGTCTGGGGTGGGGCAGGGCATCATTGCGGGTTTTCTTAAGATGCCTTTCCTTGCAGCGCGGCAGTATCCTGCCGCCTGCTCGAAGACGGTACTGGTTACAGGCTGGGGGGAATGAGGTAGTCCTGCACTGCAAGCCCATTGGGATGCCGCGCAGGTCCGCAGCCTGCCAGAGGGCATCAGAGGCTGCTGCTTTGCCGCGCCGGTTTACAGAGCGTCTGGAAATAGAGAGGGCGACGGCTTGTCTGCTTGAGGCCCGCAAAGCTCCCTCATACAGGGCATTATGCCATACTCTTATGGAGGACAGAGGCCCAAACCGGCCCTGCTCCCGCGTTCTGGGCAGACTTGTGAAGACTTTATCAGTTTGCTGGCGCATCGGTTTATTTCCGGAACCGATTAGAAAAGACGCTTGTTCGCCGTTGACATGGCTGGAGCCTATTTCGGCACTGGCCGGACGGGTGCCGATGACAGCCCGCCCCTCTCCCAGAGCCGTGAAAACGGGTCGCTTATTTTCGGGATGAAACCGGCTGGTATCCCGTGTCCGACAAACCGCCAGGCCGTGAAACCGGCGTCTTGAAACGGGGCGGCCGCCGAAGGAGTATCGCGCGTGGGTGCGCCGGATGGCACAAATAACAGTTTTCACAACTCTGACCTTCAGTTTCATGGGCGTCAGGGACATGTCCAAGGTTCTTCTGCGCCAGACCGGCGAAGCAGGATGTTATTGGAGCAGTCTGGGATTCACTTTTGCTGTAATTTCCTGCGTTTCTGAGATGACGCTTTCCAGGTCGTCCATAAAAACAACCAGATCCTTGCAGCTTCGCTCAAGCAGTGAAACGTCGGATAAAATGGCGGATGGCACAGTGTCATCCTGCCGGGCTTGTGTCTTGACCATACGGACACCGGCAAGCGTTCGGCTCAGCAGCAGCCGAAGGTCAGGCCCGCAGCCGACAATGAACCGCTTGAAGATCCGCCTGAATTCTTTTTCAGTTGCGCGCGCGCTGCTGAGCTGGCCATAAAGCGCCCGCCGTTCGATTGCGGAGGCGATGGATTTGATCAGTGTGTCGGCGGACAGCTCTTCCTTGACAATGTAGTCGGCGCAGCCGCGGCGCATGGCTTCAACGGCAATTTGATAGTTCGTCATGCTCGTCAGCATGATGGGCACGGCCTGGACTTGCTCTTCATGCGTCAACAGGATTTTGAGTGCGTCAAGCCCGGTGTCCATGCCAAGGTTATGATCCAGAAACACCAGATCAAATTGCTCTACCTCCAGCTGCTGGCGCATTTCTTCGAGGTTGGCAGCTTCGAAGAACTCAGCCTTCATTCCGGCTTTACGGCATAATTTGTTCAAGCGCAGCCTGTCGATTTCATCATCATCCACAGACAGGATGTTGAGTATGACCGGCTGCAAGGCCGTTGGGGCTGTCATGTCCGGAAAACTAGCATTTCTCATTCTGTTCCCCTTGTGAAACACGTTTTACCCGGGGATGCGTATCCGGGTTTACTCGTATAGCGGTAACGTAGCACATAACGGCTATCGCATAGGTTAATATTCCTCACGAATTTGACTTAAGAACACCGAGGCTATGGACAGTGGTTCGGCTATTTGCGCTGTATTGCGCTGTGGCCGCCCGATTTGCGAAGTCTTTGCATCTCGGGGCATGATCGGATCGGAACCGGTTCTACCGCCCTGCTGGAACGAGGAGGATGACCTGCAATTCAGGCAGGGCTGCTTCTGCAAGGACGGCCGCGCGCGCTTGATCGTGCGCAGTCCAGAGGCGTGCAGCAGATATGCTCGGCCCGCAGGATACAGTTTTCCGGCAGAATGCGGCATGTTGGAGCTCCGAATATGCCGCATCCGAAGACCGCTGCGCCAGCGCCCGCACCTCAGAGGCGGCCACAGCAAAGCCGCGACCCGCCTCGCCTGCATTCAAAGCCAGCAGATTGGCGTGACAGGCGATGTCGTCAATGGGTGCTCGCTCCCGGTCATTTCGGAAACAGCATTCTGGACAACGGTGCCGCTGGTCTCAGCTTCCGAACGGGCCTCTTCCATGGCGGCCTCGACGCTGCGGGCGCCGACTACGCTGGATTTCACCGACGCGGTCAGCCCATCCACAGCCGCTGCCGTCTGTTCCAGCTGCAGTGTTTTGTGATGCTCCTCGGCACTACGGGCCTTTTTAGATCTGATTGCATCAAGACCAGCGTCTTGCCGATTTTGCTGATCTCATAGGACCGGTGCACGGCTTGAACGTCTGTCTCCAGGTTTCCTGCCGAAACCGCTTCCATCTCCGCGCATAAACGATGGGTCTGTCTGGTGGCCGGACGCGCAAACAGCCAGCCCGCTATTGAAATCACAGCGGCACAGGTCAGGGATATCAGGATCATAATCCGCCGCTGGGTCACTGCGGGGGTCAGAATTTCGGCCCGGTCAAGCTCTGCCACCAGTACCCATTGGAGATTACGAAAGGCTGCCGGTATTGAAGCTGCGGCAATTTCCCCGCCATTGGTCCGGGCCTTCGAAGGATAAAATGTTCCCGCAGCTCGGGAAGCGTCCTCTCCGGACAGCACGGGCGCTGCGGCATAGGCAACTTGAATATGGGGCAGAGGCGGCAAATCCTTCAGCAGGGCATGCCCGTCTTCAAGCCGGCAAGGGGGCCGGGCCTTGAAGTCCTGGCCGGCCAGGTAAACGTCCAGTGTGTTCAGATCCCCTGTAAAACCGGAGATAATTGCGGAGATGCCGCCAATTGCGACCTGCAGCGCAAAGATGCCGATGCAGCGCCCGCCACTGTCCATGATACGGGTAGCTGCGAATGCCGCCGGAGCACTGGCACTGGGCTCATTGGTTGCTATATCGGAGAAACGGACACTGTCCTTCTCACCAGCCGCAGCCAGTTGGAACGCCTGTGCAAGGCCAGAATTCTTAGAGGGGCCGGTAACCATGTTCGTCGTGTAATCGGCTGTCCTTGGCGACAGAAAAGATCACGTCGCCCGACGGTCTGATCAGGAAGATGTTATAAAATCCAAGATGCTCCATCATCTATTTGACAGCCGGGTGATTGCGCTCGAAGTGAACATCATAAGGCGAAGCGGCAGAGGCAAACATAGAAAGGTTCTGAACCTCTTTCTCACCGGCCCCTCCACGGGTGCCCCAGGTTACGCCCAGGTCTTTCATTGCCTTGGCGGTCAACGGGACTGAGCCATTTGTCAGGATCGCGGCTTCGATGGATGCGAGATAAGATTGCAGCGCTGGTTTGCGGTCCTGAATCATGAATTGCATGAACAGTTCGGCATTGTGAACAACACTGCGCCGGAAGTTGCTGCTGCTGAAAGCAACCAGGACAATTGTCACAGTGAGTGCAGTTTCGATGACAAGCTTCGGAGGCTTGTGAGCCAACTTGAAGGAACGAAGTATTTCCAAATTTGCGACCTCCGGAACGCATCCTCCAGGCGGTGGATGCAGGAACTGACATACACAAGAACACAATACCAGATAGATTTTTTATCCGTTAGTTCTCCTTATGCTCACAAGAAGGATTGGACAGACGGCCGCAGTTCCAACCAGCGCGCGTTAACCATTTGGGCGGCAGCGCTGCCAGCATGCGGATGCACTCGCTGCATCGTTCGGCTCAGAAAGTGTGGAAAATGTTAACGCATCGCAAAAACGGGAGCCTCGATTCGGGGGGGATTGCCGGATTCAGTGATCGCGGGAAGGCGTGCGGCTGCGGAATTCTCTTTGTTTGTTGATGGCTTGGAACAAATGTTAATGGATTGTTTACTTTCTCTGGCGCCGCAGGGGGTTTTTTTGCCATGGTTAAGCACCAATAACCGGGGCGGTTAGGGAATTGTTAACGCCGCCACATTCTGTCCATGAATCCGCCCCAGCCTGGCGGCATTGGGCCTCATTCCAGCCGCACGCCTGAATGACGATGCGTCTGTGGGAAGCTGGAGTGGATAATGAGACTTCTAATTGCTGCGATTGCGGCGTGCCTGTCCTTGGGCATGCCCGTTGGCGGGGCTGCGGATGAGGCGCGGCCGAACGTCGGATCTATAGAAGGGTGGGAGGCCGTCGGACGGCTGAATATCTCAAATATAAACATGTGCACCGGGGCGCTGGTCGCACCGGACCTGGTGCTGACGGCGGCGCACTGCCTGTTCGATCCCAGGACGGGGGCGCAGGTTGACCCGTCCACGATCCGCTTCGAAGCGGGTCTGTCCGGGCGGCAGGCCGTGGCCTTGCGGCAAGTGGTGAAAGCGGTAATGCACCCGCAGTACCGGTACCGGCCTGCAGGCACCCATCAGATCGGCAGCGATCTGGCGGTGCTGAAACTTGACCGGCCGATCAGCCGCAGCCAGGTTCAGCCGCTGACAATGTCCAGCGGCGCAGCGCGGGGGGATATCCTGGGGGTTCTGTCCTATACCCGCAGGCATGCAACCCGGCTCAATCTGGAGCCATCCTGCAGCGTCCTGGCGCGGCAGAGCCGCACCTTGGTGATGTCATGTCTAGTGGAATTCGGCGCTTCAGGCTCGCCGGTGCTGGAAATGCGCCCGGGATTGCCGCCGCGGCTGGTTTCGGTGATTTCGGCCAAGGCCGCGATGGGCAGCCGCCGGGTGTCGATCGGAACGGCGCTGGACTCGACGCTGCGGGATCTGATGCGGCGGGCGGGCTAAGGGACCCGGCCGGCCAAGGGACAGTTTTCAGCCTGCCGTCAGGTCTTGGGGCAGGCGAATTCCTTTGCTTCAAGGCTCTCGCAGGGCTTCGCGGGACTTGTACAGCGGTTTCAGGAGGTATTGCAGCACGGTCTTGGCACCGGTCTGCAGTTCTGCGGTTGCCCGCATCCCCGGGCGGATCTCAATGGCTTGCTGGCGCTCGGTAAAACCGGATTTATCGACCCGCACCGTCACCCGGTAATAGGGTTCGGCGCGCGGATTGCGCTCATCCTCGAAAGTATCGGCTGAGACAAAATCCACCTTGCCGCGCAGGGAGCCGTAGATGGTGTAGTCATAGGCAGAAAGCTTGATTGTAGCGTCCTGGCCGGGCTGCAC
Organism: Leisingera methylohalidivorans DSM 14336; assembly: GCF_000511355.1. NCBI lineage: Bacteria > Pseudomonadati > Pseudomonadota > Alphaproteobacteria > Rhodobacterales > Roseobacteraceae > Leisingera > Leisingera methylohalidivorans. The sequence continues at coordinate 2,826,291 of NC_023135.1, read as the reverse complement.
ACTGGCGATATTCTCAGGCTTGATACGGGCTTCGACAAACAGCTCTTCGCCCAGCGGGATAATCTCCAGAATTTCTTCGCCAGGGCGGATCACGCCGCCGATGGTTGTGACAGAAAGGCTGTTGACGATACCGGCCATCGGCGAGGTGATGATGGTGCGATTCAGTTGATCCACCGCCAGCCGCTGTTCCTGGCGCAGGGTGGTCAGTTCGCGCAAGGTCCGGGAGTACTCCTTGGCCTGTTCCAATTCTGCCTGGGTGCCGATCTCGTTGTATTTGGCGCGGGCGTCAGTGCTTAGTTTGCGGGCCTTGTTCACTTCGATCAGGGCCACGATCTTCTGTTTGTAGAGCCGCTCCATATTGGCCAGCTCAGCATTCTGCTGGTCCAGGATCTGCTTGGCGCTGTCCCGGCGGCTGGTAAAGTCGGTTTGGCGGGCAATCAGCAGACCGCGTTCAGAGGACAGGATGCCGGGGGAACGCTGTGCCAACATTTCCGGCACCGTGAATTCAAAGGCGCCTTTCATTTGCGCCTCCAGCCGGTAGCGTTTGATTTCCAGCGCATCGATCTGGTTTTGCAGCTCATCGGCCGCGGCGCGGAATTTGGTGTCCTGCAGCTTGGCCAGCACCTGGCCCGCGGTGACGATGTCGCCTTGGCGCACCTGGAGTTCAGCCAGGATGCCGCCTTCGAGGTTCTGCACGATTTGGGAGCGGGAAGAGGAAACCACCTGGCCCTCGCCGCGGACAATTTCATCGATCGAGGCAAAAGCGGCCCAGATCAGGAAGGTCAGCAGGGCGGCGAGCACCAGGTAGATGATGCGGCTGGCGCTGCGCGTGGTCTCGGCGTTGCCGTAAGGGTCATGCAGAGCCGCGGTCATTTGCCTTCTCCGGCGGCCAAATGGGCCAGAACCTGATCCCGCGGCCCGTCGACGACCATCCGGCCCGATTGCAGGATCAGGGTGCGGTTGGTCAACGACAGAATCGGCATCCGGTGGGTGGCGATCACAGCGGTGCGGCCTTCCAGCCAGGTTTCCAGACGGCTGACCAGGGTGCGCTCCAGAGTCTGATCCAGCGCGGCTGTGGGCTCATCCAGCAGCACCACCGAGGGGTCCTGCAGCCACAGCCGTGCCCAGCCGATCGACTGGCGCTGACCGATCGACAGGCCATGGCCGCCATCGCTGATTTCCAGATCCAGGCCTTTGTGGTGGTTGCGCACATGTGCGCCGAGGCCGGCAAACTCCAGCGCGTCCATCAGCCGGTCGTCGTCGCGCTCCAGCTGGTTGAGGTTCAGGTTGTCGCGCAGAGTGCCGGCAAACAGGCGCACGTCCTGGCTGAGATAACCGATGCCCGTCCGCAGGTCGCGCGGGTCGATCTGTGCCATGTCAGTGCCATCCAGCAGGATGCGGCCGTGATCAGGGGCATAAAGCCCCGACAGCAGCTTGAGCAGGGTGGACTTTCCCGACCCGTTCACGCCCAGAACCGCAACCCGCTGACCGGGGGTGACCGCCACCGCTTGCACGTCGAGTGTTGGTGCAGCGTCGTCTTCGTAGCGGAACAGGATCTCGCGCAGGTCGAACCGGCCCTCGATCTTCTGACGGCGCAGGTAGGTGCGTTCCTTTTCTTTTTCCTGCGGCGCCAGGGCAATCGCATCCAGCCCTTCGAGTGCGGCCTTCACGTTGCTCCAGCGCGCCAATGTGGCCGCAAACTGGGTCAGCGGCGCCAAGGTGCGGCTGGTCAGAATACCGGTGGCGATGATTGTGCCGACGGTGAACTCGCCTGCGAAAACCAGTAGCGTTCCCAGCACCACGGCGGTGATATAGGTCGCTTGCTGCACCCCTTGCGACCAATAGGTGAGGGCGCTGGACAGCTTGCGCTGCTCGGTCGCGGAATGGGACGACAGCGTGTTCAGCTCATCCCACAGCCGCAGCACCCGCTCCTCGCCGCGCTGGGTTTTTACGGTGTCCAGCTCAGTCACCACCTCATGCAGCAGCCGCCCCGCCTTGGCGTTGGCGCCCTGGGTCTGGCGGGTCAGGGCGATCATCTTCTTCTGCATGAAATAGGCCGGCAGCAGCATCAGGATGCCGCCGGCGATTATCACCCAGACGACCGGCCCGGCGATCGAAGCCACAAGCAGCAGGAAAACGGCGATAAAAGGGATGTCGGCCAGGGTCGAGATGGTCGAGGAAGTGAAGAACTCCCGCACCGAGCCGAAATCGCGCATCGCGGCGAACAGGCCGGACGGCGGCAGCGGCTTTTTGTCCGAACGCATGCCGATCAGGCGGCGCATCAGGTTATGCTGCACCGACAGCTCGATCTGGCGGCCTGCGGCATCGGTCAGCCGGGCCCGGGCCAGCTTCAGCATCGCCTCCAGCGCAATGGCCAGGAAGGCACCTATTGCGAGCACCCACAGTGTGGCTTGCGACTGGTGCGGCACCACACGGTCATAGACCTGCAGCGAGAACAGCGCGACCGAGACCGCCAGGATATTGGCGACCAGCGATCCTAGCATGATTTCGCCAACTTGGCGGCGGTATTTCGGGAATTCGCTCCAGAACCAGTGGCCGGGGTCTATCTGCGGCGTGTGTTTCGCCGCCATATGCTTCAGCGAGGGGCGGGCCGACAGCACGGTGCCGGTGAAATAGGGGCTGAATTCACCCAGCGGCACCTCGGTGCGGTTGTCCGCACAGGCAGTGTCATAGATTGTCAGCACATCGTCTGCCTGGCTCAGCACCAGCACGCATTGCCCGCCGGACATGATCGCCAGGGCAGGCCAAAGGGGCGGGCTCAGCGGCTGTTTTTCAAGGATCTTCGGCTGCAGGCCAGTGGTGTGCAGCGCCTTTGCCAGCGAATGCAGTGAAAGGTCACCTGGGGTTTCGCTCCACAGAAAGGCGGCGACATCGCTCACCGGTACTTCGCTGCCCTTCAGGGCGGCCAATGTGGCAATCAGGCTGGCACGGTGCTGAATACGGGTTGCAGCGCCTTCCAGCAGCGAACCGACTTCAGGCTGGGTATCCTGCGGCTGGGTCTTTGGCTGCCGTTTGGCGGCCGGCGCCGGGGCGGGAGTGTTGGCCGGCGGCATGGCTTCCGGTGCCGCTACCGGAGGGCCGGACACAGGCACAGCCCGCAACACCGGTTTCTTGCCGGAGGCGGGGACGGCGCGCGGAGGCTTTTGCGTCGTGTCGGTCAAATCTTGTCCCCATCGGCCAGCAGCCCCAGGTCGCGCGCCAGCTGCAGCTGGATCAGCACCACCTCATATTTCGCGTCGATATAGGCCTGCTCGCGGCGCACCAGCTCTTCGTAAACCTGGATGACCTCCATCACAGGGCGCTGGCCCGCTTCGAATTGCTTCTGAAACAGGCCGAAAGTCTCGCGGCTGCGGCGCACCAGCGCTGCGGTCTCGCCTTCCTGGCGCCGGTATGACGCAATTTGCTGGACCTGGCGGCTGTAGGTTCGGCGGGCAATCTCCTCGGTCTCGCCAATCTGGCGGGTGGCGGCCTCCTTGGAGGCTTCCAGCGCTTGAATGGCGGCGGGCGTGCCCAACCCGAGCGGCTGGCCAACATCCAGGGTCAGCCCGGCACCGGATCCGTCTGAGGTCACATTGCCCGAGGCCGCAATCTGGGGCAGCAGCCCGGCGCGGCCGGATTTGGCTTGGGCAATGGTGCGTTCCGCTTCGGCGCTTGCCTTCAGCACGGAGAGGAACTGCACCTGCTCCGGCGGGGTGGCTATCCCCAGATGCGAGGGTTTCTGCGCAAAGGACCGGCCGGTCATCGCCTGCAGTTCTGCTCGCGCGGTAGCGGCGGCATCACGGGCGGTGGCTGTGGCCGTTCGGATGCCGCTGATTTTGCTGTCCACCACATTGAGGTCGGCGCGGTCCGACACGCCGCCGTCGACGCGTCCCTGTACGATGCGGCGGAATTCCTGCATCCGGCGCAGCGCGCGGTTGCCATAGGCGGCCTTTTCATCGCCCCGCAAGGCCGCGGCATATAGCCCGACAGCGGTTTCGACGCGGCTGTTCATGTCCTGGGACAGGCTGACGGCAGCCACTTCGACATCAGCGGCGGCAAAGGCGCGCTCGGCCTTGCGGCGGCCATTGTCAAACAACACCTGCTCAATCAGCAAGCCGGCCACCAGTTCCCCCAGATCTGTCAGGCTGACGGATGGGCCAAGGGTTGGCAGCCAGTTCTTGGAGGCTGCTTCGGCGCGCAGTTTGGCACTGATCAACTCTGCTTCGGCAGCGCGGGAAGAGGCGGCAATTGCGGCTTCGGCCACTTGCCCGTAGGCGCTGTCTTGCGTCAGCAGGGAACGGCGTTCCATCAGATCCCGGATCACTGCGGAGGAGGCCTCGCCGGTTTGCGAGAAATTGCTGCGCGGCGCGGTATCTGCGCTATCTCCGCCGCCGAACGGCAGCGTTTGGGCGCAGGCCGACAGGCTGCACATCACTGCGATGGCGCAAAAGAAGCGTCCCGGTTGCATCCTGCCATTTGCCCTTTTGTTTTAGGCTTTTAATGTATTGGGCCCGGTGGCAATGACCGCCGGGCCGATAGATCAGATCAAGACGTTGACGTCTTCGTCCACCGCCAGCGTGGTGCCGTCATCGCCGATGGTGTAGACGTTGAAGGTCTCGCCATCGACCGTTTCGGTGCCCGCAGCCGTTGCCCCGGTGATGGTAAGCGTGTCATCGGATTCGCCATGCACGGTGAGCTTGTTGGCATTGCCCGACAGTGCGTTGATATCGGCTTCGGTCAGGGTCAGATCGACCGCATCGGCATGGACCAGATTCAGCTCGTCGATGTTGAACTGCGCGAGGCCCGAATGATTCAGCACAGTTGCGCCGGCACCGTCTTCGAGAACCACCAATGTGCCGGAGCTGTTGCCGGCGTCGTCCACCCGGTTAACAACCAGGTGCGAGCCGTCCGGCACGTCTGCATCGAAGTCGTACAGGGTCTCGCCGTTGCCAAGATCGGTTTCAGTGCCGCTGACATCTGAAACACTGCCCGTGCTGGTCAGCTCATGTATCGTGTCGCCGGCCTCAAAATCGTCGCTGAAAACGCCGCTGACACTGGTGCCGGTGCTGATCACATCGCCAATGTTGGGGGCATCATATTCTGTGTCGACGCTGAATTCCTCAATCAGGGTCTGCGTATTGCCTGCCGGATCCGTGGCCGTGATTGCAGCTGTTGCCTCATAAGTGCCTTCGCGCAGGTCGCCGGCTTCAAACTCCGCAGTCCAGTTGCCGTCCGGATCCACAAGAGCGTTCCGGGTTACGCCCTGAATGGTGACTTGCACTGTCGATCCGGGTTCGACTGTGCCGGACATCGAGAGGCCCGCAGAACTTTCCGCCAGGCTCACCACATCGTCATCGGTCACGCTGTCCGAGGTGAAGGGCACTACCTCAGTGTCGATGGCTAGCGTGTCAGTGATTTCCGACGTGTTGCCAACGGCGTCCGTGGCAGACACAACCACGGCTGCATCGTAGCTTCCCTGAGCAATGTCAGCGGCTGCGAAGGATGCGCTCCAGTTGCCGTCCGCATCCACCGTGGCGGTTTCGGTCGCATCACCCAGTTGCACAACCACCGCCGAGCCCGGCTCAACCGTGCCGGTCAGGGTCACCCCGTCGCTGCGTTCGATCTCGTTTACGACATTATCGCCCTCGATGCTGCCGGAATTCAAAGCGAGCGGATCGACCACAGTGTCCACGTGGAGATCAGCCGTGGCAGTGGCCGTATTGCCGGCCGCGTCGGTGGAGGTCGCGCTGACAGTCGTGTCGTATTCGCCGGCGGGCAGGGAACCCGCTTCGAATTCGGCAGCCCAATTGCCATCCGCATCCACGGTCGCGGTGCGGGTTACGCCCTCAACGGTGACACTGACACTTGCGCCCGCCTCGCCGGTTCCGGTCAAAGTCAGGCCAGCCGTGGCCTCCGCATTGCTGACAATGTCATCACCGCCTGCCTGGCCATTGTCGATTGCCACAGCCGTTGTGGTGTCCACGCGGACAGTACCAGTGACACTGTCCGAATTGCCAAATGTATCGGTCGCGGTGACGCTGACTTCCGAGTCATATTCCCCGGAGGCGATTTCCGAGGCCGCGAAGTCAGCACTCCAGGTCCCGTCTTCGATTGCGGTAACCGTCCGGGTAACACCCTGAAATGTTACTTCCACTGTGGCGCCCGCTTCGGCGGTTCCGGTCAGGGTAACGCCATCTGCTGCTTCCGCGGCATTAATTAAATCGTCGCCTCCTGCCTGGCCCTCGTCGAGGTCGACAGTAGCAACCGTGTCGATCACGACCGAAGGGCCGTCCAGGTCGAATTCAGTCCCGTTCGGGTCGACCACATGCACTGTGGAGTCATAGTTCCCGTCTTCCGGCAGATCATCGACCGGGAAGGTGACGCTCCAAACGCCGTCGTCATCGACGGTTGCGGTGGCTGTGGACGTGCCGACAGTGACGGTCACTTCGGATCCCGGTGCGCCGGTGCCTGTAATAACGACAGGTTCGGTCGTGGATCCGGAAACCGGGTAAGAGGCATCAGGGTCATCGACTGTCGGGACAATGCCGTTCGTCCCTCCGCTGTCACTGCCGCCACCGCCGGCGATTGCTGCAGCGCCAACGACGCCTGCTGCGGCTCCGGCTGCGCCGAGCCCGCCGAACAACGGTGCGGCCAGCGGCGCTACCACCGGCTCGATGCGGTCAACGTCCAGGAACACCATTTCGTCATAGGCGCTCCACTTGCCGGTCAGATCCAGCGGCTCATAGGTGGCGAAGAGCATGCCGCTGGATTTGTCTTCCAGCACAACCTCGGTGAAATCGCCGTCCTGGCTGAGGAACAGGTTCTTCCCGCCGGATGAACCGTAGGAATAGTAGTTCTCAATCACCAGTTCCTGGCCGTTAGCCAAGTTGATATGCAGGTTGCCGCCTTGGCGGGAGTAGCTTTCGACATCGGCAGGGCTGAGATTCAGCGAAATATCTTTGGCATGGGCTGCGTCGATACGCGCCGGTGTGTCTTCGGAAAAGTTCCCATGCTGTGTAGTGCCCGCCATATCGCGGGTAATAAATGCAACTGTGCTCATTGTAATACCACTCATCTGTGCGCTGCGCAGCCGCAAATTGGCGGATGCCGCGCCGTTCCGTTGCCTGTACGTTTGCCCATCGGCCATCTTTTGCGGCCATTTTAAGGCCATACTGTTACAATTTTAATAGACCTGTCCAGTATGAGCGGGCCGTCCGAGAGGCGGTTTTCTTGGTAACCGTGTCTTGGCTGCCGCAGATTTTTGAAGGTTTTTTGTGCTCTTGTGATGCTGTGCCAGCCGGGGCGCCCGCCATGAACGGCCAGCAGGCGCGCGGTAGAATGTGCAAATCATTGTGCCCGCGGGGAGCGCAGTCAGGGCCGGGGAAAGCTGTCTTCGATACCCGGGTCGCAGCGATGGTTGACGACGAAGCCGTTGAAATTTTGCGGCGCAGAACGGTCTTGCAGCGGAGGTGATCGCTGGGATGTGAAGAGAAATTCCCGCAAAAGTTTCTGGCAATTAATTAAAAGTACACCACTTTCAGATAGTAAGAAGTTCGTAATTGGTGTAAGCTCGAATGTAAGTAACATGACGCCGAAAGCCCCGGTGCGCCGGGCGCAGGCCGCCGCCAAGAGCGGCCAGCCGGACGTAGTACGCCGGCAGCGGCGCTGAGCAGAAATCAGAATTCTAACACTGACGCGGACATCCATGCCCACGTGCTGGGCACTGTCTGTCCGTGCGCGAACCAGAACGCCAGGAGGACCGGCGCCAGCTAACCAGGAGGCTTGATCCAAGATGAAAGACATTGCCGAACTTTTTGCGGAGCAGTACGGCGAAACCCGCGAGCAGGAAATGCCGCTGCAGGACTACCTGAACGCCTGCCGCGACGATCCCAGCCTGTACGCCAACGTCGCCGAGAGGATGTTGAAGGCAATTGGCAAAGAGGAGCTGGTAGACACGTCCAAGGACTCGCGGCTCGGGCCGATCTTTCAGAACCGCACAATCAAGCGCTACAGCGCCTTTCACGACTTCTTCGGCATGGAGGACACGATTGAGCGGATCGTGGGTTACTTCCGCCACGCCGCGCAGGGGCTGGAGGAGCGTAAGCAGATCCTTTATCTTTTGGGCCCGGTTGGCGGCGGTAAATCCTCGCTGGCGGAACGTCTGAAGCGCTTGGTCGAAGAGCAGCCGATCTATGTGCTGAAAGCGGGCGATCAAATCTCGCCGATTTTCGAAAGCCCGCTGGGCCTGTTTGACCCGGTCCGCATGGGTAAGATCCTCGAAGATGAATACGGCATTGTCCAGCATCGACTGCCGGGGCTGATGTCGCCTTGGGCGGTGCAGCGGCTGGATGAATTCGACGGCGATATCAACAAGTTCTCTGTGGTGCGCATGTACCCATCGCGCCTGCGCCGCATCTGTGTGGCCAAGGTTGAGCCGGGCGATGAGAACAACCAGGATATCTCAACTCTGGTTGGTAAGGTTGATATCCGCCAGCTGGAGCATTTCAGTCAGGACAACCCGGATGCATACAGCTTTGCCGGCGGGCTGAATCGGGCGACCCAGGGTATTCTGGAATTTGTCGAGATGTTCAAGGCGCCGATCAAGATGCTGCACCCGCTGCTGACGGCGACCCAGGAAGGCAACTACATGGGCACCGAAAGCTTTGGTGCGATCCCCTTCAGCGGCTTGATCCTGGCACATTCCAACGAGTCCGAATGGCAATCCTTCAAGAACAACAAGAACAATGAGGCCTTCATCGACCGGGTGTCGATCGTCAAGGTGCCGTACTGCCTGCGGGTTTCCGACGAGTCGATGATCTACGATAAGCTGATTGAGCACAGCGAACTTCGCAATGCGCCATGTGCGCCGGAGACGCTTAAAATTCTCAGCCGCTTCTCGGTGCTGACCAGGCTGAAGCCGCATGAGAACTCAAACCTTTACTCCAAGATGCGGGTCTATGACGGTGAAAGCCTGAAAGACACCGACCCCAAGGCCAAGACGGTGCAGGAGTATCAGGACCGCGCCGGCGTGGATGAGGGGATGAACGGCATCTCCACCCGCTTCGCCTTCAAGGTGCTGTCCACCACCTTCAACTTCGACACAGATGAAGTGGCCGCGGATCCGGTGCATCTGATGTATGTGCTGGAGCAGATGATTAAACGCGAGCAGTTTCCGCAGGAGACCGAACAAAAGTATCTGGAGTTCATCAAGACTGAACTGGCGCCGCGTTATGAAGAGTTCATCGGCAACGAGATCCAGAAGGCGTACCTCGAAAGTTATACAGAATACGGCCAGAATGTCTTTGACCGCTATATTTCCTACGCGGATGCCTGGATTGAGGAGCAGGATTACAAGGATCCTGATACCGGCCAGCTTTATAACCGCGAAGTGCTGGACGCGGAGCTTTCGAAGATCGAAAAGCCGGTTGGCATTGCCAATCCAAAGGACTTCCGCAACGAGGTCGTGAAATTTGCCCTGCGCCACCGCGCAAACACCGGCAAGAACCCGGCTTGGAACTCTTATGAGAAGCTGCGCGATGTGATCGAGAAGCATATGTTCAGCCAGGTCGAGGAACTGCTGCCGGTGATTTCTTTCGGATCAAAAAAGGACAGCAAGACTGAAGGCAAGCATCAGGAGTTCGTCGAACGGATGCGCGGCCATGGCTACACTGACCGCCAAGTGCGGCGTCTGGTCGAATGGTACATGCGCGTCAACAAGGCGGGCTAAAGAGGAGCGCTGTGCAACATGCATCATTTCATCGACAGGCGCTCCAATCCGAAGGGCAAGAGTCTCGGGAACCGGCAACGGTTCCTGCGGCGGGCCCGGGAAAACATTAAAGAACGCGTCGACCGGTCGGTCCGGGGAAAATCGATCCAAAGCGGAAGCGGTGTCCCGGACGAAGGCGAAAAAGTCACTATCCCGACCAGAGGGCTGAAGGAGCCGCGGTTCTTTCATTCCTCAAAAGGCGGCTTGCGCCGTCATGTTCTGCCCGGCAACAAGGATTTTGTTGTCGGCGACACCATCAAGCGCCCCGACGGCGGTGCGGGCGAGGGCGGCCGAAAGGCATCCGAGGACGGGGATGGAGCGGATGAATTTTCCTTCACGCTAACGCAGGAAGAGTATCTTGAAATCCTGTTTGAGGGTCTGGAACTGCCAGACCTGGTGGAGAAGGCAACGGTGGAAACCGAAACCATCGGCACCCGCCGGGCTGGCCTGACCACCGCGGGCACTCCAAACAATCTCAATCTGGTGCGCACAATGCGGAACTCTTTGGGGCGCCGGATCGCATTGCAGCGTCCGACCACCAAGTCCCAGCGGGACCTGGAAGAGCAGATCGCCGAACTGGAAGCGCTGGAGGAACGCAGCCCGCCGCAGGAGGCGTTTCTGGCCGAATTGCGACAGAAGCTGGAAGGCATCCTCCGCAAACGCAAGGTCGTCGGCTATATCGACCCTCTGGACCTGCGGTACGATACCTTTGTGCCTGAGAAAATCCGCAATTCCCGTGCGGTGGTATTCTGCCTGATGGACGTCTCAGGCTCCATGCAGGAGCGGGAAAAGGATCTCGCCAAAAGGTTCTTCCTGCTGCTGCACCTGTTTCTGGAGCGCTGCTATGAACACACCGAACTGGTGTTCGTGCGGCACACTCATCACGCCCAGGAAGTGGACGAAGAAACCTTTTTCTATGCCCGGGAAACAGGCGGCACTATCGTGTCCACCGCGCTGGAGAAGATGAAGGAGATCATCGAAGAGCGTTACCCGCCTGATGAGTGGAACATCTACGGGGCGCAGGCCTCCGATGGTGAGAATTTCGGCAATGACTCGGTGCGCTGCAAAAACCTGCTGCTGAAAGATCTGCTGCCGGTCAGCCAGTTCTATGCCTATGTGGAAATCGTCGATGAGGCGGCGGAAATGCTGCTGAACAACCCTGAAGCAGGCGAAGACCTGTGGCAGAACTACCGTGAGGTGAAAGGCCAGGCCCAGCATTTCGAAATGCAACGGGTCTCGCAGCCCGGCCACATCTATCCGATTTTCCGGGAGTTCTTCCTCCCCAAAGTGAGAGGGGCACAGAATGCAGGCAGCTGAAAAGGCGCGCAAGCCGCTGTTCGACGGGCCGGAATGGACCTTTGAACTGATGGAAAAGGCGCGCGACGCGATCGAGAAGATCGCGCTCGAAGATCTTGGGCTGGACGTCTATCCGAACCAGATCGAAATCATTTCCGCCGAACAGATGCTGGACGCCTATTCCTGTGTCGGGCTGCCGCTGATGTATCAGCACTGGTCCTTCGGCAAGCATTTCGCCCGAGACGAGGCGCTTTACCGCACCGGCCGCCAAGGGCTGGCATACGAAATTGTTATCAATTCGAACCCCTGCATCAGCTACAACATGGAAGAAAACACCATGGCGATGCAGACGCTGGTTATGGCCCATGCGGCCTTTGGCCATAACCATTTCTTCAAGAACAATTATTTATTCCAGCAGTGGACTGATGCTTCTGGCATTCATGATTACTTGGCCTTTGCCAAAAACTACATTGCCGCTTGTGAAGAACGGTACGGCCCCTGCGCGGTCGAAGAGGTGCTGGACGCGGCCCATGCGCTGCAATCCCAAGGCGTGTTCCGCTACGGCCGCCCGCCCAAACCGACCACGGAAGAGCTGGTCGCCATGCAGAAGGTTCGCGACGGCTATGAAAGCGGCCAAAGCGTGCTGGATATCTGGACAGACACCACCTTGGGCCGCGACAAGCTGGAACTGGTCGAGGATGCCTCTTTCAGCGCGCGCCGTAAGCAGATGAACCTGCCGCAGGAGAATGTGCTTTATTTTCTGGAAAAGCACAGCCCGGCGCTGGAGGCTTGGCAGTGCGAAATCCTGCGCATCGTGCGGATGCTGGCGCAGTATCTTTACCCGCAAAAGCAGACCAAGGTGATGAATGAAGGCTGCGCGACCTTCGTGCACTATTACATCATTAACAAGCTCTATGAGCAGGGCCAGATCACCGAAGGCGCATTTATGGAAATGATGCACAGCCACACCAATGTAGTGCTGCAACCGGAATTCGATGATCAGCGCTATTCCGGCATCAACCCTTATGCGCTGGGCTTTGCGATGATGCAGGACATCCGCCGCATCTGTCAGGATCCGACCGATGAGGACCGTGAGTGGTTCCCCGATTTCGCCGGTGATCCCGATTGGCGAAAAGTGATGCGCGATGCCTGGGCGAATTACCGCGACGAAAGCTTCATTCAGCAGTTCCTGTCGCCGCATCTGATCCGCAAGTTCAAGCTGTTCACGCTGACCAATGACGCCGACCTGCCGAATCTGGTGGTGAGCCAGATCCACAACCGCGCAGGGTACAAGGCGATCCGCCGCGATCTGGCAAAGCAATATGATCTGGCCTACCTGGAGCCGGATATTCAGGTGACAGACGCGGATCTGCGCGGCGACCGGGAATTGAAGCTGACCCATACCGTGCGGGATGGCATCCATTTGGATGAGGAAGATCAAGAAGAGGTGCTGAAGCACCTGCGCCGTCTTTGGGGGTATGATGTCAGCTTGGACGCGGTTGAAACGGCCTGCGAAAACTGACTCCAGTCATGGGTCTGTGCCCGGTTTTTTTTGGGGGCCGCTTTTCAGTCCGACTGCGGAAATGGAAACGCAGGCCCCGAGGCCTGCGTTTCGCTGATTGCGATCTGGATGCGGCTTAGAATTCCACCACTGCGCGGATGGACTTGCCTTCGTGCATCAGTTCAAAGCCTTCGTTGATCTGATCCAGGGTCAGCTTGTGGGTGATCATCGGGTCGATCTCGATCTTTCCATCCATGTACCAATCCACGATCTTGGGCACATCGGTACGGCCCGAGGCGCCACCGAATGCGGTGCCGCGCCAGGACCGGCCGGTGACCAGCTGGAACGGACGGGTCGAAATCTCGGCGCCCGCTGGGGCCACGCCGATGATGATCGATTCACCCCATCCCTTATGCGCCGCTTCCAGTGCGGTGCGCATGACATTGACGTTGCCGGTTGCGTCAAACGTATAGTCCGCACCGCCGCCGGTCACTTCGACCAGATGCGCCACCAGATCACCCTCGACTTCCGCTGGATTGACGAAATCGGTCATGCCGAACTTCGTGGCCATTTCCACTTTGCCGGGGTTCAGGTCGACACCGACGATCTGGTCTGCGCCTGCCAGGCGAAGGCCTTGGATCACGTTGAGGCCGATGCCGCCGAGGCCGAATACGATAGCACGCGAGCCGATTTCCACCTTGGCGGTGTTGATCACAGCACCAATGCCAGTGGTGACGCCGCAGCCGATATAGCAAACCTTGTCGAACGGTGCATCCTCACGGATTTTCGCCAGTGCGATCTCCGGCACCACGGTGTGGTTCGCAAAGGTCGAGCAGCCCATGTAGTGATGAATCGGGGTGCCGTCCTGCATCGAGAAGCGGGTGGTGCCATCAGGCAGCAGGCCTGCGCCCTGCGTGGAGCGGATTGCCTGGCACAGGTTGGTTTTCGGGTTGAGGCAGTAGTCGCACTCGCGGCACTCGGGCGTATAGAGCGGGATCACATGGTCGCCCGGTTTCAGGCTGGTCACGCCTTCGCCGACCTCAATCACGATGCCTGCGCCTTCATGACCCAGGATCGCCGGGAAGATGCCTTCGGGGTCGTCGCCCGAACGGGTGAATTCGTCGGTATGGCACAGGCCGGTTGCCTTGATTTCCACCAGAACCTCGCCCGCTTTCGGGCCTTCGAGGTTCACCTCCATGATTTCCAGCGGTTTGCCGGGGGCAACCGCAACGGCGGCGCGGGTCTTGATCATGTGACTGGTCCTTCGTTCTTATTCTTCGGGGCCGGGCCGCCGCGGGGCGGATCCGGTTGAATGCACAGCCAGCAGCAAGGCCGCAAGCCGGAGTGACCCAGCGTTACATTTGCAGACTGGCGCACGCAAGCATTGCCATGGCATCCTATCAGGAGCGGGGTGCCGGGCTTGCCTCTGAATGCGACGGCTGACTGGCGGTCCGCGCCATCCTTGCAGGAAGAAAAACCGTCTTTTCCAGCAACTTGCCTACAGGCTTCCAGTTTTGGGAAGGAAATTTGCGCAGAGGTCTTGACCTTCCCCTGACTGGAACCCTCATATGATCTTGCATAGGATAAAATCCCGCAGGTCTCCCATGTCAGAAAACACCCGAATTTCACTGCAAATCACCAACTTGAGCTGTGCAGGCTGCGCCGGGCGCGCAGAACGCGCCTTGGCAGCGGTCGAGGGGGTCCAAAAGGCCTCAGTGAACCTTGCGAATGCAACCGGTCAGGTCGCGGCCGCCCCGCGAGTGCAGCTGGAGCAGCTGACGGCTGCACTCAAATCTGCCGGCTACCCGGCGGCAGAATCCGAAGTGACGCTGGCTCTCAGCGGCATGAGCTGCGCGTCCTGCGTTGGACGGGTGGAACGGGTGCTGCTGGCGGTGCCAGGGGTGCTGTCGGCCAGCGTCAATTTGGCGAGTGAGACTGCGCAGGTCCGCTTTTTGACGGGAACAGCCCGGGTTGCTGATCTGACGCGTGCAGTGACCGAGGCCGGCTACCCGGCCCGTCCTAGCGGCGCGGCGGAGGATGAGACGGAGCAAGCCAGTCAGCGCAAGTCGGATGAGATCGCCGCGCTGAGGCGGCAGGTTCTGATTGCTGCTCTGCTGACGATGCCGGTCTTCGTGATCGAGATGGGCGGCCATATGATCCCGGCACTGCACCATTGGGTGGCGGCTAATTTAGGGATGCAGAACAGCTACTTGTTGCAATTCACCCTCACTACGCTGGTGCTGGCGGGGCCGGGGCGGCAGTTCTATGTCAAGGGCTTTCCGGCGCTGTTCCGGGGGGCGCCGGACATGAACGCGCTGGTGGCGCTGGGCACCAGCGCTGCCTACGGGTTCTCAGTCATTTCCACCTTTGCGCCAAGGCTGCTGCCTGCAGGCACCGCCAATGTCTATTTCGAGGCAGCGGCGGTGATCGTGGTGCTGATCCTGACCGGCCGGTTTCTGGAGGCGCGGGCCAAGGGACGTACCGGAGCGGCGATCCGCAAGCTGGCCGGGCTGCAGCCGAAAACCGCTATGGTCGTCGCCGGCGGCGAGGCGGTGGAAACCCCGGTCGAGGAGATCGCTGCAGGTGATATGATCCGGGTCCGTCCGGGTGAACGGATTGCGGTAGACGGCGAGATCGTTTCCGGCAGCTCCTATATCGACGAAAGCATGATCAGCGGCGAGCCGGTACCGGTGGCAAAGGCTCCGGGCGATGAGGTGACCGCGGGAACCGTCAACGGCAATTCCGCGCTGGAATTCCGCGCAACCCGCGTTGGGCGCGACACTGTGCTGGCGCAGATCATCCGTATGGTGGAGCACGCGCAAGGCGCCAAGCTGCCGGTGCAGGGGCTGGTGGACCGGATCACGCTGTGGTTCGTGCCTGCGGTCATTGCAGTAGCGGCGCTGACGGTGCTGGCTTGGTCGCTGTTCGGACCGGCGCCGTCCTTGCCGCTGGCTCTGGTTGCGGGCGTCTCGGTGCTGATTATTGCCTGCCCTTGCGCAATGGGGCTGGCAACGCCAACCTCGATCATGGTGGGGATCGGCCGGGCCGCGCAGATGGGCGTGCTGTTCCGCAAGGGCGATGCGCTGCAGCGGCTGCAAGAGGTGCAGGTGGTGGCGCTCGACAAGACCGGCACCTTGACCGAGGGGCGCCCGGCGCTCACCGAACTGATCTGCGCTGAGGGCTTTACCCGCGAGGAAGTGCTGCGTCTGTCCGGTGCCGCAGAGGCCCAGTCGGAACATCCCATCGCCCTTGCCATCGTGGCTGCAGCAGGGAAGGGGCTGCCACAGGCTGACGCCTTTGAGGCGATCCCGGGCTACGGCCTGCGGGCGGAGGTCGACGGGCACGCGGTCCTGGCCGGTGCTGCCCGGCTGATGGTGCGTGAGGGTATCGAACTTGGGGCGCTGGCAGCAGAAGGCGAGAAACTGGCCAAACGTGGTGAAACCCCGCTGTACGCTGCCATCGACGGGCGGGCCGCGGCGGTGATTGCGGTGGCAGACCCGATCAAGCCGGGCACGCCAGCGGCGATCAAGGCTTTTCATGATGAGGGGTTGAAGGTTGCGATGATCACTGGCGATGCCACGGCCACGGCGCAATCAATTGCCGCACGGCTGGGCATCGATGCAGTGAAAGCTGAATGCCTGCCCGCAGACAAGGTGGCCGCGATCCAGGACCTGCAGGCGGAGCATGGCGCGCTGGCCTTTGTCGGCGATGGCATCAATGACGCCCCGGCGCTGGCCGCGGCGGATGCCGGCATTGCCATCGGCACCGGCACCGACGTGGCGATCGAGGCGGCGGATGTGGTGCTGGTCTCGGGTGATCTGCGCGGGGTGGTGAATGCACTGACCGTTAGCCGCGCCACCATGCGCAACATCCGCCAGAACCTGGGTTGGGCCTTCGGCTACAACGTGCTGCTGATCCCGGTGGCGGCCGGGGTTCTGTACCCTCTTGGCGGGCCGCTTTTGTCGCCGGCGCTGGCGGCAGGCGCAATGGCGCTGTCGAGCGTGTTTGTGCTGTCCAACGCCCTGCGCTTGCGCCGCCTGAAACCCGCCATAGATGAAGATCAGGCGGGGCCAGCGTCCCTAGCCGCCGGCGGACGGGAGGCGCGCGCATGAATATTGGAGACGTATCCAGCCGCTCGGGCCTGCCGGCCAAAACCATCCGCTATTACGAGGACATCGGCCTGATCAAGCCGCATCGCAGCGCCAATGGCTACCGTTGCTTTGCCGAGACCGACCTGCACAAGCTGGCCTTTCTTGGCCGGGCCCGGGCCTTGGGCTTCACCATTGAAGACTGCCGTACCCTGATGGCGATGTACGAGGATGAAAGCCGGGCGAGTGCAGACGTGAAACAGCTGGCGCTGGAGCACCTCACCAAGATCGAAGATAAAATCGCCGATCTGCAGGCAATGCGGGACACATTGGGGGATCTGGTCGAATGCTGTGCGGGCGACAATCGGCCGGATTGCCCGATCCTGAAGGATTTGTCCGGCGGGGAAGGGCGCTCCGGCTAAGGCGCGGGAAGCCTGGCGGACTTGGGCGTGGCTTCGGGCCTTGCGGCCCGAAGCGGCCGGCGTCAGGCGGGCCGCAGCTCCAGGATTTCGCGGGCCTGCTGCCAGGTCGCGACAGGCCGCTCGTATTTCTCGCACAGCTCCGCAGCACGTTTCACCAGTGCCGCGTTCGACGGCGCCAGCGTCTCGCGGTCCAGCCGCATGTTGTCTTCCAGCCCGGTCCGGGTATGGCCGCCCGTGGCGATCGACCACTCGTTGACCTGGATCTGCCCTGGCCCGACCCCGGCGCCGCACCATTCGGCCTCGGGGGCCAGCCGCTGCATGGTCTTGACGTAATAATCGAACACGTCCCTGTCGACCGGCATCGCGTTTTTCACACCCATAACGAACTGCAAATAGAGGGTGCCGGGAATGCGCCCCTCGCGGTTCATTTTCACCGCCTGGTGGATATGCGAGAGGTCAAAGGCTTCAATCTCGGGTTTCACCTCATACTTGCGCATCTCGGCGGCCAGCCAGTCCACCAGGTCGGGGGCGTTTTCATAGACCCGCGACGGGAAGTTGTTGGAGCCAACGGACAGCGATGCCATGTCAGGACGCAGGCTCAGCATGCCGCCGCGCTCGCGCCCGGCGCCCGACCGCCCGCCTGTGGACAGCTGCACGATCATGCCGGGGCAGTGATTGTGCAGTCCCTCCATCAGCCGCGCAAATTTCTCCGGATCGGAGGTCGGCGTCTGATCGTCGTTGCGCACATGGCAATGCGCGATCGAGGCGCCGGCCTCAAACGCCTCATGGGTGCTTTCGATCTGTTCGGCAATGGTGACCGGCACCGCCGGGTTGTTGGCCGTGGTCGGCACAGAACCGGTGATGGCCACGCAGATGATACAAGGTTTACCCATCAGTCTAACCCCTTTCAGATGTCGAAAAAGACGGTTTCACCATCGCCCTGCAAGCAGATGTCAAAGCGGTAGGCCACGGTGCCGTCGCGCTCGCTGCGGCGGGCGATCAGGGTCTGTCGGCGGTGCTCCCATTCGATCAGGCTCAGCACCGGGTCGGCGGCGTTGGCCTGTGCCTCGTCGTCGAAATAAATCCGGGTGTTTAGACCCGTGTTGATGCCGCGGGCGACGATCAACAGGTTGATATGCGGCGCCATTATGTGGCCGTTGCGGCCCATCACCGGGCCGGGTTTCACGGTGTCAAACTCCCAATTGCCGGTCCCAAAGTCGGTAATGACCCGGCCCCAGCCGCGAAATCCGTCTTCCACCGCGCCGGCATGTTCCGGGTGGGCATAGATACCGTCAGCATTGGCCTGCCAGACCTCCAGCAGAACATCCTTGACTGGTGATCCGGTGCCGTCCGTCACCATGCCCTCCACGCGGACACGCTCACCCTTGGCGTTGGGGCCGGCAATGTCGCGGCCAAGTTCCTGATCGTAGATCTCGAATCCCGCTGCACCGGGAGCGAGGCCGATGTGGACATACGGGCCCGCGGTTTGCGAGGGAGTTTCCTTAAGGTAATGCGGTAGCTGCGGCATCAGTTTCCCTCAAGCCGGTTTTCAAACAGGGTGGACCGGCGCCCGCGCAGCACGATGTCAAAGCGGTACGCCATAGTGTCAAGCGGAATGGTGGCATTCATGTCGAGGCGCGCGATCAGCATCTCCACTGCTGCCGGGTCGGGGATTGTGTTCACAATCGGGCAACGGGCGATCAGCGGGTCGCCCTCGAAATAATGCTGGGTGATCAGCCGCTGGGCAAAGCCGGTGCCAAAGACCGAAACGTGTATATGCGCCGGCCGCCAGTCGTTCACCCGGTTGCGCCAGGGGTAGGCGCCGGGTTTTACAGTGCGGAAATGGTAGCAGCCGTGTTCATCCGTCAGGGTCCGCCCGCAGCCGCCGAAATTTGGATCCAGCGCCCCCAGGTAGGTGTCCTTTTTGTGCCGGTAGCGGCCAGAGGCGTTGGCCTGCCAGATCTCCACCAGCGTATTCGGCACCGGACGCGCGTTTTCATCCAGCACCCTGCCATGCACGATGATCCGCTCGCCGATCGGGCTTTCGCCGGGCTGGGCAAAGTTTGTCAGAAGATCATTGTCGGTGGCGGCGATGTCGTTGTGGCCGAATACCGGACCGGTGATTTCGCTGGCGGTGTTTTCCAGGCTGATCAGCGGATATTGCGGCGCGCGGGTGACCGAGGTCTTGTAGTCTTGCGACACTGCGGCTGGATGCCAGCGGCGGTCGCGGGAATAGAATTCCCCCTGTTCCGGCAGCGTGCTCATGCGGGGTCTCCTCCCTCGGCGGCCATTTCGGCATAGGTTTCCTTGGCCAGCTTCAGCGCGCGGTTTGCGCGCGGCACTCCGGCATAGATGGCGGCATGCTGGAAGACCTCGATGACATCCTCCTGGCTGGCGCCGGTTCGGGCGGTGGCGCGGATGTGCATCGGAATCTCGTCGAAATTTCCGGTGGCGGCCAGCAACGCCAGTGTCAGCATAGACCGTTCCCGCAGTGAAATCCGGTCCGAGGCCCAGACCGTGCCCCAGGCAGCTTCGGTGATCAGCTCCTGAAAGGGGGCGTCCAGCGCAGTTTTGGCAGCCTCGGCGCGCTCCACATGGGCGTCGCCAAGCACCTTGCGCCTGATTTGCATGCCCTGGCTATACCGGTCCTGCTGCGTCATCCTGCTCTCCTTGTGATGAATTAAGTATCGCATATCGGAGCTGATCTGTATAATCTTGAATAACGCATGAAATCATAACCAGACCGGTATGCTGCTATCGTCTTCATTGAAACTGCGCCATCTTGAGGTCTTCGTTGAGGTGGCCCGCAAGATGAGCGTCACCCAGGCGGCCGGGGCCTTGGGTATGACGCAACCCGCGGTGACACGGGCGTTGCGCGAATTGGAGGAAGTTTGCGGCAAGCCGCTGGTCGAAAAGCATGGCCGCGGAATCCGGCTCAGCGGGTATGGTGAGCTGTTCCGGGATCATGCCGGTCGCAGCCTGGCGCTGGCGCGCGACGGGGTGGCGCTGTTGCGTGGCCTGGACGAGGCAGATGGACCGCTGGTTGCCATTGGCGCATTGCCCACCGTCGCTGCCGATCTGGTTCCGGACACGCTGGCGCGACTGCACGGATGCAGCGGTACGCCGGGGCGGTTCAGGGTGATGTCCGGTGACAACCAGTATCTGATTGATCAGCTGCGCCGGGGCGGGCTGGATTTGGTGGTTGGCAGGATGCCCGCGCCGGAAACTATGGCGGGCGTGGAATTTGACCCGCTCTACCGCGAGCGGGTGGCGGCCGTTGTCGCGCGGGACCATCCCTTAGCTGGAGCCGGGCATGTGCCGACTTCAGCATTTGAGGACTACCCGGTGCTGATGCCGTCTGAAGGGTCGATAATCCGGCCGTTGGTCGAACGGGTGTTTCTGGAGCAGGGTCTGCCACTGCCCCGGTTTCCGATCGAAACTGTCTCCTCCACCTTCGGGAGGCGCTTTGTGCTGGCGCACCGGGCGATCTGGATCATCAGCCAAGGCGTGGTGCGGCCGGAGCTGGAAGCTGGCAGCATGGCAGTGCTGCCCTTGAATACGGACAGCACCCTTGGCCCCGTGGGGCTGTGTGTCCGGCGGGAGCATCAGCTTTCGGCTGCAGCCCAGAGGTTTTGCGCAGCCCTGCGAAAAGCTTGTACAGCACAGGGGCTGACCTAAAAGCCGCTCATGTCTTGGTATGCCGGACTGAGGCATCGCCGTGCGGTTCTCTTATTGTCCCTTATTGCCGTAAGGATGTAACATTCATCAAACATTGTTTGTGCATTTGATTGCGCGGCGAGACGGAAAGGAAATGGTATGGCATTTACCAGACGCGAATTTGGCGTGTCGGCTGCAGCAGGACTGGCCGTGGCGGCTGTCCCCGGCTGGTCTTCAGCGCAAATTACATTGGGCAACAAGCGGATTGCGACGGTTTCGGACGGTTATCTTAATTTGCCGCCGGAGTTTCTGTTTGACGGGCTAGCGCCGGATGTTCTGCAGCAAGCACTGGAACAGTACGGGCTTCCCGCCGGGCCGCTGACGCCGGATGTGAATGTAACCTTGCTGCGCGAAGAGAGCAGAGTTGTTCTGTTCGATGCGGGTGCCGGACCTGGTTTTCAGGAGAGTGCGGGAAACCTGCCCGGCGCGCTGGATGTCCTTGGTGTCAGGCCTGAGGAGGTTACACATGTGGTCTTCACGCACTGCCATCCCGATCACCTGTGGGGAGTGCTGGATGATTTTGATGATCTGCTGTTTCCCCGCGCGGCATACCTGATGGGGCAGAGGGAATGGGACTACTGGTTCGACCCGGAGACCGTAGACAGCATTGGCAGCAGCCGGGCGGCGATGGCCATTGGAGCCCGGCGCCGGATGGAACAACTGGAAGACAAAGTGCAGCTGTTCCGGGACGGCGAGGAGATCCTGCCGGGAGTGGCTGCTGTGGCTACACCAGGCCACACACCGGGGCATATGTCTTTTGAAGTCCGCGATGGCAGTGACGGTGTTCTGGTATTAGGGGACGCGGTGGGCAATCATCACGTGAGCTTTGCTGAGCCTGGCAGGCCGGTTGGTGCTGACCAGGAACCGCAAAAGGCTGCTGCGACACGGATGCGCCTGCTGGACCAGCTTGCCGCCGGACAAATGCAGCTGATCGGCTATCATTTACCCGGTGGCGGTATTGGCCGGGCAGAACGCTTTGGCAGCGGCTACCGCTTTGTGCCAGCGGCATGAGCGCCAGTATCGGAACGACACGGGCCGAGGCCTGAAGATTTGGGTTTCGATGCAGGTAGGAAGCCTCCATAAATTTTCTTGGCGGAAAAAGATGGTCCTGCTCTTCCCGAATGGATGGTTTATTGCAGTTTATGCGTGCGGGTTTGCGCCCCAAAGGGGGGCAAGTCCGTCTTGCTGCGGGGAGACTGTAAGTTACACTAAATCCAGTTACTCCAAACGTCTATTTATCTGTGGGTCGTTATGCGAGACAGAATGCAAGCCTCAGATGTGATCGCTGGCTTTCAGGAATTAGCGTCGAGGTAAATTGATAAGAAATGCAATCAGCAATTGCAAAAATTATTCGCATAATGCAATGTAACGCTACTTTAATTTTGCGTGCGATGTGCATTTGTGGAGTTAACAGATGACTGTTTTTCTAAGAATATGCCGGTTTGGCGCATTCGGCGTCTTTCACGCAGGTGGAGCTAATGTACAGCTTGGGGCGAAACATCAGGCTCTGCTGGCGCTTTTGTCCACGGCTGACGGCGGGATCCGCACGCGGGCGTTTCTGGAAAAGACATTGTGGTGTCTGGCGCAGCCCGAGCAGGCAAAGGCAAGCCTGCGAACTGCCTTGTCGACGCTGCGCCGGCATCTGGGTCCTGAAGCAGCCAAACTGATGTTTGCAAACCGGGAACGGGTCATCCTCGACCTGACCCGGGTGGAGCTCGACAGCTGCGTGGGCAATGCGGTTTTCATGGAAGGGTTCGAACTTCCTTATGAGACCGCTTTTAATGCTTGGCTGAGCGAAGTCCGGGCGGAATTCGCCCGCGGAGCGACCCGGTCCGGGCCGCATGCGGGAACATCGCCAGGCCGTCTTATCATGGATGGCCTGTTGCCTTCGATTGCGGTGCTGCCCTTTGTGCATCGTGCTCCGGGCGAGGCCTCTATGCCGCTGGGATCGCTGATGTCTGAAGAATTGTCGCGGTATTTATCGCGCAGCTGGGCGTTCTCGGTCACCTCATATCTGGCATCGCGTCAATTTGACCCGGAAACGGTGCGCCCGGCCGAAGTGTCCTCTATCGCGGGGGTCGATTACTTGGTGTCGGGCACGGTTAGCTGCGACGGAAACCGGTTCCGGGCTGAGGTTGATCTGCATGATACAGTCCGCGAAAAAGTGATCTGGTCGCGCAGCTTCGAGGGCAGCAAAGGCAACCTGCTGAGGGGCCGCAGTGCGGTGCTGCGCAATGCCACTCAGCAAATCGGGCAAACCGCCGCGGGTGAAGCTGTCCGGCTGGCGGGCTTCAAGCCGCTGTCCACCCTGGAAAGCCATACTCTGCTGATGGCGGCGATTTCGCTGATGCAGGAAATGGACACGCGTAAATTCCAGCAAGCGCACGAGATCCTGTCGCATCTGCTTGAACGGGAGCCAAAGCATGCGCTGCCGCTGACTTGGATGGGATTCTGGCATGTGATGCGGGTTGAAAAGGGCTTGTCTCCGAATCGTGGAGAGGACAGCCGTTTGGCCAGCCGGATGGCAGAAGCCGCCATCGACGCTGCACCGGGCTTCTCATTGGCTCATACACTCAAGGGGCTTATCTCCAGCCATCTGACGTTCCGCTTCGATCTGGCACAAGACGCCTATGACCTGGCACTGCGCGACAATCCGAACGAGGCGCTGGCGCTGCTGCTGAAAGGAGCGACACTGGCGTATCAGGACATGCCGGATGAGGCGGTGCAAATGACCGACGCGGCCCGGCGGCTGACCCCCTTAGGGCCGCAGCGGTATTATTTCGACGCGCTTTCGGCTCTGGCGTACTTGTCCGCCCGCAACTTTGGCCGCGCAATTGAGCTTTCTGAGCGGTCGCTGGAAGCCAAGGGAGCTTTTCCAGTGCCGCTGCGTTCCAAGGCGATCGCCCTGCAAATGTCCGGTCGGGGCGCGGAAGCCCGAAGCACAGTCAAAAAGCTGCTTAAGGCGGCGCCGGAGTTCTGTCTGTCGCAGTTCCAGCGCGACAATCCTGCGGCGATGAGCCCGGCGGGACAGGAATGGGCTTCCGCCTTGCGCCAAGCGGGGGTGCCGGAATAGTCCGGCCAAGCGGTTATGCAAAAGCCGCTGTGACGCAGGGAAACCTGTATTTCAAAAGTACCTTTTGCGGGGTAACGGACGTACGTGCTAGGTCTTGCTGTAACCAGCGTCAAATCGGGCAGTTTGGCCCTGAATTTAGGTCTAGGAGGCGGAGTGCCTGAGCAACTGTCTTTCGAACGTCGGTTTTCGGAATACGGCCCGGGTGTGCGGCCCGAGGAGCGGACGCAAGAGATCCTGAATGTTGTTGAGGATTTCATGCACCGCTGGGGGTATTCAGTGCAAAACCTTATTGGTGCCGAACTTACGGTCGAGCATCTGGGCGGCGGGCCATGCGAGGTGCCGGATCTCATCTTCAAAATGGCTGCGCTGGACTATTTCGAAATTGTCATTCGCAGCGGCGGCGGCGCCGTCAGTTATGGTGGCTGGTTGACAGGCACCTTGCCAGTTACTGTTTCTGGCCAGCAGGTGAATGGCCGTCCGGTGCTGCTGACCACCGGCCGCGATGGCGGGCAGATCCGGCATGTCTTCGATCCGCTTTCCGGTTACAGGCCTGTTACCGAAACCATAAATTTGCCCCTGCACGCGGTGCGCCGTCTCTCCGGCGAAACCTGAACGGTGGTGCTGAACCGGCGTTTCCAGCAGGTCGCATTCACGGTCTGTCGGTAAAATCCAACTGATATTACGATTGCCGCTCATGTTTTTTTAAGTTCTTGCGTCCTTTTTACCTAGGAGACGCGGGTAGCTGTGCGGCAGCGGTCCTGCACCATTGAATGCCTGGCCTGCCGATGGCGGCGGCGGGGCCGGAAGCTCGTTCGGTCTTGGCACGGAATATGGGTGGATGCCTTGGGTGATACTATGACTTCAAAGAAAAAACTTCCCGCCAAGCGCGGTTTCCGTTTGTTTTCAAGCCTCGGCGCAAAAATCACGCTGATCCTGATGGCTATGGGGGCCGCATTAGCTGTCGGCGGCATTCTGGTCACTCTGGTTTTTTCCCAAGCCGGCCGCCAGATGGAGGTTTTGACGGAACAGAAGGTGCCCCTGCTGGAGCTGAGCGGCCACCTTATCAAGGCGGGAAGCCGGGCAAAGGATGCCATGATCACGGTCTTGCAAGCTGGATCAGTTGAAGAGCTTGCCCAAGCCGAGAAGGAAGCGGCTGCCGCGATTTCTCATCTTGAAAACAGCTTGGAAGAACTGCCTGCGGCAGAGCGGACTCTGTTTAAATCGGAGGCTGCCGCGGCCTCGGAAATGCTCAATAATCTGATCACGGCCCGCAAAGGCGCCTTCCGCAACCAGGCCTGGATCGACTCCCAGACCGCCAGCTTGCAGGCCCTAAGTCAAACGGTGCAGGAGAAGCTTGTCGAGGTCGCATCAAAGGCCAGCGACAGTTTGATGGCCGGCGGAGAACACACCATTGGCCAGGTTGATCAGGTGCTCAAAAATCTGGTTGAGCAACAATTCGGCAGTCTGCAAACGCTTTTGGAGGCTCGCGCTGATATCAGTGTCTTGTCCGGTGCGGCTTTGGCCCTGGGCCATGTGCGCGACGTTCCGACCAAGCGGGCGCTCAAAAAGATGGCCAATGATGCTTTGAGCCGGCTTGAGCCGGTCATGGGGCGGCTGGAAGATCTGGGCCTGGATACATTCAGGGCCAAGAAGGTCCGCGCGGGTGTGGAACTGTTCCGCTATACACTCACCGCAAGCCGCAAGGAGCTGAAAGACAGCCGCAAGGACGTGCTGAGCGCTCGCAACGCCAGCGTACGCCCGCTGACCCAGGCAATGGAGCGAATGGTGTTCACTCTTTCTGTTGCAGCAACCCAGGCGAGTTCTGACAATCGGATGGCCATTCAGGGACTGTTGGATAACGAAGTCGGCGTGCTGCAGCAGCTGCTGGAAATCAACGGCTGGATCAGTGCCTTTCAAGTCGCAGCACTGGATGTGGCCGCTGCGCATGATGTCGGTTCTGCCAACGCTGCTGCAGCTCCGCTGCAGGAGGCTTCCAAGGCGCTTCAGGGCTATGCCGCTTTCAACGATGGGGTCTTTGCGCAGGAGCTTGAGGAATTGGTTGGTCTTGCCGATCCGTCCGAGGGGCTGCCGGTCTTCAAAGTGGCGTCGCTGGAGGCTACGGCTGCGGCTGCTGCGGCGTCGCAGGCGACCGTGAATGCAGTGTTGGAATTTGCGCATCATGCAACCAGTCTCGGGGCAGAAAGCCAGCTGGAGATAGCATCCATTGCGGGCGGTCTTGCGAATGAGGTGGGAGCGGCGCAGCACCGACTGCAGATTCTGGCGGCTGTGGCTGCAGCAGTGTTCGTTGCGTCCCTGGTTCTGACCCGGATCCTCGTGCTTCGCCCTCTGGCAAAAATCAGCGCCACCACCGAGCGGCTGGCTGCAGGCAACCTGCGCCCTGTGACGGGGTATGAGCGGTCGAGTGACGAAATTTTCCGGATTGCCACAGCGCTGTCGGTGTTCCGCGACGGGCTGGTGGAGAAGGCAGAGGTCGAGGCTGCAGCGGATGAAGAGCGTAATGCCCGCCTGGCAGAGCAGACGGCGGCGGTCACGGCCATTGGCGAGGGGCTGGAGCAGCTGTCGCAAGGCGATCTCACAGTTCGGATCCGCGGCGAGATGGGCGAGGGCTATGCGAAGCTGAGAGATGATTTCAATGCGGCGCTGGAAAAACTGGAGGTGTCGGTGAGCAGCCTCAGCGCAAGCGGCCAGTCGATTGCCGGCGGCAGCACTGAAATCTCCTCGGCCTCCCGTGATCTGTCCGAACGCTCGGAGCATACTGCGCAGACGCTGGCCGGCACAGCCGCTGCTGTGAACCAGCTCTCGGTTTCCATTACCAGCACCGCCCAGGCTTCGAGCGAGGCGTCAGCCTCTGTTGAAGCGGCGCGCGAAAATGCCAGCGCCAGCATTGATGTGGTGAAGCGGACCTACGGCGCTATGGAAGCGATCAAGGAAAGCTCGGAGAAAATCTCGCAGATCATCGGCATGATCGAGGCGATTGCCCAGCAGACCAATCTTCTGGCGTTGAATGCCGGGGTTGAGGCCGCACGTGCGGGCACTGTTGGCAAGGGCTTTGCGGTGGTTGCCTCTGAAGTGCGAACCTTGGCGCACCGGTCGAAAGAAGCCGCGACTGAAATCTCTGCTTTGGTGGATGAGGCCGGCAAAAATGTGGAACTCGGTGCGGATCTGGTGGAACAGACCCGCACGGCAATTGGTGAAATTTCCACCTCGGTCGCGAGTGCAGCGGATCTGATGAAAACCATTTCCCAGGCCTCTTCCGAACAATCCGGCAGCTTGCAGGAGATCAATTCGGCAATGTCCAATCTTGACGACGCCACCACCCGCAATGCTGCCCTGTTCGAAGAGGTCACCTCCTCAAGCCTGGGCCTGTCGAAAGAGGCACAGGCCATGGCAGGAGCCATCGGCGCCTTCAGGACAAATTCAGATTCCGGGTCAGTTTCAGATGGTCTGGATCAGGAAGACCCCTGGAGGCTGCAAGCCTGACGATCTGCAGCCCGCAGGCTGGCCAGCGCTATGGGTCTGCTCCGTCACCTGTTGCGCAGCCTGCGCATGCCTTCGCTGGCGATGCCCTGCAGCTTGGCCCCCCAGCCATAGTCCTGGCTGGCCAGCACGGCGCTGATACCGTCATAGAAATCCAGTCGTGCGCCGATCTTGCCGGCGGCTTGCGTCATCTTCCTGACAACCGGCGAATTTTCCGCCAGACCGAATATTCTGGCATCCGTAAGGCGCTGCTCCAAGACGGCCAGTTGCCCTTTCAGCATCCGTGTTCTGCGGTCCTGATTGGAGAGAGTGCTGATCTTCTTCGTCAGCTGGGCTGAGATGCCGACATCTTCTTTGTAGATCACCAGCTTCTCGGGAATGTAGTGCAGGCCGTCCTCCAGCAGGGCGCGGAAGCCGAGGATAAGATCCTCATAGGCCCGGTCCTTGGGGAAGCCGCCGTATTTGCGATAGAGGTCCTTGTGCCAAGCAGCAGTTGCGCCCAGGTAGAGCGAAAACGCAGTGGCCGCATCCTCGGTGCGGAAGTCCTTGTAGAACAGGGCGCGGCGGTAGGCGTCCTCGCCAGGCTCTCCCTGCGGGCCGACGGTTTCCGCATCTGAATAGAGCAGTTTGGCGCCGGTTTTCCGGTGGCTGTCGATAACCCGCTGGGCCCGGTTGGGGGAATTGCGGTCGTCGCCGGCGGTCCAGATCATCAGGTCGGCGGTGGCGAGGTCGATGGCATGTTCGATATGGCGGTTTACGCCCATATTAGTTTCGTTCCGCCGGGCCAAGATCCGGTGCGGGCCGGAATAGGTGTCAACAAGCTGCTTGATCTTTTCAAACGTCCCGTCTGGAGAGGCATCATCTGAGATAATGATCTCAATAGCTTCGCAATTCTGGTTCAGCAAAGACTTCACTGACTCGGCGATAGTGTCTTCCTGGCAATAGGACAGCAGGATGAAACTGGCGGCGGGTTCATGTGTCATTGCATGTCCTCTTATTCGGCCGGCCACATCCTCGGGCAGTGTTCCGGACGGCATGAAAATTTGTCAGGTGAGCTGCCAGCGGTACTGCTGATACACCGTGCTGCGGGCACCGAACATCTCTTTCTGCTTGGCTAGGCCCGTATTCAATATCCGTCCCTGATCGGTGGTTGAAATGCCAAAGTCGAGCCACGCACTGCCGGTGAAGACGGTGTCCAGCAGGTGGTGAACGATCAAGTCGACGCCACCCTTCAAGCGGCCCTGTTCCGATGCGGCAATATACTGAACATGCACAGTCCGGCCGCAATCAAAAACCACTACGGCGGCGATCATCCGATCGTTGTCAAAGGAGCCGAACATGCGGATCTGGTCAGGAAAACGGGCCGCAAGCAGTCGGATCTCCGCCTCGCTGTGCACCGGCCGCGCGTTGTGGCGGTCGTCCAAAACCTGGGTCAGCAGAGTCCAGCAGGCGCTCCAATCGGTGCTTTCACGGATTTCCAGCCCGGCCTTGCGCGCCTTGCGCAGCCCGTCCTTCTTACCGCTGCCAAAGGGCAGGCGGCGGGGTACTGCGATGGTGGCTGACACATCCGTGCGCACAGCCTGCGCACCGTGCCGGAACAGGGCATAAATGTCTTCATCGGCCGGCTGGCTGTGGTAGATATAGGGGACCGCCTTGTAGTTGACTCCGGTGAACCCGGCGGCGCGCAGATAGACGCCAAGTGCGTCGAACACAGCAAGCATGCGTTCAGCACTCATCTTCGCACCGGAGACCACCCCGCCATAGGTCAGCCCGCCATGGGAGTTCAGCACGCTGCTATCGGCATTTGCGGGCATCACGGCCAGCAGCTTGCCGTCTTCATGGATCATCAGCGAATGATCCTGAAACCGGTCGGCGTGGTAGTCCATGAACCCGCGCTGAAACAGGAAGGTGCCGTTTTTCGACGCCTTCAGGAAGTCATCCCACTGGCAGGCGTCTTCCGCTGCATAGCGCTGAACCTCGATTGCCACGACTCAATCCTCAAGGACGGCGACGCCCACACCGGTGGCGCCCATGTCATTGCCGTT
Source organism: Leisingera methylohalidivorans DSM 14336 (assembly GCF_000511355.1). Taxonomy (NCBI): domain Bacteria; kingdom Pseudomonadati; phylum Pseudomonadota; class Alphaproteobacteria; order Rhodobacterales; family Roseobacteraceae; genus Leisingera; species Leisingera methylohalidivorans. The sequence continues at coordinate 2,796,885 of NC_023135.1, read as the reverse complement.
GTAGAACAAATAGCTCCGGCCCTGCTCCGTATCGATCCGCGCCGGGTAGCAGGTCATCTCGCCGTCCCAGGCATCCGTTCCGCCGCGCGGCAGTTCCTCGTCGCCAGTCCGAGTAAAGCTCACCCCGTCAGGAGAGGTGAAACGGAAGCTGGCATACTGCTTTGACAGTGTGTCGGAGGTTGCGCGCAATTCCCATGATCCGTCTGCAAGCTGGTTCGCCCGCGGACGGCCGATGCGGTATTCCTCCGGGGCAGGGGCGATGATCCGCTGCGCCGAGGCATTGTCAAAGCGTATGCCGTCTTTGCTGGTCAGGGTCCAGCAATCGTATTGTGGAAACAGTCGGCCGCCAATGTCTTGCCAGCCGAATCCGCGGGAGATCCAGGCCCGGTATGTGCCATCAGGTAGCGCTGCAATGGAATGCAGGGCGCCGATAAAGGCGCCCTCGGGGCAGCGGTCGATGACCGGAGTCTGCTGCACCCGCTTGAAACTGTTGCCCCGGTCGCGGCTCACGGCCAGGCCGCTGAAAGCCAGGAATTTGGCTTTTTCCACCAGTTGAAACCCGACATAGTACAGCCGCAGCTCATCCTCTGCGACTTCCAGAACATCGCCTAGGATCATGCCGTTGTCATCGAACATGCCCGGCGTTCCCAACCCGATCGCGGGCTTGGCGGAAACAGCCTTGACCTGCAGCGGGTCGGAGGCATCGACGTCGACCCAGCCGATCCGGCTGATCCCCCGATCATCCCGCATCCCGCCGAACAGACGGATGGTGTCCTCGTCCCGCTGCCAGGGGCAAGGCGTCATGAAGGAATGCCTGGCCCAGTCATGGCTTCCATCCGGGGCAAATACCAGCCCTTTCTTGACCCAGCCCATCTTACTGTTTGATCCGGAAATAACGGTAGGAGGAGACTTTTGCAGCCTCTGCCGGATTGCCGTTCAGAATCTGGCCCGGGGTGTCAAAGCTCTTGTTCACGGCAGCGGCCATGCCGACAAAGCAGTCCTCGCCGATTTTCACATTGTCAGCAAAGGTGGCATTGACCCCGACAAAGCTGCGCGCACCGATATCGCAGTAGCCCGAGACCACCACATGCGACGCCAGGAAACAGTGCTCGCGGATCCGGGTCTGATGGCCGATATGGTTGCCCGACCACAGCACGCAGCCGCTTTCAATCTTGACCCCGTGCTGCACCACGTTGTTTTCAAATATGAAAACATTGTCGCCCAGTTCTGCCGTGCGCCAAACCATAGCATGCGGGCTGATGAAATTGGCTAGCGTGTAGCCCTTGCTGCGGGCAATTTCGATCAGCCGTGCGCGGATCCGGTTCAGTTTGGTCGAGGTCACGGCCACATGCGCCTCAACCTCAGAGGCGGGGAACACGGTTTCCACGGTTTCCAGCGCCACCACGGGCAGGCCGAATTTCTCTTCCTCGGTCAGAAACTCTGCCTCCACCGCAAAGCCCGCGACCTCATAGTCGCTGTCGACGGTGAAATACTCATAAGCGATGTCGGCGAATTCACCCGCACCGATGATCAGTAGCTTTTTGCTCATGGGAGGGACGTTGTCCTTGATTGAGGCGGCCCTGGCGGCCGGCGCTGCTTGCTGGTCCGGTTCAGATATGCATATACACAAGGGACATTCAAATGCGAAGGCGGTTTCCGTGCCTCTGACTGACTGCAAAATCATTGACTTGCCCAAAATAACAGACGTGCGGGGCAACCTGACTTTTGTTGAAGGCGGCAACCATATTCCCTTTGATATCAAGCGGGTGTACTATCTCTACGATGTTCCGGGCGGGGCTGACCGGGGCGAGCACGCGCATAAGGCGCTGCATCAGTTTATTATCTGCATGTCGGGCAGCTTCGACATTCTGCTGGATGACGGCTTCGCGACCAAGCGTTTCCATCTGAACCGCTCCTATTACGGACTGTATGTCTGCCCGATGATGTGGCGCTATCTGGACAACTTCTCTTCGGGGGCGGTCTGCATGGTGCTGACATCCGAAGTTTATGACGAGGCGGACTACATCCGCGACTATGATGAATTCAAAAATGCGGCAGGTGCAGTGTGAGAGTCCCGTTCCTCGATATCGCTGGCGCCCATGCCGAAATTCAGGACCAGCTGGAGGCAGCTGTGCTGCGGGTTGCGCGGTCCGGGTACTTCATTCTGGGCCCTGAGGTTGAAGCGTTTGAGACCGGATTTGCCCGCTACACCGGTGCTCCTCACTGCTTGGGCACTGGCAACGGGCTGGACGCGCTGATCCTGGCGTTGAAGGCGATGGACATCGGTTCGGGGGACGAAGTCATTGTGCCCGCAAATACCTATATCGCAACCTGGCTGGCAGTCAGCTATTGCGGTGCCGCCATCGTTCCGGTGGAGCCGCTGGAGGCCACCCACAATGTCGACCCGGATGCGGTGGCCGCCGCCATAACGTCCCGCACCAAGGCCATCATCCCGGTCCACCTATATGGCCAGCCTGCTGACATGGATCCGCTGATGGAACTGGCCGGTCAGCACGGGTTGCACCTGCTGGAAGACGCTGCCCAAGCGCATGGAGCCAAATACAAAGGCAAGCGGATCGGCAGCTTTGGCGAGGCCGCGTGCTGGAGCTTTTACCCGGGTAAAAATCTGGGTGCGTTGGGCGATGGCGGCGGTTTCACCAGCACCTCGCCGGAGCTGGCGGCACGGGTCTCGATGCTGCGGAACTATGGCTCGGCGGTTAAATACGAGCATGAACTGGCCGGCCAGAACAGCCGCCTGGATCCGATCCAGGCGGCAGCACTGCAGGTGAAGCTGCAAGTGCTCGATGCTTGGAATGCCCGCCGTCAGGCAATTGCCGCCCGTTATCTGGAGGCGCTGTCCGCGTCCGGCTTGGTGCTGCCGGTGGTTCCGCAATGGGCGAGCCCGGTGTGGCATCTCTTTGTGGCGCGCCACCCGGACCGGGATGCTTTCCGTGCCCGGCTGGAAGCGGCTGGGGTCAGCACCGTCATTCACTACCCCAAACCGCCGCATCTGCAGAAGGCCTATACCGGGCTTGGCTATACCAAGGGCGCGTTCCCTGTTTCTGAGACATTGGCTGCGGAAGTGATCAGCCTGCCGATCGGTCCTGCTCAGACTGTATCGCAGACCGAATATGTAATCGAGCAGGTGCTGAAACTGGCGTGACCGGCCCGCGTCTGTATTCCTGATGTCCAGCCTTTTGGGACTGCAAGTGTGCTCTGACTGGGGTGGGGGAACGGATCATTGGCTCAAAAGGCGGCCGAATTTGTCAATTGCGAAACCGCGTGCGGACTTGGTGATTTCTGAGGCTGCGCATAGCGGATTGTTTTGGCCGGTGAAACGCCCCGGCTGCGCTGCTCAGGTGGATCAATGTCCGGCATAGCCAGCAGGTGGGTCATTGCTGGGGATTTGGAAAACAGCTGGACGGAAATTGTATTGCGAACCTGCTGCTGGGAATCGTAAAATGTTGCATGACAATTTGGCGTCCTGATCCCTCTACCTTGACCTCCCCCCTGCATGCGAGCCTTGCGCTGGCCATCGCACGGGCAATCTCAGACGGCAAGCTAAGGAAGGGGACGCAGTTGCCGACCCACCGCAAAATGGCCGATGATCTCGGGCTGAGTGTCCACACTGTCAGCAAGGCATATGAAAGTTTGCGGCGGCAAAAGCTGATTGACGGCCAAGTCGGCCGGGGCAGCTACGTTCTGGATCCTGACAAGCCCAATGATCAGCCGTTCCTGCTGAGCTCTGAGCGGGGCGGCGGTTTCGACCTGTCGATTTCACGCCCGGCATTTTCACAGCAGCACGCAGAACGGTTCGAGCAAGCGCTGAGGGTCCTGCCGGAGGGGTTGGATCCGAGCTACTATCTGTCCTGCCGCCCGAATATCGGTCATGACGCCCACCGGGCCGCCGGAGCGCAGTGGCTGCAGCATTGCGGTTTGGAGGTGCTGCCGGAGCGGATCATAATGACCAATGGGGTCAGTCACGGCATGTCAGCGGCGCTATCGGCGCTGACCCGGCCTGGCGACACCGTGGTGTCAGACAAGGTCACACACCATTTGCTGGTTTCGGGGTGTTCCTATCTGGGCTTGAACCTTGCAGGGGTTGATGTGGATGCGGATGGTATCCTTCCGGATGCGCTTGAGCGGGTTTGCAAGGGAGGCAACCCTAAGGTTCTGTTTTTGCTACCGTCTTTGGCTAACACGACGGCGGGAATGATGCCTGAAGACCGCCGCCGTGCGCTGGTGGGGATCGCCCGCAAACATGATCTGCACATCATCGAAAACGATGCATTCGGTCCGGTTGCCGAGGGCCGCCCGATTCCGGTTGCCGCTCTTGCACCGGAGCGGTCAATCTATTTGACGACTTTTACCAAATGCACTGTGTCGGGGCTGCGCGCAGGCTACATGGCGGCGCCGGAGCATCTGCTGCCGGCATTGACCGGGCGGATTGTCGTGTTCGGTTGGATGGCGACGCCGCTGATGTGCGAACTGGCCACCCGCTGGGTGCAGGACGGCACCGCGCTGGAGCTGGCGCAGTGGCAGCGGCGCGCGCTGGCGGAGCGCTATGCTATCGCCGCAGAGGTGCTGAAAGACTGGCACTGGCAAGGCCACCCTTCGGCATTGCATCTATGGCTGCCGCTCCCCAAGGGCTGGAGCACCGGCAGTTTCGTTTCTTACGCGCGTGAGCTGAAAGTCGCGGTGGCGCCGGACGCGCCGTTCCTGACCCCAAAGACACCGCCGCCGAATGCGGTGCGTCTGTCGCTCGGCAGTATTCAGGATCTGGATCGATTCAGGCAGGCGTTGGAGCTGATTGCCGGCATGCTGGGCCGCCCGCCGGAGGGGGGTGCGTCCTTTATATACTGATTGTCCTGCAACAATAAAAAAATTGACATGCAGTACAATTCCTTTCAGGCCTGACGAAACGGTGCTCAGGCACCAAGGGGACTTGGGAGGAAACCATGGCTAAAACTGTCAAAGTCACCTCCGCGGCCCTAGCGGCAGCGGGGATTGCGCTGACGGGCGGCGCCACGCAGGCCGCCACTTGGCGCTATACCTTTGCGGAAGCAATAACCGAAGTTCAGGGCGTCTATGCGCGGACATTTAAGCCAGAGATTAAGGCAAACGCGGATCACGAGATCCAGCTGTTCCCTTATGGCACTTTGGGCGCACCGGCCGGCATCATGGAGCGGACCCTGGATGGCATCCCTCGGTTCGTGGAGGAGTCGCCGGGCTTCACCAGCTCGCCGATCCCCGAGGCCCAAGTGTTTTTTGTGCCGTATCTGCTGCCGACCGATCAGGATAACCCAGTGCGCTTCTACAAGGAGAGCAAAGCGACCAAATTGCATATTCAAACCGCTTTTTACCGATCAGGGGCTGGAGCTGCTGAACATGTTCCCCAAGGGTGAATTGGCGATGAAGGCCGAGACGCCGGTCACCGCCTGCGCCGATCGGGGCGAGGTCAAGTACGGGGCTATGATTAACCCGCTGCTGGTCGAAAGCTACAAGGCCTTTGGCGCTACCCCGTCTCCGCTGCCTTGGGGCGAGGTTTGCGGCGGGCTGAAAACCAATGTGATCCAGGGGCAGGAGAGCCCGGCGTTCTTCCGCTTCTCGACCAAGATCTATGAGGTCACCGACTGCATCTCCTATGTCGGCCGCAACAATTCAACCACCACGCTGATGGCAAAAAAGGGCTTCCATGGCGGCCCGAGCCCTGAGGGCCAGAAGTTGGCGCAGAAGGCGGCGCTGCCGGCCTATGCCCACACCGTGGTTTACCTGCAGGAAGCGGGGGAGAGTGCGCTAGCCATGAATATAGGAATGAAGCCGGAGATGCAGGTGACTGTGTTGAACGACGAGCAACGCAGTTGCTTCAAAACGGCGGCGGTTGGAGGTCGAAAGCAAATCATTGAGAGGAGCGGCGACAGAGCTGCAGCGATTCAGGCGCAGATGACGACAGACTTGGCGGCTACCGCCAAATGACGCACGGCCTGCAAACATTGCTCAGCGGGTCCTGCCTGCCCAGCGGCTTTGGGGCCTGAGGGGAACGGAATGCCTCTAACACGCGAGTCAGTGCAGCCCGCCTTGCAGATTCTGGTTAGGGGCATTCTGCTCTGGGTACCTAGTCCGCTTCGCAATGACCGGCGTGCTGCACCTGCTGGCCGCGGTGCGCAACCTGGGCACTTCCCGCATCTGCCTATCGACCCAGTGCAAGCAGGCTACGGGAACGTGAAAGAAATCGAAATCCTTGGGCTTGTCCGTGACTGTAGCAAGTTTCCTGACAATGATTGTCCTGTTGCTGATGGGCTTTCCAATGAAGGCCCCGCTGATTGCCGGCGCGATCGCCGGATTTTTGATGCCGTCCGGCGATCTGGCCCGCACCGAGACCATGGTCAGCAGACGCCGCCGGGCATCCGCCTGGCCTCGCCGGTGCCGATGCCTATCTTTACCGCCGGCATCATGACCCGCGATCAGTTGGCGGGGCAGCTGACCAATGTGGTGATGGCCTCTGTCCGCCACATCCGTGGCGGGCTGGCGATCTCAACCGCTGCCGCATGCACCATGTTCGGAGCAGTGCCGGGTCCGGCCCAGGCCTCGGTGGTTGCGATTGGCTCTTCGCTGCGGCCGCAAATACTGCAGGCCGGTTACGAAGACTGTTTTTTGCTGGCGCTGATCGTCATCGCCAGCGGTATCACTTTTCTGATCCCGCTCTCTATTGGCATGATCATCTGCGGCGTGGTCTCCAGCATATCGATTGCCGAACTGTTCATTGGAGGCATCGGGCCGGGGCTGCTGATCCTGCTGCTGCTTAAGGCTTCAACCTATGTCTATGCGGCGTGCAACAGCCTGCCCGCCGAGCCCAAAGCGAACTGGGTGGAGCGGCTGGCGGCCAAGCGCGCGGCGCTGTGGCCGATGGGGTTCCCGGTGACCATCCCAATGCTGTTGGGGGTTTCCGTGGCACCGATCTTCTTCCCGCAGATTGCGCTGTTCCTGCGCGACCTGGAAAGCTCTCAGATCACCGGCAGCTTCAAGCTGCGCGGCGCCGCAAATGCGGTATTACCGCTTACCGGCGAACAGCGCGCGGCGGGGGGGGTGGGCTTTTCCACCGCGAACCAGGGACGCGGGCTGGCCTATGCGGCAGCGCAGGCCGGGGTGCAGGCGAAGTTGCAGCTGAAGGCTATGCCTCCGGTACGCGGCACCAAAAAAGCGGTGAGCTGGGCGCGGGACGAAGCCAAGGCCGAGGCCGAGGCGGGCAATCTGCACGAGGAGCCAGGGGTTGAAATCTCGGTCAGCACAGGCATCGCCCAAGCGGTATCTTCGGCGGATATCGTGGTAACCACCACGCCCGCGCCAGTGCCTGGTATCAAAGCGGAGTGGCTTCAGCCGGGACATTTGCTCATCGCGACGGGACCGGACCAGGAGCACAAGTGCGAATTGGAACCCGTCTGCCTAGCCAAGCCGGACGCCTATGTTCCTGGCAGCCAGACACAGTGTTCCGTCAAGTGCGAGCTGCGCAGCGCCATCGGGGCTGGGCTGATCTCCAAGGACTGCAGTTTCACTGAATTGGGTGACATTACCGCGGGCAAGGCCACTGGCCTCCAGTCAGACGGTGATCTCATCATTGCCGGCATCACCGGCATCGGCGTGCAGGACCCCGCCATCGCAACCCTTGCAGGTGCCCGCGCAGACGCGGTGGGCGCTGGCACTACATTCACCAGCTGATCAACTAGGACCCACGCATATGGCAAACCCCAAGCTGTATTTCTCCCGCGCTGAATACCAAGAGCGCCTGGACAAGACCCGCACCGAGATGGTGCGCCGCGGGCTTGATCTTTTGATCGTCACCGATCCCTCTAACATGAACTGGCTGACCGGCTATGACGGCTGGTCCTTCTATGTGCATCAATGCGTTATTATTGGCCTGGAGGGTGAGCCGATCTGGTACGGCCGCGGCCAGGATGCCAACGGTGCCTTGCTCACCTGCTACATGGATCCCGTCAGTATCATCGGTTACCCGGACCATTATGTGCAATCGACCGAGCGCCACCCGATGGATTACCTGTCTGCGCAGCTGAAGGACCGCGGGCTGGACGGCGGCGCCATCGGTGTTGAAATGGACAACTACTATTTCACCGCGGCCGCCTTTGCATCGCTGCAAAAGCACCTTCCCAATGCGCGCTTTGCCGACTCCAACGCGCTGGTGAACTGGCAGCGGGCGGTAAAATCCGAAGCCGAGCTCACTTATATGCGCCAGGCGGGCAAGATCGTGGAGCGTATGCACCGGCGGATTTTCGAGAAGGTCGAGCCGGAGATGCGCAAATGCGATCTGGTGGCGGAGATCTATGACTCCGCCCTGCGCTATGACGAGGGTCTGGGCATTGGCGGCGATTATCCGGCGATTGTGCCGCTGCTGCCGTCAGGCCCTGACGCTGCCGCGCCGCATCTGACCTGGGACGACCAGCCGATGAAACCCGGCGAGGGCACCTTCTTTGAAATTGCAGGCGTTGTGCACCGCTATCACTGCCCGCTGTCGCGCACCGTGTTCCTGGGCAAGCCGACGCAGACCTTCCTGAGCGCGGAACAGGCGGTGCTGGAGGGCATGGAAGCGGGGCTTGAAATGGCCAAGGCCGGCAACACCTGCGAAGATATCGCCAAGGCGTTTTTCAAGGTTCTGAAAACCTACGGTATCGAAAAGGACAACCGCACCGGTTATCCGATCGGCGTCAGCTACCCGCCGGATTGGGGCGAGCGCACCATGTCGCTGCGGCCGGGCGACACGACCGTGCTGCAGGAAAACATGACCTTCCATTTCATGACCGGCCTCTGGATGGAGGACTGGGGTTTCGAGATCACTGAAAGCATACGCATCGGCGCAAACGGGCCGGAATGCTTGTCAAGCGTGCCGCGCAAAATGCTGGTAAAGGACTGAGCCATGAAGCCAAATCCGATTTCCCCCACTATCCCGCTGGATCAGGACGGGGTGCATCACGGCTTTCTTAAGCTGCCCTACAGCCGCGACGACTCGGCTTGGGGCTCGGTGATGATCCCGCTGACGGTGATCAAGAATGGCGACGGGCCGACCGCGCTCTTGACCGGCGCCAACCACGGGGATGAGTACGAAGGCCCGATTGCCCTGCATGAGCTGGCCGCCGCTACAAAGGCAGAGGATGTGTCCGGCAGGCTGATCATCGTGCCGGCCTTCAACTACCCGGCGTTCCGTGCAGGCAGCCGCACCTCGCCCATCGACAAAGGCAACATGAACCGGTCGTTTCCAGGCCGCCCTGACGGCACCGTGACCGAAAAAATCGCCGACTTCTTTCAGCGCACGTTGTTGCCGATGGCAGATGTTGCGGTGGATTTTCATTCGGGCGGCAAGACCTTGGATTTCGTGCCCTTTGCAGCCGCGCATATCCTGGAGGACAAGGCGACACAGGAGGCCTGCTTTGCCGCGATGATGGCGTTCAACGCGCCCTATTCGGTGCAGCTTTTGGAGATCGACAGTGCGGGCATGTATGACACCGCGGTCGAAGATATGGGCAAGGTGCTGGTCACTACCGAGCTGGGCGGCGGCGGGTCGTCGACGGCGCGCAGCAATGCGATCGCCAAGAAGGGGCTGCGCAACGTGCTGATCCACTTCGGCATCCTGCAGGGAGAGATGCAGCTGGATAAAACTGTGAACCTGTCGATGCCGGACGGCGATTGTTTCCTGTTCAGCGAAGGCGACGGTCTTTACGAGGCGATGGCCGATCTGGGCGAGGTGGTAGCCAAGGGCGATCTGATCGCCCGGGTCTGGCCGCTGGACCGCACCGGGCAGCCGCCTGTGGAATACCGCGCCCGCCGCGCGGGCCTGATGATCAGCCGCCACTTTCCCGGGTTGATTAAATCCGGTGACTGCGTGGCTGTTGTCGGCGTCGCCGGCGCCTGATAGGGCGGAACACATGCAACTGGATCAGCGCGACCTTGATATTCTGCGGGTGCTCTCAACCGAGGGGCGCATCACCAAGGCCGCGCTGGCCGAACGGATCGGCCTGTCGCCGACCCCCTGCTGGGACCGGCTGAAGAAGCTGGAGCAGGCCGGGCTGATCGAAGGTTACGGCGCTCGCATCAACCTCAAGAAACTGGCGCCGCATGTGACGGTGTTTGTTGCAGCGGAGATCGCTGATCACACCGCCGCCAGCTTTCGCGCGTTTGAGACGGCGATGCAACGCTATGATGAGGTCACCGCCTGCTGGGCGCTGGGGGGCGGATTTGATTACCTGCTGCAGATCGTTACCAGCGACATAGATGCCTATCAGCGGCTGATTGACGAGATGCTGGACGCCCGCATCGGCCTAAGCCGCTACTTTACCTATATCGTGACCAAGCCGGTTAAAGGCGCGTGCGCGCCGCCGCTGGATATTCTGCTGAAGCAGGAGTGAACCCCGCGCCAAAGCACCTGTCTCGCAGCTGTTTCTTCTGCGGCGCACCTTAACTTCAGTCACTTCCTCTGCCGTGAACAGGCACACTCCTCTGCAAGACATGAGGAGGACATCATGACAGAGACTGCTCTCTCCGCCCGTGCCGAGATTGCCGACAAGGCCTTGGTGCGCTCATTTTCCTATATCGGCGGCAAATGGTGCACCGCGGATAATGGCGAGACCTTTCCGGTCAGTGATCCGGCGGACGGTGCTGAGCTGGGCCATGTGGCGAGCCTGTCGGCAGAGGAATCCACTGCGGCCGTGGATGCGGCTCAGGCGGCGTTTGAGGCCTGGGCCGGCCTGTTGCCGCAACAGCGCGCCGCGATTCTGCGGCGCTGGTTTGAGCTGCAACTGGAACACAGGGAAGACCTCGCCCGCATTATGGTGCTGGAACAGGGTAAACCCCTTTCCGAAGCCCGCGGCGAGATCGATTACGGTGCGGCCTTTGTAGAGTTCTATGCCGAGGAGGCCAAGCGCCCCAATATCGAAGGCGTCACCAGCCACCTGCCCGACGCCGAGGTGGAGCTGTGGCGCGAACCGGTGGGGGTGGCGGCGCTGATCACGCCCTGGAACTTCCCCTCCGCGATGCTGACCCGCAAGGCGGCCGCGGCGCTGGCGGCGGGCTGCACTGTGGTGGCGCACCCTTCGGGTGAAACCCCGTTCAGCGCCCTGGCGCTGGCAGAGCTGGCGGAACGCGCCGGCGTCCCGGCGGGGGTGTTCAACGTGGTGACCGGCAGCGCGCCAACCGTCGTCGAACCCTGGACCCGCGACACCCGCGTGCGGGCGCTGTCCTTCACTGGCTCCACCAATATCGGCAAACTCCTGTATCGCCAGTCAGCGGACACCGTGAAGCGGCTGGTGATGGAACTGGGCGGCCACGCGCCGGTGATCGTCTTCAAGGGCTGCGATCTGGACAAAGCGGTCGCTGAGACAATCAAGGCAAAATTCGCCACGTCCGGCCAGGACTGCCTGGGCGCCAACCGGGTCTTTGTGGAGCGGCCCGTCTATGCCGAGTTCTGCGTGAAATTCACCGAAGCTGCCAAAGCGCTGACCATCGGCCGGGGCATGGACGACTGCGACCTCGGCCCGCTGATGAATGAAAAGGCGGTGCAGAAGCAGGAGGAGCATGTGGCAGATGCGCTCGCCAAAGGCGCCACGCTGGCTTGCGGTGGCAAGCGCCATCCGCTGGGGCCGCTGTTTTTTGAGCCGACTGTGCTGACCGATGTGCCGTCCAGTGCGCTGATCATGTCCGAGGAGACATTCGGCCCCGTCGCCCCCATCACCCCTTTCGATACCGAAGAGGAGGTGACCGCGCGTGCCAATGACAGCGAATACGGGCTGGTGGCCTATGTCCACAGCCACGACCCGCGGCGGATCTACCGGCTGAGCCGCGCCTTGCAATACGGCATGGTGGCAGTCAACCGCACCAAGGTGACCGGTGCGCCGATCCCGTTCGGCGGCACCAAACAGTCCGGCCTGGGCCGCGAAGGCGCGCGGCTGGGCATGGAAGAGTTCACCGAGATTAAATACGTTTGCCGCGACTGGGCCTGACCCTCACGCGGAAGAGAAAGGAAGCAAGATGCTGAAGAACGACCAACTCGACCAGTGGGACCGCGAGAACTTTTTCCATCCCTCGACCCATCTGGCTCAGCACGCCCGTGGCGAAAGCCCGAACCGGGTGATCAAGACCGCCTCCGGCGTGTTCATCGAGGACCGCGACGGCAACAAGCTGCTGGATGCCTTTGCCGGCCTCTACTGCGTAAACGTTGGCTATGGCCGTCAGGAAATTGCCGAGGCCATCGGCGAACAGGCCAAAGAACTGGCCTATTACCATTCCTATGTGGGCCATGGCACCGAAGCTTCGATCACGTTGGCCAAGATGATTCTGGACCGCGCGCCGAAGAACATGTCCAAGGTCTATTTCGGCCTAGGCGGTTCGGACGCGAATGAAACCAACGTCAAGCTGATCTGGTATTACAACAACATTCTCGGCCGCCCGCAGAAGAAAAAGATCATCTCCCGCTGGCGCGGCTACCATGGCTCCGGGCTGGTGACCGGCTCACTCACAGGGCTGGAGCTGTTCCACAAGAAATTCGATCTGCCGGTCGAGCAGGTCATTCACACCGAAGCGCCTTATTACTACCGCCGTGCCGATCTGGACCAAAGCGAAGAACAGTTCGTTGCCCATTGTGTGGCTGAGCTGGAAGCACTGATCGAGCGCGAAGGCGCTGATACCATCGCTGCCTTTATCGGAGAGCCGATTCTAGGCACCGGCGGTATCGTGCCGCCGCCTGCGGGGTACTGGCAAGCGATCCAAGCAGTGCTGAAGAAGCACGACATCCTGCTGGTTGCCGATGAGGTTGTCACCGGTTTCGGGCGCCTCGGCAGCATGTTCGGCTCGGACCATTACGGCATTGAGGCGGATATCATCACCATCGCCAAGGGCCTCACCTCGGCCTATGCGCCGCTTTCGGGCTCGATTATCTCGGACAGGGTCTGGAAGGTGCTGGAGCAGGGCACTGATGAAAACGGCCCCATCGGCCACGGCTGGACCTATTCTGCGCACCCTATCGGTGCAGCGGCAGGGATTGCCAACCTGAAACTGATTGATGAACTGAACCTGGTGCAAAACGCCGGTGAAACCGGCGCCTATCTGAACGCTTGCATGGCAGAGGCCCTGTCAGGACATGCCAATGTCGGAGAAGTTCGAGGTGAGGGCATGCTTTGCGCGGTGGAGTTTGTGAAAGACAAGGACAGCCGCACCTTCTTTGATGCCGCTGAAAAAATCGGCCCGCAGATTTCGGCCAAACTGCTGGAACAGGACAAGGTCATCGCCCGCGCGATGCCGCAGGGCGACATCCTGGGCTTTGCGCCGCCGTTCTGCCTCAGCCGAGCGGAAGCTGATCAGGTGGTGGCAGCAACGCTGCGGGCTGTCCAAGCTGTGTTGGGGTGACATAGCCTCAGAGCCCGCAGAGCCGGCTGCCGACGTGCTTGACAAAAGTTCAAGGCAGTTCTGAGCGCCTTCTGGCGGGTGTCTTTGACCTAACCGTTGAACTTGAGAGGGACGTGTTTCAGCGGGCAATTGCGGAAGCGCATGATGACCCTGAGCAGTGCATACCAATCTGGGATGGCTCGACACGTTGCTCACCGGCTGTTGACGGAGCGATTAAGTGGGGCGGTGTCGATCATAGTCGGGCGATCTGGGTTCACCGGGACTATCAGGTATCTGGCGGGCGGGTTCTCGGTCCTAACGGTTACGATGAACCTGTAAGCAAAACCGAAGAGGAGATTGAGATCATTGAGTAATACTGACCTGTTCGTGGCAATGGACCGTAACCAGGAATGGTACGCCAGCTTATTTGTCAATCACTATGAAGAAGCCTGCCAGAAAGTGGAGGAACTGCTGAATGAGACTGAACGAGACGAAAATGGCTGCATGGTCACGCCAACTACCGGCCCCCGGAAGGTCCGCTTTCAAGGCCAGCAAGATCGTGCGTACAGGTTTGTTTACTGTGTTCTCCACCAGCTTGCCGCCACCCGCGACCAAGTGATCCGGCACCGATGTCATAACCGGCGCTGCCTGAACCCACGGCATTTAGACATAGGAGACCGGGGAGATAACTTCAGAGATGAGCTGGAGCGGCGGGCGAACGGGGTGGACTGGAGGCTGCTATAGTCTGAGGCCATGCCCAAATCCCGACCGGAAAACAGCTAACCCGCCTCTCCCGTAACTCGGGAGGGGCAACCCGCGTCACCCGTATAACGTGACATCGGGTGCTTCGGGGGTGCTCAAACCAACCGGGGCAGAAACTGGGTCACTTCGGGGCCTCGTCGGTGTCCGGGCTTCTTTTTTTGTTTGTCAGGAGGCCGATGGCTGGGGTGGTAGGATTCGAACCTACGATACACAGTACCAAAAACTGCTGCCTTACCACTTGGCTACACCCCATCGGTGAGGCGCTGTCTAAAGTTTGTTGCAGGGGGGTGCAAGAGGGTTTTTGAAAAAAAATGCAGTTCCTGACCCGCTCTCTTCGCGAAATCTGCATGGCCCCGAAATTTCTTCAGCCGGCGACGGTCTGATGCCCTTGGAAACCCTATCTGTATCAAGGGCTTATTGGTCCTCAGCGTGAAATTTCAGAGTGCCAGCCAAGAGCAGGAAAGAGGGTTCAGGCCACTTCATTCCGGCGCGCATGGGCTGGTGCGGACGGGTGGCCAGCCCGGCACGGGCTGGCGCAGTCTGTCACCGCGTCAGGATCCCCAAATGGCCTGATGCGCTTCCTCACCGCTCTCGAAAATATGCGGCTGTACTCCGCGGCTGGCGAGGGTACCCTGCATTTTCAGGCGCATGAAAGCGCTGGTGGTGTAGTGAGCGATCGAGGCGCTGTGGCGTTCCAGTGTCTGGCCGACCGCGGCCGCGTAGGCATCTTGCAGGTCCTCGGCAATGCGGAAGCCGTTCTGGTTCACCACCATGTTCACATCCCGGCCGCTTTTGGCAAAGGCATCCTGCAGGACCCGGGCGAGGTCCTCGACGTCGCGCTTCTTCTTGACGCTCCAGCCTTCAAGGTTGAGGAACATGGTGTGACGTGCGGCATCATAGGTGACCCGCTCCGGCAGGTTCAGGTTCAGCAAGTCGTTCATCAAGCCCATCGGCTCATCCTGGAAAATGCGAGGATCCATTTGGGTGACATTCTCGATGATCGGCTTGAACTCCATCTGATCAAGAATATCCCTCTGCAGGTCGATGCCGGGCGCAATCTCGATCAGCTCCAGCCCATTGGGCGTCAGCTGCAGCACGCAGCGTTCGGTCACGTATAGCACCGGCTGCGAGCGCTGCGAGGCATATGGGCCTGAGAAGGTGATCTGTTCGATCAGCCGGACGAACTTCTTGTTGCGGCCCTCCTGCACGATGCGCAGGTTGCCGTCCTCAACCGCGACCTTCAGCCCGCCAGCGGTGAAGGTGCCGGCAAAGACCACGGCGCGGGAGTTCTGCGAGATGTTGATGAAGCCGCCGCAGCCATTCAGGCGGCCCCCGAAACGGGAGGCGTTGACGCTGCCTTCGGCGTCGCATTCTGCCATGCCTAGGCAGGTGAGGTCGAGACCGCCGCCGTCGTAGAAATCGAACATTTGGTTCTGGTCGATGATGGCGTCGGCATTGGCCGAGGAGCCGAAGCTGGAGCCGCCTGCCAGCACGCCGCCGACCGCGCCGGCCTCGGTGGTGAGGGTGATGTAGGCGGTGGCCTTCTCCTCGTTCGCCACCGCGGCGACGCCGTCGGGGGCGCCGACGCCGAGGTTGACGGCCCCGTTGGGCGGCAATTCAAAAGCGGCGCGGCGGGCGATGATCTTGCGCTGGTCCAGCGGCATTTTGGCGATGCCTTCGACCGGCACCCGGATTTCACCGGACAAGGCAGGGTTATGCTGCACGCCATAGTTCATCCGGTGCATGTCCGGGTCATCGGCGAGGCAGACGCAGTCCACCAGAAGGCCGGGGATCTTCACGTCCTTGGGTTTGATCGAGCCGTCCTCGACGATGCGCTCCACCTGGGCGATGACGATGCCGCCATTATTGTGCGCGGCCATTGCCTGCGCCAGGCAATCCAGGGTCAGTGCTTCGCGCTCCATGCTGATATTGCCGGAACGGTCGGCGCTGGTGCCGCGGATAAAGGCAACGTCGATCTTGGTGGCCTTGTAGAACAGCCAGTCTTCGCCATCGACTTCGACATGTTTGACAATGTCTTCCTCGGTTACTTTGTTGACCTTGCCGCCGCCATGTCGCGGGTCGACATAGGTGTGCAAACCGACCTTGGAGAACAGCCCCGGCTGGCCCGCGGCGCAGGCGCGGTAGAGCTGCGAAATCACCCCCTGCGGCAGGTTGTAGCCGCAGATCTTGTTCTCCTGCGCTGCCTGAGCAACCTTGGGCATCCGGCCGAAATTACCGGCAATCACCCGGCGCAGCAGCCCATCGTGGTGCAGCCGCCCGGTGCCCAGCCCCTTGCTGTCGCCGGCGCCTGCGCACATGATCAGGGTCAGGTCGCGGGGGGCGCCTTCATCTACGAACCGCTTTTCCAAGGCCGCGTGCAGCATTTCCGGGATGCAGCTTTGCACAAACCCGGTTGTGGTTACGACATCCCCGTCCCGGATCAGTGCCATGGCCTGTTCGGTGGTGGTGGTTTTGTCTTTCATGGCGGCGCGTCCTCCCCGATACCTGTCGCCTTCCGCCGGAGCATTGCGGCCTTGCGGAAACTGATTGGGCATTCTAGGCGCGGGCTGAACGGCACCTGTCCTTTGATTGCGTCAGCCGATGGGGGACTTACGACATCCGGTCCACTGGCATGCGGGGAAGTTTCCGATCGGCGGCCGGCTGTTGCCGATGCGGCGGGCGGCGGGTCTCATTCAGGTTGCCCGCGGGTCAGGCCGGTTGCGGTCAGAACAGGCTGTCGCCGGCTTGAAACCAGTCGCCCATGCTGATGTCCTCCAGCAGCAAGGACCAGTTTGCACCATCTGAAATTTTCATACCGCCTTCCGTGTCCTCGACAAACAAGGTGCGGCGCACCGGCCCGGTTACCTTGATTTCATCCTGGTCAAGTTCGTAATCCGAGATGGTGCCGTTGCCGTGGAGCCGGGTCCGGAACAGAAGACAGTCGCCGTCGGCACCGCCGGTCAAAGTGTCGGCATGCAAGCCGCCGTCGAGCGTGTCGATGCCTTTGTTGCCAGACAGGCTGTCCTTGCCAGCCCCCCCCTTGAAGGTCATCGCCGCCAGCCTGGCCGTCAGCCCGGTATCCTGCGTGATATCGGTAAAACTATCTGCCCGTTCAGGGGCAAGCGCTTCCCGCAGGCCGTTTTAACTGGCGGCACCCAGGTCGCGCCCGCGTTGAATGTTCAGCGCCGCAAGGTCAAGCGCGCCTGCGCCAGGCGGGCCGAAAAGGAATGAGCGCACATCCTCGACCACCATTGTATCTATTGCCTCGGACGCCTGGGCGGCCGCGCCGCGCATGACGTTTTCGATTATATCCGGTTCCTGCAGCAGATGTAGCTGAAAAAACGCATCCCGCAGCGCCAGCGGGCTTGCAACGGTTCCATCAGCGCCCACCACCTGCAGGTTCCCCGGCAAAAGCGCATGCCCCAGACGGAACACGGCTGTCGAAAACTCGATTGCAATGCCTGGGTTCACGGCCGGGTCATAGCCCTGATAGGCACCCAGCGCGCCCTGGCCGATCAGGATAGGGAGAAACTCCTTGAAGGTGACACCTTGAACCAGCGTTTCGACCCTGGTGCGGGCTGCCCCAAACAGCTGGTCATCTGTCAGATCGGAATCCCTTGCTGCCAGTTCCCCGGCCATTCGGTTGTGCTCCCGCGTGACAATCGTGTGCATCGAGGACAGCGCCACATTTTCAGCAGCACGGACGTCCCCAGTCAGGAAGCTGTCGCCATCCCGGTTCAGATACCCGTCCTTGGTCATCCGCAGCCTGCCGCCTTCGCCCCCCATTGCTGCAGCCGTTTCCACAGTCAAGCCATAGATCATCGAAGCGTCGGTAAATGCGGTGATCTCATTAAGGTACTCACCGTCTTGCCGTGCCACGCGGGTAAAGGGGATGATCGCCGCACCGGTGCCGAAAGGATCGAAAAAGGGATCTCCCGCCGGGACTTCGATATCTGCCGCGGTCTCGCTTTCTGCCCCGGTCAGCGATAGGTCGTGGTCCAGAAACTGCCCCCAGATCCACAGGACATCCGACGCGCCGGCAGCATTTACGGTGCCGCCATCTTGCGCAGAAAGGATGTTGGAAATCTCACGCGGGTTGGGCCGATCGGCCCCGGACATGCCACCATCAGAGGTCAGGCGGCTAGTGTAAAATGCAGCAATCCGGTACCGGTTGCCCCCAATCTGGATTATCGGAATGTGTGCCATAGCCATCAGCGGGACGCGCGGCCCCGATCTGTAAACTGGACATGTGCCCCCCCCAATCACTCATTAACTTTCACCAAAAATGCCATTGTGTGCGGCTCGCTACCCCTGTGCGTGCGGCGCCGTCAAACGCCTGCCGGGTTCCGGAAATGCAGCCAGGCCGGGACTCGGGCAGACCTTTATTGTATCGCGGTTTCGTGTGTTTTTGTGCCGTTTCGTGAGCTCTGAGGCTGGTCAGCACCATTGCATCACAGTTGAAGAAACAGGCCGGGCCGCTGCGTGTCAGGCTTGGCGGGCCTGCGGCGTTGCGTCGGCGGCAGTGGGGGTGGCAGTCCACTTGGCAATTTGCTCCAGCAGCAGCTGTTTCCGCATCGGCTTGCAAAGAAACTCAACCATGCCCGCGGCGCGGCAGGCGGCTTCGTCGGTGCTCAGCACATTGGCGGTCAACGCAAGGACCGGGCAGGGCGCCCGGCCGTTCTCCTGTTCCCAGGCCCGCAGGCGGCGGGTGGCTTCGAGGCCGTCCATTACCGGCATCGACATGTCCATCAGAACCAGATCGAAAGGTTGTGCGGCAAAGGCGTCCACGGCCTCTTGCCCGTTGCTGCAAATAGTAATCTGAATGCCGGTAGGGGCCAGCATTTTCTGCAGAACCAGCTGGTTGGTGCGGTTGTCCTCAGCCGCCAGAAGGCGCAAGTGGCTGAATTGTCCGGCTGTTTTCCCGGCACCGGGCAGCACCGCGCCGGCAGCCGGGATGGCGCGGGCGTTCAAGACCTCCTGCAGCGTCTGCAAAAGCAGTTTGTTGCGGGCGGGCTTCATCAGCACACGCAGGGTCTTACACTCCTTCAGTGCTTCATATTCAGCCAGCATCTGGCCACCGGTGCAGAAAACGATCGGCAGGTCCCTGCACCCCGGCAAGCTTTGCAGATTCTGACACAGGCTTCTGGCTTGCTCCAACGGCAGGCTGGTTTCGACCAGCACCAGATCCGGCTGCCGTTGCTCCGCAGACATTGCGGCCACCTTTGCCAAAAGGCCGTCGATGCTCTGAAGCGCGATTGTGCCGGCCCCCCAGAGAGCCAGTTGGCGCAACCGGGCGTCACGGGCAAATGCCAGGTCCGCAGCTACAGCCACCAGTTTGCCTGCAAGCGGCGATGCAATGGGCGGCACCGGAGCGGCGACCGGCAGCGTCAGGCAGACAGTGAAGCAGGACCCTTTGCCAGCCTCCGAACTCAGATCGATCCGCCCGCCCATGGCCTGCGCCAGACGCGACGAAATGGCCAGGCCCAGACCGGTCCCCTCGAAACGCCGGGCGGTGGTGCTTTCGACCTGCTCGAAGGCATGAAAGATTTGGCCGATGCTGTCTTCGGGGATGCCGACACCGGTATCGCGCACATCAATGCACAGGGGAATAGCATGGTTGGCGTCGTAGTTGAGAGTGATGCTGATAAAGCCTTCCAAAGTAAACTTTACTGCGTTGCCCACCAGGTTCATCAGAATCTGCCGCACCCGGCCGCTGTCGCCGATGAAGACCGCTGGCGTGTTTTCCGGGATGTCGATACAGATCTCCAGCCCCTTGGCGGTCGCGCTGGGCGACATCAGCGTGGCGACGTCATATATCACGTCGCGCAGGTTGAAGGGCTGTGCCAGCATTTGCTGTTTTCCAGCCTCCAGCTTGGAGAAGTCCAGAATGTCGTTGACGATACGCAGCAGTGCCTGGGACGATGCGAGGATGGTGCCGGTGCAGGATTTCTGTTCGGGTGTCAGGCTGGTTTCATTCAGCACTTCGGCCATTCCCAGAACCCCGTTGATCGGAGTCCGGATTTCGTGGCTCATCGTTGCCAGAAAGCGGGATTTGGTCTCAGTAGCAGCCTCTGCCCGGGCTTTTTCCTGCTGCAGCCGCTCGGCAATCCGCTTCTTTTCCGCCAAGCTGAATTCCAGCGTGTCCAAGGCCGCGAATACGGCAGAAATCTCGCCCTCTTCCTGTGAAGGTGCAGATTGCTCCCGGCTCGCCAGCTGCCGCAACTTAAAAGCCGCCAATTGCATCGCGCCGGATATGGCATGTGCCTTGCGCATGGCAAAAATCAATGCTGCAAGCATAAGCAGTGCAGTGCCGGTCAGCCCCAGGACAAAAATGCGGGACAATGTCCGTTTTGCTGCCGCGACGGCCTGCTCCGCATGCACAGCGGCCAGGCCGGTCACGGTGGCAGCTTGCCGGGTAACGGCCTCGCTGCTCATCATCAATCTGTTGAGTGTTGGAATGTCCTGCGCAGGTTTGATGCCCAAAAGCACTACCGTCAATTCGCACCACTCCGTCAGCGTATGATTGAGGATTTCAGCCTCGGCCCGCAGTGGCCCGGGCAGCGGTTGCGCCAACAAAGCGCTGAGATCGCTGTTGATTGCCTTGAGATGCGCTTGAAACTGGCTGGCCACTTCTTCCTGCGGTATCAGCCGCGTCATCGCCAGAACATCTTGCGCATAAACTTCCGCGGCAGTGATGCCAGTGCTGACACCGCTGGCGCGGCGGATCACCTCAAGCGAGGTTTCCAGCACCCCGTCTTTCCGGCTGGATGCATACATCGCCATCCCGCCGATCAGCAATGCGGCGAGCAGCGCCGCGACCGCAATCACCAGAACTGGCAGCACGGTGGAGCGTTTGATATTCATCGGCAGGGACCTTCAGCCATGCGCATCAGTTTGCGGGCAGAATAGGGGATGGCACATTGGATTCCGTATCCGTCAGCGTTTGCAGAAAGGCAATCAGGTCGGTGATTTCCTCTTCGGTGACCGCAAAACCTTCGATATCCGGCGTCCGGGCCGCTTTGGCCGCGCCGCCGCGGGCATAATGGCGGACCACGTCCCGCAAGGAGGGGAGCGAGCCGTCGTGCATGTACGGTGCCCGCAGCGTGATGTTGCGCAGCCCGGGGGTCTTGAACCGGTAGTTCCGCTTCGGATCCGGCGGGGTCGGGCCGCCGCCAAGGTCGGTTGTTTGCATCCCGATGTCATACAGCTGGTTGTCCGTGAACATCCAGCCGGAATGACAGGACACGCAATTCGCCCGCCCGTTAAACAGCGCAAAACCGCGTTTGGCGGCCTCAGGTACTGCCGTTGCATCTCCGCTTGCCCAGCGGTCAAAACTGGCCACGCCGCTGACAATTGTGCGCTCATAGGTGGCGAGTGCGGTCAGGATGGTCTTCTTGCGGATCCCCCGCCCAGGGAACAGGCGCTCGAACCAGGTTTTGTATTCATGCACCGCAGTCAGGCGGGCTTTGATGCCGTCAAAGGTCGTGTTCATCTCATCCGGCGCGGTGATCGACTGAATGGCCTGCTCCTCCAGGCTGTCTGCGTGCCCGCCCCGGAACAGCGGGGTGATCCAGGCCGCATTCAGGATTGTCGGCGCATGGCGGCGCACGGGCTTATTCGCAGCGCCAATGGCCTTGGGGGCCGGGGATTCCCAACCGAAAGACGGGTTGTGGCAGCTTGAGCAACTGATGTTGCGCCCGCCGGACAGGCGCGGATCGAAGAACAGCATTTTACCTAAAGTGGCAATTTCACGGCTGTAGGGCGCAGCCTCTGGGAATGGTACGGCAGCCGGCCGTTTGAAGGCTTCAAGCCCGGCGGGTTGCGCCAGGCTCTGGACCGCCCACAGGAGCAGCGGCACTACAGCAATGGCAGCTTTCCACCGCATTCATGACATCCTCACGCTATCCGCAGCCTTGCTACCCGGAACAGCACTGTCTGAGAAGACCGTTAAACTTCCGTGAGCTCTGCCGTCCTGGCAGCTTAATTTTCGCCTAGGTTCCGGTTTTTGGCCTGCGCCCCTGACACTAATTTGGATCCAATGCGCCGGTTTGCCAGCCAGGGGCCGGCCTTCAGCACCATCAGCACAAAACCCGCGGTCCACAGAGCTGCTGAAACGGTGATCCCGTCCCAGCCCGCGGCCAGTTCGGTGCTGCCTGCCAGCCGCAAGGCGGCAGAAGCAATGACCAGTGCAAAGGCGGCAGTCAACACGGGGCCAGCAACCAGCAGGCGGCCGCTGTGGCCCAGGGTGGCGCGCATCATGACGGCCAGGGTCATGCCGCCAACCGCCCCGATACCGAGAATGTGCGCGGCCGCGGCGGGCTCGAGAAGGCCAAACGGCACTGCCGCGGCGGCTATCAGCCCTGCAGGCACCAGCGCATAGGACGCATGCAGCATCAACAGCAGCGGCTCACCCAGGCCGGCCAGCCCGCACCAGCGCGCCACCCGCAAGGCATGCAGCAGTCCCGCTGCCAGAAGCAGCACACCGCTGGCGGCAGCCCAGGGCGCTGCGGTCCAGGCCAGCAGAGCGGCAGCACCCGACGCCAGGGTCACGGCATCGAATTTGCCGAACGGAACCGGCATCTTCGCCGCGCCGCGTTTGGCCTGCCAGTTGCGGGTGAAACCGGGGATGATCCGCCCGCCGATCAGCATGATCAGGAAGATAAGCACGGCAATTCCCAGCCGGCGCGAGATATCAGCCGCCCCCTCGGACATCACTTCAACATGGAAGCAGGCATTGGCCGCGCCCAGCAGCGTAATCGGCACTAGAACCTTGAGGTTGCGCCAGTTTTCGCCTGCGATGATTTCCCGCGCGATCATCGCAATGACGGCGGCCAGAAAGGCGCAATCCACCGCCATAACGCCAAGGGCCGGCAGGCCCAGCCAACCGGCCGCAGCCAAGCGCCCCAGCAGCCACAGGCCTGACAGCAGCGCCAGCGGCCAGCCGCGGGCTGGCATCCGCCCGGTCCAGTTCGGCACCGCGGTGAACAAAAAGCCCGCCACCACCGCCGCGCCGTAACCAAAGATCATCTCGTGGATATGCCAGTCGACCGGCAGGAACGGACCGCTGTAAGTCAGGGTGCCCTGCCAGATCAGCAGCCAGGCCGGGATCACCGCCAGCGCAAACAGGCAGGCCCCCAGAAAGAACGGCCGGAAGCCGTAGGAAAACAGAACAGGTCCGGAATAGTCGGGTCGCGCAGCCATATCGGCCTCCCTGCGTTCAGTGATAAAAAGGCGGGCAGCACTGGTCAGGTGCCGCCTGCCGGTTCAGCGTCAGGGACGCAATCTGCCGCTGAATTCTTTGGAACTGCACCGGCGGGGGATAAGGGAGGGGGCCGGTCCGAAGTCTCCGGTGTTTCCCGCACGGTTGTTTCCTCTGGGGCCACTATGCGATAACCGCAGGACATTCTCTTTGTCCTTCAGCAAACTCGCGGTGCATTCTTGTCCAAGCTCGATGAAAGCCTTTTGACCGGGCTGCCGCCCTTTAGCCTTCTGAAGCGCGGCCAGATCCGCGAGATCCTCGTTCAAGCGCTGCCCAAACGCTATGACGAGGGCAATGAGATTTTTCATGAAGGCCATGACGCCGAGCGGTTCCACCTGCTTCTGGACGGCTACATCCGGGTGGTGAAGACCACCGAGGGCGGCGACCAGATCATCGCGCTGCATATATCCCCCGGCCAGCTGTTGGGCATCGCACCGGCGCTGAACCGCGACACCTATCCAGCCACCGCGGTGGCAGCATCGGAATCGCTGGCGCTGTCCTGGCCGGTGCGGCTGTGGCCGGAGTTCACCGCTAAATACGAAGGGTTCGCCACTGAGAGCTACAGCACCCTGGGCCAGCGCCTGGGCGAGATGCAGACCCGGATCACCGAATTGGCCACCCAAGCCGTGGGGCAGCGGGTGGCAGCAGCGCTGCTCAGGATGGTGACCCAGTCGGGCCGCAAGGTGGAGGAAGGGATCGAGATTGCGTTCCCCGTGACCCGCCGCAATATATCCGAGATGACCGGCACCACGCTGCACACGGTGAGCCGCCTGTTGTCGGCCTGGGAGAAAAACGGCATCGTGCAGTCCGCCCGCAAGCATATCGTGGTCACCGACCCGCACCGGCTGGTGGTCGTGAGCGGCGCGCAGGGGTAGGGCGGCTGAAAGACCGGGAGGTGGCCTGCTGGCTGCCCAGAAACCTTCAAAGGCAGGCGGCCGGAAAGCCGAGGAGAGGGCCTGGTTTCCTGGTCGTGCAGGCAATCTTTGCACAGAGCAGTTGCGCAAGTCATTTACTGCGATTGCCGCCAGAGCTGGCTTGCGGGCGGCTATGCCCTGTAATCATGTGACATGAGCCTTCTCGGCCAACGTCATTCCTGCTTAGGGTCTTTCGGGGGCTGACTGCCATGCTCATATTGAAGCCGGGTCCGTTTCAGGCGTTCAATTTTGCTGCGCCGAAGCTCGTTTTCGTCGTCCAGGATTTCACGCGCTGCACGCGTGGTCTTTTCGATCGCTGTTTCCTTGCGGGAAAGACCGGCCAGTCCCAATCCCTCGATTTTAAGCTTGGTCATCTTGTCACTCTTATTGGGTTGGTTCGGGGGAAGGGGTGACGAGCGGGTGAAAGTTCAGTTCAGATTTTCTCTCTGGTGCGGCAGGGGGCCGGTGAGTGAGGCGCGATGATCTAAGCGGAGGCGACGGAGTCCATTTGATACCCGGCGGTGTCAACTGCAGAGAGGAAAGCTGCGCGGGCGGTGCCGACGGGAGCAAGACAGTCCATGACGGCATCGATTTTCTCAATCGCTATGTTTCTGTTGCGATCAGAAACCGGCCAGGCTCGCTGCAACCAGAAGTGGGCTTGTTCAATAGTTGTGATTTTTTGTGTCCGGCCTTCCGAGGGCAGGAAAATAGTCATGGGAGTGCCCCAAGAGATTTCTATCAAGATTGTTCTTTCGGTAATTTTGGGATTAAAACCGCATCTGAGGGTTAACAATGACAGATGCGGAAGCGAGAGCATTTCAAGAATGCTCCCGCCAATCGTTTCAAGCCTGCAAAGGCTTACGCAAGCGCAAGATTGCTGGCGGACTCACGTCCGTCGCGGCCGCTCTCGATGTCGAAAGTTACGGCTTGGCCATCGTCAAGCTGGTGGATGCCAGCGCGTTCCAAAGCGGAAATGTGGACAAAAATGTCCCGCGAACCCTGCTCGGGAGCGATGAAACCAAAACCTTTTTGAGAGTTGAACCATTTCACGGTGCCATTGGCCATCGTGTCGTCTCCTTGATAAATGCTACCCGCAACACGCGATAGCCCGGCCCAGTGTCGACATAGGAACAACTGGGGCCGTTAGGAAACAGAAGGTCTAGGAAGAAGCTTTGCTGGACTGAGATGGGGTATGCGATCCATGATTGCAAGAGACCAGCGGCGATATCTTTCAAATAGTTTTATGTGCCCCCTTAACCCCCCGCAGCTCCTCCCGGAATTCCGTCTCCTTCAGCCCGTATTCCTCGCAGGCGTCGATCAGCGTGTGGCACGGCGCGATCGGGCAGCCGGGGCAGAGCATCTGGCGGCGCATGAACGCACCCGCTAGGCGGGCCAGTGGTGGAACAGCTCCGAGAGCGGCAGGTCGGGGGCGTCGAAACCGGGGCGTCGCATGGCGGTTCCTCCTTTTCCTGCATCAATTGCCACACATTGCATGGCGAGGGCGCCTATTTCACCCCTGAAGCGGGCAATGTGATGACCCGCTGGGGCGTGCTCGGCGACCCCAAGGTCGCCTATGAAATGCTGGACGGCTGATGAAGTCGCAGCCCTCCGGTGTCGAGGGCCGCCGCCAGATGCCGTTCTTCAAGCTGACCGAGGAAGAGACGAAATCTTTGTCCGAATTCCTGCGTTGGGCGGATCAGACCGACACCCAGAACTGGCCTCCGAATGACGCAGGCTGAGGGAGAGAAACAATGAAATATCAATCACAAATGGTGCCTATGCCTATTTCATGGTGGCAATGGCCCTGTTTGCAATCCAGGTCCTCGGCGGGCTGCTCGCGGGCTGGATCTATGTCTGGCCCAACACGCTGAGCGAGCTGCTGCCGTTCAACATCGTGCGAATGCTGCACACCAACGCGCTGATCGTCTGGCTGCTCTTGGGCTTCTTCGGGGCTGCCTATTACCTGATCCCCGAGGAATCCGAACGCGAGATATTCTCGGTGAAACTGGTCTATATCCAGCTGGCCATCCTCGTCGTCGGCACCTTGGGCGCGGTCGGCTCCTACCTCGCGGGAATCCACGGCGGGCGGGAGTTTCTGGAACAGCCCCTGTGGGTCAGGTTCGGCATCCTGGTTGCGGCGGTGATCTTCCTTGTGAACATTTCGCTGACCGTGCTGGCAGGGCGCAAGACCGCGATCACCAACATCCTCCTGATGGGTCTGTGGCTGCTGTCGCTGCTGTGGATCTTTGCCTTCATCAACGCGGACAACCTCAGCTTGGACAAGATGTACTGGTGGTTCGTTGTCCACCTGTGGGTGGAAGCCACCTGGGAAATGGTGATGGCTGCGATCCTTGGCTACCTGATGCTCAAGCTGACCGGCGTTGACCGCGAAGTGGTGGAGAAATGGCTTTATGTCATCGTTGCCCTGGCGATGTTCACCTATGCGATGCCGCAGCTGCGCAACCGCGATCCCTATAACTAGGTGCTGAACATGGCGTCCTTCTGGCTGATGACCGGCGGCATGGCCTTCATGACATTTGTGCTGACCTTTGCCGGCAGCATCCAGACCCACATGCAACGCGTCGTTGGCGACTACTACATGGATGTGCAGGACCAGCTGGGGCTGTTATACCTGATGCGCTTCGGTTCTGTCGCAGTGGTGGTTTTGGGCGCGCTGCTGTTCATCTACGCCACCGTCGTGGTCCGCCGCGAAGTCATCAAACCCGGCCCCGTGGCCGTACCAGGAGAGTAAGCCATGAATGCGTTCAATACGCCTCCGTGCCCTTCTGCCACCCCGCAGGCGATGAATGAGCCGTTTTCGAGATGGCCCAAGCCAACGGTCTGCCCCTTCTTCTGAAGGGGCGGCAAGACGCGGTTCGTGGAGCATATGGCCGCCCGGCTTGGCCTGCCGCTGCACACTGTCGCCTGCCACGACGACCTGTCCGCTGCCGACCTGATCGGACGTTACCTCTTGAAGGGCGGTGAGACGGTCTGGGTCGACGGCCCGCTGACCCGTGCAGTGCGCGAGGGCGGCATCTGTTACCTGGACGAAGTGGTCGAGGCGCGAAAGGACGTGGCCGTGGTGCTGCACCCTCTGACCGATGACCGGCGCCGCTTGGTGATCGACCGCACGGGCGAGGAGCTGGCCGCGCCCAAGCCCTTTATGCTGGTTGCCAGTTGCAACCCCGGCTACCAGAACATCCTGAAAAAGCTGAAACCCTCAACCCGGCAGCGCTTTCTGTCCAACGGCTTCGATTTCCCCGAAGCCGCTGCCGAAACTGCGGTGTTCGCTTCTCAAAGCGGGCTGGACGCGGACCGTTCCGCCGCGCTGGTGCGGCTGGCGGGCCATATCCGCAAGCTTTCGGGCGTGGATCTGGAGGAGGGGGTTTCCACCCGACTCCTGATCTGCGCCGCCACGCTGATCGCCAAGGGCATGGGCGTCGAGCGCGCGGTCGAGGCCGCCATCATCGAACCGCTCAGCGACGAGGATGACGTGAGCCAAGCGCTGCGCGACCTTGCTGCCAGCGTCTACGGGTGATGCCATGTTCCATGCTCTCGACCTTCTGGAACCCGAAGGAACCGTTGGCAACCTGTGGCACGGCATGGCCACACGGATCGGCGCCGCTGAGGTCGGTGCCGGACACACCGTCCGGTTCGAGGACATGCGCGCCAGCGTGGCGGCCCTGTTCCGGGCGCTGGGCGGTGCCGGGGGTGTGGAAATCCAGACGGCGCCTGCGGTGCTGCCGGACCGCCGCCCGGACCGGCTGCGCCGCATCGGTACCCCGCGGGAATTGGCCGCCTTCCCCAGTTGCGAGATGAACCGCAAGGCTTATTTGTGGCTGGCGGCGATGGCAGCCACGATTAAGCTTCCGGAACGCATTGAGGGCCGCTATCTGGCGGACCAGCTGGAGGTCGCCGCCAATGCCCGTGCCGCGGATCAGGTGTTTGCCGCCTGCCCGGGACTGCGGTCTGCCTATGGGGCGTTCTGCGCCCATATCGCCGGAACCCGAAAACGCAACGGCCTTCCGCAGTTCGAGGCGCGGATCGAACGCATGGTGCTGGATCAGATCGGCTCTGACTGCCGCATCGCCGAACCCTGCACCTGTACCGCCCCGCGCGGCTACCGGAGCTATCAGCCGGTGTCCTTCTGGCTGCGCCTGCCGGTGCCGCAGGCGGGCCGGGGGGCAGCCCCCGAAGCGGCGGAGATGAAGACACCGGGCCTCGCCGTCTCCACCCGCAAAACGGCCAAGCGCCAGGATCAGGACCAGACCACCCGCAAGGACAGCTTCATCGTCCACCGCTTCGAGGCTATCCTGTCCTGAGCCGAAAGCCTGAACATCAACCGGATGGTCGATGACGACGACAACGAGAACGCCCAGAAAGCGGCGGAGGATCAGGGCATCCTTACTCTCTCTCAGCACATGAAACGCGCGGCCTCGCGGCTGCGGACCTCGCTGGACCTGTCGCCGCAAGACGCCGAGCACGAACGGCTGGCGGGCCAGTTCACTTATCCCGAATGGAACCACCGGCTGGGCAAACACATGCCCGCCCACAATTGCGTGCTGGAGGCTGAGGGCAAGCCCGCCGGCAGCTTCCAGCCCGACTCCAAGCTGGTCGCCCGCGTGCGCCGCCAGTTCGCGCCGCTGCACCCGCGCCGGGTGATGCTGCCGCGGCAAATGGACGGCGATGAGCTGGATCTGGAAGCGGTTGTTAAATCCCAGGTCGACCTCGCCTGCGGCCAGCAGAGCAGCGACCGGGTCTGGCAGGCCAGCCGCCCGATGGCCCGCGACCTGGGCGTGGCGGTGCTGATGGATTGCTCGCGCTCTACCGAGGCGACCGTCGGTGACTGCACGGTGATCGAGACCGCCGTGAATCCCTGCCGGCCCTTGCCATTGGCATTGCCACCGCAGGCGACCGGCTGGGCATCTGGGGCTTTTCCTCGCTGCGCCGCGACCGGGTGTTCCTGACCCGCGCCAAAGGGTTCGAGGATGTAATGTCAGAAACTGTCACTGCCCGCATCGGCGGCTTCAAACCCGGCACTACACGCGGCTGGGTGCAGCGATCCGCCATGCCTCTGCCCAGCTGGCTGAGGAAGGCTCGGAATGCCGCCTGCTGCTGGTCCTCACCGATGGCAAGCCCAACGGTCTGGACCACACCGAGGGCGTGCACGGCATCGAAGACAGCCGCATGGCGGTGCGCGAAGCCCGCGCCCTGGGCCAGTCGGTGCATGGCGTGGTGATCGACGCCGGCGGCCAGGGCTGGTTTGCCCGCATCTTCGGGCGCGCCGGTTTCACCTTGCTGCCGGACCCGGCCCGTTTGCCGCGCGCCTTGCTGGAAATCTATCAATCCCTGACCATGGAGCACTGAGATGAAACACATCCCCGCCTATACTCTTTCCCTCAGCCTGGCCCTGCTGGCCTCCTCCAGCGCCTTTGCCGCCAGTTTCCAGCGGCCCTTCCCGCAGCCGCAGACAGAAATGGCGGAGTTCTGGTTTCTGGTTGCCTCGATCACACTGATCATCAGCCTTGGTCTTGTGCAGTATCTGGGAAGCCGGCGATGAACCGGCTGCCCTCCTGGCGCCTGCTGGCGGCCCTCTACCCGTTCGGTGCGGGTGCTGCAGCGGTCAATCTGTTCTTTGCGTCCCTGATCGGCAGCTGGATCGGCTGGCGGGTGCTCAGCCCTTATGAAGCTGCCGCCTGGGGGCTTCTTCTGGGTGTACCCGCCACAATTGCCTTCGCCTGCCACGTGGCCCGCCTGATGCAGCAGGCCGACAGGGGCTAAGCGGCGTTATAATACGTGAAAGGCCCCGCAACGCGGGGCCGTGGCACCATTTAACAGTGGCAGGGACACAATGTGGCAAGGCGGCCCGGTTCGGGGGGGGAGCCGCCTTGCCGCGGGTTCAGCTGGCCGCTGCCAGCAGACCGGCATCCGCGGCTGCCTTCACCTCGGTCAGGTCAGCCTCGCCATCGGCATTGGCGTCGATGGTCGCAAAGATTTCTGCAGTCAAATCAGGGAAGGCCGCCTGCAGCTCTTCCAGCGAATAGGTTCCGTTACCGTCCGCATCGGCCTCGGTGATGGATTCCATTGCGGCCAGCGGCGCAGCGGTCAGAGCTGCAAAAGCGGCGGCAGTCAGTGCGAATTTTTTCATGTGAGACACTCCATACTTCTTGGTTCGTTACCAGCGGTCACGGTGTTCCGTGTGCCGTGGCATAGAGCTAGGCCGCCGCAGGGCCGGGTTCTATCCCCTTGTACGGTAGCCACAATTTCCGGCGCCGGGTCGCCTGAACAGGCCTGTCTCCTAGGCGCTTTGCCGCTTTGGGTTTTTCCTGGTCCTTTCCCCGCTTAAGCTCTCGGCGCGGTCGTGCAGAAATCTGCCTGAGCCGGCTTTGAGGCCTGTCCGCCCCTTGAAATCTTTGTGCGCAAGGCTGCCACACCCCGCCTGGGAGGGGGCATTAAACATCCTTTGACGGGCGCTGATAGCCGGACTGGCGGTGAATTTCTGAAAGATTGGGACGGCTGTACCCGGCGGCACCGGGAACTGGCTGCCTACTGCGAGGGGACGGCAAAGCCGCCGTTCAGCGCACTGACGGCAAGCGCCGGCGATGTGCTGCGGCTGGCCATGCGTTCCAGGTTGACGATGGTCGACAGCATGATGCGGTCATGGCTCCAGTCGCTGGGCCGCTGCAGCAGCATGGCGGTGCCCAGCACCACCCCGGCCATCGCCAGGGATACCACGCCCCAGCCCAGGGAGTTCTGCCCTTGCGGCTGGCGGGCCGTCACCGCGATGATACGGCGCTGCAGGGAGGCGCCGCGGCGGGTTTCCCGGCGGTCGACCAGCGCCACTGCCGGGCTGCGGCGGGTGAACAGAGCGGGCCCGCGGGCAGCATGGGCACAGGCGCGGATCAAGCATTCGCAATAGGCGCGCACATCGACCCGGGGCCGCGCCATCAAGGCCTGATCGCAGGCAAATTCGCGCAGCAGCCGCACTTCACGCCGCCACAGATAAAAGGCGGGATTCCAGAACAGCAGCGGACGCAGCATTTCCAGCAGAAACTCGCATTCGATGTCGTGCTGGCGGAAGTGCTGCAGCTCATGCGCAATGGTCAGGCGCAGGTCGCGCGGGTCGTTCAGCAGCGCGGCGGGCAGCACCACGTAGCGGCGGCGGAGCCCGCGGGTTGAATAGGCAACGCGCACTGTGTCGGAGACCATCAGCTGCACCCGGCCGACCCGTTTCCAAGTGAACGCGGCCGCCAGGTTCTGGTGCAGGCGGAAGATGGAGACTGCCACATGGGCCAGGCAGATCAGCATCCCGGCAGCAAAGGCTGCGGACAGGGCCTGGGCCCAAAGCGGCTGCAAACTGGTGAGGCCGCGCACGGCATCCTCGCGCAGTCCCAGAAGCGTCTCAAATCTGCCGGCGCTCATGCTGACATTGCCTTGCAAATACTGCGAGACCAGCATGTCGGAGAAATTCGGCGGATGGGGGATGACGAAATGCGTGAAGGCGATGATCAGTACGGGCGTCACCGCCAGCAGCACCGTCATCCCGTTCAACAGCCGCAATTGCGGGCGGTAGGCGCGGCCGAGTTTGCTGCGCGCCAGCAGCTTGCGGGCAGCGAGCCACAGGGCAGCGCCTGCCAGCAGCAGGATATTCAGGTCAAAATAGGCATTCAGCAGAGCATCAGTTGGCATTTTCCCCCAGCCTTTCCTCCAAGAGCGCCCGCATCTCCTCGAGCATCTCGTCGGTCACATCCTCATCATCGACCAGCCGCGCCACCAGGGCGGCGGGCGCGCCGTTGAAAAGCTTGCTCGAAAGGTTTTTCAGAGATGTTTTCTGGTACTCTGCCTTGGGAACGGCGGGGCGGTAGACCAGAGAGCGGTCCTTGCGCTCGCTGGTGAGAAAGCCCTTTTGCTCCATGATCTTCAGAACCGTGGCCACCGAGGTATAGGCGCGTTCCTGCACCTGGTTCAGCTTGGCCAGGATCTCCCGCACGGTGCCGCCGCCCATGTCCCAGACAGCAGTCATGAACTCAAGCTCCACTTCGGTGAGCAGGGAATTGTCCTGTTTCTTGCGCATAGCCTCGGCTGTCCGGCTCATTTGATGGTTCCAGTCATGCTAGGGGAAGGGCGCTCCCGTGAAAACTATTATTTTAGGAGACGTGCGGCGATTGGGGGCGCGGTGTCAAATTGTGCGCTGCCGCGCGCTCTTGTTCAGCAGGGTGAAAAGTGACGTGCCAGTCTTTTGGGGCGGCGTCTGGCGCAACTGTTCTGGCTTCCGCTGAGAGGGCCATGAAGGGCAGTTTCGCCTTCAAGGCCCGTCCAGATTGCGTTTGGGGCTTGCGAGCGTCAGACTTTCCAGAAGCAGAAGACACCCCAGGCAATTGCCAGCGCCAGCGGCCACCACAGCGGCATGCCCACCAGCCCCAGCCAGGCCAGGAAGATGTAGGAAGTGCCAAGCAGGCTGATGAACAGCCGGTCGCCGCGGGTTGTGGTCAGCCCCAGCACCCCCTTGCGCGCATCGCCGCCGGGGTGGCGGATCTCAACCGCGATCAAAATGCCGATGGCGGTGAATATGCCGATAAAGACAAGTGCTGTGGGCCAGGTCCAGGCCATCCATGAAAGCATCACACTCTCCCCATCGCGAAACCCTTCGCGATGTAGTTGCGGACAAACCAGATCACGATGGCGCCCGGAATGATTGTCAGCGTGCCAGCGGCTGCCAGAAGCCCCAGCTCATAGCCCGCAGAAGACGCGGTTTTGGTCATGGTGGCGGCAATCGGCTTGGCTGCGACCGCGGTCAGCGTCTTGGCCAAGAGCAGCTCTACCCAGGAGAACATGAAGCAGAAGAAGGCCGCAACGCCGACGCCTGCCTTGATCGACGGGATGAAGATCGTGGCAAAGAAGCGCGGGAAGGAATAGCCGTCGACAAAGGCCGTTTCGTCCAGCTCCTTGGGAATGCCGCCCATGAACCCCTCGAGGATCCAGACCGCCAGCGGGATGTTGAACAGGCAATGGGCCAGCGCCACGGCGAGGTGGGTGTCGAACAGTTCCACTGCGGAGTAGAGCTGGAAGAACGGCAGCGCGAACACAGCCGCAGGCGCCATCCGGTTGGTCAGCAGCCAGAAAAACAGCTGCTTGTCGCCCAGGAACCGGTAGCGGCTGAAGGCATAGGCCGCCGGAAGCGCCACGGCGATGGAGATCACCGTGTTGATCGACACGTAAAGGATCGAGTTGATGTAGCCCCAGTACCAGCTGGGATCGGTGAAGATGGTGGTGTAGTTCTCCAGCGTGAAGGTCTGCGGGA